>NZ_BKAJ01000066.1 GCF_007992495.1 Reyranella soli
ACATTCACCGCACGCTTCATCAGTTCCTCTCCTCTTGAGAAACTGTCCGGGTTTTACCTGTCTCACTTTTGGGGTGCACTCCAAGCCTCGGCCGCCCTGACAAGCAGGTTGACCTGCCCGCGCAGCGCGTGCGGCCGGTGATGGTATCGGATGAACGATGCATAGAGCAGAGCTCGCCGCGAGGCAGGCGCGCGGCCAATATAACTTAGGTGCTTTATAGAGTCAACTACGGTTCTATTTTGGCGGGCCGTGGAGCGCCAGAGTTGATCGAGGTCGGACATCGGCGCCAGCACTGCCGGCAGTCTCGTCGACCCCGCGCCAGCTCGTCAAAACCCCTGTGCAGCGCCACTAGTCTAGTTTCTGTCTCGAAAGGGCTGCGACATGCACATTGTCGCCACAATCCGACGAGCTATCGGTTCAGCAGCGCGATTCCAATTCTTGCCTTAATCAGGTCGGCAGCGGCGGACGAGCGCCCGCTATCTACCGAGAACGTCGGAGGATCGTTGTAGTCCGAGGCCTTGGCGTGACTAATGGTGGTACTGGCGATGGCGATGAAGGTGAGAGCGATGGCTCCCATCACCAGGAAATCGATCCAGGTCAGGGCGTCCGGGCGGAAAGGACGGGCGGTGGTCCGCGACTTGCGTTTCACGATCGCCTCTGTGCGTTGCTGCTTCTGAAAATTTCTACGAGCGCAACTTCGCCTCCATCCCCGATCTTTTCAGGGTCACACTAGGGCGATTCCAAGGTGATCCGCCGTTCTTCGTATCGTTCGTTTCGTGTTGCTCAACGGCAACAGCGCCGGGCGGGCCTTCAGACGTAGGCGATACGCAGGATGTTGGTGGCGCCGGGCGTGCCGAACGGCACGCCGGCGGTGATCACCAGGCGCTCCCCGGCGGCAGCGATCTTGTGCTGGCGGGCGGCGCGTACGGCGCGCGCCACCATGTCGGCGAAGTTGTGCGCATCTTCGGTCTGGATGGGATGCACGCCCCAGGTCAGCGCCATGCGTCGCGCCGTATCGAGCACCGGCGTCAGGCAGAGGATGCGCACGTCGGGCCGCTCGCGCGCCGCGCGCAACGTCGTCGAACCCGTCGTGGTGTAGGTGACGATGGCGGCGGCCGAGAGCGTGTGCGCGCACTGGCGCGCGGCGGCGCTGATCGCGTCGGCGGTCGTCGCCTCGGGCTCGCGGCGGCTCGCATCCATCAGCTTGCGATAGAGCGGGTCGTGTTCGACGCTCTTCAGGATGCGGGCCATCATGGTGACCGCCTCGACCGGATAGTCGCCCGACGCGGACTCCGCCGACAGCATCACCGCATCGGTGCCGTCATAGACCGCGGTCGCCACGTCCGACGCCTCAGCGCGCGTCGGCGTCGGCGAATGGACCATCGAATCGAGCATCTGGGTGGCGACGATGGCGGGCCTGCCGGCAACGCGGCAGGCCGCCAGGATGCGCTTCTGCAATGGCGGCACGGCCTCGGGCGGCATCTCCACGCCGAGGTCGCCGCGCGCCACCATGATGCCGTCGCTCTGCTCGATGATCTCGTCGAGATGGTCGATGGCCAGCGGCTTCTCGAGCTTGGCCATGACGGCGGCGCGGCCGGCCACCAGCTTCTTCAGCTCGGCGATGTCGTTGGCGTGCTGCACGAAGGAGAGCGCCACCCAGTCGACGCCGAGCGACAGGCCGAAGGTGAGGTCGCGATGGTCCTTGGTCGTCATCGGCGACATCGGGATCACGAGGTTGGGCAGGTTGACGCCCTTGCGGTCGCTGATCTGGCCCGACACCTCGACCTCGGTATCGATGGTGGCCTCGTCGTGCGCCGTGATGCGCAGCCGCACCTTGCCGTCGTCGATCAGCAGGATGCCGTCGGGCTTGGCGGCGCGGAAGATCTCGGGATGGGGCAGGGGCACGCGCTTCGCCGTGCCCGGCGCCTCTTCCATGTCGAAGCGGATCTTCTGACCCTTCTTCAGGTCCATTGGCCCCTTGGCGAAGGTACCCAACCGCAGCTTGGGGCCCTGCAGGTCCATCAGGATGGCGATCGGGTGCTTGTATTCCTTCTCCATCGCCCGCAGCAGGTCGACGCGCTGGCGATGGTCGTCCTGCGTGCCGTGGCTGAAGTTGAGGCGAAACACGTCGGCGCCGGCCTCGAACAGCTCGCGCAGGCGCTCGCGGGTCGACGACGCGGGACCGAGGGTGGCGACGATCTTGGTGAAGCGGTCGCGATACATCCTGTAAGTCTACTTCTTGGGCGACGACACTTTGAAGTCGCCGGCCTGCTCGTAGACCTTCACGACCGCTGCGTCATCGAGCCGCCCCCAGCCCGCGCCGGCGGCAGCGAGGAAGAGCTGGTGCGCCGCCGCGGCCATCGGCAGCGGCAACCGGTGTTCGTGGCCGGTGTTCAGCACCAGCCCGAGATCCTTGACGAAGATCTCCACCGCCGACAACGGCGAGAAGTCGTCGTCCAGCATGTGCGGCACGCGGTTGCCGAACATCCACGAGTTGCCGGCGCTGGCCGAGATTACCTCGTAGACGGCGCGTGTATCGGCGCCGGCCTTGGCCGCGAGCGCCATCGCCTCGGCCGCCGTCGCAATGTGCACGCCGGCCAGAAGCTGGTTCACGGTCTTGACCAGCGAGCCGATGCCCGGCGCCTCGCCCAGGCGGAACACCTTGGCCGAGGTCGACGACAGGATCGATTCGGCCGAGGCGAACGCCTTGGCCGAACCCGAGGCCATGAAGGTGAGCTCGCCCGATTCGGCGCGCGCGCGGCCGCCCGACATCGGCGCGTCCAGAAGCTCGTGGCCCGACTTGGTGAGACGTTCACCCAACGACTTGGCGAAGCCTGCGGGCACGGTGGCGCATTGCATGACCAGGCCGCCCTGGCGCAGCTTGGCGACACTGCCGCCCTCGCCAAACAGGACAGTCTCGACCTGCTGGGCGTTGACCACCGCCACGATCAGCGCGTCGGCGCCGGCGGCGGCCTCGCCGGGGGTCGCCGCGATCGTGCCACCGGCGGCAGCGAAGGCCTCGCGCGCCGGCGCGCTGGGATCGACGCCGATCACCTTGTGGCCATGCTTCAGCAGGTTCTTCGCCATGCCGAGGCCCATCGAGCCCAGGCCGACGAAAGCGACGACGGGAGTGTTCTTGTCGGCCATGACCCTTATGCCTTGATGCCGTACTTCGCGGCCCAGCCGAGGCCCGCACCGGTCGTGGTCTTGGGCTTGTATTCCAGGCCGACATAGCCCTGGTAGCCCAGCCGATCGAGCACATCGAGGAGATAGAGGTGATTGGCCTCGCCGATGTCGGGCTCGTTGCGGTCGGGATTGCCCGCGATCTGCACGTGCGCGGTAATGGGGAACAGCCGCTCGGTGCGCCTGGTCAGGTCACCCTCGGTGACCTGGCAGTGATAGAGGTCGAGCTGCAGCTTGAGATGCGGCGCGCCGACCTCGCTCATGATCTGCTCGACCTGTGCGGTGGTGTTGGTGAAGTAGCCCGGAATGTCGCGATGGTTGATCGGCTCCAGCACCAGCGTGAGGCCGCTCTTGGCGGTACGATCGCAGGCCATCTTCAGGTTGGAGATGAAGGTCTTGTGCATCGCCTTCACATCGGCGCCGGGCGCGATCATGCCCGACATGACGTGCAGCGTGGTGCACTCCAGGACCTTGGCGTAATCCAAGGCCTTGTCGAGGGCGGCGGCAAAGTCGGCTTCGCGGCCGGGCAGGGCGGCGAAGCCGCGCTCGCCCTTGCTGGCGTCGCCGGCCGGCAGGTTGAACAACGCCTGCGTGAGCTTGTGCTTCTTGAGTTCGGCCGCGATGTCGGCGGCGGGCGCCTCGTAGGGAAACAGGATCTCCACCGCCTTGAAGCCGTGTGCGGCGGCGGCGCCGAAGCGCTGCAGGAACGGCACTTCCTGGTAGATCCACGAGAGATTGGCGGCGAGCTTGGGCATTGCTTGTTGTTCCGATCAGGAAGGAAAGGCTTCTTCGACTTCGTGCACCTGCGCCTCAGACAGCAGGCGTACCTTGAACCCCTGCAGCAGCAGGTGGAGCTTGGCGGTCTCCTCCAGCTCCTCGATCGAGGCCGAGGCGGCCGACAAGGAAGTCCCCGCCACCACCGGGCCGTGATTGGCCAGCAGGACGGCGCGATGGCCCTTGGCGTAGTCGCGGATGGCATCGGCCAGCTTGGGATCGCCCGGCTTGAAGTAGGGCACCAGCGGCAGCTTGCCGACGCGCATCACGAAGTAGGGCGTGATCGGCGGCAGGGTGGTTTCCTTGTTGTGATGGCACGACGGATCAAGACAGGAGATCGCCACCGCGTGCGTGCAATGCAGGTGCACGATGGCGCCGTCCTTGGGCCGCACGTCGTAGACCGAGCGGTGCAGCAGCGCCTCCTTGGTCGGCGGGTCGCCGCCCACGTGCTTGCCTGAAAGGTCGAGCTTGGAGAGCTGGCCGGGTAAAAGCTCGCCGAGCGAGGAATTGGTCGGCGTCATCAGCCAGCCATCGTCGATGCGCGCGCTGATGTTGCCCGATGTGCCGGGGCAGAGACCGCGCGCGGCGAGCTTGGCGCCCAGCGCGCAGATCGCCTCGCGAGTCTTGGTTTCCTTGGTGCTCATAGCCGCTGGAATGCCTTGGTGAAGAAGTCGGGCGCGCCGAAGTTGCCCGACTTGAGCGCGAGCAGCAGCGGCTTGGCGCCGACCGACGCCGTCCACGGCACGCCGGGATCGATCTCCGGCCCGATGCGCAGCGCCGTCACGTCGAGCGCACCGACCACGGCGCCCGAGGTCTCGCCGCCTGCCACGACCAGCCGGCCGACGCCGGCTGCGACCAGTCCCTTGGCGAGGCTGGCCATGGTCTTCTCGATCGCTTGGCTGGACTTCTCGACGCCGTACTTGGTCTGCAGCGCCTTCACCATCTCAGGGCTATCGCTGGCCGACAGCAGGATCGGCCCGTTGCCGATCTTGTCCTTGGCCCAGGCGAGGGCCGCATCGCCGACCGGCTCGCCGCGGCAGATGGCGTCGGTGTCGAGATGCAGATGCGGGCCCTTGAAGGCCGCGATCTGTCCCAGGGTCGCGGCCGAGCATGAGCCGGCCAGCACGGCCGAGGCGCCGGCAATCTTGGGCAAGGTGTCGGCATTGGCCTTGTGCGCCAGCAGGCCGCGGCGGCGATAGGCGGCGGGCAGGCCGAGCGCCACGCCCGAGCCGCCGGTGACCAGAAGGTCGTCGCCGACCGCTTCGCCGATGATGCCGAGATCGGTGTCGGCCACCGCATCGACGACGACATGGCGCACGCCGTCGGCCGCGAGCTTGTCGAGCGCGGCACGCAGGGCGGCGGAGCCCGCCTGGACCTGCTTCAGCGGCACCAGCCCGACCTTGTGCTTCGTTTGGCGCGCCAGCACCAGCACCAGATTGGAATCCGTCATTGGATTCAGCGGGTGATGGCGCATGTGTGAGTCGGACAACAGGATGTCGCCCACGAACAGATGGCCGAAGAAAATGGTGCGGCCGTTCTCCGGGAAGGCCGGATTGTAGATCGCCTGCTTGGCGTTCAGCGCATCGAGCAGCGCGTCGCCGACGGGGCCGATATTGCCGGCGTCGGTCGAATCGAAGGTCGAGCAGTACTTGAAGAAGAAGCGCTTGCACCCTGCCGCCTGCAGCGCATCGAGCGCGGCCAGCGACTGGGCAATGGCATCCTTGGCCGCGATCGAGCGCGTCTTCAGCGCCACCACGACGGCGTCGACGTCATCGGGAATCGCGCCTTTTGCCGGCACACCGATGGTCTGGATGGTGCGCATGCCGTTCTTGACCAGCATGCCCGCGATGTCGGTGGCGCCGGTGAAGTCGTCGGCAATCACTCCGAGAATGGCCATGGCGGGACCCTAGGCGATCACTGTCGTCTTCATCCAGAACTTTCGCCGCCGGGCCCGCCGGCGCGCCTCGTCCTCGCCGTCATAGACGTGCAGGGGCGGGGCGGGATCGAAAGTGTCGCGGATGTCGAGCGAGTTGACGTTGACGATGCCGAGCTGGCCGCTTTCTTGGCCATTGTCGTCGGGCATGACGGCACCGACGTAGGTGCCGCACTTGGCGCACAGCAGATAGTCGGTGATGCCGAGCCCGAAGCGATAGCGGCTGAGGCTGCCGGGCTCGGCGCGGAACTCGACCGAGCCCGCGGGATCGCCCGAGGTGCGCGCACCGTGGCGGCGGCAGAACGAGCAGGCGCAGCGGCCGACGCGCATCGCCTCGGGCGCCTTGTCCGTCGTGTAGGCGATCTTGATCGCGCCGCAGTGGCAGGAGCCTGGATAGGTAGTCATGTGTGCCTCATGGGAGCGCGGACCTCCGGTCCGCTCATGATCATGATGCGGGCCAGAGGCCCGCGCTCCCAACAAAGATTGCTCATGGCGCGATCAATGTTGCCCTGAAATCGTTGACGTTGGTCTTGGTCGGACCTGTGACAATGCTGTCACCCAGCATCTCGAAGAAGCTGTGCCCGTCATTGTCGTCCAGCATCGCCTTCGGGTCACGGCCCATGGCGTGGGCGCGGGCAAGCGAATCGGGCGTGAACAGGCCGCCTGCGATGTCCTCGGCGCCGTCGACACCGTCGGTGTCGGCGGCCAGCCCCCAGATGCCCGGGGCGCCGTTGGCTTCGATCGCCTCGCCCAGAAGATACTCGACGTTGCGGCCGCCACGGCCTTTGCCGCGCACCGTGACCGTCGTTTCGCCGCCGGACAGGATCACCGTCGGCTTGCTGGCGCGCCTGGCGTGCTCGATCGCCTTCTGCGCATGCTCGGCGCCCAGCTCTCTCGCTTCGCCTTCGAGATTGTCGCCCAGCACGATCACTTCGACGCCGCGCTTGCGGGCAACGGCGGCGGCCGCGTCGAGCGAGCGCTGCGGTGTGGCCACGACGATGGTCTCGACGTGCGCCATGCGCGGATCGCCGGGCTTGGGCGTCTCCTCGATGCCGCCCGCTGCGCCCTTCTCGAGATGGGCGCGCACGGCCGCCGGTGCATCGATGCGGTACTTGGAGAGCACCGCCAGCGCGTCGGCGAAGGTCGTGCGGTCGGGCACGGTCGGCCCCGAGCCGATGACGCCGGGGTCATCGTTGGGCACGTCGGAGATCAGCCAGCTCAGCACGCGCGCCGGCTGGGCGGCGATGGCGAGCCGGCCGCCCTTGATGGCCGAGAGGTGCTTTCGCACCGTGTTCATCTCGACGATGTTGGCGCCCGATTTCAGCAGCGCGCGGTTGACCTCCTGCTTGTCGGCCAAGGTCAGGCCGGGCGCTGGCAGGGCCAGCAGGGCCGAGGCGCCGCCCGAGATCAGGCAGAGCACGAGATCGTCCGGCGTATGGCCCTTGACCCGCTCGAGGATGCGGCCGGCCGCGGCGCGGCCCTTCTCGTCGGGCACCGGGTGTGCGGCCTCGACGATCTCGATCCGGCGGCAGGCCTCGCCGTAGCCGTAGCGCGTCACCACCAGGCCTTCGAGCGCATGCGGCCACTGGTCCTCGACCGCCTTGGCCATGGCGGCACTCGCCTTGCCGGCGCCGATGACGATCGTGCGGCCTTTCGGCGGCTGCAGCTTCTCGATGTAGGGGGCAAGGCAGGTCGCGGGGCGTGCGGCGGCAAGCGCTGCATCGAACAGGTCGCGCAACAGCGCACGGGCTTCAGCATCTTTCATTTGCGCGATCTTCGCACTATAGGGGCGCGATGCAACAACTGCTCGTTCCCGGCGATCCGCCGCCGTTTTCCGTCCACAACGAGCAGGGCAGGGCACCATTGCTGCTGCTGTGCGACCACGCCAGCAAGGCCGTTCCCAAGGCGCTGGGCGATCTCGGGATCACCGAGGCCGAGCTGTCGCGCCACATCGGCTGGGACATCGGCGGTCTCGATTCCGCGATTGCCCTGGCCGAGGCGCTGGACGCGCCCCTGGTCGCCTCGGGCTATTCGCGCCTGGTGATCGACTGCAACCGCTGGCCGGGCGGCGAGGGCTCGACGCCCGAGGTCAGCGACGGCACCCTCGTGCCGGCGAACAAGGGACTGACGAAAGAGCAGATCGATGCGCGGGCCGAGGCCTGCTTCTGGCCCTATCACCGCGAGGTCGATCGCCATCTCGACCGCATGACCGCGAATGGCGCCGAGGTGGCCTTGCTGGTGATGCATTCCTTCACGCCGCAGATGAGCGGCTTCAAGCGTCCCTGGCATGTCGGCGTGCTGTGGAACGACGATGCGCGCCTGCCGGAGCCGCTGCTGGCCGAGCTGCGCCGCGATCCCGAGCTGGTGGTCGGTGACAACGAGCCTTATTCGGCGCGCGCCTCCTACGAATACACGCTCAACGCCCATGCGCGGACCCGCAAGCTGCCGCACTGCTCGCTGGAAGTGCGCCAGGACCTGATCGCCACGCGCGCTACGGCGCGCGTCTGGGGCCGCAGGCTGGCGCCTGCGATAGGCGCCGCAGTAGCCAAGGCATTGTCCTGAACTGCCATCATGTTGCTGTTTACCACAGTCATTGAAAACTTACTAGAGTAATTTTATTTGTTTTTTGCGCGCCATAGGGGGCCAAAACCGCAAAAAAGTGACAGCACTGCTAGCAGCGGATCCGCAAGCGGATTGCCGTGAGCGTCGCGGCGGCAGCGCTGGCCAGGAGCAGCAAATCCATGCCGGCAACTGCCCAGAGATGGCGGTGGGCGAGGCTGTGCAGCAAATGATCGCCGGTCGTCAGCCAATTCAACAGGACTGCAGTCACCGCAAAGGCGGCCATGGGCCAGCATTGCTCCATCCAGGCCCGGCGCGGCCGCCACCAGGCATGGCCGAAGGCCGCCAGCCACACGAGATAGAAGGTCCAGATCTCGAGCGCGGCGCGGTCGTATCCGGCGAACGTGGTGTCGGATGGCAGGAGCCGGTTGACGGCGAAGAAGGAAAGCGTGGCGATCACGATGCCGCTGACCGAACCGATGGCCAGGCCCTCGACGATGGGCACGCCCGCAAGGCCGAGTTCGGCATGCCGCTTGCGCCGCCGCTCCAGCCAGAAGAGGTAGCCGGTCGCGATCAAGACGCAGCCCGACAGCCCGAGGGCGAAGTAGAGCCAGCGCAGTGTCCAGTGCCGAAAGTGGATGAGGTGCAGTCCGGCAATGAAGTGCTGCGCCGATGCGACAGGGAGCGGCGCGCGATGGGTCAGCAGCTTTCCCGTCGCGGAGTCGAAAAAGATTTCGCCGGGTGGGAAGGAAACGACATCGTCGTTCGACCGGCGCATCTGGACGTAGCCTGCGGCATCTCCCGGATGCCAGACGATCACGAGGTGCGCGGCTGCTCCTCCCCAGAGGCGCTTTGCCTCCTCGGCCATGGCGCCGAGTGAGCCGACCGCGCCTGGTTGCCCCGATCGCGGCTGGCGCACGATTCCGGATGTCTCCTCCCTGAAGCGCGTCCGCCAGTTGTCGCCGTAGGCGATCTGGAAGACGACCGAAAAGTAGATCGAATAGAAGATGATCAGACCGGACAGCGTGATGGCGACATGAAAGGGCAGCGCCAGCACGCCCGTCACGTTGTGCAGATCGAGGAGCGCCCGCCGCGGCCGGTTTCGGGCCCGGAACGTGAAGAAGTCGGCGAAGATCTTGCGGTGGATGATCACGCCCGAGACGCAGAGCGCCAGCATCGCCATGGTGGCGAAGGCCACGATCCAGGCGCCCAGCCGTCCGATCCGTATCTGGAGCATGTAGTGGAAGGGATAGATGAAGCGAGTGGCGGCCCACGTCCCGGGATCCGGCAGCACGGCGCCGGTCGAAGGATCGAGCAGAAGCGAAGTGTCCTGCCAGGTGACGCGAATCACCGGTTCGCGTTCCGTCGCGGGGACGACAGCCCAGGCACGCGCCTTGGCCACCGTCGCCGTCTCCAGGTACGGCCGGAACGCATCCAGTGGGATCGGCGCGTCGGGCAGCGCCAGCCGTGTCGCAGGCATCATCCAGCGGTCGATCTCGCGATCGAAGACCGACAGCGTTCCCATCCAGAAGATCGCGAACAGCAGCCCGCCCAGAACGACACCGGCCCAGGTATGCAGCCAGTTCATCGAGGCGCGAAAGGTCGGCTCCACTTCAGCGCCGGCGATAGAGGTCTAGAAGTTCGCCGTCAGCGAGACGCGGAACGTGCGCGGCGCTCCCAGGGTCAGAGTCGTCGTGCCGTTCCCGCCCGCCCAGTAGTCCGCATCCAGCAGATTCTCGACATTGAAGCGCGCAATCAGAAGCTGGCCCTTGGCGCCGGGATTGTCGAAGGCATATCGGACACCGACGTCGAAACGCGTCCAGTCGGCCAGGCTGCGGCGCGGCCAGGTCGTGTCGATGTATTGCGAGCTCGTGTAGATGACGCGGCCGTTCAGGGTCAGGCCGGGCACGAAGGGCAGGTCCCATTCGCCGGCGAGGTTGAGATTGACGGCGGGGGCGAACGGCGCGATCCAGCCGTCGGTCAGCCCGCCCTGGGTCTTGGTCAGCACGCCGCTCAGCAGCATCATGCCGCCCAACAGTCGCACGCCCTGCAGCGGCTCGCCGAAGACATTGAACTCGAGGCCCTGGTTGCGCTGCTCGCCGCCGAGAAACTGCGTGTTGGCCGTGACGTTGGTGAGGATGCTGGGCTGGGAGATCTGGAAGGCGCTGAACGTCGTGGTGAACTTGCCCCAGTCGGCCTTGATGCCTGCTTCGTACTGGTTCGATTTGTACGGCGGAAAGATTTCGCCGGCGTTCGCGAACTGCGAGCCCACGATCGAGCCTTCCTGCAGCCCCTGGATCCAGTTGCCGTAGATCGTGACGTTCTCCACAGGCTTGAACACCAGCGCCACGGAAGGGCTGAGAGCGCCCTGGTCGTAGTTCGACGTCCTGACGCCCGTGGTCCTGTTGAAGTTCGCGGTGGTGACCTGTTGGAGCCGAGCGCCGACGGTCAGTTGAATGCGCTTGTCGG
Organism: Reyranella soli; assembly: GCF_007992495.1. GTDB lineage: Bacteria > Pseudomonadota > Alphaproteobacteria > Reyranellales > Reyranellaceae > Reyranella > Reyranella soli. The sequence goes on from NZ_BKAJ01000066.1 coordinate 10,919, forward strand.
CGGCGGAAAGAGTGTCGGCTACACCCAGGGTCCAGAACGTGGCGGTGCTCACCTTGGCCGCCGCCGGCGTCGCCATGTTGAGAGGCGCAATGACGTTCGGGCTGTAGATGTTCGTCGACACGGCAGGAAGGCTGGCGAGGCCGTTGCCGATCGTCCGCTCGTATGTCGTGGCAATGACGGAGAGCTCGTGCCCGATCGGGCCGGTGTCGACCAGGCCGCGCACGCCGGCCTGGCCCGCAAGGATCGTGTTGTAGGCGCTGAAGTTCAGCGGCGTCGACGTCGCGTTGCCGTTCACGTCGGCGACTGTGATCGCGGTACCGGCATTCAGCTGTTGGTCGCGATAGTCATGGGCGCCGAACGAGGCGTAGGCCGTTACACGCTCCGTCAGATCGATCTCGGCGCGAAAGACCCCGAACAGGTCCTTGTCCGAGTGGTAACCCCAAGGCTGTCCCTGGTTTTTCCGCGCATCGGGCGCCCATGGCATGGGCACGTTGTCGGCCACGCCGAGGTACGGGATCATGCCGCCGATGTACTGGCTCTGATAGCCGAGATCGGCGGCGAGCCGCACGTGCTCGCCGCGAAAATCCAACCCGAGGACGGCCAGCGCCCTTTGGTCGGAATTCCATTCGACGTCCGTCTGGCCGGCCTTGAAGGCGCCGTTGAAGCGCACGCCGAACTGCTTGTCGTTGCCGAACCGACGGGCGACATCGGCATGGCCGCCGAACTGCGCGCCCGACACATAGCTCGCCGTCAGCTGGGTGAGATCGGTGTCTGGCGCCCGCTTGGGCACCACATTGACGGTGCCGCCGATGGAGTTCTGCGGCGGCATGCCGTTCAGCATGGCGCTGGGGCCCTTCAGGACCTCGATGCGTTCGGCGAGCTCCGCCATGATCGTGGCGCTCGGCAGCATTCCGTAGAGGCCGCCATAGGTCGTGCTGGCGTTCTGGACCATGAAGCCGCGAATGAACATCGTGTCGGCGCCGGTGCTGGCGTCGGGGACGAAGAAGCGGACGGAGGGATCGTCGACCAGTACGTCCCTGACCGTCTTCGCCTGCTGGTCCTGCGCCTTCTGCGCGGTGTAGTTCGTCTGGTTGAACGGCGTGTTCATGACGTCGCGGTTGCCGAGCAAGCCGAGCTGGCCGCCCGTCGCCACTTGGCCGCCGGCATAAGGCGGCGGCAGGTTGTCGATCATCGCCTGCGCTGGCACCGGGTAGCCCTGCACCCGCACCGGATCGAGCTGCAGGGCGTCGGACGGCGAGGTCCTGGCATTCTCCACCACCACCATCGTGCCGCTCAGCCGGTAGGCCAGTCCGGTGCCGGACAAGAGAGCGGCAAGCGCTTGGTCGGGCGTCATGCGGCCGCGCACGCCCGCGGTCCGGACGTTGCCGACGACGCCGGTCTCGGCGGAAACTTGTAGGCCGGACTGTCGCGCAAACTCGATCAGGCCGTCGGCCAGCGACTGGCCGGCGATGTTGAAATCCCGGACTCCGGCCTGGGCAAGGGCAGGCGGGTAGGGCTGGGCCCATGCGGCCTGCAGCGACGAGGCGCCGAGCAGGGCTGCCGCCAGCAGCGTTCGCGCACGGTTGGTCGTTCGACGGCGCGACGCGCCGGCGCTTGTCTCTCCGGACATTCGAATCCCCAAATTTTCGCACGGCCTGCGAGACGGCGCTGATGCGGCGGCGCGCACGTCCACGCTTTTCAATAGGTACTGACGGATGAGGCTTGCGATTTTCCGACAAAAAGTCGTATCAGCGCGCCGTCACCAGCAGCATCCAAGGCGAAACTTGGCGCACGACCGCATCGTGGGCGGAGGCGAGATTGCGCAAGGTGGCGTCGGGGTCGCGCAGGTCGTAGACGCCGTTCACCAGCCGACGCGCGAACGCATCATCGCTGACGATGATCACGCCACCATAGTAGTCGCGCAGCCGGTCGACGATCTCGGCGATCGGCCGGTTGCGGGCCACGAACTGGCCGCCTATCCAGTCGCCGATGTCTCCGGGCGCCCGTGTGCCACGTTCGGCGGTGCCGCGTGTCTTGACGCGTATCCAGTCGCCGGCCTGCAAGTTCGCCGATTGCTGCGCCTTCTCATCGTCGACCCGCACCAGGCCATGTCGGACGGCGACGGCGGCGCCGTCGTCCTGCATCGCCACCTCGAACGCGGTTCCGAGGACGGTCGCGACAACGTCGTTGGCCGATACGCGGAAGGGCCGGCGCGCATCGGGCGTGACGTCGAAGAAAGCCTCGCCCTGGAGCAGCCGCACGCGCCGCTCATTCTGCGAAAAGTCGACGCCGATCGCGCTGCGCGGCGCCAGGCGGACCTGGCTGCCGTCCTCCAGGTTGAGCGTGCGCAGCTCCGCGGTGGCCGTCACCGCGTCGGCCTGCAAGCGAAGAAGTGCCGCCGGCGCCGCCACGATCGCCAGGCATGCCGCCACAGCAAGGGTGGCGGCGGCGAGCAGGCGGCGCCCGCGGCGGGGACGAGGGGCGGGGGTGATCGCTGCCGCTGCCTCGCGTCGCGTGGCCGGTGCTCGCCATTCGGCTTCGTACAGAGCCGGGCTGCCGCCCATCATGCGATAGGTGCGGCAGGTCCGCTCCCAGACCTCCTTGTGCAAGGCGCTTGCGGCGCACCACGCCTCGATGCGTGCCTTGAGAGCCGGGTCATCGGGCCGCTCGGACAGGAGCACGAACAGCATCGACGCTTCCTTGCCGGCGCGCCGGCGTTCGGCATCGCCGCCGTTGTCGGGCGCACGATCTGAAGGAGTGGGTGTCGTCATGCCTATGCCTAGCGGGCCGTCCATCGCGGCGGTGAATGCCGTCCTTATTGAATTGACGCGCCAGTAGGATGTTTTTCCGACAGCCGCAACACACGATCGCCTAGATGCGGGTCTGGCAATATTCAATGCCTTCCGCGACCAGAGCCTGCGCCGTCGATATCGAAATGCCGAGATGCTGGGCAATCTCCCTCAGCTTGAAGCCGCCCAGGCGGTGCATCTCCAGGGCGATGCGCGTGCGCGATGGCAGCTCGTCGATGGCTTTCAGGAGATTGCGGAATTCCTGGCGCGCCGCTGCGGCGGCTTCAGGCGAGGGCAGGGCCTCGGCGACTTTGGCGGCAAGCTCGTCGGCGCCGGCCACCTCGTGGCGCCCCTCGAAGGTGAGATGGCGCTGCAAGTCGAGAGCGAGGTTGCGGACGATGCGATAGAGGTAGGCGACCGGCTCGTCGAGGAGGTTCGCCGCCGACGCCGTCCGCAAGCGCAGAAACGCCTCCTGCACCACATCTTCGGCGCGGCCGGGATCCCTGACGATCCGGTTCGCGTAGGTCAGCAGCGCGCGGCGATGAGAAACGTAGAGTTCGAAACAATCATCGTCCTGCTTCAAGGCGCGCCCCTTCCTGATCGCCTGGGCGGCGGCAAGTTAATTCAAATGAGAATCGTTCGCAACTGATTCCGTTGGACGCTCCTGCAAACAGGTGCGCCCGATCTGGAAGGGCAACGACTGGTGTATGTGATAACGACACGTGCGACGATTGCTCCGTCGCACTCTGTTGACGCGGACCCTTCGCGTCGCGTTCACTGCGCGCGTGAGGTCCCGCATTTCCTTCGACGGCGTCGGTGCGCGCGTTTCAGCCCTGTTCAGGGTTTTCTGCGCTCTCGTCGTTGCGACGGTCATGACATTCCACGTCTGCGGTGCGGCCTCGGCGCGCGATATCGGGCCGTCTCCCATCGTCCTTGAAGTGTCCGACGCTTCTCATCAAGCCGGCGACACCGATGTGACGGCCGAGAAGTGCCATATCTGTACGGTGGTCTCGCTTCCCGCCATCCTGGCAGGCGGCGCTGCACTCGCGGTAGCGCAAGTCGTGCCGCCGGGCATCTCGCCTGATCTCATCTCGTTTTCGCCGTCGGCGACCTCTCCACCGCCCAAAACCCTGACCTAGTCGTTCTTGTCGTGGCCGTGCCGCCTTGTGCGGGACGGCCTGTCGAACTCCGTCAGGGTCGTTTCAATGACATTTCGTGCCGTGTGGGCGCTGTGCGCGACGTGCGTCGTCGCGTGGTCGCCGGCCGTCGTCGCGCAGGGCCAGAAGGCGGGGCCGTTGACCTTGCCGCAGGCCCTGCAGCGGGCCGCCAACGCCAATCCGCGCATCGCCGCCGCCGATCGCACCATCGGCATGGCCGACGGGCGGCGCGAGCAGGCGAATGCGCTGCCCAACCCGACGCTTGGCGTCGAGATCGACAATTTCGCCTCGGGCCAGAGCGGCGTCGTCCAGGGGGCGGAGACGACGCTGCAGCTCAGCCAGCTCATCGAGCTCGGCGGCAAGCGCGACGCGCGCGTGCAGGCGGCCCTGGGCGACTACGACGCCGCACGTTGGGAGCGCGAGGCGGCGCGGCTGGAACTTCTGTCCGAGACGACGATCGCCTTCGTCGAGGCGCTGTCGGTGCAGCGCCGCATCCAGCTTCTGGACCGCCAGGCGGCGGCGCTGGAGAAGCTGGTGCCGCAGATGCAGCGTCGCGTCGAGGCCGGCGCTTCCTCGCCGGCCGAGGCCTCGCGCACCCAGGCGGCGGTGGGCTTGGCGCGGCTCGAGCGGGAGCGCGCGCGCACGGCGCTGGCCGTCGCCCGCCGCGAGTTGGCGGCTCTGATGGGCATGGACCGGCCGGATTTCGCCGCGGTATCCGGTGACTTCGGCCGCATATCGCGGCCCGCGCCGTTCGACGCCGCCGTCAAGGCGATCGAGGATAATCCGCAGCTCATGCGCTGGACGGCGGTGCGCGCGCGGCGCGACGCCGAACTCCTGTCGGCGCGCCTGAAGGCCGTGCCCGACGTCACGGCGAGCGTGGCGTGGCGCTACTACGGCCAGACCTCGGACAATGCCCTGCGGCTTGGCGCCTCGATGCCGATCCCGGTGCTCGATCGCAATCGCGGCGGCATCCGCGAGGCCCAGGAGGCGGCGCAGAGGACCGAGGCCGAACGCGCGCAGAACCGGCTCACGCTGATTGCCGTCGTCGGCAAGGCGCACGACAGCGCCAATGGCGCTTTGCAGCAGGTCGAGTTGCTGCGCCGGACCGTGCTGCCGGCCGCACGGTCGGCGCTTGCGACCATCGAAACGGGCTACGGGCAGGGCCGTTTCACCTTGCTGGAAATCCTCGACGCCTATCGCACCGTCGCCGATGCCGAGCTGATGGAGCACGACGCGCTGGCGAGCTTCCATACCGCCGTCGCCACCATCGAAGGGCTCATCGGCAGCCCGGTAACCTTGGCGAGGGCGCGATGATGAAGGTCCTGAAAATCGTTGTCGTCGCGCTGGTCTGCGCCGCCGCCGTCGGCGCTGCGGCCTACTACGTGCTCGATCCCAGGTTCGGCACGACGGCCAGAGCCGTCGGCGCCAAGGGCCATGGGCACGACGAGAAGGGCCACGGTCACGACGAAGGCGTGAAGCTGAGCGAAGCCCAGATCGCCGCGGCCGGCATCGAGCTGCTGGCCGCCGGCCAGCGTGACCTGCACGAGACGCTCCGCCTCAACGGCATGATCCAGCCCAACCAGGAAACGCTGGTGAAGGTGACGTCGCGCTTTCCGGGGGTCGTGCGGAGCATGCGCAAGCGGCTGGGCGACAAAGTGAAGAAGGACGAAGTGCTGGCCACGGTCGAGAGCAACCAGAGCCTCACGACCTACGAGCTGAAGGCGGCGATCGACGGCACGGTGATCGACCGCGACGGCACCTTGGGCGAGTTCGCCTCCGAGCAGCGGCCGCTCTTCACCATCGCCGACCTTTCAACCATGTGGATCGACCTCGCCGTCTACCGCCGCGACTTCGCGCGTGTCCGTGTGGGCGACAGCGTGGCGATCGACGTCGAGGATGGCGGGCCGACGATCGCGGCTCGCATCGACTACGTCTCGCCGCTCGGCGCCAGCGACACGCAATCCTCGATCGTCCGCGCTGTCGTGCCCAACGACGGCCGGCTGCGGCCCGGCCTGTTCGTCGACGGCCGCGTGCTCTTGTCGGCGCGGCCAGTCGAGGTCGCCGTCAAGTCGAGCGCGATCCAGACGCTGGAGGGCAAGACGGTCGTGTTCGTGCGCGAGGGCGACAGCTTCGCCGCGCGCGAGGTCGAGCTCGGCCAGCGCGATGCCGACTGGGTCGAGGTCAGGTTCGGCATCCTGCCGGGCGACGTCTATGCCGCGAGGAACAGCTTCGTGATCAAGGCCGAGATCGGCAAGGCCGGAGCGTCCCATGAGCATTGAGCCAGCCCGTCATCCCGACCGGAGCCGAGCGGAGCGAGGCGCAGTGGAGGGACCTATTTTGTTGATGCGTCGACAAGAACAGGTCCCTCGACTGCGCCGCCCTTTGGGCGGCTCCGCTCGGGATGACGCTTAGCCATGATCGACCGCATCCTCGCCTTCTCGATCCACAATCGCTGGCTGGTCATCGTCGCCGCCATTGCGGTCGCCGCGCTGGGCGCCTGGAACTTCACGCGCCTGCCGATCGACGCGGTGCCCGACATCACCAACGTCCAGGTGCAGATCAACACCGTGGCGCCGGGCTACTCGCCGCTCGAGGTCGAGCAGCGCATCACCTTTCCGATGGAAACGGCGATGGGCGGCCTGCCCAGGCTCGACTACACGCGCTCGCTGTCGCGCTACGGCCTCAGCCAGGTGACCGTGGTGTTCAAGGACGGCACCGACATCTATTTCGCCCGCCAGCTCGTCAACGAGCGCATCCAGCAGACCAAGGACCAGTTGCCGCCGGGCCTGCACACCTCGATGGGTCCGGTCTCGACCGGCCTGGGCGAGATCTACATGTACGCCGTCGAGGCCAAGCCCGGCGCCAAGACGCCGTCGGGTGAGCCCTACAGCACGACCGAGCTGCGCACGATCCAGGACTGGATCATCAAGCCGCAGCTTCGCACCGTGCCCGGCATCGTCGAGGTCAACACGATCGGCGGCTACGAGCGGCAGTTCCACGTGCTACCTGAGCCGGCGCGGCTGATCGCCTACAAGCTCACCTTCCGCGACGTCATGGCGGCGCTGGTGTCGCACAACGCCAATGTCGGCGCGGGCTATGTCGAGCGCAACGGCGAGCAGTACCTGGTGCGCACGCCTGGGCAGGTCGGCAATGTCGGCGAGATCCGCGACATCGTCGTCGGCTCGCGCGGTGGGCTCCCGATACGCATCGGCGACGTCGCCGAGGTGAAGGAGGGCACGGCGCTGCGTACGGGCGCCGCCACTCTCGACGGCAAGGAAGCCGTGATCGGCACGACCATGCTGCTGATCGGCGACAACAGCCGGACGGCGGCGCAGCGTGTGGCGGCCCGGCTCGAGGAGATCGCGCCGTCATTGCCCGACGGCGTCGTGGCACGGGCGATCTACGACCGCACGCGGCTGGTCGATGCCACCATCCGGACGGTCGAGAAGAACCTAGTCGAAGGCGCGATCCTGGTCGTCGTCGTGCTGTTCCTGGTGCTGGGCAACTTCCGTGCCGCCTTCGTCACCGCCTGCGTCATCCCACTGTCGATGCTGTTCACCATCACCGGCATGGTCGAGAGCCGGATCAGCGCCAACCTCATGAGCCTCGGCGCCATCGACTTCGGCATCATCGTCGACGGCGCCGTGATCGTGGTCGAGAACTGCCTGCGCCTGCTCGCCGAGGAGCAGCATCGTCGTGGTCGCGTGCTGACGCGCAGCGAGCGCTTCGCCACGATCCTGGGCGGCGCGCAGGAGGTCATCCGGCCGAGCCTGTTCGGCACCTTGATCATCGGCGTCGTCTACCTGCCGATCCTCACCCTGACCGGCGTCGAAGGAAAGATGTTCACGCCGATGGCGCTGACCGTGCTGCTGGCGCTGACCGGTGCGGCGATCGCCTCGATGACGCTGGTGCCGGCTGCCGTCGCACTGCTGGTGACGGGCCGCGTCGCGGAGAAGGAGAACCTGTTCATGCGGGGCGCGGCGCGCGTTTATGCGCCAGTGCTCGAGCAGGCGATCCATCTGCGCCTGGTCGTGGTCGGGCTGGCCGCCTTGCTGATCGTCGTGAGCGGCGTTGCCGCCTCGCGCATGGGCGGCGAGTTCATTCCCTCGCTCGACGAGGGCGACATCGCCATGCACGCCATGCGCATCCCCGGCACCAGCCTCAGCCAGTCGGTGCAGATGCAGGAGGCGCTGGAGAAGGCGTTGCTGGAATTCCCCGAGGTCAAGGAGGTCGTGGCAAAGATCGGCACGGCCGAGGTCGCGACCGATCCCATGCCGCCCAACGTCGCCGACAACTTCATCATGCTGAAGCCCCGGGCCGAATGGCCCGATCCGAAGCGGCCCAAGGCCGACCTGGTGGCTGCCCTCGAGAAACGCGCGGCCGAAGTGCCCGGCAACAACTACGAGTTCACCCAGCCCATCCAGATGCGCTTCAACGAGCTGGTCTCGGGTGTGCGCAGCGACCTCGGCGTAAAGATCTTCGGCGACGATCTCGACACGTTGCTGTCGGTCGCGGCAAAGGTACAGTCGATGGTGCAGGCCGTGCCCGGTGCCGCCGACGTGCGCACCGAGCAGGTGAGCGGCCTGCCCATGCTGACGGTCAAGCCCGATCGCCCCAGCCTGGCACGCTACGGCATCAGCCTGGCCGACCTGCAGGAAGCGGTCGAGATCGCGGTCGGCGGCAAGGAGGCCGGCCTGCTGTTCGAAGGCGACCGCCGTTTCGACATCGTCGTGCGCCTCCCCGAGCATTTACGAATTGATATCGATGCGCTGCGGTCGTTGCCGATTCCCGTGCCGGCGACCGCCGCGCCGCGCGGCATCGTGCAGACGGGCATCGGCACGGCGGCGCCCTACGTGCCGCTGTCCGCGGTGGCCGAGATCGCGACGGCGCCCGGTCCCAACCAGATCAGCCGTGAGAACGGCAAGCGGCGCGTCGTGGTCACGGCCAACGTGCGCGACCGCGACCTCGGCTCGTTCGTGGCCGAGGTGCAGCGCGAGGTCGCCGCCAAGGTGAAGTTGCCGGCCGGCTACTGGATCGGCTGGGGCGGCCAGTTCGAGCAGCTGGTCGCCGCTTCGCAGCGATTGGCGATCGTCGTGCCGGTCGCGCTGCTACTGATCTTCGTGCTGCTGTGCGTGAGCCTGGGCTCGGTCGGCGATGCCGCCTTGGTGTTCAGCGGCGTGCCCCTGGCGCTGACCGGCGGGGTGGCGGCGCTGGCGTTGCGCGACATTCCGCTGTCGATCAGCGCCGGCGTCGGCTTCATCGCGCTGAGCGGCGTGGCCGTGCTGAACGGCCTGGTGATCATCTCGTTCATCCAGCGCCTGCGCGCCGAGGGCCGGCCTGTCGGCGTGGCCGTGCGCGAAGGCGCCATGAAGCGCTTGCGGCCGGTGCTGATGACGGCATTGGTCGCCTCGCTGGGCTTCGTGCCCATGGCGGTCGCCACCGGTGCCGGCGCCGAGGTGCAGCGCCCGCTCGCCACTGTTGTCATCGGCGGCATCGTCTCGTCGACGATCCTCACGCTGCTCGTCCTGCCGGCGCTCTACGCGCTGTTCCATCGCGACAGACCCAATCAACAAGGAGAGAGTACATGAAGAAGTTGCTGATGATCGCCGTCCTGGCACTGTGGGCCGGCGTGGCGAGCGCGCAGCACAGCCACGGCTCCTTGAAAGGACCGAACGGCGGGGCGATGCAGGATGTCGCCGGCGTCCATGCCGAACTGCTCGTCGCGGCCAACGTGGTGACGATCAACATCTTCGACGAGAGCAACAAGCCCGCATCGGCGAAAGGATTTTCTGGTTCGGTCCTGATCGTATCCGGCGGCAGCCGCGAGACGGTCCAGCTCACGGTATCGGGCGACAGTTCCCTGAAAGGCGAGGCGAAGGCCGCGGTGCCCGCGGGCGCGGCCGTTACGCTGGTCCTCAAGAACGCGGCCGGGAAGTCCGGGCAGGTCAAATTCTGAGGAAGGGGACGCTAGTGGAACAGCTTGTCGATCCGCCTGCGCGCTTCCTCGACCCCGCGGTGAATCTTTTCTTCTTCCGGTGTCGGTGGCCGTATCAGTTTCGTCAACCACACGACGGCAGGCACACCCAATACGATGGTGAAGACCGCGCCGATCACCAAAGCCGTATACATGGGAGCCTCCTGGATGCCGCCATTGCCGGCACCGTCGGTGATCGCCGAGGTAGCAGCATGGTATGATTGAGCATGAAAGCACGCCGTATCCGTCCTGCCCTCGCGGCCCGGCGTGCCGCCGTGCCAACGGACATTTCTCTTGATGGCAGGCGGCGAACCTCGCCATTCTCCACGCAATCTTGCGGAGGGAGTGTCCGGCATGCCCGACAGTCAGACACGAAACGTTACGGCTTCGGTGGAACAGCGCGTCGACGCCATCGAGGCTGCCATGGAGGAACGCGGCCTGAAGGCGGGAGCCTTCATCGAAGACTTCAAGCGCACCGTCGAGGAGGATTGGGTCCCCCAGAACGGCGCGCGCGTCGTCGCCAAGGCCTGGTGCGATCCGGCTTTCAAGCTGCGCTTGCTGTCCAACGGGCGCAGCGCGGTTGCCGAACTTGGCCTGTCCATGCCGCCGCATCACAGGCATCTGGTCGTGCTGGAGAACACGCCGACGCTGCAGAACGTGATCGTATGCACGCTCTGCTCCTGCACGGCGTTCTCCATCATCGGTCTGCCGCCGGACTGGTACAAGGACCTCGAGTATCGGGCGCGTGTGGTGCGTCAATCGCGCACCGTCCTGAAGGAAATGGGTCTCGAGCTCCCGACCTCGATCGACATTCGTGTCTGGGACACCACGGCCGACACCCGCTACATGGTCCTCCCCGTGCAGCCTCCAGAGACCATCGGCTGGCCGGAGGAGAAGCTGGCGGAAATCGTCACCAAGGATTCGATGATCGGCGTCGCTCGCCTCGAAAAGGAATACGCGCATGGACGGCGTTCATGACATGGGCGGCCGACAAGGGTTCGGCCGCGTCCGCCACAGCCTGAAGGCTCTTACTTTCCATGAACCGTGGGAGCGGCGCGTCAATGCGCTGTACTCCCTGGCGGTCAAGCTCGGCGTCTTCAACATGGACGAGTACCGCCATGCCATCGAGCGCATGGAGCCGCGCCACTATCTCTCCGCCAGCTACTACGAACGCTCGCTCACCAGTCTCGCGACCCTTTGCGTCGAGAAAGGCCTGATCTCGAAGGAGGAACTGGAACGCCGCGCCGGCGGTGAGTTTCCGCTTTCGCTGCCAAGTGCGGCAGGTCGCACCAATGCCTCCGATCGACAGCGGTTCAAGCCTGGCGACAAGGTCAGGGTGAAAGTCGAGCACATAACCGGTCACGTCCGCGCGCCCGGCTACATTCGCGGAAAAACCGGTGTCGTCGTCGCCGAGTCTCCGGCCTATCCGTTCCCCGACGCGCACGCCCACGGCATCCATGCGGAGGACGAGCCGACCTACGACGTGCGCTTCAGGGCCGAAGAACTCTGGCCGAATTCCGCCGATCCGGCACAAGTGCATGTTGGCGTGTTCCAGAGCTACCTCGAACGCGTCGACTAGGGCGTGAGGCAAGGCGTGTCCATGCTGCGTGATCTTCTCGTCGACCATATCCGTGATCCCGGTGCGTCCTGGGCGTGCGGCCGCTTCGGCGCAATTGCGGAGTTCCATCGCGATCCCGAGGAGCCGGTCGAGATCGCGACCGGGCAGGCGATCGAGGCCTCGACCAGCCGCGGGGCGATTCGCCTCAACGTGCTGCCGGAACTGCGGCCCGTCGCCTACGAGACGATCAGCTCGTGCATCGAAAGCTGGGGGCAGGGCGTGGCGCTCTGCCTGCCGCGCGAGAGGGCGGCGATGAGCGGCCGCGCCGTCGTGACCGAGCTCGGGCCGGACCGCGACGCCGTGCGACCGCTGGATCGCGACGCCATCCTGTTCGATCTCGGACTGGGCGGCGAGCAGGCCGATATCTGCGTGCGCTCGGCCGATCCGGAAGCCATCGCGCTGCTGCGCGCCGCCTGCGGCGCTCCCTTGCTGCAGAACAATGCGCTGGTGCATCGGCTGCCGGCACTCAGCCCGCATCGCGTGTTCTGCTGCCGCATGGGCCGCATCGAGGTCTATCAGCCGATCCCCGCGCCGGACGGCAAATCACCCGAGGGCCCGCACACGCACGTGCTGCCGCGCCTGCTGGCGCATGGCCGCCTCAATGCCGCGACGGTCCCTGTGCCCGAGGGATGGCTCGCCGGCATGTCGTTGTTTCCGGCGCATCCGCTGCTGCGCGCCGACGGCCAGCCGACGGCGTTCGATGCCGATCGCTATCATGCCTTCCAGTCGTTGATGCAGCAGTTCGGCGATCCCGATTTGGTCGCCGGCAAGCAGGCGGCGTTTACCGGGGCACAGGCCGAGATTGCCGACAGCGACGAGCGGCGTCATGCGCTTGGCTTCCGCATCGGCCAACGTCAACGCAAGTGGCTACAGGAGCCGATTGCGGCAACTTCTTGACGCCGCGATTCGACGCGCTAAGAATATCCGCATCGACGGTCCTCCTTAGCCGGAGGCGAACAGGGAACGCCGTGGCGTCCGCAAGGACCAATCGGCGGCTGTACCCGCAGCTGTAAGCGGCGAGCGACTGCCCATGAGGCCACTGGACGCAAGTCCGGGAAGGCGGGCAGGAGCTAAGACCCGCAAGCCAGAAGACCTGCCGCCGATAGCGTCGCTCTTCCGTGGACGGGATGTTCCAACGGGACGGTCATCCGAGCGGTGACGCGCCTTGTGCGTGTTGCTGTCTGGAGGACCGTCCGATGACGCCGTTCCGTCGATTCCTGCTTGTCTTGTCGCTTCTTTCACCTGTGTCCGCGCTCGCGCAGACCGAACCAGCCGGCACGTTGCCGACCACGGTCGTAACCGCGGATCGCTTCCCGACCGATCCCGACAAGGTCACCTCGAGCTACACCATCGTCCCCCAGGAGGAGATGCAGCGGCGCCAGCTCCGCACCGCGGGCGAGGTGCTGAAGACGGTGCCCGGCATCTCGGTGCAGCAGTCAGGCGGTCCCGGCACGCAGACCTCGGTGTTCGTTCGCGGCTCCAATTCCAACCACGTGCTGGTGCTGATCGACGGCGTCACCGTCAACGATCCTTCGACTCCCAACGGCGCTCCCGACTTCGCGCATTTCCTGACCGAGAACCTCGAGAAGATCGAGATCGTACGCGGCCCCATGAGCACGATGTACGGCAGCCAGGCGATCGGCGGCGTCATCAACATGGTCACCAAGGCCGGCAAGGGACCGATGAACGGCCAGGCTTTCACCGAGCTCGGCACCCGGCTGTGGAGCAACAGCGGCGCCTACGTTCGCGGCAGCGAGGGGCGCTTCAACTACAACCTCACCTTCGCCGGCACGTTCACGCCCAACGACACGCCGGTGCCGGCCCGCTTCACGCCCAACGGCGGCTATGTCGATATCGATCCCTACCGCAACCTCACCTTCGCGGCGCGGCTCGGCTTCGAGATCAACGACAACACCCAGTTCAACTGGTTCGGCCGCTACATCGACACCAAGCTGAACTACGACCAGGTCGGTCAGGAGGACCCCAACGCCAACGGCTACACGTCGCAGTTCTACACGCGCGGCGAGATCGAGGGTAACTACTTCAACGGTCGCTGGAAGCCCGTCGTCGGCGTCAACTACAGCACGATCACCCGGCACGACCTGGACTACGCCAGCCCGCAGGTGCCATTCCCGTTCACTGTCGATGCCTTGTTCAACGGCCGCCGCCTGCAGGGCGACTTCAAGAACCTGGTGACCATCACCGACCAGGTCGAGGTCATCGCCGGCCTCGACTACGACCGGCAGTGGGCCTACAGCAACACACTCAGCTCCGTGGCGCCCGGAACGCTTGCGGCGCTGGCCTGGGGCACGATGTCCCAGACCGGCCTCTACGGTCAGCTCCGCCTCAACCCCTTCGAAGGCTTCAACCTCAATGTCGGCGGGCGTGTCGACTTCAACGACATCTATGGCAGCGTCGGTACGTGGCGCGCCGGTGCGTCCTACCTGTGGGCGCCGACCAACACCAAGGTGAAAGCGTCGTATGGCACAGCGTTCAAGGCGCCGTCGCTGTTCGAGCTCTTCGGCACCGGCGCTTTCTGCGGCGGCAACCGCAACATCCAGCCCGAGTACAGCCGCGGCTACGAGGTCGGCGTCGAGCAAGGCATCTTCGACCGCAAGGTCAAGGCGGGCATCACCTACTTCTTCAACACCTACTCGAACCTCATCCAGTGCCCGCCGCCCTTCACGACGCTGCAGAACGTCGCCAACGCGCAGAGCGAGGGCTTCGAGAGCTTCGTGCAGATCAGCCCACTGAAGTGGTTCGATCTCTACTTCGACTACACGTTCACCATCGCGCGCAACGTCGATGCCAACCAGCCTCTCGTGCGCCGGCCGCAGGACATCTTCAACATTCGTGCCGAGGTAAGGCCGTGGGAGAACACACTGTTCGGCGTAGGCGTGCTGCAGGTCAGCAACCGCACCGACTTCAACGCCACCACGGGCGCGATTATGAACCCGTCGCCCTACACACTGCTGCGCTTCACGGCGCAGTACGACGTGATCCCGGCCGTCCAGCTCTTTGCCCGCGCCGAAAACGTCCTGAACCGTGTCTACGAGGAACCGGAGGGCTTCCAGGCGCCGTATTTCCAGGCCTTCTTCGGTGTGAAGGCGCGATTTTAGGCGATCAATCTCCTCCCCCGTCTTACGGGGGAGGGTAGGGTGGGGGAGAGCTTCAGAGGCGATTTTGAAAATTTCTGATCTGAAACTGTCAGGCATCCCGCCTGTGGCCTTCCCCCTCCACCCGTCTGACGGGCAGGGCTATCGCATATGGCCAATTTTCCCGTCATCCCGCGCGGAGCCGCCCGAAGGGCGGCGCAGTCGAGGGACCTGTTTTGTCGATGCATCAACAAAACAGGTCCCTCCACTTCGCCTCGCTACGCTCGGCTCCGGTCGGGATGACGGAGTTTTGCAGTCATGTGCGATAACCCTGGCCTGACGGGCGAGGTGGAGATGCCATGAGCACTAGCCTGGCGCTGCTTCATCTGGCGCCCCTGCCGGGGGACATCGCTTACAACAAGCTCATGGTTGAGGACGCCGTGCACCGCGCCGCCTCGATGGGCGCGACGTTCGTCGTCAGCCCGGAGCTCGTGGTGAGCGGCTACGGCTTTCGCGACGCCATCGGCACCGACTGGATCGCGCGGGACCAGCCGGCGCTGTTCGCCTGGGCGAGCGATCTCGCGCGACAGGCGTCGGTGTCCCTGCTGCTGGGTACGCCCGAGGCGGATGGGCGGCTGTTCAACAGCCAGATCCTGTTCGCGCGCGACGGCACGAGGATGGGGCATCATCGCAAGATCATGGTGCTCAAGGTCGGTTCGGAATCATGGTCGACGGCGGGCGATCGCAGCACGGTCGTCAGCGTCGACGGAGTCGGACGTACCGGTCTGTTCATCTGCGCCGACATGTATTCCAAGCGGCTGGTCGATGAGACGGCGGCCCAGAGCGTCGACATGCTGGTTTCGTCGGCAGCCTGGGCGCCGGGACAGCATGGCCCCAATGGCGAGTGGGAGAGGGCGTCGCTGGAGACCGGGCGACCGGTGCTGGTGTGCAATCGCACCGGCGCGGACTCCATGGACTTCCGAGGCTCGCAATCGGTCGCTGCCGTCGGCGGCAGGATCGCGTCCTCGCACAGTTCGCCGCAGTCGGCGATCGTCCTGGTCGACTGGCTGCCGCAGGCGCGACAACTCGCGAACTGGCGTGTCGTGCAATGACCGGTTGGATGCGCTGGCTGGTCGCCATTATCTGCCTCGCCGGTTCGCCGGCCTGGGCGCAGGCGCCGCAGCGTGTCGTCACGGTCAACCTCTGCCTCGACCAGATCGCGCTGCGTCTCGCCGCGCCGGGCCAGCTCGTCGGCCTGAGTTACCTGTCGCACGATCCGCGCCTCTCCGTATTGGCTGACCGGGCGCGCGCCATCGCGCCGGTGCGCGCCAAGGTCGAATCGATCCTGGAACTGCGGCCCGACCTCGTGATCCTCGACCGCGATGCGCATGCCAATCTCAAGCGGCTGGTGCGCAAGGCGGGCGTGCCCATCCTCGAAGTGCCGTGGGCGTCATCGCTCGAGGATGCGGAGGGCCTGATCGCTCGCATCGGTGCCGCCCTCGGGCGCGAGGCCGAAAGCCGCGCGATCATCGCCGACATGCAGGAGCAGCGCCGGCAACTCAGCCGACCGGGACCGCCGACGGCGCTTGCCGCCACCCTGCAGGCCAATCGCGGCACGGCGGGCAAGGGAAGCCTGATGGACGAGCTGCTGCACTTGTCGGGCTATCGCAATCTCGCGGCCGAGCTCGGCATCCCGGCCTATGGCCGCCTGGCGCTCGAATCGGTGCTGGCGGGCCGGCCCGATCTGCTGGTGCTGGACGGCAGCGCCAATGCCAATCCGGCGCGGGCCACGGAGTTCGTCGACCACAACGCACTGCTGGCGCTGGCGGGCAGCACGCGGCTGGTGTCGATCCCGCTGAAGTACACGGTCTGCGCCGGGCCGGAGAACATCGAGGCCTTGAAGCTGTTGCGCGAGACGCGGCGATGAACCGCTGGCTCATTGCCCTCGTGCTGGTGCTCTACCTGATCTCGCTGGCTGTCGGTCCGGCGCTGTGGCCCTGGCGGCTGGGCAACGAGGTCGGCTGGGCGATCGTCTGGGAGCTGCGCGTGCCGCGCGCCACCCTCGGTCTGTTGATCGGCGGCGTGCTCGGCCTCAGCGGCGCCATCCTGCAGGGCTGGCTGCGCAATCCGCTGGCCGAGCCCGGCGTGATCGGCGTGTCGGCCTGTGCGAGCTTCGCTGCGGTCTGCGCTTTCTACAGCGGGCTGGCGGCGGCCTTCACCTTGGCCCTGCCGCTCGCCGGCATCGCCGGTGCGGCGATCGCGGTGGCACTGCTGATGACGGCGGTGCGCGCCGGCACCGGTACGGTGTCGCTGCTGCTGATGGGCGTGGCGATCAATGCCATCGCCGCGGCGATGATCGCGCTGGTGCTGGCCTCGTCGCCCAATCCGTTCGCCTATCAGGAGATCTCGCTGTGGCTCGCCGGTTCGATCACCGATCGCGACCTGCGCTACCTCGCGATCTCGACGCCGTTCATGGTCGCGGGCGCACTGCTGGTGCTGGGCGCGGGACGCTGGCTCGACGCGCTGTCGCTGGGCGAGGACGCCGCGCGCAGCCTGGGCGTCGACACTGGCCGGCTCGGCCTGCGGCTGACCTTGGGCGTCGGCCTGATGGTCGGCGCGGCGACGTCGGTGGCGGGCGTGATCGGCTTCGTCGGCCTGGTGGCGCCGCATCTCGTGCGCGCCCGGGTCGGCTACAAGCCGGGCGCCACGTTGGTGCCGTCGATGCTGGCAGGAGCGGCGCTGGTGCTCGCGGCCGATATCCTTGTGCGCCTGCTGCCGACCGCCTTCGAACTGCAGCTCGGCGTGTTCACCTCGCTGGTCGGCGCGCCCTTCCTGGTCTACGTGGTGCGCCGCTCGCGCTCGGCCTGGTTGGCGACATGAGCACGCTCGCCGCTCGTGCGCTCGTCTGCCGCAGAGGGACGCGCACCGTCCTCGAGTCCATCGACGTCGCCTTTGTCGCCGATCAGGTGACGGCGATCGTCGGCCCCAACGGATCAGGCAAGACCACGCTGCTGCGCCATCTCGCCGGGCTCGACCGTCCGGCGGCAGGCCGGGTCGAACTCGACGGCATACCGACCGGCGGGCTCGGCGCCGGCGTTCGCGCCCGGCGCATTGCCTATCTGCCGCAAGGGGCGTCGGCCTACTGGCCGCTGTTCGGCCGCGATCTCGTGGCCCTGGGGCGATTGCCGCATGGCGCCAACCTCGAGCGGCCGTTGGCTGCGCAGGATGCCGAGGCGGTCGAGCGCGCCCTGCGTCGAGTCGACGGGTTGGCGTTCGCGGATCGCACCATCGACGCGCTGTCGCAGGGTGAGCGTGCGCGCATGATGCTGGCGCGCGCCCTTGCCACCGAGGCCGACGTCCTGCTGGCCGACGAGCCGGTGGCGAGCCTCGATCCGGCTTATGCGCTGGACGCCACGGCGGTGCTGCGGGCCGAGGCGGCGCGCGGTGGCTGCGTGGTGGTGAGCCTGCACGACCTCGGGCTTGCCGCCCGGTTCGCCGATCGCGTCATCGTCCTGGCGAACGGCAGGGTTGCAGCCGACGGGCCGCCCGACGAGGCCCTGCGGCCCGCCGTCATCGACGCCGCCTACGGCGTCGGCTTCCGCACCGTCGTCCTCGACGGCGTGACGCAACCGGTAGCGTGGTCCCGAGGGCCCTGAGCCATAGGCTCCGTGGGAAACGACACAGACGACACAATTTTCACGCCCCACGATACGGCCAAGACACCCACAGGGCGTACAGCAACTCTCGTCGACGGGCGGCGTTACGCTCTCCCACCTCATCGGCAAACCGGTGCATCCATGGCTCATCTGCTCGGCCGTCCCTTGACGCTCCTCGCTGGCCTGATCGGCTTCACGGGTCCCGCCATGGCGGGCGCTGCTGGCTGGAGCCTGGAAGCGAACGTCCGCGACCCCAGCTACGCCATGGCCGAGCCCACGAGCACCAATCTCAACATCGATGTCGTCGTGCTGTCGTGCGAGCAAGGGCCAGAGCGGCGCGGGCTGCAGCTCCGCCTTTATCTGTCGGATGCAGGGCCGCTTGCGCCGAAAGTCGCCACGACGGCTTTGAAGGACGATCCCAGGGTGGAACTGGTCGTCGATGGGGTGAGCCGGCCTGCCGAGCTGCTGTTTGCCGACAATTTCGTCGTCGTGGCCGATAGCGCCGACGGCACCATGCCGCTGTTGTCGGATGCCTTCCTCGACAAGTTGCAGTCGGGCCGCCGGCTGGAGCTCAAGTTCGATCTTGTGCAGGAGCCGCGTGACCAGGCGCCGTCGTTCGACGCCAGCGCCGTGGTCGACCTGCAGGCCGGCGTGGGCAGCCGGGCAGTAGCGGCCGTCAGGCATTGCGCCGACGGGTCGACGCAGCATCTGGCCGAGACGCCGCGCCCCTCGCGCTGACGTCGACGCGCTGACGTCGACAGAGGGGCAGCGTGCTTGACCGCACGCTGCGCTCCCACTAACGGTAACGCATCGACGGTCCTCCTTAGCCGGAGGCGAACAGGGAATGCCGTACCGCCCCCTGAGGGCTAATCGGCAGCTGTACCCGCAGCTGTAAGCGGCGAGCGAACGCCCATACGTCACTGGACCTCACGGTCTGGGAAGACGGGCAGGAGCAGAGACCCGTAAGCCAGAAGACCTGCCGGCGATAGCGTCGCTCTTCCGATGGACGGGATGATCCAACGGGACGGTCAACCGAGCGGTGACGCGCACAGTGCGGAACCGTTTGGGAGATCGTCAGATGACGTCGATCCGTGCACGCTCGCGTGCGCTCTATTCAAAGCCAAAGTCTGTCGACGACGAATCGAGCAGGCTGCAACGTTACATCTCGGCCCTGCAGGTGAATCCGGGTCGCGGGTCGGCCGACCTGATGCCGACGCCGACGCGCAATTCCGGGCTGCCGTTCCGCCGCGGCGGCTTCCGCAGCCTGTGCGAGGCCCTCGACTATGCCGCCCACGGCGAGACCGGGCTCAACTTCTTCGACGCGCGCGGTCGGATGATCGGGCGCTTGCCCTATGCCGACCTGCGCACCAGAGCCCAGCGCTTTGCGCGCTGCCTGATCGGCGCGGGCATCGCCCGCGGTGAGCGGCTGGTCATCGTTGCCGACACCTGGCCCGGCTTCTGCGTCGCCTTCTTCGGCGCGCAGTATGCCGGCGTGCTGCCCGTGCCGGTCGCGGTGCCCGTCGGCCTCGGCGCCAAGCAAAGCTACATCCGCCAGCTTCGGCGACAGATCCTCGCCGCCGGCGCGATCGCCGTCGTGGCGCCCGACGATCTGGCCGAGTTCGCGGTAACCGCAGCCGAAGGGACATGGGCGCGCTTCGCCGGGCCGATGTCGCTCTTCGAGGCGATGCCGGAAGCGGCGGGCGAGCTGCGCCCGTTCGGCGCCGGCGATCGCTGCTATATCCAATATTCGTCCGGCAGCACGCGCGAGCCGCTGGGAGTCGATATCCGCCAGGACCAGCTCATGGCGAACATCGACGGTTCGATCGCGCGCCAGCAGCTCGACGCCGACGACAGCGGCGTGAGCTGGCTGCCGCTCTATCACGACATGGGATTGATCGGCTTCGTGCTGGCGCCGATGTGCGCCCAGCGCAGCGTCGATCTTTTGGCGCCGCGCGACTTCGCGCGCCGGCCGATGCAGTGGCTGTCGTTGATCTCGCGCCGTCGCGCCACCGTGACCTACAGCCCGACCTTTGGCTACGACCTCGTCGCACGGCGCGCCCGCCAGCAGCTGCCGGAGGGCATCGACCTGTCCTGCCTGAAGCTCGCCGGCATCGGCGCTGACATGATCCAGCCCGCCGTGCTGCGCCGATTCGCCGACGCCTTCGCCATCTGCGGTTTCGACAGCCGTGCGTTCATGCCGAGTTACGGCATGGCCGAGGTCTGCGTCGGGTTGAGTTTCGGCCGCCGCTTCAGCGGTTTTCGCACCGACCTGCGCGACGGCCGCGAGTTCGTGTCCTGCGGCCAGGCGATGGACGGCCATCGCCTGCAGATCCGCGGCGACAGCGGCTTTGCCCTGGGCGAGGGGAGCATCGGGCGGATCTTCGCTGAGGGCCCGAGCGTCATGCCGGGCTACTTCCTGAAGACCGAGGAGACCGCGCAGGTCCTCAAGGACGGATGGCTCGACACCGGCGATCTCGGCTACTGGCGCGACGGCGAGCTGGTGGTGACCGGCCGCGCCAAGGACCTCATCATCGTCAACGGCCGGAACATCTGGGCGCAGGACATCGAATGGGCGGTGGAGGGGCTGCCGCGCCTGCGACGCGGCGATGCCTGCGCCTTCTCGGTGAGCGCCGAGGAGCGCGAGGAGGTTGTCGTGCTGGTGCAGGGCGAGCCCCCCGACGCTGCCGACCAGGACGAACTGGTCGCGCGCGTGCATCAGGTCGTGCGCGAATCGGCAGCAGTCGATTGCCGGGTGGTGCTGATCGCGCGACGGCCGGGATTGCCCCTGACCTCGTCGGGAAAGCTCAGTCGCGTCCGGGCACGGGCGAACTATCTCGCAGGTCTTGGGGCGGGACTGGCCGACGGCCAGTGACCGGCGCGGCCGGTGGATTATACTACCGGCCGACCCTATATCCCGGACACACCGCCCCGCGCAGTGTCCCCAGGAGACCGCCATGGACGACAAGACCCGCACCGAACTCGAAGCCGCCGCCTTTCGGCGCCTGGTCGCGCATCTGCAGGAGCGCACCGACGTGCAGAATATCGACCTGATGAACCTGGCCGGCTTCTGCCGCAACTGCCTGTCGCGCTGGTATCGCGAGGAGGCGGGCAAGCAGGGCATCGAGATCGCCGATCCCAAGGCGCGCGAGATCGTCTACGGCATGCCGTACGACGAGTGGAAGGCCAAGCACCAGAAGGAAGCCTCGGGCGACCAGAAGAAGGCCTTCGACAAGGCGCACAAGCACGGGTGATTTCTGCTTCGTGAGACCGTCCTCTCATCTCCTCCCCCGTCATACGGGGGAGGGTAGGGAGGGGGATGGCCGCACGCATGGTGCTTGAGAATATCAGATCTGAAACTTGAGTCGCTTCGACTGGGGCTCGCCCCCTCCCGTACCCTCCCCCGATGACGGGGGAGGGATCTGAAGCATCTCCCCCGTTATCCCCATCATTCATCGCTGAAGTGTCATTGAGCCCGGAGGCCTTGCGCTCCTATGGTCCGGCCGACGTGATCAAGGAGTGTTGGACATGCCCGATGGCAGCGCCGTTTCGAAGAAGACCAAGGCCGGGCCGATCTCGGCTGATCGCCTGAAGAGCTTCGTCGAGCGCATCGAGAAGCTCGAGGAGGAGCGCAAGGCGATCGGCAGCGACATCAAGGACGTCTACAGTGAGGCCAAGGGCGTGGGCTACGACGTCAAGACCATGCGGAAGATCGTTTCGCTGCGCTCGATGGACGCTGCCGATCGCGCCGAGCAGGAGACGCTGCTCGACACTTATAAGCACGCGCTGGGCATGGTCTGAGCCTCCTACGCTCCTGCGGAGCTACGGAGGCTGAGCCCTCCGTGGCTCCAGTAGGAGGGACGAAGACTTGATTCCCTCTGCACGGTGCATGCTCTAGGCTGCCGCCCGGCCAACGCTCCAATCAAGTGAGCGGGCCAGGAGGGACGCCATGCGGAACACGACAATCGCGAGCGTTTGCGTTGGCTTGAGTCTGGTTGCTGCGCCGGCCTGGGCGCAGATCGCCGTCTCGTCGAACGACCACAAGGTCCAGCAGGTGAACGGCGTCACCAGCAACGCCGACAATCCGACACCGGATTCGATCACCATCCTCGACCTCGGCCAGTCGCCGGTGAAGGTTTTAGGCACCGTCAATAACGTGCCGGGCAGTGTCGTCGGTCCGCCGACCTCGGTCGCCATTACGCCCGACGAATCGGTGGCGCTTGTCGCAGCCTCCACGCAGATCGATCCGGCCGACAAGACCAAGACCAAGCCCGACACCAAGGTCAGCGTCGTCGACCTCAAGGGCCAGAAGGTCCTGGACACCATCAACACCGGCCCCGGCGCGGCGGGCATCTCGCTGACCAAGGACGGCAAGCGCGCCTACGTCGCCAACCGCATGGCGGGCTCGGTCTCGATCCTGGCGCTCGACGGCAACAAGGTGAGCCTGGTCAAGACCATCGACCTGGTGCCGGCGGCCGCCTTGCTGAGCCACGTCGCCGTCTCGCCCGACGGCGCCACGGGCGTGGCGACGCGCAACGGCGACGGCAAGGTTGCCGTCGTCAAGCTCGGCCCCGATTCGATCAGTGAGAAGGCCACGCTCGACGTGGCGCCGCGGCCCTATGCGGTGTCGATCACGCCCGACGGCAAGTACGCCGTGGTGGCGAGTCTCGGCGATCCCAAGGCCAACGGCATGTACACCGTGATCGACATCTCGAGTGATCAGCCCAAGATCGTCGGCACCGTCGACATCGGCCACGAGAGCCTCGAAGGCTCGATGATGTCAGGCGACGGCAAGTGGGTGGCGGGCATAGCGCATGGCGGCTCGACCCGGCCCAAGGATGCGCCGCAGTTCAAGCCCAACGGCATGCTCGTGCTCTACAGGCTCGACGACGGCAAGCTCACCAAGACCAGCGAGGCGCCGATCGGGGCGTGGTCGCAGGGCGTGTCCTTCTCCAAGGACGGCAAGACCGTCGCGGCGCAGAACATGATCCAGAAGAACATCCAGGTGTTCAAGAACGACGACGGCAAGCTCACCGACACCGGTCAGAAGATCGAGGTCGGCGGCGGCGCCGCCGCCATCCGCTCGTCGACAGATCGATAAGGACCAATTGATGAAACGGCGTACGCTTATCCTCGGCTCGCTCGTCGCGTTATCGGCGGGCGGGGCGGGGGCCCAACAGACTTTCCCCTCGCAGCCGGTCAAGGTCGTGGTGCCCTTTCCGCCGGGCGGCGGCACCGACGCGCTGGCGCGCGCCATCCAGGAGCCGATGCAGAAGGTGCTGGGCCAGACCGTCATCGTCGATAACAAGGGCGGGGCGGGTGGCGCGCTGGCGCACGAGTACGTGGCCAAGCAGCCGCCCGACGGGCACACGGTGCTGGTCAGCTCCAACAACCAGATGCTCTACCCTTTTCTGGTCGCCAAGCTCACCTTCGATCCGGCCGCCTTCGTGCCGGTGGGCTTCATCGCCAAGCAGGAATCGGTGTTCGTCGGCAGCGCCGATGCGCCGTGGGCCGACCTGGCGGCGATCACCGAGGCGGCGCGCAAGGCGCCGGGCGAGGTGCAGTACGGCACCGCCGGCGTCAGCACGCCGATGCATCTGTCGACCGAGCGCTACGCGCTCCTCAACAAGATCAAGCTGACGCACGTGCCGTTTCGCGGCACCGGCCCGTTGGTCACCGACCTTCTGGGCGGTCATATCAAGCTCGGCATGTCGAGCCTCACCAGCGTGCTGCCGCATATCCAGGCGGGCAAGCTCAAGGCCTACGGCATGGCGGCACCCGAGCGCGCCGCGCTGGCGCCCGACATCAAGACCTTCAAGGAGCAGGGTTTCGGCGACGTCGACGGCACCATCGTCTACACGATGATCGCGCCGCCCGGCACGCCGGCCGCGGCCATCGCCAAGCTGAACGAAGCGCTGAATGCCGGCGTGTCGACGCCCGAGATGACGGCGGAACTGCGCAAGCGCGGCTTCGTCGCCATGGGCGGTACGCCCAAGGAACTCGCCGACTGGACAGCGGTGCAGGCGGGCATCTGGGGACCGGTGCTGCAGGCAGCGGGGATCAAGCCAGAGTAGGTTGACGGGCGGGCTGTCAGGGTATACCTGACTGTCAGGATGGTCCTGACAGGAGGGAGATCGCCATGACGGCGACGTTGTCGAAGACCCTCTATTGCTCGTTCTGCATGAAGTCCCAGCACGAGGTGGCGAAGCTGGTCGCGGGCCCGGCGCAGATCTTCATCTGCGACGAGTGCGTGGATCTATGTAATCAGTGGATCGCCGACCGTCCGCCGAAGCCGTCGAAATTCCCGCCGCCCGAGGAAGTTGCGACCGAACGCCTGCTGGAACATCTGCGGGCAATCGAGGAGACGGTGAGGGCCAAGGGGGATCAGCTCCAACGCACGGTCGACTTGCTGCGATCACGCGAGGTGAGCTGGGCGCAGATCGGTACGGCATTGGGCGTCTCGCGCCAATCCGCGTGGGAGCGCTTCACCTGAGACTCATGCTCTTCCGGACCACTAAAACCAGATGTTCATCGGCAGGCCGCGGCTGTCGCGAGACTTGGCGGGTCCGAGGCGTGTCGCCTTTTTCTGAGTGATCAACAGCGCGGTGCGGCAGACGGCGATGGCGTCGAGGATGTCGTCGCGGGCGGCGCCGGAGAGGCGGTCTACGGGGCAGGGGAAGCCGTGCTTCGCTAAAAGCTTGCAGCGCTCGGCATAGCCGTCGGGTTGGCGCTTCTTGCTCAGCACCGGCTTGCCGCCATTCATGCGCGCGAAGGCGAGCTCGGGATGGGCCTCGTAGACGATGCGCTTCAGTTTCGGACGCGAGCACAGAAGCTCGTCGACCTCGCGCATTTTGGGGAACAGATGAAAGGTCTGCTGGTTGATGCCGACGCCCAGCGTCTTGCTGAGCGCATTGGCCTCGGCGTGGGTGGTGCAGGCGAGCGCCGGCCGGCACGGTGTCGGGAAGACCGAGCTTGCCTTGCCCGGCATCAGCCTGCGCGCCTCGACCTCGCAGATGCGTGGTGGGCGCGGCACGTCGACGAAGCCGATCGGCATGTCGACCGCCAAAATGGAAAGACCCTCGCAGGCTTCTGCGAGGGTCTTCACGACTCTTACATCCAACGTGCCGTTGGCGTCGCGCCGGCAGACGACCCAGCCGGTACGACAACCATCAGCGCCACCAACTACCATTGGGTTTGGTTAACGGTTGCTTCGCTGACTGTCTTGCAGTCTTCTCCACCTGATGAGGTAGCCGAAGCCTGGGGCAATGAGCATCCCGCCGACAATCCATTGAAACAGGCTAAGCGGGCGCACGTCAGGATCGGCGCCTGTGAGGAAGAGAAAGACGAAGAAGGCCAGGACGCCGCCTGCGATCATTGCCAGCGCGACGACCAGACCTTTCCGAGAATTTGGCATGAACCTCTAACCCTCAAGAAATCGGCGACCGGACGCGGTCGCCTGCGTGACCCGATCACAACGCGTTGAAGGGCCCAGGGTTGAGGACCGACCAAGCCGCCCCGGTTGCCCGGGGCGGTTCCACCCGACGCCGCGTCAGAGAGCAGCGAGCGCCTTGTTCAACGTCGCGCTCGGCCGCATCGCCGCCGAGGTCTTGGACTGATCGGGCTGATAATAACCGCCCGTATCCACCGGCTTGCCCTGCGCGGCGATCAGCTCGGCATCGATCTTTGCCTCATTTTCCTCCAGCGTCTTCGCCAGCGGCTTGAAGCGCGCCGACAAGGCCGTGCTGTTGTCGCGCCGGGCCAGCGCCTGGGCCCAGTACAGGGCCAGGTAGAAATGGCTGCCGCGATTGTCCAGCTCGCCGACCTTGCGTGCCGGCGAACGGTTGTTCTCGAGGATCTTGCCGTTGGCCTCGTCGAGCGTCTCGGCCAGGACCTTCACGTCCTCGTTGCCGGTCCGCTGCGCCAGATGCTCCAGCGACGCGCCGAGCGCCAGGAACTCGCCCAGCGAATCCCAGCGCAGATAGCCTTCGTGCTGGAACTGCTCGACATGCTTGGGCGCCGAACCGCCGGCCCCGGTCTCGAACAGGCCGCCGCCCGCCAGCAACGGCACGATCGACAGCATCTTGGCCGACGTGCCCAGCTCCATGATCGGGAAGAGATCGGTCAGGTAATCACGCAGCACGTTGCCGGTGACCGAGATGGTGTCGAGACCCTGGCGAATGCGATCGAGCGAGACCTTCATGGCCTCGACCGGCGCCAGGATGCGGATGTCCAGGCCCGATGTGTCCTCGCTCTTGAGGTATTTCTCGACCTGGGCGATCAACTGCGCGTCGTGCGCGCGCTTGGCATCGAGCCAGAACACCGCCGGAGTCTTGGACAGGCGTGCGCGGCGCACCCCGAGCTTGACCCAGTCGCGGATCGGCTCGTCCTTGACCTGGCACATGCGGAAGACGTCGCCGGTCTCGACCGGCTGCGACAGCAGAACCGTGCCGTCATCGGCGACCACGCGCACTGTTCCGGCGGTGGCGACCTCGAACGTCTTGTCGTGCGAGCCGTACTCCTCGGCCTGTTGCGCCATCAATCCGACGTTCGGCACCGATCCCATCGTCTTCGGATCGAAGGCGCCATGCGCCTTGCAGTCCTCGATGACGGCCTGGTACAGCGTCGAATAGCAACGATCGGGGATCGCGGCGAGCGCGTCGTGCAGCTTGCCGTCAGCGCCCCACATCTTCCCCGATTCGCGGATCATCGCCGGCATCGACGCATCGATGATCACGTCGCTCGGCACGTGGAGATTGGTGATTCCGCGGTCGGAATTGACCATGGCCAGGCCGGGTCGCTTCGCATAGGTGGCCTGGATATCGGCCTTGATCGCCGCCTTTTCCGCCTCCGGCAGCGTCTCGATCCGGGTCAGCATGTCGGCCACGCCGTTGTCGGGATCGACACCGAGGCGCGTCAACGTGGCGCCATGCTTCTCGAACACGTCGGCGAAGAACACGGAAACGCAATGACCGAACAGGATGGGATCGGAGATCTTCATCATGGTCGTCTTGAGGTGCAGCGAGAACAGGATTCCGTCCTTCTTCGCAGCGTCGATCTGTGCGGCGTAGAAGGCGCGCAACGCCTTGCGGTTCATCACCGAGGCGTCGATGATCTCGCCGGCCTTGAGCGGCGTCTTCGCCTTCAGCACCGTGACCGCGCCATCGCTGCCGACCAGCTCGATACGGGCATTGGTCGGTGC
Organism: Reyranella soli; assembly: GCF_007992495.1. Taxonomy (GTDB): domain Bacteria; phylum Pseudomonadota; class Alphaproteobacteria; order Reyranellales; family Reyranellaceae; genus Reyranella; species Reyranella soli. The sequence continues at coordinate 38,404 of NZ_BKAJ01000066.1, forward strand.
CGCGACGGTCGTCGCGACCTCCGAACCGTAGAAGTCGCTGCCCGACATGTGCGCCACGTGCGTCTTCGAGTCCTTGGTCCAGGCGCCCATCTTGTGCGGATGCTTGCGCGCGTACTGCTTCACGGCGCCGGCGGCGCGACGGTCGGAATTGCCCTCGCGCAGCACCGGATTGACGGCGCTGCCGAGCACCTTGCCGTAGCGGGCGCGAATTTCCTTGTCCGCCGGCGTCGCGTCGCTGTCCGGATAGTTCGGGACGTCGTAACCCTTGCTCTGCAGCTCCTTGATCGCGGCCTTAAGCTGCGGGATCGACGCAGAGATGTTGGGCAGCTTGATGATGTTGGCCTCGGGGCGCATCGCAAGCTTGCCGAGCTCGGCGAGCTCGTCGTTGATCCGTTGCGCGGGCGTCAGCTTTTCGGGGAAGTTGGCGATGATGCGGCCGGTCAGCGAAATGTCCTTCAGCTTCATCTTCACGCCGGCCGTCGCGACGAAGGCCTCGACGATCGGCAGCAGCGAAAACGTTGCAAGCCCGGGCGCTTCATCGACCTTCGTCCAGACGATTTCGAGATCTGACATACTTGCACCTCCGTGCGCCGCTTCGTTTCGGCCGGGTTGATCTATTGCTGATTATGGCCCGTCTTGTTGCATCGCCGCGAGGCAAAGGCAATGCGTCCAGGAGGCGTGGACTCCAGCGTCGTCGGCGCGCTGTTCAGACGCGGTCTAGCCGGATTTCGAAGCCGACCGAACGCGGCATTGCTGCGATTGCAGGCAGGACCTCTTTGAGGTCGCTCACGAAAGCGACATGGTCGAGATGTGTCCGTTCGGCGAAACCGCCTTCGACGACACCGCGCAGAAGGGCTGCGAGAGGCTGCCAGTAACCGCCCTGGTCGACGATCACGATCGGCTTGGAATGGAGGCCGAGCGTCCGCCAGGACAGGACCTCGAACAGCTCCTCCAGGGTGCCGATTCCGCCCGGCAGGACGACAAAGGCGTCCGAGCGCTCGAACATCTGCAGCTTGCGCTCGTGCATGGTCTCGACGACTACCGTCTCGGTCAGGGCCGGATGGCCTGCCTCGCGCTGCAGCAGGAAGCGGGGGATGACGCCGACCACCCGGCCGCCCCCCTTGAGGGCGGCATTGGCCACTAGCCCCATCAGGCCGACCCCGCCGCCGCCATAAACCAGGGCTATGCCTTCGCGCGCCAAAAGCTCGCCCAGATGCTGGGCGACCTCCCGGGCGGAAGGGTCGGTGCCGAAGCGGGCGCCACAGAAGACGCAGAGGGAGGAGGGGGCAGGTTTCACTTTATCTACACGGACCGGGAACAGACGGTTCTATTTACAGACGATCCGACGTCTTTCCGGACCGAGCCAACATGGTATCATTTCGCAGAGGAAGGTTGCGACGCCAATGGGGGCGGGTAGTCGCACCGTCGGGAGGGTGATGTCACGCACTGTTATCTGGCTCGTCGTAGGCGGGGCGATCGTGATCGCGGCCGGGCTCGGCGTGGCGTGGCAGGTGCGGATGAACGAGCAGGCCGTCCTCGATCGGGCGACCAAGCCGATAGCTGCCGTACCGCAAGCCGCGCCGTCCTCGACATCGAGCGCAACACCGCCAGCCGCAGCCGCTCCAGCGGCACCGTCGCCTGCACCGCCCGTGGTGGCGGTGCCCACCTTCGACATCGCCCGCATCTCGCCGGACGGCCGCGCCGTGATCGCCGGCCGCGCAAACCCGGGCGCGAAGATCGTGCTGCTGGATGGCGGCAAGGAGATCGCGCGCGGCGAGGCCGATGCACATGGCGAATGGGTCGTCATCGCGCAGGATCCGCCGCTCAGTTCCGGCCAGCACGAGTTGCGCGTGGTGCAGCACATCGAAGGGCGCGCGCCGGTGACGTCGGAACAGGTGGTTGTGGCCGTCGTGCCCGAGGCGCCCGTAGCGCCTCCGACGGCGCCCGGACAGCCGCGTCCGCCGACGCAGCCGCCGCGCGAAGAGACGCTGGTGATGATCGCGCCGCCTGGCGGTGGGCCGGCGAAGCTCGTACAGGCGCCGTCGGCTGCTGGCGTGCCGCGCTCGGGCGATCTTGCGATGTCGACGCTCGACTATGACGAAGCCGGTCATGTCACGGTCACCGGTCAGGCGACGCCGGGCGTCGTGGTGCGCGTCTATATCAACGACAATATGGTGGCCGAGGGCGCCGCCGGCCCGGACGGTCACTGGAAGCTACAGCCGCCCGATCCGATCGGACCCGGCAAGCACACGCTGCGGCTCGATCGGCTGGCGACCGACGGCAAGCCGATGGCGCGCCTGGAACTGCCGTTCGAGCGCGTCGTGGTGCCGCCGGGCACCAAGGACACGCGCCGTCTGGTCGTGGTGCGCGGCGACAATCTCTGGAATATTGCGCGCGCCCATTACGGCACGGGCTTCCATCACACGGTGATCTACGGGGCCAACAAGGAACAGATCATCAATCCCGACCTGATCTATCCTGGCCAAGTCTTCAGCCTGCCCAAGGTCAACTGAGACCACGGCAACAGAGAACCTTTCATGCTGGCGAATTTCTTCGTGCCGATCCTCGACGACGGCTGGCGCTTCATCGCGATCTTTGCCGGGATCACCTTTCTCGCGGCGCTGACCGGCGCGGCCTGGCTGTTCTGGCCGCTGTTCGTGCTGACGCTGTGGTCGATCTACTTCTTCCGCGATCCCTCGCGCGGCGTGCCGCAGGACGACGACGTGCTGGTGGCGCCGGCCGACGGGCTGGTGCAGATGGTGGTCGACGCCGTGCCGCCGGCCGAACTCGGGCTGGGCGACCTGCCGCTCAAGCGGGTGTCGATTTTCCTCAGCGTGTTCGACGTCCACATCAACCGCACGCCGTGCGCCGGCACCGTCGACGTCGTCTCCTATCGGCCGGGCAAGTATCTCAACGCCGCCGCCGACAAGGCGAGCGAGGACAACGAGCGCATGGCGATCGCGCTCAAGCGCGCCGACGGCCGCACCATAGGCTGCGTGCAGATCGCCGGCTGGGTGGCGCGACGCATCGTCTGCTACATCAAGCCCGGCCAGGCTGTGCAGGCCGGCGAGCGCTTCGGCCATATCCGCTTCGGCAGCCGCACCGACCTCTACCTGCCGCCCGGCGCGCGATTGCTGGTGGCGACCGGCCAGCGCATGATCGGCGGCGAAACGGTGATGGCGGAGCTCGATCCGGTGAAGCCGGAACCTCGGCGGGTCGTCGAGTTTTAGTATAAAATGAAGACCTCACCCTGAGGAGCGGTCCGCAGGACCGCGTCTCGAAGGGTGGATACAGCCCCGGTGTTGCCATCCTTCGAGACGCCGCGCTGCGCGAGGCTCCTCAGGATGAGGTGATCTTGTTGATGGAGTGAGCTCGCGATGGACAGCGACTTTCGCACCCGCCACGGCCGGTTGCGGGGCTTTTCGATCAACCGGCTGATCCCCAACGTGCTGACGCTCGCGGCGCTGTGCTCGGGCCTGACGGCGATCCGCTTCGGCCTGCAAGGGCAGATGAGGCTCGCGGTCATCGCGATCTTCGTCGCCGCGGTGCTCGACGCGATGGATGGCCGCGTTGCCCGGCGGCTGGGCGTGACCAGCCGATTCGGTGCCGAGCTCGATTCGCTGTCGGACTTCCTGTGCTTCGGCGTGGCGCCGGCGCTGGTGCTCTACATGTCCTCGCTGTCGGACGCCGGTTCGCTGGGCTGGGTCGTCACCCTGATGTTCCCGATGTGCTCGGCGCTGCGCCTTGCGCGCTTCAACACGGCGCTGGTCGCGGACACGCCGCCGCCGGTCTGGACAGGGTCGTACTTCACCGGCGTGCCGGCGCCGGCCGGTGCGCTGCTCGCCCTGATACCGCTGATGGTGAGCTTCGAGATCGAGGCGGCATGGCCGCGCCATGCGCTGGTCGTCGGCACGGTGCTGGTGCTGGTCGGCGGCCTGATGGTGAGCCGACTGCCGACCTTCTCGTTCAAGAAGGGCAGGGTGCCACGCCATCTCGTGCTGCCGGCGCTGCTTGGCGCGGCGCTGGTGATGGGCGTGATCGCAAGCTCGCCGTGGATCGGGCTGTCGTTGCTCGGCCTCGTCTATGTGTCGCTCATTCCCTACAGCTGGATGAGCTACCAGCGGCAGGCCCGGCAGGATCGCGAGCGCGCCGGCGCGGAGGTCGTGAACCTGCGCGCGGTCGATTCGGGGTCGCCGCCCGCCGAGTGATCGATCGTCGATGCTCGATCCGCTCTTGCGGCGATGGATCGATCCATCGCTCAACCAGGCCGGCGCCTGGCTCGCTCGCCGGGGCTTGTCGGCCGACGCGGTCAGCCTCTCGGGCCTTGCGGTCGGCCTCGTCACCGTCCCGCTGCTCGCTTGGCAGCAGTACCACGCGGCACTGCTGGTCATCCTGCTGAACCGGCTGATCGACGGCCTCGACGGCGCGATCGCCCGCCACATCGGCACGACGCGGTTCGGCGGCTACCTCGACATCATGTGCGACATGGGCTTCTACGCCGCCGTACCGGTCGGCTTCGCGCTCGCCCGGCCCGACAACGCGCTGTGTGTGGGCGGCGCTGCTGCTGGCGTCCTTCGTCTGCACGGCGTCATCGTTCCTGGGCCGGGCTGTCCTCGCCGTACAACGCGATGAGCCCGACGACGGCGCGCGGGGAACCAAGTCGTTCTTCCATGCCGCCGGCATCATCGAGGGTACGGAAACCATCGTCGCTTTCATCCTCTTCTGCCTCTTTCCGATGGCGTTTCCCTGGTTGGCCGGCGTCTTCGCCTTGCTGTGCTTCGGGACGGCTGCGGCTCGCGTTCTCGAGGCCAAAAAGTAATTTTTTTCAAACTCTTATCTATCGTCCTTAATGTTTTTATTGACGTTAGATTCAGGGTTGAGTACGTTTCTTCCCGTAACGGCCCCAGCAGAGGGCCGCATCCCCCTTTGAATCGACCCCCGAGAAATCAATGCTGTCCTTTTTCCGACGTCTAATGAAGAACACCCAAGGCGCCACGGTCGTTGAGTACACGCTTATCGCTTCGTTGATCGCCGTGGCCGCCATCGCGTCAATGCGTTCGGTCGGTACGAAGGTTTCGAGTGTGTTGGGAGCGGTCGGACCGGCAATCAACTGAACGAATTGCCCGACGACAGAACTGCCAAGGCGGCCCAGTAAATGGGCCGCCTTTTGTTTTGGGCCGCTATTAGATGTATGAGACTGGGATTTTTCCCTTTAAAAAGAACGTATTACAACCTTGACTTGAGGTAACACTGAAAATATCGTTCGTAACGATTTTATCTGCTGTCCTTTGTTTGTTCATTCGTTTGGAAATTAGTTGTTGAGACTTATTTTCCCGGCCGTGCGTTTGCGGCCGATTCCTGACGAATCTAAGGGCGGCGGCACGATGAGTATCGGATGTCGCTGTTTGCCTTTGTTCAGACCGGCTGCCTGATCGCCTTCGCGCTGCTCCTGGTGCTCGCGGCTTGGCAGGACTGGCGCATGATGCAGATCGCCGACGGGATCTCGCTCGAGATCATCGCGCTCTTCGTCGTCTGGGCCGCGGCGGGCTTCGTTTCGGGCACTTTCTCCCTGTTCGATCTGGCGATGGCGCTGGTCTGCGCGGCCGGCATGTTCGGCCTCTGCACACTCGCTTTCGCCGCCGGCGCCATGGGCGGCGGCGACGTCAAGCTCGCGGCGGCCGTCAGCCTGTTCGCCGGGCCGGTCCTGATCCTCGACTTCGTCCTGGTGACGGCCGTGGTCGGCGGACTCCTGGGACTGGCGATCCTGGCCGGCGCGCCGATCGGTCCCGTCGCCCCGGCGGGCGACGGCACGGTGCGGGCGCGCCTGCGCAGCAACCTTCCATATGGTCCGGCGATCGCCGTGGGCGGCCTGTCGGTCGCCCTGGCCCACGCCTTGACGTGACGCAAAGAGGGGAAGCGTCATGAACAGCAAGCGTATCGTCTTCCTGCGCTGCTCGCCGTGATCGTTGCCGGCACCACGGCCTTCCTCGCACGCGCCTGGCTGCAGGCCGAGCGCGCCGCGATCGCCGCCCAGATCGGCGGCCCCAAGCCCGTCGCCGCGCCGGCGGTGCAGGTGCTGGTGGCGCGCAATGCGCTACGCACGGGCCAGCTGATCAAGCCCGAGGACCGTAGCGCCGAACTCAGGCGCAATCCAAACTTCTTCCCGCAATCCGCTGCTAGCGGCTAGAGTGGCGGGGAAGGGGGAAGATCATGCGCGGACTTCGACTCGGCACTTTCGGTTTCATGGGCGGCCTCGCCGCGTTGACGATGATGGCGGCAGCGGCTCCGGCACAGACGCCGCGCAGCAGCATCGACATGCAATCGAGCCAGCCCGTGCCGGAATTCAAAGATCCCAAGACGGGGCAGATCTGGACACCGCTCAATGTCGGCCAGCAGAGCGGCCCGCCGACGCCGCAGGACCTCGCCTTCGATCCACTGAGCCAGGCGGTCTACGTCAAGGGCGTGGTGACGCAGAAGCCGAGCATCGTGCCGCTGTCGTCGGTGCCGATCACGGCGGGCCCGACGGTGCCGATCGTCAATATCGGCGACGCCACCTTGAGCGCCATCCCCGGCAAGCGCTGGCAGGTCGTGCTCTACCTGCAGAACAACAGCGCCAGCACCGTAGTGCCGCTGCTGACCTGCCGCTTCACCAACTCGAGCAGGCTGGTCGAGGAGACGCACGTGCTGGTGCCCGCCGTCGGCGCCGGCCTGCGCGTCGGCATGATCATCTACGGACCCAAGACCGACCTGTTCGTCGACCGCGCCAATTGCGGCGTGAAGTCGCCTTAGTCGGGAGCGCGGGCCAGAGGCCCGCGCTCCCGTCAGCCCAATACCGAATACCCGCCGTCGACGGTGATGGCGGCGCCGGTCACGAAATCGGACGCCGCCGCGGCCAGGAACACCGCGATGCCGGCGAAGTCCGACGGCTCGCCCCAGCGGCCGGCCGGCGTGCGGCGCAGCACGTTGTCGTGCAGCCCCTGGATCTGTTCGCGGGCGCGGCGGGTCAGGGCGGTGTCGATCCAGCCCGGCAGGATGGCGTTGACCTGGATGTTGTCCTTGGCCCACGCGGTCGCCATCGACTTGGTCATCTGCACCATGCCGCCCTTGCTCGCAGCGTAGGCGGTGGCGAAGGGGGCGCCGAAGATCGACATCATCGAGCCGATATTGATGATCTTGCCCATGCCGCCCTTCTTCATCTCGGAATAGGCGGCGTGGCTGCAGATGAAGGCGCTGGTGAGGTTGCTGTCCATCACCGTGTGCCATTCCGCGACCGTGTACTGCTCAGGCTGCTTGCGGATCGACATGCCGGCGTTGTTGACCAGGATATCGAGCCGGCCGTGCGCCTTCACCGTGTCGGCCATCAGCGCGCGGCAGGAGTCTTCCTTCAGCACGTCGACCGGGATGGCGCTCGCCCTCGCGCCGGCCTCCTGGATCTGCTTGACCGCGTCGGCATTCTTGGCGGCATCGCGACCCGCGACGACGATGGTGGCGCCGGCGCGCGCCATGCCCAGCGCCATGCCGAGTCCAATGCCGCCATTGCCGCCTGTGACCACGGCGACGCGGCCGGAAAGATCGAAAAGCTCCATGTCCAGGTTCCTCCCTCAGGTCGGCCTGTATAGCGAACCGAAGCAACCCGGAACAACGCTGCTCGTTAACTGCAGGCATGGAGATCGGGAGAGGGCACAAGCGTCCCTCCCTGCAGTCGAGTTCGCGGTGCGCCGGCCGGGCTGACCGACGCGTTGCGAATGAGGGTGGCGGCGGTCGCAAGGCCGCCGCCATTCTGTTTTCGGGAAATACACACGACCTCAAATTCCTCTCCCCCTAGCGGGGGAGAGGAGCATGAACGATGCCGAGATGGATAGGGCGAGAACTCCTCACTAAGGTCCGGACTTGGTCGGCGCACCATCTTCCTGGAGGTCAGGGAGACCGAGCTTTTCCTGTGCCTTCTTGACGTCGGCGAACAGGCTGTGCTCGCCTTCGGTCATGCCTTCCTCGGTCGCGACCTGCATCAGGCGCGCGTCGAGCTCCCACTGCTTGAGGATGGCAGCCTTCTCTTTCCGGTCGAGATCCTTGCACGCGACAACGTCGGTGGGATGCTTGAAGACGCTGCTCGGATTGGTCATGGCCTTCTTCTTGTCTTCGCTGGCGAGCATGTCGGTCTCCATCTGGTGAGACAGGAGAACGGATGGCCGCTTGCCGAAGTTCCTCTTTCGCTACGCCTTCTTGCCGCCCGGCGTCTTGCTGCCCGGACCGCCTTTGCCGTCATCGGCGTTGGCCGCGTCGTGATCGATCAGGCTGAGAAGGTCGTTGGGCAGCGGCTCGCTCGCGATCTCGTCGTACATCGCGTGGAGCTGCTTCTGCAGCCACATGTCGAAGGGTCGCTCGGCGGACGCCTTGGCGGGTCGCGCCGTCTTTCCATCCGCAGCCTTCGGCCCCGCCTTGGACGCCGGGGCCGGAGGACGCCGCCTGTTGTCATCAGAGGCCATGACGTTCTCCTCGGGGAATGCTGCCCATTCCTCCGGGTCCCGTCTGAGCCATTGATCTCTCCCCCACGAACTATCCATGACTATACTACAACCTCACGCCGTCTTCGGAAGGGGATTAGCGGTGCTGCTCCTGGTGCACCTCGTCGGCGTCGCGGTCGGCGGCGATGTCGACGCTGTTCGCCGGGCGCGGCTTGGTCTCGCCTTCCAGCAACAGGCGCTCAAGGGTGTCGCGAGCGCGGCTGATGCGGCTCTTCACCGTGCCCACCGACACGCCGGTGTGCTGCGCGATCACCTCGTAGGGCAGGCCCTCGAGGACCGCCAGCAGCAACGCCTCGCGCTGAGTCGGTGCGAGCTTGGCGAAGGCGGAGACGAACTCGCGCATCACCAGACCGCTCTCCTGATGCGCCGGATGCGACAGCGATTCGGCGATCGCCGTATCGACCGGCACGGTGGGCCGCTGACGGCGCAGGCCGGAAATGAACTCGTTGCGCTGGATGCGGAACAGCCACGCCGCGAGGTTGGTGCCCGGCTGGAAGCTGTGGCGTCCAGTCAATGCCTTGATGACGGTGTCGTGGACCAGGTCATCTGCTGCGTCGCGATCACGCGTCAGCGACAGTGCGTAGATCCGCAGCCGCGGAAGGATGGCCTTCAGCTGCTCGTGGAAGTCGCGAATGTCGTTGCTCGTTTCGGTGGCCATGAACCTCTCCAGAAATTCCGAACGATCAACTAATGCTGAGTTATTGAAAAGGTTACATGCCGGCGCGGGCTCGCGCCCAAGGCATTGAAATTGCTGGCTTTTTATCCGAGCTTACCTGACAGCTGCTTGCGCGCCCGCGAAACGCGCGCCTTGAGCGTGCCCACCGAGCAGCCGCACAGCGCAGCCGCTTCCTCATATGAAAAGCCGCCGGCGCCGACCAGCACGAGCGCCTCGCGCGACTGCGGACTGAGCTCGAACAGGGCCGACGAGAGCTCCTTGAGCGCGAGCGCGGCTTCGGGATTGTCGACGGCGGTGAGCATCGGCGCCGTGTCACTGTCGATCGAAGCGGGACGTCGACGTTGCGTGCGCAAATCCGAATAGAAGCGATTGCGCATGATGGTGAACAGCCAGCCTTTGAGATTGGTGCCGGGCGCGAACTGGTCCTGCTTGTCGAGCGCCGACAGAATGGTGTTCTGCACGAGATCATCGGCGGACTCGCGTTCGCGGCACAGGAAGCGCGAGAACGCACGAAGGTCTGGAAGCAACGCCACGATGTCGTCCCTAATCATCGAGCGCAGATCTCCCGCGACGAAAGTGAGTCTCGATCGGCCGCCCTCTATGTGGGCAATCGCCTGCTGCCGCGCAAAGGAAATCTGCCCATGCCCCTTGCCAGGTCTCTTGGGCAACCGCGTCAGTAGTGCTGCGTTGAGCGGACGTCGCGCAAGGCGACGAATCCATCCATTGAAAGGACAACCAGATGAACTGGGATCGCGTTGAAGGCAATTGGAAGCAGCTTACCGGCAAGGTCAAGGAGAAGTGGGGCAAGCTGACCGAGGACGACATCACTGTCATCAACGGCAAGCAGGACCAGCTCGTTGGCCGCATCCAGGAACGCTACGGCATCGCCAAGGACGAGGCGGAGCGTCAGGTCGATAGCTGGATCAACCGCATGTAGCGGTCCACGGGGAACCCTGTGCCGCATCCTGCGTTGTAACCGCAGAATCTAGGGAGGTTAGCTATGGGACGCGCAGCGGTGCTGTGGCTCCTGGGAGTGCCGATCCCGGTGCTCTTGCTGATGTGGGTGCTTGGCTGGCTGCATTGAGGCGGCCAGTGCAGGAACCGGGAAAGAATGGAGAGCAGTATGAGGTTTCACGTGTTGAAGCTGACCGTGGCGATTGCCGGCGTTGGCATGCTGACGGCAGCATGCGGCGAGCGGCCGGTCGACCGCGCGCTGACGGGCGGCGCGATCGGCGCGGCCTCCGGCGCGGTGGTTGGCTCGACCGTCGGTTCGCCGGTAGCGGGTGCAGTGGTTGGCGGCGCAGCGGGCGCCACGATCGGTGCGGTAACGGCGCCGGAGCGCTAGGTATCGAAATACGTCATCATCCGTGCGGGCCTGAAGATTTGTCCTGCGCGACGGTCGGCGTAATGTATGCAACGGCCGGTCCCGGTTTCGAGGGGGCCGGCCGTCGCTCGTGACCAAACGAGGGAGAGAACCGTGGCAGAGGGACCAGCCACCAACAAGATGTCTGAAGCGATCAGCAGGGCACTGCCCTTTCTGAGGCGCTATGCGCGAGCCGTCACCGGCTCCCAGAAACGCGGTGACGAATGGGTGCGGCTGTGCGCCGAGGTCGCCATGCAGCAGCCCGACCTCGTCGCCCAGACCGAGGACACCAAGCTCGGCGTCTTCACGCTGTTCCACCGGCTGCAACAGCCGTTCGGCGGACTGGAACAGGCGGGCAGCGAAAACAGCGTCAGCGGCCGGCTGAAGGAATCGCTCACCGACATGGCGCCCTTGCAGCGCCAGGTGCTCCTGCTCACCGTGCTCGAGGGCTTCACCGTGGCCGATGCCGCGAAGATCCTCGGCATCGAGACCGAGGCGGCCGAGCGCAGCCTCGACGAGGCGCGCCGCGAGCTGCAGCGCGTCGCGGCCGTGCGCGTTCTGGTCATCGAGGACGAGGCGGTGATCGCGCTCGACGTCGCCGACATCGTCCGCAACGCCGGCCATCAGGTGGTCGGCATCGCGGCGACGGAAAAGACCGCCGTCGAGCTCGCCAAGCAGCATTCGCCGCACCTCGTGCTGGCCGACATCCAGCTGCGCGGCGGCGACAGCGGCATCGCCGCGGTCAACCAGATCATGCGCTCGATAAACGTGCCCGTGATCTTCGTCACCGGCTATCCCGAGCGGCTGCTGACGGGCAAGCAGGTCGAACCTGCCTTCGTCATCTCCAAGCCGTTCGATCCCGATCTTCTCCGCGCGGCGATCGCCCAGGCGCTCGATACCGTCGCGATCTGAAGACCGGAGCGGCGCGATGCTGGCCGGTTGGTCGCTGCGCACCAGGCTGGTCGTAGTCGTCACCGTTGCGCTGCTGCCGGTGCTGGCGCTCTCGGCATGGTACGCCGTGCGCGAGCAGCGCATGGATAGGCTGCGCCACGCCGAGGCGGTGACCACCGCCGCCGAGCTGGTGGTGGCGCGCCATCGTGAGATAATCGAGGCCTCGCGTCGCCTCCTGGTCGCGATGTGCGCGGAGGACACCGTCCGGCTAAGCGTCAGTCCCGACGCCCCTGCAGCCGACATCAACCGGTGCGAGCTCTATCTGGGGCGGGTGCTGCAGAAGTTCCCCAACGAGTATTCCACCGCCTTCGTCACCGATGCCGAGGGCACGGCCCGTTGCGCCAGCGCGCCGACGGCCGTCGGCATGGGCTTCTCCGATCGCGAGATATTCCAGCTGGTGCGCGACACGCGGAAGTTCGCCGTGGGTGCGCAGCTCGCCAGCCGCGTCACGCCGAACGCGGTGATCCCGACGGCGCTGCCGATCCTGCAGGGCGGGGAGTTCCGCGGCATGTGCGCCATCGGCATCTCGCTGCGCTCTTTTGCCGATCTCGTCACGCCGGCAGCGGCGGCCGACCAGATCGCCGTATCGCTGGTCGACCGGCGCGGCGTCTCGCTCGCCGGCAATGCCGAGGCGGCGCGCGTCCTGCCGGTCGCCGTCCGGCTCGCCGCGGCGATCGTCGGCGGCCAGAAGGCCTTCCGCGACAACGGCCAGGACGGCCAGCTCTACGAGTTCCGCCTGCTCCCTCTCGCCGAGACGTCGATCTTCGTGGTCGCCGCGGCGCCGGTCATCGAGGGGCTGCCCGCGCTGCTGGCCGACTGGGGCGGCTTCATCCTGGTCGTGCTGGCGCTGGCCGCGGCGTTGCTGGCGGTGTGGTTCGCCGCCGACCGCTGGTGCGTGCAGCCGCTGAGTTACATCCGCGACTTCGCCGATCGCGTGGCACGCGGCGACGACATGAAGCTCGAGCCCAAGCGGCGCTGGGGACCGGAGCTGTCATCCGTGGCGGAGGGGGTGCGTGCGATGGCGGCGGCGATCGCCAGCCGCGAGGCCGAGCTCAGGGACGGTCTCGAGCAACGCGACCACATGCTGCGCGAGATCCATCACCGGGTGAAGAACAACCTGCAGATGATCTCGAGCCTGTTGAACCTGCAGGCCGGAGAAATCCGCTCGCCGCGCATCCGTCGCTTCTTCGGCGACGCCCAGAACCGCGTGCTGACGCTCTCCATCCTGCACCGCCATCTCTACGAACGGTCGAGCTGGGCGCTGGTCGACTTCCAGCAGTTCATCAGCGACCTGGTGCGGCAGATCTCGGTCGGCCGCCGCAGCCCCGACCGGCCCCAGCCGCGCTACCAGATCCGCGCGCCGATCATGGCGGTCGGCCCCGACATCGCCATCCCCATCGGCCTGATCGTCACCGAGGCGGTGAGCAGCGCGCTGAACCGCAGCTTCGAAAATGTCACAGCGCCCGAGATCCGCATCGAGGCGGCCGACAAGGCGGGCACGGTCGAGCTTACCATCGAGGACAACGGTGCGGGCGGCGGCGGCTCGCTCGGTCCCGGTGCGCGCGGCGGTTTCGGCCTGACCCTCATCCGGGGCCTTGCCATGCAGCTCGGTGGCGAGGCACAGATATCGCTGCGAGAGGGCGGAGGAATGCGAGTGGCGGTGACCTTCCCCACGCCGCAGGACGAGGAAGGCGATGCGTAGCGTCGCTGGCACGGCGCGCTCGACCGGCGTGATCGTCGGGCTGACGATTGCGGTTCTGATCGGCACGGCGGCGCTGCTCGCCATCACCCATTCGAATTCCGCGTCGCGCCAGCAGCGCCTGGTCGTCGGCAGCTACGAGATCCTGTCGCTGATGCGCCAGACCGTGATCGCCCTGCAAGACAGCGAGATCGGACAACGCGCCTACCTGCTGAGCGGCCAGGCGAGCGATCTCGAGCCGTACGAACGCGCGCGCCTACGCATCGAGACCGGGGTGCGCCAGCTCGAGGCCGCGGCCGCCGGCGACCCCGACACGACGCGGCAGGTGCGCGAGTTCCGGGCGGCGGCGACCGAGAAGCTCGAGCAGATCAACAGCACCATCAGCGCCTACCAGCTCTATGGGCGCGACTACGCGCTCGCGCAGGAGCGCACCGGGTCGGGCAAGACCACCAGCGACCAGATTCGCCAGATCTCCGAATCGTTCATCGAGGGGCAGCGGCTGCTGCTGGCCCGCCGACTGGCCCTGCTGCGTTCCGAGCAGGAACAGTCCGACATCGCCGGTCTGTTGCTGCTGGCCGGCGCCTTCCTCTGCCTGTTCATCGGCATGTACATCGTCATCCGGGGCGCCAGGCGCCTGGAGAACGCGCAGCTTGCGCTGGCCGACCGCTCGCACCTCCTGCAATCCACCCTAGAGAGCCTGCAGGACCCGATCTTCGTGATCGACGCCGACGGCAAGGTCGTGGCGTGGAACGAAGCCTTTCTGCGCCTGTCGGGCTGGGATCCTGCCAAGCACGCGACACTGACGCGCGAGCAGCTCCTGTCCGACCGGTCGCCCGCCATGCACGCGCTGCTCGAGCCGCTGAAGCTCAACGCCGAGGCGCCCGACCGCCTGGTGACGACGCGCGCCAGCCACGACGGGCGAGACTATGAAGTCTCGCGCGGCGAGATGTCGGGCGGCGGATCGGTGGTGCGCTGCGTCGACATCACCGAGAAGCTGCGCGACGAGATGGCGCTGCGACAGGGCCAGAAGATGGAAGCGACGGGCCAGCTCACCGGCGGCATGGCGCACGACTTCAACAACATCCTGCAGGTCATCCAGGCCAACCTCGATCTGGTGAAGAGCGCGGTGCCGAACGACCAGGCCGCACTCGCCCGTCTCGGCGCCGCCGGCGCGGCGGCCGACAGGGGCGCCAGGCTCACCCAGCAGCTGCTCGCCTTTGCGCGGCGTCAGCCGCTGGCGCCGCAGCCGACCAACGTCGCCCGCCTGGTTCGCGACCTTGCCGACCTGCTGCGCCACTCGCTCGGCGAGCGCATCACCATAGAGCTCGACATCGCCGCCGAGCCGTGGAATGCCAAGATCGATCCCGGCCAGCTCGAGAACGCCATCCTCAACCTGGCGATCAATGCGCGCGATGCCATGCCCGAAGGCGGAACGGTGACGGTCGAAGTGTCGAACGCCACCCTCGATCGGCGCTACGCGGCGCTGCATCCCGACGTCACGCCCGGTCCCTATGTGCTGGTCGCGGTGAACGACACCGGCACCGGCATGCCGCCCGAGGTGGCGGCACAGGCATTCGATCCGTTCTTCACCACCAAGCGCGACGGCAAGGGCACGGGCCTCGGCCTCAGCATGGTCTACGGCTTCGTGCGTCAGTCCAATGGACACATCCGCATCGACAGCGCCATCGGCCAGGGCACCAGCGTGAAGCTCTACCTGCCGCGCACCCTGGATCCGGTGCTCGACCTGTCGAGCGACATGGGTGAGGGCCAGAGCGGCAGTGAGCGGGTCCTGGTGGTCGAGGACAACGACGAGGTCAGGCGTGCGGTCGTCGCCCTGCTGTCCGGTTGGGGCTATCGTGTGGTCGCCGCCGAGAACCCCGACGTCGCCGCGGCGATCCTGGAGAAGGATTCGGCCTTCGACCTGCTGTTCACCGACGTCGTCATGCCCGGTTCGATATCGGCCATCGAGCTGGCGGCGCTGGCGCAGCGCCTGCAGCCCGGCATCGCCGTTCTGCTGACGTCGGGCTATGCGCGCGACCTGATTCCGGCCAACGATCGGCCCGACTACCCCCTGATCGCCAAGCCCTATCGCGGCGAGGAGCTCATGGCGCGCCTGCGTGGCGTCCTGGCGGCGCGTCGGCCATCGTCTGCGCCGGCTGAGGCGCGGCCGGCCCAGGCGGGGACCCCATCCGAGGAGGCGACGCGCCGGCCGCGGCGCGTGCTCGTGGTCGAGGACGAGGTCGTCCTGCGCATGTCGACGACCGACATGCTCGAGCAGCTTGGCTGCTTCGTGTCCGGCGTGGGCAGCGGCGAGCAGGCGCTCGAGCTGCTGACGCGCGGCGGCGCGTTCGATCTGCTTTTGACCGACCTCGGCCTGCCCGGCATGAGCGGCGAGGAGCTGGCCAGCGAGGTGCGCCGGCGCTTTCCCAGCCTGCCGGTGGTCATCGCCAGCGGCTACGGCCGGTCGGGCGCCCAGGCCGCCGGGATGCAGGCGGAGGGCCTGCAGTTCATTTCCAAGCCCTATTCCTCGGTCGACCTGCAGCAGGCGCTCGAGCACGCAGCCCGCATGGCGGTTCCCTCTTAACTAGCTTCCTGCCCCCTGCAACCAAGCCGGTTTGGCGGCGTTCATATGGCAACTCTGCAACGCAAGGTGAGGGTGACGCCATGCGGATCGTGGACTTGTCAAAGTCGGCTCAGGTTACCCCTGAGCCGTCGCCGAGGGGCCTTTTCGACGGCGAGTTGATGGATCTCTATGTTGCCATCCTCATCGTCGTGCCTTTGGCGCTGTTCCTGAAATCTTTGTGGTCGTGACGCGACGCGCTTTGGTCGCAAACCGGTCACTGTCGGGAACCTCTCTGCCCAGCCTCCGTTGAGGGGCACGCGCACATTGCGCCCAATTACAGCAGGAGTTCCCATGCGTCCGATCGCCATTCTCGCTGCCTGCGCGGCGCTCACCGTCGGCACGCTGCCGATCATTGTCCATGCCCAGGCCACCGGCCCGTCGACAGGCCAGACCGACGTCAAGTCGATCTGGGCGAAGTTCAAGGGAAGCTGGAACCAGACCAAAGGCGCAGTGAAGGAGCAGTGGGGCAAGCTGACCGACGACGACCTGCTCGAGATCGAGGGCCGGCGCGACCAGCTCGTCGGCAAGATCCAGACCCGCTACGGCATCAGCAAGGAAGAGGCGGAAGCCCAGGTCGGGACGTGGGAGCAGAAGCGCTATCGCGACATGTGATTGGGAGACTTGGGATCATGACGACCTTTCGTAACCTGGCTGCGACGCTGGTGTGCAGCGTCGCTGCGATCGCGGTGACGACGTCGGCGATGGCGCAGGCGCAGTTCCGCGACGAGAAGACGGGCAAGGTTTGGACGCCGGACAATGTCAGCAAGGACAACCAGCTTCGCCCGTCCAACGAGCCCAGCACGCCGGCCGACAAGGCCTTCGATCCAAACGCGCAGATCGCCACGGCGACGGGCGTCGTGGTGCAGCGGCCGAACGCCACCCTGATGGGTGTTGTGCCCATCACGGCGGGGCCGACCGTGCCCATCGTTGTGCTCGACAGTCCGACGCTGCAGGCCGTTCCCGGCGACCGCTGGGTGGCGCCGCTCTACCTGACCAACAACAGCGGCGCCGACGCCAATGCACAGATCGGGTGCACCTTCACCAACGGCAGCAGGCCGGTGCAGGAGACCCGCATCGTCGCGCCGACAGCGGGACCGGGCCAGCGTCTGGCGTTTGCCGCATACGGACCGCGGAGTGAGATCTTCGTCGACCGCGTGCTCTGTCGCGTGCTCACGCCCTGATCGTAATCATCATCGTCTCGAACAGCGGAAACGGGCCAGTCAGTGGCCCGTTTCTCTTCGGCTGAATCGCGCTACCCTGCCCGCTGCTGAGTTGAGCGGAGTCCGGTCAGATGGAACCGCGCGCGGTTCCATCTGACCGGATTCGTGCGCACGGGAGATGCGTGTTTCAACGGGCACAATCCGTCCGGCTGATTCCAGCCGGACGGATTGTGCTCTAGGGGGTGTGGGATGAGCGTAAGTGGATTTGGGCGCCGGACGGCCATGGTGGGCGGCGCGGCTCTGGCGACGGCGTCGCTGGTCAGGCCGCGCGAGGCGCGGGCGGCGAAGGCGATGACGGTGGTGCTGGAATCGGAGGTCACGATCCTCGATCCGCACGTCATCACCGCCACCATCACCCGGACCTTCGGCCTGCATGTCTTCGACATGCTGTTCGCCATGAACGAGAAGGGCGAGATCAAGCCGCAGATGGTCGAAGGCTACGACAGCAGCCCCGACAAGCTCACCTGGACTTTCACATTGCGCGACGGTCTCAAGTGGCACGACGGCAGTCCGGTCACGGCCGAGGATTGCGTCGCCTCGCTCAAGCGCTGGTCGTTGCGTGATCCGCTGGGCAAGATGCTGATGGCCGGCACCGATCAGCTCACGGCGACCGACGCCAAGACTTTCAAGCTGGTGCTGAAGCAGGCGTTTCCATTGCTGCTCGAGGTCCTGGGCAAGCCCAATGCGCCGCTGCCGGTGATGATGCCGGCCAGGCTTGCCGCGACGCCGGCCGACCAGCGCATCGGTGACCCGGTCGGCTCGGGCCCGTTCCGCTTCCTCAAGGACCAGTGGCGGCCGGGCAATGCCATGGTGCTGGAGCGCAATCCCGCCTATGTGCCGCGCAAGGAGGCGCCGGACTTCCTGGCTGGGGCTAAGAACGTGAAGATCGACCAGCTCACGCTGCGCGTCATGCCGGACCAGTCGACCGGCGCCAACGCCCTGATGCTGGGCGAGATCGACTACATGCAATACCTGCCGTTCGACATGCTGCCGATCCTGGAGAAGGACAAGAGCGTCAAGCTGATGGGCCTGGGCGGCATCCACCAATTCCAGGGCAATTTCCGCCTGAACCATGCCTTCCCGCCGTTCGACAATCCGAAGGTGCGTCAGGTGATGTGGAAGCTGGTCGATCAGGATGCGACGCTGACGGCGATCGGCGTGCCCGACCAGTTCCGCGCCAAGTCGTGCCCATCGTTCTGGATGTGCGGCACGCCGCTTTCCACCGATGCCGGCTCGAGCGTCGCCAAGGTCGATCTGGCGGCGGCCAAGGCCGAGCTCAAGGCGTCGGGCTACAACGGCGAGCCGGTGATCATCCTCGAGGTCGCGGGCTCGATCAGCCAGACCGCCTCGCGCGTGCTGGTGCAGAACATGAAAGATGTCGGCTTCGTCGTGGAGCAGCAGCCACGCGACTGGCCGACGGTGCTGGCGCGGCGCGCCAAGAAGGACGGCTGGTCGATGTTCCCCGTCTACTCGAACGGCACCGACATGTACTCGCCGCTGACGCACTTCTATGTCGCGGCGACCTGCAACGATTTCCCCGGCTGGTCGTGCGACAACCGCGTGCCCGAGCTGCTGAAGGCCTTTACGCGCGCCGCCACGCTGGAGGAGCGCAAGAAGATCGCGGCCGACATCCAGGTGGTCGCCTACGAGATGGTGCCGTCCCTGATGTGGGGGCAGTTCACCATTCCGGCGGGCTATCGCAGCGACCTCAAGGGGCTCATCCAGTCGTCCTACCCCATGTTCTGGGAGGTCGACCGCTGAGCCCCACAGGAACTCGCGATGCTCTCGACCGTTGTCACCGCGTGAGGGCGAAGCGATGACGGTACGCCACAACGCAGCGGCGCACCGCTATGAGATGGACACCGACAGCGGCCTTGCCATCGCGGTTTATCGCGAGCAGGGCGACCGGATGATCTTCACCCATACCGAAGTGCCGGCGGCCGACGAAGGCAAGGGCTTCGCGTCTCGCCTGGTCGGCGCGGCCCTGGCCGATGCGCACAAGCGCGGCTTCAAGATCGTGCCGGCCTGCAGCTTCGTCGTCGCCTACGTGCGAAGGCATCCCGAATACGACGATCGTTAAGGGAGCGCGGGCCAGAGACCCGCGCTCCGTCAAGACGTGGCAAGCATTGCAAGGAATGCTGCCACGCACGCGGCCGCGCTCACCGCAGCACCCCAGGCGAGATCGACCAGGCTCACCGCCATAGGCCAGCCGCGCAGCGTGGCGAGATTGGTGAGGTCGTAGGCAGCGTAGACGACGAAGCCGAACAGCGCTCCGTAAAGCGCTGCTGCAAGCCATGACGTCGCCAGCGCCACCGGAAAAACGACAATGCCGACGGCGTGGATGAGGTAGAAAAGAATCGCCACGGACCAGTTCGGCTGGTCGAGCAGAAGCTGGCCGAGCCCGGCCTTGTAGAAATCGCGGCTGACAAGGCCCAGCCACAGTGCGTCGAGCACGGCCAGGGTGCCCAGCGCGGCGACGTAGCCGATGAACCATGTCTTCATCGGCTACGTCTAGCGGGCAGGTCTATCTCGGGAAGAGGAATAGCCACGCCAGCGCCAGCGCCGCGACGGCGCCAACCGACGAGAGCACAAGGATGGTTAAAATGCGGCCGCTGACGACGCCGCTGCGCGCCTCAACGGGCGTGAGTTCGCGTTCCATGGGGGCTCCATTGGCGTTGTTCAGGACCTAGAGAACGCCTCCCCAAGGACCGGGTTGCCGCCGCCGGACCGGAACTCCGGCAGTCGGCGGGGCGTTAAATGGTCCGAGATCGAACGATCGCAAGGAGACTTAACGATGTTGTACTGGGCGCTGATGTTCCTCGTGATCGCGCTGCTGGCCGGCTTGTTCGGCTTCGGTGGGATCGCCTCGACCGCGACCGGCATGGCGCAGATCCTGTTCGTCATCGCGCTGGTGCTGTTCGTGGTCAGCCTGTTCGCCGGCTTCCTGCGGCGCAACTCCTAGAGTGGAGTCTTCGTCGCCTCGAAGTGGGCACGCAACCGGTCGCGCGCCGCATAACCGGCGGCGCGGTCCCAGCAATTCACGATGGCGACGCGAAAGCCGCCGGGCGGCATGGCGTGCCGTGCGGGCGGCAGTTCTTCATGGAAGGTGATCTGCACACTTGACACGCCGGGGGCAGTCGCGATAGCGCGCTGCAAGTCGGCCGGGGGATGGCGGTAGCGAAATCCGTGCGGCACGAACAGCACGACGCTATATCCGGTGCGTCGCGTCGAATCGTCGAACCGCCATTCACGCGAGGCGTAGAGCCGGATGATCGATTCGACCCAGCCAGGCCCGTAGAGATCGGGCCATTGATCGGCGAAGCGCAGATGCACCTCGATGATGCGGCCGCCGATGGTCTCGAGGTTGATCAGCCCCGTATAGCCCTTGAGATGCCGGCGGCACCAGGCGCCGCACCACTCTTCGACGGCGAGTGACTGCACTGCATGCACTTCCCAGTAATCGAAAGTGCCAGCACCACTGGCAACGCCGGTCGCATGGCGCCACCACTGCGGCTCGCCGTCGACCAGCGCCACGTCGCTGCTGACGTGATCGCCCTCCAGCAGGGTCGTCCAGAAATGACCTGGCTGGTAGGCGCTGGCGTAGTCATCGGCCGAGAAGAGGGCGCGGCTGCCCACGCCCATGCCCTTCAAGTTGTAGATGGGCTTGGAAAAAACCGGGTAATTCTGCGGAGCAACACCATGCGGCGCTGCTGACAATCCCTGACTGAGCGCCACGGCAAGCTTGTCGTAGACCCAGCGATGCGCCGGATTCCACAGCCAGCCATCGCTGTCCTCAGTCGGAATGAAAACGTCGGCCGGGCACGGCACACTCTCAAAATATTGAGTACGCCATGGATCGATCTCGCAAATCGGCACTTGCATACCTACGTTCGACGATGTCCACAGTGAGTGTACGACCACGGCATTGCAACCGGCTATCATCGCCGGCGTTTGCCGACAGGGCGGAGGTGCCGTGTCCAACATGATAACGCGTGGCGTGCGGACCCACGGTGCCTCGCTCGGCAAGCGGTTCCTGTATGTCCGCACCTGCACCGAACAACTCGCTGAACCCTTGTCGGCCGAGGACCAGACGGTCCAGTCGATGCCCGACGCCAGCCCGACCAAGTGGCACCTGGCGCACACTACCTGGTTCTTCGAGACCTTCGTGCTGCGGCCGCATGTGGGCGGTTACCGCACCTTCGATCCTGCCTACGAATATCTCTTCAACTCCTACTATGAAGCCGTCGGGCCGCGCCATCCGCGGCCGCAGCGCGGCATGCTCACCCGGCCAAGTCTGGCCGAGGTCATGTCCTATCGCCGGCATGTGTCCGACGCGATGGCGGCACTGCTCGACAGCGGCAACCAGGACATTGACGCCATCGTCGAGCTCGGCCTGCATCACGAGCAGCAGCATCAGGAACTGATCCTGATGGATGCCAAGCATCTGCTGTCGCTCAATCCGCTGAAGCCTGCCTATCGTGCGCCGACGTCATCGCATGGTGCTGCGACACCGCTGGCCTGGCGCGACTTCGAAGGCGGACTGGTCGAGATCGGCCACGACAGCGAGGGTTTCGCCTTCGACAATGAAGGGCCGCGTCACCGCGTGTGGCTGGAGCCGTACGCATTGGCGTCGCGGCCGACCAATTGCGGCGAGTACCTTGCCTTCATCGAGGACGGCGGCTACCAGCGGCCGGAGTTCTGGCTGTCGGCGGGCTGGGATTGCGTCAACCAGCGCGGCTGGACGGCTCCCCTGTACTGGGAGAAGGACGACGCGGAGTGGCGCGTCTTCACCTTGTCGGGCCTGCAGTCGCTCGACCCGGCAGCACCGGTCTGTCACGTCAGCGGCTTCGAGGCCGCCGCTTTCGCCAAGTGGGCGGGCAAGCGCCTGCCGCGCGAGGCGGAGTGGGAGGCGGGCGCCTCGGCGCTCGAGGACACGGGCATCGTCTGGGAATGGACCGCCAGCCCCTACGTTGCCTATCCCGGCTATCGCGAGCCGGCCGGCGCGATCGGCGAGTACAACGGCAAGTTCATGGCCAACCAGATGGTGCTGCGCGGCGGCTGCTCGGCCACGCCCGCCGGCCATGTGCGCCCGACCTATCGCAACTTCTTCCCACCTGACGCCCGATGGATGTTCGGCGGCATTCGCCTCGCGGAGGATCTCAGATGAACGGCTCGCCCTTGCTTCTCGATCGCGCCCAGCTGGATGACCGCAGCGAATTCAGGGACGCCGTCCTGGCTGGCCTGGACAGCACGCCGCGCGCCATTCCGGCCAAGTTCCTCTACGACGCGCGCGGCTCGGCGCTGTTCGATGCGATCTGCGAGTTGCCTGAGTACTACCTGACTCGCACCGAGATCGAGATCCTGCGCCGCTTCGAGGCCGACATCGCCGCGATGGCCGGTCCTGGCTGCGCGTTGGTCGAGTACGGCAGCGGTTCGAGCGTGAAGTCGCGGCTCTTGATCGAGGCCATGCGCGATCTGGTGGCCTACGTGCCGATCGACATCTCGCGCCAGCATCTCGACGCCACGGCGAACGGGTTGCGCCGCGACTACCCGCACCTGAAGGTCGAACCGGTGTGCGCCGACTACATGACGCTCGCACGGCTGCCGGCCGATGTGAGCGCAGCGCGTCGGCGCATCGGTTTCTTCCCTGGCTCCACGATCGGCAATCTCCTGCCGGTCGAAGCCACGGCGTTCCTGTGTCGCGCCCGCGGCCTGCTGGGCGAGGGCGGTGCGTTGGTGCTCGGCGTCGATCTCAAGAAGGATCCGCGGCGCCTGCACGATGCCTACAACGATGCGGCCGGCGTCACGGCGCAGTTCACGCTGAACCTGTTGCGGCGCATGAATCGCGAGCTCGAGGCCAACTTCGATCTGTCGGCCTTCGCCCACGAGGCCTTCTACAATCCCGTCGAGGGCCGCATAGAGATCTACTTCCGCTGCCTCAGGCCGCAGACCGTCACCGTTGCGGGACGGAGTTTCACCTTCGCCGAAGGCGAGCGGGTCCATACAGAATATTCCTACAAGTTCGACGATGCCGGCATCGCCACGCTGGCGCGTAGCGCAGGCTTCACCATCGCCCGGACCTGGACCGATCCGGCGCGCCTGTTCGCTGTCGTCTATCTCGTAAGCCCCTGATCATGACCCCAGAAGCAGGCAGCCCGCCTCCGAGTTTCCTCGAAGGCGGGCTATAGGTTGGGCGGGGAGAGTGGCATCGCTGAGCGGGGGCAGGGCGATACCGGTACCCAACCAATGCGTTTTCAACGACGACTGGGCCGGAAAAGTTGCAGCGCTTTCCGGAAAAAACTTATCCCAAAGCTAAGTATTTGATTCGACGGATTCTTGCGCCCGAAGCTTGGCCGTCAGTTCACGGTGCAAGGCATCGTCGCGAACCTTGGGCAGCATCCGGCGCAGCATTTCCGCGTGCGGCCGGCCGGCGCGCTCGGCCGCTTCCAGTTCCTTCAGGAAGGCCGTGATCTCGGCCCGGCTGGCGAAACCCATGTAGGCATCGTCGGCTTCATTGGCGCTGCAGGCAGGTGACGCGAACTCCTTGGGATCGCTCATTGGTGACCCTCAGGCCGGATGCCACCAGCGGCCCGCCAGCACCACGCCGGCCGAAAGCAGCCGCTTGGTTCCCACCATGCGCTCGCCGATCGAATCGGCATAGTCGAAGGAGCCGCTCACCTCTTCGATCACCGTCGCCTCGCCGACGCCGCCAACCTTCAACGTTCCAAGGTCGGAACGGTTGATGGCGGCTGCGGCGTTGCCGGTCGACAGCTTGATCACCGTCGGCAGGTCGACGCCCAGGCACAGGAACTTCGACATCGTCGTCAAAAGATCGAACGCCGGACCTTCGATGGAAATGACGTGGACATCCGACGAGATCACGTCGGGCAGGAAGCCCGCCGCCAACATGCCGCGCGTGGTGCCAAAGCCGAACGAGCCGCCGCCGTGGCCGATGTCGAAAATCACGCCGCGTGCGCGGGCCGCCAGGATCTCCTCACGCACATTGCCGTCGGCACGCACCGGCGCATTGGGGAAGGGGCGGAAGCAATGGGTGAGGATGTCGCCGGGCCGCAGCCGGTCGACGACCTCGCGGCGCGCCGGCGGCGGGTTGTCGAGATGGGCCATCACCGGCAGGTCGAGCTCCTCGGCGACCTCGAGGGCGATGTCGAGCGGCTTGACGCCCGAATCGCCGCTGGCCGAACGGCCGACGCGCACCTTGATGCCCAGCACCAAGTCCTTGTGCTCGCGCGCCACGCGCACGGCTTCGCGCGGATCGATCAGGCGCATGTCGGAATTCTCGCCGACCATCACGGTCTTGGAGAAGGCGAAGATGCCGGGGAAGGCGATGTTGAGATAGGGCAGGATGCGCACCGGCGAGGGCTCGATCACGTGCTTGCGAAAGCCGTGGAAGTTGCCGGGGCCGGCACTGCCCGCATCGATGAAGGTCGTGACGCCGCCCGTGCGCGCGACCAGCTCGGCCTCGACGCCGAGCGATGTGCCGCCCCAGTAGACGTGGGTGTGTAGGTCGATCAGGCCGGGCGAGACGATCTTGCCCGCGACGTTGCGGACGTCCTTGCCCGCGAGGTTGTCGCCGATCGCCGCGACCTTGCCGTTTGCGAAGGCGATGTCGGTCACCTTGTCGAGGCCCTGCGAGGGATCGACCACGCGGCCGCCTTTCAACACCAGATCGTTCATGGCTTTCCTTTGCCGCTTCACTCACCACCTCACCCTGAGGAGGGCGCGTGGCGCCCGTCTCGAAGGGTGGCAACAACAAGACTGGGGCCCACCCTTCGAGACGCGGCCTGCGGCCGCTCCTCAGGGTGAGGTTGTTTGCTTGTCCCGCTGCTTTATCGCATCCGTCCCATGGCCTTCGCCAGCGCGCCGGCGCGGGGCAGGGATACGCTTTCGAGGCCGAGCCAGTCGGCCATCAACCGCAGCTCTTCGCGCAGCGGTCCTGCGACTTGGGCCGCGTTCTCGCCCTCCTCGAGATGGGCGGTGTGGACCAGCAGCTTCGAATTGGCCCGGTCGGCCTTGAGGTCGACGCGTGCCACCAGCCGCTCGCCCAGCAGGAAAGGCAGCACGTAATAGCCATGCGTGCGCTTGGCGACCGGCGTGTAGATGCCGATGCGGTAGAAGAAATTCCAGATGCGATGGGTGCGGTCGCGCTCCCAGATCAGCGGATCGAAGGGCGCCAGAAGGGCGCGCGCCTCGACCTTGCGCGGCTGGCGGGCGGCGGGATGGAGGTAAGCCGGCCGGTTCCAGCCCTCGACCTCGACGGCTAAAAGATCGCCCGCCTCGACCAACTCGGCGAGCCGGGCCTTGGTGTCGGCGACACCGAGGCGAAAGTAGTCGCGCAGGTCGAATTCGGTGGCGACGCCCAACGCCGCGGCAGAGCGGCGCAGGAGCTCGCGCTGCGCCTCCTCGGCCGATGGAGTCGGCAAGGCCAGCACCGCGGCCGGCAGCACGCGCTCGGTGAGGTCGTAGACCCGCTCGAAGGTGCCGCGCCGCGTCGCGGTGGTGACCAGGCCGGCAAAGAACAGCCATTCGACGGCGAGCTTGCCGTCGTTCCAGACCCACCAGCCGCTGCGCCGTTCGCCGCCGTTGGACAGCTCCGATGCCGCGAGCGGCCCGCGGTCGGCGATCTCGCGCAGCACCGAATCGATGTACTTGGCTTTCTCCTTGCGGAAGAGACGCAGCTTGCCCTTGCCGTCGCCGGCATTCTCTCGGGCGCGCTGCATGCTCCAGCGAAACAGCGGATGTGCCGACAGCGGCAGCAGCGAAGCCTCGTGCGCCCAGAACTCGAACAGGCCGCGCTGGCTCTTGCGGCCCCAGGCGATGCGATCGAGGTCGCCGGTGCCGTAGTTGCCCAGCCGCGAGAACAGCGGCAGGTAGTGCGCCCTGGTGAGTACGTTCACCGAGTCGATCTGCAGGAGGCCCAGCCGATCGACGGCGCGCTTGACGTTGCCGGCGTTGGTGGGGCCGTCAGGACGGCCGACGGCGAAGCCCTGGGCGGCTAAGGCGATGCGGCGGGCGGCGGCGGCGGAGACGGATTGGCGCTTGCGGGACACACCCCACCATAGCGCACACCGCCGCAAATTGAGTCAGTGGTGTTCTGTGTAAATCCGGCAAGAATGACTATCGCGCCTCGATGCGCGCGATCGCCTTCTTCACCGCCTCGGCCTGCCGGTTGGAGATATGGCCGTTTGCCTTGAACTCGGCGCTGACCTTGCGCAGGAACGGGCTCTTGTCGGCCAGCGCTTCCGCGCGTTTCATCAGCGGCTCGTGGATATGCACGGGTCCGCGCTCCCGCGCGGCCTGTCGCGCGCGCCAGATGCGGATGGCCACGGCGACGACGATCGCCGCAGTGGATGCGATAACGATCTCTGTCCACTGGATCATCGGCTACGCCCTTGTCACGCGCACCGACGCGTCCTTGCGCTGGTCGAGGCCGGGCAACAGGTCGAGGCCCAGGCCCGGCTTCATGTTCACCGTGACCTCGCCCTTGGTGATCGGCGGCAACTCGGTGACCAGCTCGGCGTACCAGCCGGTATAGAAGGCGCGCACGCTCTCCTGGATCAGCGCATTGCGCGCATGCAGGGAGAAATGGCAGGAGGCGGCGTAGACCACCGGGCCGGTACAGTCGTGCGGCGCCACGGGTACATGCCAGGCTTCGGCGAGCGCCGCGATCTTGCGCGCTTCCGACAGGCCGCCGCACCACGACAGGTCGAGCATGGCCACGCCCGCGACGCCGCTCTCGAGGTACTCGCGGAAGGAATGGGTATAGGCCAGCGTCTCCGAGGCGCACACCCAGGCCTTCGAATGCTCGGCATAGGCTTTGAGGTCGGCGAGGTTGTCGAGACGCAACGGGTCTTCGTGCCAGTAAGTATCGAAGGGGATGAGCGCGCGGGCGAGCCTCTGCGCCATGGGCAGGCTCCACAGCGAATGGAACTCGACCATGATGTCCATGCGATTGCCGACGGCCTTGCGGATCTTGGCGAACGGTTCTAGCGCCGCGTCGAGCTCGGCCGGCGAGATGTCCCAGCCGGCCGTGCGCTCGGCGGCGATGTCGAAGGGCCAGATCTTCATGCCGGTGATGCCCTGCTCGAGCAGCGACAGGGCAAGCTCGTCGGCGCGATGCAGGAAGGCTTCGAGATCCTCGTAGGGACCCTGCTTGTTGCCGACGCCCCAGTTGGCGACGGCCTGGCTGCGCTCGTCGCGGATGTACTTGTAGCCGGCGCAGGTGTTGTAGACGCGGATGCGGTCGCGACTCTTGCCGCCCAGCGCCTCGCACACCGGCCGGCCGATCGCCTTGCCGAACAGGTCCCACAGCGCGATGTCGATCGCCGAGTTGCCGCGTGTCTCAACACCGGTGCCGCGCCAGCCGAGATAGTTGATCAGACTGCGGTTGATCGCCTCGATCTGGATGGGATCGCGGCCGATCAGCTTGGGCGCCGCGCTCTCGTGGATGTAGGCCTCGACGGCGGCCGCGCCCATGAAGGTCTCGCCGAGACCCGTCAGTCCCTCGTCGGTCCTGAGCCGGACCCAGACGAGGTTGGGGAACTCGCCCAGTCGGACGGTCTCAACAGCGGTGATCTTCATGCCAACGCCGCCTCGGCGCGCTGCGCCATCGCCAGCAACGGCCGATCGTGCAGGCGAGGGGCCACGATCTGTAGGCCGACCGGCAGGCCGTCGCGGCCGCTGCCGCACGGTATCGAGATGCCGGGCACCAGGGCGAGATTGAACAGCGGCGTGAAGACGGCATGGCCGCGCGGCCCGACCTCGCGGTTCTCGATCACCTTGGGATAGACCTGCTCGACCGGCCAGGAGACGCAGGCCGTGGTCGGCGTGAGCAGATAGTCGTATTCGGTAAAGAACTGCGCGACCGTACGCGCGCAGGCGTCGGCGAAGCGAAACGCCTCCACCACGTCGGTGCCGGGAACAGTGCGGCCGCGTTCGATCAGGCCCGCGACGTTGTCGCCGAACAGATCCTTGTCCTTGGCGTGGCGTTCGCCATAGAGCAGCGCGGACGCCGCCTGGTTGACTGCCGAGAAGGCCGTTTCGCTCGTGCCTTCCGGCCACGCGACGTCCCCTTCCTCGATGCGCCAACCGGCGGCACGCAGGCGAGCGATGGCCGAGTCGAACGCCGCCATAACGTCGGGGTCGACCGCGACGTTGAGGCCGAGGCGCGGACTGAGGGCGATGCGTGGACTGGATGGCGGCGGCACGTCGAGCAGCGCCACCGAATGAGGATCGCGCCGGTCGGGGCCCGCCATCACTTCGAATGCGACCCTGGCATCGGCGACCGAACGGCCCATCGGCGCCGTCACGCCGTAGAGCGGCCCGTAGGCGCCGCCGAAACCGAAGGGCGAGGGGATCGCACCGGCCGAGGTCTTGAGGCCGATGACCCCGCAATGCGACGCCGGTCGGCGGCCCGAGCCGCCGCCGTCCGTGCCAAGCGCGATCGGCGTGAAGCCCGCGGCAAGAGCGGCAGCAGCGCCGCCCGACGAGCCACCCGGCGTCACTGCCGGATTCATCGGATGGCGCGAGGGACCGTAGACCTTGTTCTCGGTGTGGCCCTTGGCGGCCATCTCCGGTGTGTTGGTCATGCCGAGGAAGACGCCGCCGGCGGCCTTCAGGCGCTCGACGGCGATGGCATCGCGCGGCGGCCTGAAGTCCTTCCAGAGCAGGGAGCCGTTGGTGACGCGCCGGCCCTGCACCCAGGTCGTGTCCTTGACGGTGTAGGGCACGCCGAGGATCGGCCCATCGAAGCCCTGCTTGCGGCGGGCGTCGACGGCATCGGCTGCGGCCCGCGCCTCGGCGGGATCGAAGTCGACGATGGCGGTGATCGCCTTGTTCTTGGCCTCGACGCGGGCGATGGCGGCTTCCGCGACGGCGCGGGCGCTCGTCCTGCCGGCGCGGACGGCCGATGCAATGGCCGCCGCGCCCTGATCCAGCAAATCGGTCATAGCTTTGTCATACCGGCTGAGGTCTCGCCGTTCCAGACTGCAGGCCGAGCCGCTGCGGACGGCAGTTCCGACGGTCGGACTCGAACGAAGGGAGCGGAGCGATCATGCTGGCGCCGCGGCTGCTGGAAGGTCTCAGGATCCTGGTCGTCGAGGACAATCTCCTGTTGGCCGAGGTCACCAGGCTTCTGCTGGAGGACAGCGGCTGCGAGGTCGTCGGCCCGGCCGGCCGGCTGCGCCGTGGCCTCAAATTGGCGCGGGAGGAGGCGATCGACGGAGCGATCCTCGACATCAACCTCCATGGCGAGATGAGCTTCCCCATTGCCGAGGTGCTGAGCGCGCGCGGCGTGCCGTTCGTCTTCGTTACCGGATACGAAGACCGCAGCATCGTTCCGATGGCCTTCCGCTCGGCGCCGCGTCTCGACAAGCCGGTGACCGACGAGCAGCTGCTCGAGGTGATGATCGCGACCTTCACCGGGAAGCGCACGGAAAGTGACCCACAGGCGGACATGATATTGTCGGCGGGGCATGCCGTTGGAGAGCGATCTCTACGCGCCGGTGAAGGCGCTGCTCGAGGGACAAGGATACGTCGTTAAAGGCGAAGTGCGCGGCTGCGACGTGGTCGGCGTGCGCGGCGAGGAGTCGCCGGTAATCGTCGAGCTGAAGCGCGTGTTCGGCCTGGGGCTGGTGATGCAGGGCGTCGATCGCCTGGCGCTCAGCGACCGCGTCTACCTCGCGGTCGGCCAGTGGCCCAAGCAGATGAAGAACGTGAAGAAGCTCTGCCGCCGACTGGGGCTGGGGCTGCTGGTGGTGGCGCACGAACGGGCCGATGTCGTGCTCGATCCGCAGCCCTACAAGCCACGCGCCAACAAGCGAAAGGCCGGCCGGCTGCTTGGCGAGCATCGCCGCCGCGTCGGCGATCCCAACCTCGGCGGCAGCGCCATGCGCGCGCCGCTGATGACGGCCTACCGCCAGGAGGCGCTGCGTTGCGCGGCCCTGCTCGCCAGCAACGGGCCGATGGCGCCCAAGGCCATGCGCGCGGCCGCTAACGTGCCCAACGTTGCCAAGATCCTGCAGCATGACCACTATGGCTGGTTCGAGCGCGTCGAGCGCGGCGTCTACACCCTGACGCCGCGGGGTCGCAGCGGGCTTGAGGAGTTTTCGGTCAGGACGCCATCGACGTGAACGCGGGGTTTGAAGACGTCGATCCGGCTGCTCGCCGAGCCCGCCCATGACATCTACTTTCCGTACGACTACACGCTCGACGTGCTGGACGGCGATGACCGACGGGCTGCGCGGACAAGGTGACAGGCATTTCCCCAGCTCGGCCTGGCTCAGCGTCGCCACTTCGTGAAGCAGACCTGTGCAACCTCGAGGAGCGTGGGGCATTATGACGACCCATGCGCACACTCGAGATCGTCCACCGCACGCGGTATGAGTATTCGACACCGGTGACATTGGGCGAGCATCGCCTGATGTTTCGTCCGCGCGACAGCCACGACCTTCGCTTGTTGCATACCGGATTGGCCATCGAGCCGACGGCGGCCGTGCGCTGGATCCACGATGCCTTCGGCAACTCGATCGCCATCGCGTCCTTCGAGGGAACGACGGAATTGCTGGAGCTGACCAGTACGATCCGGCTGGAGCATTTCGCACTGCCGCTCGAACTGCCGCCGATCGAGGAATATGCGCGCACGCTGCCGTTCAGCTACCTCGCCGAGGAAGCGCCTGACCTGGCGCGTTATGTCGAGCGGCACTACCCGGATCCCAACGCCATGGTCAGCACTTGGACCCGGCAGTTCCTCGAGGGCGAGGGCGGAGCCGAGACGTTCGCCACGCTGACGCGCATGTGCAAGGGCATCCAGGAAGGCCTGACCTATGCCATGCGTTTCGAGCTTGGGACACAACCGCCCGCCGTCACGCTGGAGACCGGCGGCGGCACGTGCCGCGACTATGCGCTGCTGATGATGGAAGGCGCGCGCGGCCTCGGTCTCGCGGCGCGATTCGTCACTGGCTACTTGTACGATCCCGCGCTCGATGGCGCGGGCGACAAGGCCAGCGCTGCGTATCCGCACGCCTGGATGGAGGTCTACTTGCCCGGCGCCGGCTGGGTCGAGTTCGACCCGACCAACGGCATAATCGGTACCGAGCGGCTGATCCGAGTGGCTGTCGGTCGGGAGCCCGACCAGGCCATGCCGATCAAGGGCACGTTCACCGGTGACGCCGACGTCGCCGTGAAGGCGACGGTCGACGTCCAGGTACACGCGCTCGAGCGGGAATCCCGGCCCGCTGCTCCTGCGCCAACCAACGGCACCTGACCGCACACCAAGCTTGACGCGCATTCTCCGATAATTTCATGTAGGACGCGATAAATTTGGGTGTATTCGGACGCCCAACGAGTGCTCATCAGGGAAAGACCGACCGTCTTGAATCTAATGACCTGGATGCTGCACGGGCTTCTCGGCGTTGGCGGGGCGGCCCTCGCCGTCGTCGCGTGGCCGGTGGCCAACGGCGCCTTGCAGGCCCAGAAGGCGGATGCGGCGTTTTTCGAGTTTCGCACCGGCGAACAGGTGCAGCTCGGCCAGGCCGAGGCTGCGATGGCGACGCTGGACCGCGCGGTCGCCGCCGATCCGGTCGCCGGTCGCCGGCTGGGGCGGGCCGAGATGCTGCTGGCCGCGGCGCTGACGCCAAGCCTCGGGGCGAGCGAGGAGCAACGCTCGAGATGGCTGAAGCAGTCGCAGGCCGATCTCGAATTCGGGCTGGCCAATGCGCCGGCGCGGGGCGTCGCGTGGGCCCAGCTCGCCGCCGCCCGGCAGGCAATCGACGGACCGTCGGCCAAGGCGGTCGCGGCGCTGATGATGTCGATCGATACGGCGCCGATGATGGAGGCGCTTTGGCCGAGCCGCCTCCGGCTCATCCTCGACAACCAGCAGTTCTTCACGCCGCAGGAGCGCGCACGCATCGGCGCCTATGTCGTGACGAACTGGCGCGCCAGCAGCGACAGGCTCTGGGTTGCCGAGGTCATTCGCTCGCCGTTGGACGAGCTCTTCGTCCGCTACTACCTGCGTGACGAGCCGGAGGCCCAAGAGGAACTGACGCGATGGCTCACGCACCTGAAGAGGAAGTAGTCTTCGGCAGCGACGCCACGTCGCCCGCGCGCCGTCTCCTTGCAGTGGTCCGGAGATTGGCCAACTGGCTCCTGACGTTCGCGTTCTTTGCCGTCGTGGTGTTAGCCGCGCTGCCCATGGGCGCCAATCGCGACTGGGCCTGGGCCCCGATCGCCGTGATCATCGGCCTCATGGCAGTGGCGGCCGCGGCGGGACTTGGATCGCGCAACGGCTTCGAGGTGATCGAGCGCGAACGCCTGCCGCTGCTGGTACTGATCATCTGCTTCCTGATCTTCATCCTGTTCGGCCTGCTCCAAATGGCGACCTGGGCGCCATCGGCGGGCAGCGCCTGGTTCTATGAGACGGCGGCGCGGCTGCTCGGCAGCGCGCACGCTCCGGTACCGGATCTCGCGATCGACGTCTCGCGCAACACGCTGCTGAAGTGCCTGACTTGCGGCGCCATATTCCTGCTGGCGCGCACGCTTTGTCGTGATCACGAGCGCGCGCGGCTGCTGCTGCTGATGTTCATTGCCGGCGGCCTGCTGGTGGTCGTCTACGGCTTTCTCATGCAGCTCCAGACGCATTCCTGCTACGTCGGCAGCTATCTCAAGAAGGTCGGCGCCTATCAGCCAACCGACCGGTGTGTGATGTCGGGGACGTTCGTCAGCAGCAATTCGTTCGGTTCCTATTGCGGCATGGCCCTGATGGCCGCGATGGCACTGGTCTTCGCCAGCCGGCGACGCCAAGGAGACATGCCCTATGGCTACGATGAGGATGACGAGGAGAGCTTCGTCGCCTCCCTGACCGGCTTTCGGGTGACTATGCTGGCGATCTGCCTGTTGCTGCTGGGAGGGCTCCTGTTCTCCGCCTCGCGCGCGGGCCTTGCCGCAACCCTGGCAAGCGCCGGCGTGCTTGGCGTACTGATGCTGCGCGGTCGCTGGCATTCGCGGCCGGGCTTGGCGCGTCTGTTCGTCGGAGTAGCCATCGCCGTCGGCCTGGTCGTCCTCGTGATCGCCGGCAACACCATCGTCAGCAAGATGGCCAACGCCTCCGATGGCGGGGACCGCATCCGCATCTGGCTCGCCGCCCTCCAGGCGATCAGGATGTCGCCTTGGCTGGGCTGGGGGCTCGGCAGTTTTGCCGACATTTACGCCGTCCTGCAGCCCACGCACCTGCCGATGGCCAACGACCTCGCGCACTCTACGCCCCTGGAGACGATGGTCGAGGTCGGTGTGCCGATAGCCTTGGTCGGGTATGCCATCGTCATTATTCCGTGCGGCGTGGCGCTCTATGGCGCCCTGACCCGGCGGCGGGCGCACCGTTACCTGCCCGGCGCCGCCTTCGCCGTGGCGCTGGTTCCAATCCTGCATTCCATGGTCGATTTCAGCCTGCAGATGCCTGCAATCGCTTTCGTCGTGAGCGCACTCCTCGGCATGGGCTGGACTCAGGCGTTCGGTCGCAGGGAGCGGGCCCCACGCGGCTTTACGCCCTGGGAGTAGATCAACTATACTCATATGGGGTGCAAACAGTATGCGGTGGGGCATGCTGGTTGTATGGAGGGAGTAGGCTTGCGCAGAGCGATTCCGGTGGGGCCAGGTGCCTCCATGGGGCGTCGGGAAAACGGCTCGCGGACGATGCGGTCGGCACCGCAGCGCTTCATCGAGACGTGGATCGATGCCGTGGTCGGCTTCCTGTTCTGCGTGGTGCTGCCGATTCCGATCTACGCCACCGGTGAGCCGTTCGTTGGTGCGTGGAGTGGCGCGGAGTTCACCATCATTTCGACGGCTATCGGCTATTCGGTGGTGTGGTATTGCGGGCGACGGCTTGACGCCTTTCCGGGAGCGACCCTGCAGGGCAACCTCGGCTCCGTCGCGCCGATCGCTGTCCTGACCTATGCCTTGATCGCCGCCATTCTGCTGCTGCTGCGTATCGACTATTCACGCATTCAGTTCTTCGGCTCGGGCCTGCTGATGGTGCTGTGGATGGCAAGCGTGACGCACCTTCGGTCGCGCTACCTGGTACGCAACTACGCCGTGATTCCGCGCTCGTCCATTGCCGACATGCCGGTTCTCTCTACATGCCGGTGGCTCGACTTCGACGACGTGCAACGGCGCGACGTCAGGGTGGACGCCATCGTCGCCGATCTCAGCGCAGACCTGGGTGAGGGCCGGCTCGCCGCGCTGGCGGATGCCGCGATCGCCGGCGTGCCGGTGCTCGATCGGCGCTACATCGTCGAGACATTGACCGGCCGCACGCCGCTCGGCGGACTCACGCCCAACGAATTCGGCGCTCTGCTGCCGTCTCGTCAGTATCTCGTCGTACGCCGCGTCGTCGAGCTTGGGCTCACCGTGCTGATGCTGCCGATCCTGCTGCTGACGCTGCCGGTCGTGGCGCTGGTCGTCCGTCTGGACAGCCCCGGCCCGATCTTCTTTCTGCAGACGCGCATCGGCCGGCGTGGGCAGCCGTTCCGCATGGTCAAGTTCCGCACCATGTTCCACGGCGCCGGGGGCCCGAGCTTCACCACCGCCGCCGATCCGCGCATCACGCGCATCGGCGCCTTCCTGCGCAAGTGTCGGCTCGACGAGCTGCCGCAGCTCTTCAACGTCCTCGCCGGCCACATGAGCTGGGTCGGACCGCGGCCGGAGGCGGCATCGCTCGAGAAGAGCTATGTGCGCGACATCGAGCACTTCGCGCTGCGCGGTATCGTGCGGCCGGGCGTTACCGGCTGGGCGCAGATCAACCAGGGCTATGCCCACGAGTCCGACGAGATGCGATCCAAGCTCGAGTACGACCTTTACTACCTCAAGCACTGCTCGCTGTGGCTTGATCTTGTGATCGTGCTACGTACCTTTGCCGTGGTGTTCCGCGGCACCGGTGCACGCTGACCGTCGCCGCCTTCTTGCGATCCGAACCATGTGCGGAATAGCCGGCATCCGTGCCTACCTTGCCGTCGCGCCCGCGGTCGATCGCGCCGAGCTGGCGCGCATCAACGACCGCATGGCGGCGCGCGGGCCGGATGGGCAGGGACTGTGGCTTGCAGCCGACGGCCGGACCGGTTTTGCGCATCAGCGGCTGGCCATCATCGACCTCAGCGAGGCCGGCGCGCAGCCCATGCACAGCGCCTGCGGCCAGTACACCATCACGTTCAACGGCGAGATCTACAACTACCGCGAACTGCGCGACGAGCTGGCGGCGCGCGGCCATATCTTCCGCAGCGGTTCCGACACCGAGGTGTTGCTGCAGCTCTATGCCGATTGCGGCCCCGCCATGGTGCGCAAGCTGCGCGGCATGTTCGCCTTCGGCCTGTGGGACGCGAAGAAGCGCACGCTGCTGCTGGCGCGCGATCCGCTGGGCATCAAACCGCTCTATTGGAGCGACGACGGCTGGACCCTACGGTTCGCCTCCCAGGCCAAGGCCTTGCTGGCTGGCGGCGCTGTCGCGCGCGATCCCGACTCGGCGGGCATCGTGGGTTTCCACCTGTTCGGCAGCGTGCCCGAGCCGTTCACGGTGTGGCGCGACATCCATTGCCTGCCGGCCGGTACGACCCTGACCGTTGACGCGACCGGCCCTGGGGCGCCGCAACGCTACTACGACGTCGCCGACGCCCTGGCCGAGCGCGCGCTGAAGGCGAGCCCGGATGTGGCCGATGCCCGACGTTGTCTTGCCGATGCGGTGCGCGAGTCGGTGCGCCACCATCTGGTGGCAGACGTGCCGGTCGCCGTGTTCCTGTCGGCCGGTCTCGATTCAGGCGCGCTGCTTGGCACCATGGCAGGACTGGGCGCGCGCTCGGTCTCGGCGGTCACTCTCGCCTTCGCCGAGTTCAACGGCCTGGCTGTCGACGAGGCGCCGCTCGCGGCCGAGGTCGCCAAGCGCTATGGCGCGCACCACATCGTTCGCACCGTCGATCGCGCCGAGTTCGAGGCGGATCTGCCGGCGATCCTCGATGCCATGGACCTGCCTTCCATCGATGGCATCAACACGTGGTTCGTCTCAAAGGCTGCGCATGAGGCGGGCATCAAGGTGGCGCTGAGCGGCCTCGGCGCCGATGAATGCTTCGGCGGCTATCCGTCATTCGCCGACGTGCCGCGGAGCGTGCGCTGGCTCGGGCCGCTGTCGTGGTTGCCCGGCGTCGGTGCGCTCGCCCGGCGGGGGGTGTCGGCGGCGATCGGCGCGGGACTAGGCCTGCATCCCAAGGCGGCCGGGCTGCTGCAGTACGGCGGGAATTGGGCCGGTGCCTATCTGCTGCGCCGCAGCGTCTACATGCCATGGGAACTGCCCGAGCTTCTCAACCCTTCGCTCGTGGCAGACGGGCTGCGCCGCCTGTCACCGCTCAGCTACATCGCCTCGTCATTGCAGACGACGCGAGGGCTCGGCGATTTCGACCGGGTCGCGGCCATGGAGACCGCGCTCTACATGCGCAATCAGCTGCTGCGCGACGCCGATTGGGCGGGCATGTCCCACGGCGTTGAGATCCGCGTGCCGTACGTCGATCCATTCTTCCTCGCCGCCTTGCCGCCGGGCGAGGTGCTGGCGCGCGTCAATGCCAAGGACGCCGTGGCCGAGGTGCCCCAGCCGCCATTGCCGGATGCCATCCGCTCGCGGCGCAAGACAGGGTTCGTGACCCCGGTCGGCCGATGGCTGCGCGAAGCGGCAGGCGAGCCGACCCACGCGACAGTCGATTTTTCCGCCGCCTCGCGCGGATGGGCGCAGCGCGTCTGGCACAGCGGCTGGACCAGCCCCGAGGTGGCGTGACGCGACGATGACAGTCCGCATTCTGGCTCTGGTCGGCGACGCCTACGGCGCGCGCGGCGGCATCGCCCGCTACAACCGCGACCTCTTCGGCGCGTTGGCCGCGACGGACACGGAGATCCTCGTGTTGCCGCGGCTCGGCGCGGTGAGCGGCGAGGTGCTTCCTGACGGTGTACGGCAACGGCCCGCCAGGTTCGGGCGGCTGAGCTATTCGCTCGCCGCGCTGTGGGCCGCCTGGCGCTTTCGGCCCGTGGACATCGTGTTCTGCGGGCATGTCTACATGGCGCCGCTGGCTGCCGTGCTGGCGCGCCTGCTTGGCGCCCGCTACTGGCTGCAGACGCACGGTGTCGAGATCTGGCGCGACCGCCGCGCCATCGTGCGTCGGGCCATCGAGGCGGCAGACCAGGTGACCGCGGTCAGTCGCGGCACGCGTAAGCATCTGCTCGGCTGGGTCGATCTCGCGCCTGAACAGGTGCGGGTGTTGCCCAACACCGTCGACGAGCGCTTTGCGCCCGGTCCAGCCTCGCCCGCGCTGCGCGAGCGGCTGAAGCTTGGACCCGGCCCGATCCTGCTTACCGTGGGCCGCCTGTCGGCAGGTGAGCGCTACAAGGGTCATGAGTTCGTCTTCGCGGCCTTGCCCGAGTTGCGCACACGCTTTCCCGACCTGATCTATGCCGTGGCGGGCGAGGGTGACGATCGCGCCCGGCTGGAGGCGCGCGCCAATGAGCAGACGGGCGATGCGTCGGCCGTGCGTTTCCTGGGTTACGTTCCCGACGAGGACCTGCCCGATCTCTATCGCCTGGCCGATCTCTTCGTCATGCCGAGTTCCGAGGAGGGCTTCGGCATCGTCTATCTCGAGGCGGCGGCCTGCGGGCTGCGCGTGATCGGCGGTGCGGGTGGCGGCAGCGGCGATGCCATTCCTGTCGGCGTGGGTACGATCGTCGATCCCGCCGACCAGGCTGGCCTGATTGACGCTGTGACCAGGCTGCTCGGGCGAGGACGGGTCGACCCGGTTGCGATCGAGCCCTATCGGCGACCGCACTTTGCAAACACCGCCCGCTTACTCCTCGCTCGCCTTCTGGCCCAGCGGCGTCGTATGAGGGACAGGGCATGACGACGCTCAGTCCCATGCGTGGCGCCATCTGCATCGTGAGCCCGGGCAATCTCGCGTCAAATCCACGCGTGCTGAAGGAAGCCGACGCCCTGCATGAGGCGGGCTACGCCGTCACCGCCGTCGTCTGTGACTATACGGAAGCGCTGCGCGGCTTCGACGACGAGATCTCAGCCAGCGTTGGCTGGAAAGTGCAACGCGTGCCGCGGTCGGCCAGCGAGCGGCCGATCGGCCTGTTGGCAGGTAGCGTCGCGAAGCTGGCCGGAACGCACATGCCGGTTGCATGGGCGGCCCGGGCCTACGGCGGGCCGGCCGCTGCATTGACGCGAGCGGCGAGCGGCGCGCCGGCCGATCTCTATATCGGGCACTACATCGCCGGACTGGCCGCGGCGGGCCGGGCCGCCCTGCGTCGCGGCGCGATGCTGGGCTTTGATGCGGAGGATCTGCACACCGGAGAGGGTACGGCGCTGCAGGTGAACATGGTGCGAACCATCGAAGGCGTCCTGCTGCCGAATTGTCGCCATGTGACGGCGGCGGCGCCGCTGATCGGCAAGGCGTATCACGCGCGCTACGGCGTCGAGCCGGCCACGCTGCTCAACGTCTTTCCTCTCGCCATGGCGCCGGCGAAACCGGTATGTGCCGGGCAGGGGACGTTCAGGGCCTACTGGTTCTCGCAGACGGTCGGCCTGGATCGCGGCTTGCAGGCTTTCATCCAAGCAATGGCGCGCACGACAGCGCCCGTCACTCTCGATATCCGCGGCGGCGACCGGTGGGGGCATGGCGACAGGCTGATGGAGCTGGCGCGTGAGCTCGGCGTCGCCGGCCGCGTCAACCTGCTGCCCATGGCAGCGCCGCAGGAGATGGTGCGGCTGGCGGCGGACTACGATATCGGCCTGTCGCTAGAGACCGACGTCGGCGAGAATCGTCGCGTCTGTCTCACCAACAAGATCTTCACTTACCTGCTGGCCGGCGTGCCGGTGCTGTTGAGCGATACCCCTGCGCAAGACGCGCTGGCCCCTGAGCTGGGCGCAGCGGCCCGTGTGGTCTCCCTGGCCGATCCCGATGGCATTGCGTTGGTGCTCGATCGCCTCGCCCGGTCACCCGCGGCGCGGGCCGAGGCGCGGGACACGGCGTGGCGCCTGGGGCGCGAACGCTATAACTGGGACGTCGAGAAAGGAGCGTTATTGGGCTCCGTCGAACGTGCCTTTGCGAGCAGACGGGTAGCGGCATGACGACCCTGAAACAGCGGATAGGCGCCTGGCTTATCCCGCGCATGCCGGTGAACCCGTGGGTGTTCCGTACTTTCCGCGTCGAACTGAACGCGATGATGGTACGGCTGCTGAACAGCATCCATCCCGGCCGCATCGCCCAGCTGCGTGCGCTGCAGCGGCGGCGGGGCGTCCTTGTCAATGTCGGCTGCGGCCCGTTCGGCCAGGACGGCTGGATCAATCTCGATCTCTTCCCCGCGCCCGGTGTCACCATGCGCGTCGATTGCCGGTGCGGCCTGCCGCTCGGCGACGGTGCGGCTCGCGGTATCCACGTCGAGCACTATTTCGAGCATCTCGAGCCCACCACGGAGCGCCCTCGTTTCCTTGCCGAATGCCGGCGTTGCCTGGAGCCGGGCGGCATTCTGCGCATCATCGTCCCCGACATGCGGAAGTATGCCGAAGCCTATCTCGCGAACGACTGGACGATGCTGAACCAGATAGGCTGTGGTGGTGAGCTGCCTCAGGCGACCTTCGCCACCAAGATGGAGGCGTTGAACCACGTCTTCGTGCAGGACGGCGAGCATTATGGCGGTTTCGACGCCGAGTACCTGCGTTGCACGCTCGAGCACGCGGGATTTGCCGACGTCGCACAGGTGGATTGGCACGAGGGCCGCTTTCCCGATGGGCCGATCGATCGCGAACAGCATCGGCTCTATTCGCTGTACATGGAGGCCCGCCGCTGATGCGCATCCTGATCACCGCCGATCCGGAGATCGAAGTGCCGCCCCGTCTCTATGGCGGTATCGAGCGCATCATCGACGGCCTGGCGCGCCGGCTGCGCGCGGGCGGGCAAAAGGTCTGCCTGGTCGCCAAGCCCGGCTCGCAATGCCCGGCCGATGCCTTCCATCCTTGGCCGGGAGCGAGCTCGCTGTCGCGCACCGACACGGTGCGCAACGGCCTCGCCCTGTGGAGGGCCGTGCGTGCCTTCAAGCCGGACGTCATCCACAGCTTCTCGCGGATTGCCTACCTGGCCCCGCTGCTGCGTGGTTCGATCCCGATCGTCATGTCGTTCCAGCGCGATCCGACCATGCGCACGGTCGGCACGGCGGTGAAGCTCGCCGCGCCCGAGGTGCTGCGCTTCACCGGTTGCAGCGACTACATTGCCACCGTTGGGCGGCGCGCCGGCGGCGACTGGCGCGGCATCCCAAACTTCTTCGAGATCGATTCGCTCAACTTCAGCCCGACCGTCGCGGCGGACGCGCCGCTCTGCTTCCTGAGCCGCGTCGAGAGCATCAAGGGCGCCGACTGGGCGATCGAGATCGCGCGCCGCACCGGCCATCGGCTGGTGATCGCCGGCAACCACGCCGATTCCGGCGCCGAGGGCGACTATTGGCGAACCAAGATCGAGCCCTGGATCGGCCGCGACGGCATCGAGTATGTCGGGCCGGTCGACGACGTGCAGAAGAACAAGGTGCTGGGCGAGGCGCGCGCCATGGTCGTGCCTATCCAGTGGAACGAGCCGTTCGGCATCGTGTTCGCCGAGGCGCTGGGTTGCGGCACGCCGGTCATCTCCTGTCCGCGCGGCTCGCTGCCGGAGATCGTCCGCCAAGGTGTCGACGGTTTCCTGATCAAGTCGATCGACGAGGGCTGCGAGGCAGTGGCCAAGCTCGGCACCATCGATCGTGCCGGCTGCCGGCGCCGCGCCGAGCAGGAGTATTCGCCCGACGTCGTGGTCGCGCGCTATGTCGAGCTGTATGAGAGTGCGCGTTCGGCGCTGAAGTCGCGACGATGAAGCGGCTCGCCCTGGTGAGCGGTCAC
Source organism: Reyranella soli (assembly GCF_007992495.1). Taxonomy (GTDB): domain Bacteria; phylum Pseudomonadota; class Alphaproteobacteria; order Reyranellales; family Reyranellaceae; genus Reyranella; species Reyranella soli. The sequence continues at coordinate 79,417 of NZ_BKAJ01000066.1, forward strand.
TTCGCGCCAAGCAACTTGGTCGGCGCACAGCGGGCGCGGCTGTGGTCGCGTCATCTGCCGGAATTCGGCTGGGAACCTATCATCGTCACGGGCGATCCTGCGCTCTACGAAGAGCGGCCGGATGCCGATCTCGAGCGCCTGGTGGCGCCCGGCCTCAGGGTGATCCATGCGCCGACGATGTCGACGCGGCCCGTCCGGTTGGTGGGAGACATCGGCGTGCGCGCTTTCCGGGGCTGCTTTCGCGTGCTGGCCGAGCTGGCGGCGCGGCGCGAGATCGATTTCGTGCTGATCACCATCCCATCGAACTTCCTGGCGCCCGTCGGCCGGCTGATCCATCGCCGCTACGGGCTGCCGTTCGGCATCGACTACCAGGATCCGTGGATCAACCGCTGGCCCGGCATCGACGTGCCGTTCAGCCGAGCCTGGGGCTCGTATCGGCTGGCCTCGATGCTCGAGCCATGGGCGGTGCAGGGGGCGAGCCTGATCACCGGCATGGCGCCGGGTTATGTCGCGGGCATGCTCGAACGCAATCCCAAGGTCGCCGAGAACGCCGTCGTCGCCTGCATGCCGATGGGCATCGCGCCGGAGGATTACAGTCTGGTGAGTGAGCTCGACCGGCCGCCGTTCCTGTTCCAGCCGGGCGACGGCCATTTCCACATGATCTACGCCGGTGCCTTGCTGCCGGCGGGCATTGTGGTGCTCGACTCCTTCCTGGCAGGCATCGGCACGCTCAAGGCACGGGCGCCCGAGGTCGCCGCTCGCCTGAAGGTGCACTTCGTCGGGACCGGCAGTTCGCCCGACGATCCGGCCGGGCATCAGGTACGACCCCGTGCCGAACGGGCGGGCGTCGCCGACATCGTCGACGAGCACCCGCAGCGCATCGGTTACGTCGACGCCCTCAATCACCTCAGCCGCAGCGACGCGGTGCTGGTGCTGGGCTCGACCGAGACGCACTACACGCCGTCGAAGGTGTTCCAGGCCATGCTGTCTCGCCGGCCGGTCTTCGCCATGCTGCACCGGGACAGCACGGCTGTGGATATGGTGCGCTCGATGCAGGCTGGCAGGGTACTGACGCTTAGCGAAGGGTCGTTGCCGGCGGCTGGCGACGTGGCGGAGGCCTTGCGGTCTTTCATGGCCGACAAGACCTATGATGCCGATGCCGTCGATCGCGCGGCCTTCGACGCCTATTCAGCACGTGCCTCGACACAGGCGCTGGCAACGGCTCTGGATCTTGCCTGCGAGCGGGCTGCCGCAGGGCGGGGCTAGAGATGGCGCGTATCGGTTTCCTGATCAGCCATCCGATCCAGTACTACACGCCGATCTTCCGTGCGCTGGCGAAACAATGCGATCTCACCGTGTTCTTCGCCCATCGCCAGACCGCCGAGCAGCAGGCACGCGCCGGTTTCGGTGTGGCCTTCGATTGGGACGTCGACCTGCTGTCGGGCTACGACAGCCGCTTCCTCGTCAATGTCGCGCGCCAGCCGTCGACCGATCGCTTCACCGGCTGCGACACGCCGGGTATTGCCGACGAGATCGCCCGCGGCAAGTTCGACGCCTTCGTCGTGCCGGGCTGGGCATTGCGCTGTTACTGGCAGGTCGTCCGCGCCTGTCGCCGTCACGGCGTGCCAGTGATGGTGCGCGGCGATTCGCAGCTCGGCACCCAGCGCAACAGCTTCGTCCGTGCCGCCAAGTCGCTGGTCTTCTCGCACCTGCTGCGCCGCTTCGACGGGTTCCTCTATGTCGGTCAGAGGAACCGCGAGTATCTCCTGCACTACGGCGCTCCGGCAGATCGCCTGTTCTTCTCGCCGCACTGCGTCGACAACGATGCCTTCGCCGCCGCCAGCGCCGCCGCTGCCGTATCGCGTGATCCCAGTCGCCGCCGGATCCTGTTCGTCGGCAAGCTGATCGCCCGGAAGCATCCTGCCGATCTGCTGCATGCCGTGTCGCGACTTGCCGGACAACCGATGGAAGTTGCATTCGCAGGCTCCGGCGAGCTCGAGTCCGAGCTCCGGCAGATCGCGGCAAATGCGTCCATTCGTGCCGACTTCATGGGCTTCGTGAATCAGAGCGAACTGCCGGCGGCGTATGCGGCTGCCGACTTGCTGGTGTTGCCGTCCAACGCTCGGGAGACGTGGGGACTCGTGGTCAACGAGGCCATGGCGTGCGGCATCCCTGCTGTCGTGTCGGATGCGGTGGGCTGCGGACCCGACCTCATCGATGCAGGAGCGACGGGGGCAATTTTTCCGTTCGGCGACATCGCTGCCCTGGCGGTCGCCATGCAAGACGTGCTGTCGCTGGATCGGGCCCATGTTCGGCAGCGGCTCGCAGACAAGATGGCGCTCTATTCGCCGCAGCGTACCGCTGCAGCCATCATCGCGGCGGCGGCGACCCTTGATCGCCGTGCTTCGCGACAGTAACGCGACCAAGGCTCGGCGATTGTGCGGGCGGAAAAGATATGTCACCTCTTCGGTGTAGTCATGGAATGGAAGTGGCGGTGCAAGGCAGCATTTTTCTCGTTTTCTCCCCGATGGCGCCGCGGGTACGAGGCGGACATGGTCGCGCCTGATCGCTGGTATCTCGAGAACCTTCGCTGTCCCGTTGACTATTCGCCGCTCTCCTGGAACGGTACGGAACTCGTCACGGCGGCAGGCCGGACCTATCCGATCGTGGACGGCATGCCTGTGATGCTGCGACGCGATCAGCCGCAGACTATCGGCATCGCGCGCGCCTCGATCGACCGTGCGGTGGGCAACCAGGACGTCATTGATCAGCGTGCTCCCGATTTTTATCTCGAGTCGCTAGGCATCGGCGATAATGAGAAGGCACGGATTGTCGAGATAATGAAAGGCACCGCGGTGATCGACCCCGTGGTCTCTATGATGGTCGCGGCGACCTCGGGGCAGCAGTATGTGCATATCAAGGGGGACGCATCGCTCGCCGACTTTCCCATCCCGGACTTGAAGTTGCCACCCGGCAACGGGCGTACGCTGCTGGACCTCGGTTGCAACTGGGGCCGCTGGTGCTTCGCGGCCGCGCGCGCCGGCTACAAGCCTGTCGGCATCGACCCCTCTCTGGGCGGCGCGATGGCCGCGCGGCGGGTAGCGCGTCAGCTCGGCCTCGACGCCAAGTTCGTTGTCGGCGATGCACGCTGGCTTCCCTTCCCTGAAGCCAGCTTCGACACCGTCTGGTCCTACAGCGTGCTGCAGCATTTCTCAAAGATGGACGCGAAGCAGGCTTTGCATCAGGCCGGCTACGTTCTTAAGCCGGGTGGCATAGCGAAGATCCAGATGGCCAATTGGCTTGGCATCAGAAGTCTCTATCATCAGGCCCGCCGCGGGTTCCGTGAACCCGAGTCGTTCGAAGTGCGCTATTGGTCGACGGCGGAGATCGTCGACGCCTTCAGGACCGCGATCGGGCCGTCCACGCTTAGCGTGGACTGCTACTTCGGTCTGGGCTGGCAGTGGGCCGACATGAAGTATATGCGCGCCACGCACAAACCGATTCTGATGGCATCGGAGATCTTGCGTCGATGCAGCCAAGTCCTGACACCGATGCAGCACGTCGCCGACAGCGTCTTCTGCACGGCGACGAGGCCTTTGACAGTGCCTATAGGCGCTTCCATCAAGGCGGGATGACGAGGTCCATGCTGATGGATATCGCCAAAGCCGGAGCAAAGTGGCTCTTCGGCCTCATGGGGCTGCGACTCACGCGAGCCGTAGAAAACCGGTTCGACGCGATGAATCGCTGCCTTGGGCACCTGAAGGCGCTGGGATATGAGCCCAAAGTGATCGTCGATGGCGGCGCACATAAAGGATCTTTCGCTCGTAGCGCACACAAGATCTTCCCGGCCTCGGTCATTCACATGGTCGAGCCACAGGCGTCGTGCCTCCCGCTGCTGAAGGAGCTATGCTCGGATCATCATTTCGCAGTGCACCCGTATGCCCTGAGCAATCGACCTGGCATGCTGCCGATGATCAGCGAGCCAACGCCGGACTCTGGGGCGCACATTCCGGCCGCCGACCGGGTCTTCGAGACGACCATGCAGGTCGAGGCAACCACGCTCGACCAGCTGTTCGCTTCGGATTGTCGGGAGAGTGACCGGACATTGCTCAAGGTCGACTTGCAGGGTCACGAGCTGCCGGCACTCGAAGGCGCCCTGACTCTGTTGCCTCGCGTCGAGATGATCATCACGGAGGTGACGTTTCTCAGCTGGGAGGGCCTCCCAACGCGCGCCGATCTCGAGCGCTTTCTCGATGCACGCGGCTTCGACCTGTTCGAGGTCGCGTCCCTGAGTGGACGCGGGAGTGATGGGCGACTCCGGCAGGGCGACTTTGTGTATGTTCGGAGAGGGACGCCTCTACACAATAGAAATGGGTGGGAGTAACCGCCCCGCAATCCGAGGAAGAAGCGCGTCCGCAGCAAACATCGGTTCAGGTGGCCGGCCACCGCAGCAGCCAGTCTCGATGGATGTGTCGGTCAACCATGCGAACATCGGCTTTTCGTACATCGCCGATGCATCACCGGCAGCGAGTCCATCGGAAACCTAGCTGTTTGATCCCGGGGTTTGATGGTGCATTGTTTTCCAGAGAATGGAAGGATGCGCTAACGGCTGCGCCACGACGACAGAGGCAATCCGTCGCGCAACACAAAATAGTCAAGAGAGCCTGAGAGCGCTGGCCAGGCGCCACGGCATCAATCAGAAGACAGTTGCCAAATGGAAGAAGCGCAGCACGACGGTGGATCTGCCGACCGGCCCCAAAGCCCCGAAGTCGACGTCCCCCTCGCTTGAGGACGAAGCCATCGTCGTGGCGTTTCGCAAACATACGCTGCTGCTGCTCGATGATTGCCTGTATGCCCTGCAGGCGACGATCCCGCACCTGACACGCTCGTCCTTGCACCGCTGTCTACAACGGCACGGCATCTCGCGGCTCCCGGAAGTCGAGGACGGCAAGGGTATAAAGCGCAAGTTCAAGACCTACCCGATCGGCTACTTCCATATCGACGTCGCCGAAGTACGTACCGCGGAGGGCCGGCTCTACCTCTTTGTCGCCATCGATCGGACCTCGAAGTTCGCCTTTACCGAGCTGCACGAGAAAGCCACACGGCGGGTCGCGGCTGACTTCCTGCTCAACCTCATCAAAGCGGTCCCCTACAAGATCCATACCGTGCTGACCGACAATGGAACCCACTTCAACGATCCCAAAGGCGAGAGTTGGTCAGTCGCAGACATCAAAGGCATGCTTGAGCGCGGCGAGCTATTCTGGGCTCCTGCCTTCGAAGTGGCGTGCGCTCGCAACGACATCGATCATCGCCTGACCAAGCCTAAGCACCCGTGGACCAATGGCCAGGTCGAGCGGATGAACCGCACCATCAAGGATGCGACTGTCAAACGCTTCTACTACGAAACTCATGACGAGCTTCGAGCTCACCTGGCGGACTTCGTGACCGCCTACAACTTCGCCAAACGCCTCAAGACCCTCAAGGGGCTCACGCCCTACGAGTACATCTGTAAGGTCTGGACGAAAGAGCCAGAACGATTCACCCTCAATCCGCTCCAGCAAATGCCGGGACTAAACATCTAGCCTGTTGCCACATCCTGGCGGGTTGAGGGCAAAAGCCTTTTCACGCCGACGGTGTGCATTTCTACTTGGTCGAGCAGGCCGTTGTGATAGGCATTGGTGCTCAACACCCACTTGTTCGCCAACAGCCGGCCGATGCCGAGCAACCGCGCGTATGCCCGCACGCCCAAGTAGCGGAAGATGCTTCCACGGCTGTACTGCGGCAGGAAATGTAAGCGGGTAGCGAGATTGTCGGCCCTGTGCTGTCCGGCGCGCGGGAGGCCGAAGACGGCATGCTCAGGATTGGGAAATCCCCCATGCTCGCCATAATTTCTCATGGGGATGAACGCATTACCGCCGGCGCCCATGACAGACCACTGCAGATGGGCGTCGAAGGGGAAATATGCCTTGGTACCAAGGCGATAGATCTCGCTCTGGAAGAAGTTGCACAGGATGCGAGCGATGGCGGGGTTAACCACGTAGCTAACCAGCGGGGAGCAATGCGCGCGCAAGTACCTTCTTTCGCCGACCAGTGCGAGGAGACGCGGACTTCCAGCATAGAGATAGCCCCAGCCCATCGGATCGGATAGCGGCCAGAAACTCGGGAACGCCCCGACGCCACGGCAAGGCACATAGTCGGACTCACAGATTAGCGTGTAGCCTTCCTGCTCGGTCGCCCGCTGCCATGCGGCGCGGTGACTCAGGAACGTCCGGATCGCCCGTGGAAAGGTCAGTTCCGTTTCCGAATAGGAGGCGCGCAGGGTCTCGGGATTCAACTTCTCTTCGGCAAGGGCGCTGAACAGAGGTGTGACGTCTTCAGTGTAGGTGAGGATATACGATCGCCGGACCAGTTCGTTGAGCGGCCGATTGGGCGGGATTTGTTGCGACGTAGCGCGCTTTTCTCGTTGTTCTGGCAATTTCGACATCTGAAGCCCTCGGTCAATCATGCCCGCTTCGGCAACTCATTGGAAGCCAAGGCGCGCGTGGTCGACAACCGGGCCAGTGCGGCCTCGATACGCTGCTGAACTCGTCGTGCATCGCATGCTCTTTAGCCGGCTCCAAATCGAATGGGTGGCCGACTTCCGTCGAGTCCTCACGCAAACATTGGCCTAGATGGCCGGCCAACGCAGCAGCCAGTCTCGATGGCTGTGTGAAGCAAAAAGGGCTGGAGCTTGTTCGAGACCCGAGTCCGCGATCAGGTAGCGACCATAGCCGGCAAGGGCCGGACTTTGCTCCAATCTATCGACGGTAAAGGAAACGACCTCGATCAACAGATCCGGCCTGTAGCGTTCAAGCAGGGGCTTGAGCGCCATTACGAGGTCCGGCTCGAAGCCTTCTACGTCGATCTTGATCAAGGTTCGCCGGGCGGGCCCCAGCCATCGCTCGAGCTCCGACGCCGAGACCATGACGGCAACGTTCTCTTCGATCCTATTGGAGAAGATTTCTGAGAACTCCCTCAGGAATGAACCATTCGTCAGGTGTCCCGTAGGCTCGAAGAAGGTCTGTAGCCCGGAGGCAGGACCAATCGCGGCTTGAAAGGCAGAAGTGAAGCATATGTCGTTGGCCGCAAAGTTTTCGAGCAATCGTGCAAACGCCCTCTGAGACGGTTCAAAGGCAACAATGCGTGGCCTGCCGCCTGGCGCCGCCTTGGCGTTGCGGTAAAGGGCATCGAGGAAGATCGTAAAAACACCGACATTGGCACCGATCTCAATCACGAGATCGTAGGTCGCCGGCACATTCTCGGCCAACCATACGAACACCGGCTTTTCGTAGGTGAGGTCGTGGCGAAACAAGGCTTCGGCATCGAACTCCTCGAGATGGGGAATGAGCATGATCTCGACCGTCCCGGCGAGGCGCACGCGTCGAGCGGCAAAGCGCATTGCGGGCCAAACGGTCCCCTGAAAGCAAACGGAATTGTAGGCGCGTTGCGCAAGCGGGAACGGCAGCAGGCTACGACTGATACCTGAGAGAAGGCGTAGATAGGCGTATGCCAGCCGCGTGGGGCCTCGTGCGAGAGCAGCATGAAGCCACTGTGCGCATTGTCTGATCAGATCATTGCCTTTCCACCGAGACCCGACATTTAGCAGGTTCACTGCTCGGCTGCGATTGAGGTCCAAGGATGTCGTCGTGGAAAAGTGGATGTATCACGCGCATTTCTGCCCGATGAGGCAAGGCCGGGATCGATTCGTCCGCTTGTCATCGGCGGCGGGATCGCGAGCAAGTTGCCAGTAGGCTGCCCGATCCGACGGCAACCGGGCGCCGCTGCACATCTAGTACACGGGCTGCATGGGCCGGTCTGCCTATACGGCGCGCACGACAGCAGCGACCGCCTGCCCATGCCTATATCAGTGGTGATGCAAGTACCTAGTGGGATATGGTAACAACCAAGCGCGTGGAACTTGGCCTGCGCGTTCCAGAATGTCGGACTGTATGACGTCAGTACTATTGGCTCAATTGGCTGAAAGAGGCAGTCGCCGTTGCCGGTGGGCCATTGCATCGCAGGCCGGCCATGAATGATTGGCCCAGCGAACGCCTCATCCTCGAGGCTGGGCGCGCTGATCGTCGCTATTGGGGCGACCTGTGGCGCTATCGCGAGCTTTTCTTCATTCTCGCCTGGCGTGACGTCGCTTTGCGCTACAAGCAAACGGTAATCGGTTTGGCATGGGCGTTCGTTCGTCCATTCATGACCATGGTCGTCTTCACCGTCATCTTCGGACACATCGCCAAACTGCCGACCGAAGGCACGGCACCTTACGCCGTGTTGGTCCTTGCCGGCCTTCTGCCGTGGACGCTCGTTTCTTCGATCTTCAGCGATGGAGCGAACAGCGTTCTTGGCAACTCCCAGCTCGTCAGCAAGGTGTATTTCCCGCGCCTCATCATCCCGCTGGCGCCGGTCATCGTCGGACTGATCGATTTTGTCGTAAGCCTTGTCATCCTTTTCGGCGTAATGGCCTGGTATGGCATGGCACCAGGCTGGCATATCCTGCTTCTGCCCGTCTTCATCGCTCTCGCAGTGTTGGTTGCGATCGGCCCCGCGATGTGGGCCGCTGCGACGATCGTGAAGTACCGTGACTTCCGCTTCGTCATTCCTTTTGTCATCCAGATCGGCCTGTACGTCTCTCCGGTCGGCTTCTCCGCCAAGATCGTACCGCCCGGGTGGCAGTTGCTCTACAGCCTCAATCCCATGGTAGGGGTGATCGATGGCTTTCGATGGGCGATTCTCGGCGGCGAGAGTCCGCTCTTCCTGCCAGGCTTCGCGCTCAGCCTGGTGGTGACGGCCGGCATGCTCTGGCTGGGCATTCGTACCTTCCGCCACACCGAACGCGGCTTCGCAGACGTGATCTAAGCATGTCCGACACCGTCATTCGCGCCACGGGGCTCGGAAAGAAGTTCCTCATCGGCCACAACGTCGAATACAGTGCAATGCTGGGCGAGGCGGCCGTGCGCCGAGCGCGAAACATGGTGCGCAGGGCTGCTGACATGCTGTGCGGCCGGGCGCTTATCGAGGCGGACGAGATCGAGGAATATTGGGCGTTGCGCGACGTCGATTTCGAAGTTCGGCGCGGTGAGGTCGTCAGCATCATCGGGCACAACGGCGCCGGCAAGACCACGCTGCTGAAGATCCTGTCGCGCATTCTCGAACCCACCACCGGACGGGTGGAACTCAGCGGCCGCGTAGCGAGCCTGCTGGAGATCGGGACGGGCTTCCATCCGGAACTGACAGGCCGGGAAAATATCTTCTTGAACGGCGCAATTCTCGGCATGCGGCGCCATGAGGTGCTCGCGAAGTTCAACCAAATCGTCGATTTCTCGGGCGTCGAGAAGTTCATCGACACGCCGCTCAAGCGATATTCTGTTGGTATGTACGCACGCTTGGCATTTTCGGTTGCCGCTCATCTCGAGACCGAGATCCTGTTCGTCGACGAGGTCCTGGCCGTCGGCGATGCAGAATTCCAGAAGCGCTGCCTCGATCGCATGTCGGAGGTCGCCAACGCCGGGCGATCCGTCTTGTTCGTCAGTCACAATCTCGCGGCGGCCGCGGCGCTGACGCGCCGTGGCATCGTCTTGAAATCCGGGCGGCTCATCTTCGACGGCCCGATCGATGGGGCGCTGGCCCAGTACACCGCGTCGCTCGAGAAAGGGAAGATCGAACGTAGCTGGGGACGCGGCGAACATTCGGCCATCGTGTCCGCTGATTTGCTGGATGCAAACGGATTGCCCACGACCACCTATGTCCCGGGCACGCCCTTCAATCTCCAGGTCGAGGTCGAAACCTCGACACTGCCCGGGTTGTCTTTGGAATTCCTGCTCCGCGACGCCAATAGTCTGCCCGTGGGCTTCTATTCATCGAACACTTTTTCCGAGGTGGCGTTGCCGTCGATGCCGGGGCGCTATTCATGCACGCTTGCCTTGAAGCCTCTTTTTCTGGCGTCAGGCGACTACAGCTTCGACCTGACGACGAATTCGATGACAATCGTCGTCGACCACAAAGTGACCAATGCGATCTCGTTCCGCGTGGCCGCGTCCAACCCAAGCACGATCGCTTACGATTTCAAACAGAGTCTCGGTAACGGCGTCATCGCGTTGCAGCTTGCCACCCCACTGGTCATAGAGCCGAGCAGACAAGGGCGGGCCGCGTGAGGAGGCTCGCCTACGCCTGCTGGTACGCATCCATCCCGATCCCAACGGTTCCGTGCGTCCTTTCATGATCGACGTGTCGATCATAATCCCGACCTACAATCGGCTTTGGTCGCTGCCGAAAGCCATTGAATCCTGTCGTACAGCCGGCTGCATTGTCGAGATCATCGTCGTTGACGACGGTAGCACAGATGGCACGTGGAATTGGTTGGAGCAACAGAGCGGCATCGTGCCGATCCGCACCGAGAACTGGGGCAAGGATTGGGCCGTGCAAACAGCAATGGCGGTTGCACAGGGCGAGTATGTGCGCTTCCTCGACTCCGACGACTGGCTGACGCCAGACGCCAACATCGAGCAGCTCGAGCTCGCACGGCAAACTGGTGCGGACATCGTTCTCGCCGGCTACGAGGATTGCGACGAGACCACCGACGTCCGATACGTGCACGCATGGGTCGACTGCGACGACTTCATCGCCCAGCAACTCGGCGAGGTGTGGTCATCGCATTATTCGGCGTTCCTCTTCCGTCGCGGCCTGATACGCGACATTCCGCATCGGCAAGACTTCGCGTTGCGCGACGATCGGTTGTTCATTCTCGAAGCCGCCATACGCCATCCCCGGCTGGCGGTCTATCGCAAACCGGGCTTCGTACACCGCCGGCATGGCGGTGAACGGCTGCAACGTACCACAGGTTTCAGGCGAGATTTCGCGAACTGGACCTTCATCGCGATCTTCCGCAAGGTGCTTGACATGCTTGAGGCACGCGGCGAGCTGACGCTGCGACGCAAGCGGGCAGCCATCAGTACGATGTGGGCGGTCGTGCGCGCTTTCGCGAAAGCATATCCGGACGAGGCGGCCGAGATCGTCGATTGGTTCTATCGGCTTGATCCGGATTTTCGACCGCCCGTGCGACCCGCTGTGTCTCTTGCCTACAAGCATCTCGGCTTTGCGAGGACCGAGCGCCTGCTTCGCTTGAGAGCCGTACTGCTATGCTAGCCGTCGGTGCCGATCGTGGCTCCTCGGTACAACGACGACGTCTGCGCGTGGTTCATTGTGTCGGCTTCTACTTTCCCGAGTCGACGGGCGGCACCGAAGTCTATGTCCGTGATCTGACAAAGGCATTGCTACCCCATGCGATCGACGGAACGATCATTGCCGCGACCAATGGGGCCGCTAATCGCTACCGATGGCAGGGCTTCGATGTCATTCGCTATCGGCCCGATGCAACCAACGAGCCCGCCGAAGCGCCCGGCGGCGGTCCCCTGGGGAATACGGCCTTCAAGAAGATCGTGGAAGAGACGAAGCCGGACCTCTTCCACCTCCACTCGTGGACGACCGGCGCGGGTCTTGATCATTTGCAGCAAGCGGCAGAGTTGGGGATTCCGTCCGTTGTCACCGTGCACGTACCGGCGGCGCTGTGCATGCGGGGAACGATGCTGTTGGAGGGAACGCGGCCCTGCGACGGTCGGATCGACGACAAGAGATGTGCACGGTGCTTCGCATTGTATAGGGGATTGCCGATGCCGGCGGCCTGGCTGGTCTCGCAGCTACCGAAGTGGGACCTGCACGACGGCGAAATATCCCGAATTCTACCCCGAGCCAGTGCCCTTTTTTCGCTCAGAGCCAATGCTGGGCGCAAGGCGCGTAAGCTACATGTCATGGCCGCTCTTTCGAAGCGCATCGTCGCACCGAGCCAATGGGTGCGCGCGGCGCTGGCGGCCAATGCAATCCCGTTGCACAAGATCGTCGTTTCAGCTCAGGCCGCCAGCGAAACTTTCTCGCAGCGCGCGGCAAGACGGCGCGGTGACGATAACGAGGTCGTCATCGGCTTCCTCGGTCGCCTCGTCGTCGAAAAGGGCCCGGACCTGGTCATCAGGGCAATGGGCCATGTCAGCCAGGACCTGCCCGTGCGCTTGCGTGTGGCGGGCACCGGAGAAGAACTGACCTACGAGCGGCGAATCCGACGACTGGCCGCGCGGGATCCCCGCATCGAGCTGGTCGGTCTTGTCGAACATGAGCAGGTCGCGCAGTTCCTCGAGTCCATAGACGTTCTCGCCGTGCCGTCACGCTACATGGAGACGGGGCCACTCGTGGTTCAGGAAGCCCAGGCCCTTGGGATCCCTGTGATGGGGGCAAATCTCGGAGGTATCGCCGAGCGCGTTCGCGACGGTATCGACGGTTGGTTGCTGCCGTTCGACGACGCGCGCGCCTGGGCGGCAGCGATCGTGGAGGCGGTTAGCGACCGCGGCAAGCTCGCCAAGCTGTCGCAGAACATGCAGCGAAACCGCACGGTGGCCGACGTCGCTGCTGACATGGCTTCGCTGTACCATGACGTCATAGCTGAGAACGCAGTATCGGAAGGGGAGTCGCGGCCAGCTTGAGACCTATCGCCTTCCTGCGCTGGCCAGCACTCCTGATGACGGCGATCGCCATCGTAACATCGGCTTACATCGTCGCCAGTGCTGCCATACGGCCGGCCATGTATTCCGACAGCGGTTGGGGCTTCGCCGCCTGGGATACCCGAAGTCGGACCTCGGCGTTCAATCATGCGGCCGGGCTCGATTCGTCGGATATTGCGCGAGAAGCAGAAGGCTTCATGACGATGTGGAGCCCGGGGCAGCACGTCCTGCCTGGGCTGATCGAGGAGGCCGGCGTTAGCCTGGGCGCGGCCCTTGTCGCTGTTTCGGCGGTCTTCTCCATCCTGGGTCTTGCAGGCTGGTTCTCTCTCTACCGTTCGTTTGGCTTCCCGCTGCGTACGGCCATGGTCGCACTCGCGATCATCGCATGCAGCCGTTTCTTCAACCTGCCTTTCTCGACCTACAATGGCGGCGAGGTCTTGCAGTTCGGCGTCGCACCATGGTTTCTCCTGCTCGTGTGGGCTCTGCGGGATCTGCGCTGGTTTGCGGTGCCGCCGCTGATCGCAGGGGCGGCGGTGTTGGTCTTCATGAAGTTGACGGGCATCGTCATAGCCGGTGCCGCCGTCGGCTTCGCGATGGTCAGCCATGACCGTCCATGGCGACACTGGCGGGATACCGCGCGAAAACTATTGGTTGGCGGCGTGACGGTCGGCCTGATGGGTGTGCTCTTCTACGTTGCTTGGTATCGGCGTGGCGCAACGGCGGCCACCATAGTCGGCGTTCCGCATCCGCATGGACTGTTGTTCTACGTAGCGCTCACCCTCAGCTCGACTTGGAGCGCCGCACTCTCCCTGGGCGATCTTGCGAACTACATTTTCCTAAATCCCGCCCGACCCATCCTCCGATCCGTCGAGACCATCTTCTACGTGTTCCTGCCTTTCTCGTTGGCGACCTTCGGCTTCATCTATCTCAGCTTGCGCAAGGACCATGGCGAATATCTGCGCTTCGCGTTTCTGTTCGCCGCCACGATGGTAGTGTTCTTGACGCTCAATTTGTCGGCCGGCATGTCGATAACCCTCGACGAGCGGCACCTGAGGATTGCGTCCTTGCTCCTGCTTGTAGGGGGTGTGCACGCCGTCCTCGAATGCCGGTCGCGGATTCTTCAAGGCGTGTTCGCGGCCATTGCCGCATTGAGCATGGTCTACGGCCTGTCGTCGTTCGTGCAGCGTATGCAGCACAACCTCCAGGATCCGCTTGGCGCCAGAGGCGTCAGGGTGGCCAACGCCACGCCGCAGTTGCTTGATTTCATCCGCAAGATCGATGTCAGCGGCCCCGATGCGCGGCGAACCTTGATTTTCATGCCCTCGCCCGAGCTGATCCTCGAAGTGAAAAACGCTCGCAGCTGGTCGAACCATGCGGACTTCGAATCGATCGATGATCTGCGCAAGCAGATCCGGCGCGGTCGGGTCGATCGCCTGTACGTCATCGTCCAGAGGAAGCTCCTCGACAACGGTAAAGCCGACGCCATTCTACGATCATTCGTTGACTATCCGATCGACGGTTGGACCCGGATACCGCTCGGTGATTTTGTTTGCTTTTATCAAGTGAGTTCCTGATCGAGACTTGGATTTCTCCAGAACCGGACGTTGTTGCAGTGATCAAGATTTCAATCCTGCTGCCCTTCTTCAATCGACACGTGCTCGTCCGGGAAACCGTGGCATCCGTGTTGGCGCAGACATACCCGGTTTTCGAGCTCATCATCGTCGATGACGGGTCGGTGCCGGCCCTGAAGGTAGAGGACCTCGGCGCGGCGGCTGTCGATTCACGAATCCGGATCGTCCGACAAGAGAACGCCGGCTCCAGTGCCGCACGCAACAGGGCGCTGAACCTGGCGTCAGGCGACTATATCCTGTTCCTCGACTCGGACGATCTTTTGGCACCCGAGGCGCTGGAGGTGTTGTGCGCGGGCGCGCGCGGCGGCGAGGTGGACGCCATTGTCGGCAACTGGACAAACTTTGCAGCCGGGATGGAAACGCCTCCTGTCCGCCCCCCCATGCCGTACCGTGACGCCCTGGCCAATGCGGTTGAAGGGGGATGGGCAACCGGAAGCGCCCTCCTGCGACGTGGCCTCAATGTTGAAATGTCTCCCCTCTGGGTGCCGTGGGAGGTCGCCGAATTTTATCAAAAGGCGGTGCAGGCGCCGACGGCGACCGTCGCCCACGTCGATCGCCTCGTCATACGTATGCGGCAGGATACGCCCGGCCGCTTGACCAATCTTCACGATCACTTCGACCCGCAAAAGGCGGGGTTGTTCTGGCGCACAATGAAACGATCGGTCCCACTCGATGACGAACGCCGGTCTGCTTTCGATCGTCAACTTTTTCGCTTCGCCTTTTCGGCGTATCACGTCGGTCGGCATCGCGAGGCCGAGGAGATATTGGCCGCGATCGATATCGACCGGCTCGGTCGCTACCCTTGGTATTCCCGCTTCTCGCCGGCCTGGTTTGTGCGGTGGGGAGGGCGACGGCTCGGCCTGCGGCTCCAGGCGTTGGCGCACGACCTTAAGGACCGGTTTGCAGGAACAAGGACTTGAAGAGCGGCAATCGACCAGATGTCTGACCAATGAATCGACTGCAACTGGCGATATTGATCGCGGTCGTGATTGTCATGGGCGCCGTGCGTTTCGTCGGCGTCGAGATTTCGCCGCCTGGCTTCTATGTCGATGAGGCAGCGGCTGCCGCCAACGCTCTTTGTCTCAAGCAGACGGGTATGGGGGAACTCGGCAATCCGTGGCCTCTTTTCTTTCCTGCCTATGACCGACATATGGGCGCATTCTTCACCGCGCCTTACATCTATCCGCTTACCGGCTGGACCGCTCTGTTCGGCGAATCGATGGGGAGCGTCCGGCTTTTCTCTGCCTTCCTGTCGTCGCTATCGCTGATCGGCATCTTCTTCGTCGGTTCATTGGTCGGCGATCGCAAGACAGGCTGGCTATGTCTCCTCGCCGGTGCCGTCTCGCCGTGGATCTTTCAATTCTCCCGTATCGCCTGGGACCCGGCGATCGTGCCTTGTCTCATCGTCTGGGGACTCTACTTCACTTTACGGTCCCGCCACTGGAGGGACGGCGCGATAGCCGGATTGCTGTTTGCGGCGGCCGCTTATGCATATCCTCCCGTCCGTGCCCAGCTTGCGTTCTTCTTACCGATACTGGCGTGGTTCCGGTACACCCGGTTCGGCTTTGACAAGCCGTTTGCGTCGGCTTTCGTCCTGACGATCTCGCTGGTCAGTTTGCCGCTGGTCTATGCGACCCTGACGGGGGAGATCCAGGGCCGCTGGCGGCTCTTGAGCGTCTTTTCGCACGACCATCTACAGGGCCGCTACGGCTCGACCAGTGCATTCTACGGCTGGCTGACGTTCGCCAAGAACGTTGTGAAGCATTTCTCTCCCGATTTCCTTTTCTATCGTGGTGATTTCAGTGCCCGGAGCTCGACCAAGTATGTCGGGCTATTGAGCGGCATCGACATGCTGGCGCTGCTGGCGTTGTTTGCCGGTGCGGTGCGCTTGAACAGTAAGTTCGTCGGCTTCTTGTTGCTTTGCGCCGGGGGCTACCTTTCCGCCGTCGTCGCGGCTTCGTTTACCTGGGACTGGATTCCACAGGCGCTGCGCTCATTCGGCGGTGCACCGTTTCTGGCACTTTTCACCGGGACTGTGCTGCGCGAGGCGGTCGACCGATTCAGGCCTGCTGGGTGGCTCATCCTGGCCGTGTCGTTCGTCTTCTCGGGCTATTTTCTTTGGGCATATTTTACGAAGTACCCGCAAATCGACCCCAGCTGGTTCGACAACGCGGTTGTTGAGAGCGCCAAAACCAACCTGCCGGCCGGCCGATGGGAACGTTTCCTGGCCGAAAACCATTCCTACCTGCCGAGCGGTCTTCACTACTATCTGATGGCCTACGGCAACCAGACCTGTACGGAGAGCGCTGCAAAATTGCAGGACGCCTACCGTATTAGCCGATAAGGCCGGAGCGTACGGCTCGCGACCGGCCCGGTCGACCCGCCGGACGGCCCTACCGGTAGGGGTACGATGTCAAAGGGCCGCAAGGCGCCCGACCTGTCAAAATCGCCCAACAAGAAAATTGTCATCGGACACAAAGTCGAGTACAGCCACGCCGCATTGTCCGGGCATTTCCGCTTCTCTGGCAAAGGAAAAGAAGACGGGATTGGGCCACGAGGAGCACTCGATGACAGTTTCCCCCGAGGCGAACGGCGCCCGAGATGCCGAACATCCAGCCTCGTCGTTGCACTCGTAGTCGCAACCGCGCCGCGATGCCGCCAATCTACAGGTACCAAGAGCCGCGCCTGTCGCGACGCGTGCGAGGCAGTGGTCGAGCCGGTCCGGGGCTTAGTGACGAAGCCCCCGGACGAAGCACGTTTTGCGCGACCAGACCATGACAACCGCGGTAGCGATGAGAACCGCCGCGACGGTCAGGCTCGACTTTGAGCTGCTCCAGCGGGGCTGCCTCTACCTTGCGATCTTCAATGTCGTCTTCGCGCCGTTCGCACCAGATCCATTGGCTTACGGAGGAGGAGCGTTCGTTCCGTTCCTCTTGATGAGGATCATTGGTCGACCGGCCATGCCCAAAGCAATTGTATTTTTTCTGCTTTGGCAGTGGGCGCAGATCTTCGCGCGCGCGATCCAATCGGTGCTGGACGGCGAATCAATGGGGGCCAGCATCGATGGTGCCGATGTGCTGTATGCCTATTGGTATTCGCTCGCGTCGCTGATCGCGTTGGCGCTTGCCTTCCGGCTTGTGCTCGGAAACCTCCGGTCGCCGACATCCGCCGAATATCAAGCCCACGAGCGGTGGCGGCCGCCGGACCTGGTGACTGTGTACTTCGCTGCGATCGCGGCATCGGTGGTGTTCACCATCCTGGGGCGCTCGGTGGGGGGATTGGACCAGCCCTTCCAGGCCGCCGCGCAAGTGAAGGTCGTCGCACTGTTCCTGCTGTGCACTTACGTCTTCACAACCGGCCGCGGGCGCGGGGCCCTGATCGCTGTAATCGCGGTCGAAATTCTGGTCGGCTTTACAGGCTTTCTTGCGGATTTTCGCGCGGTGTTCATCTACGTCGCCGTTGCCGCCCTGGCGGCGCGTGTCAAATGGACGGGTGCGACGACGGTAGCGGCACTTGCCTGGCTGGTAGTCTTGCTTACTCTCGCGCTCTTCTGGACCTCCGTTAAGTTCGAATACCGGGAGTATGTGACCGGTTCTGAAGACTCTCAAGCGATCAAGGTGCCGCTCGATCAGCGGATGGCCTATCTCGGCGACAGAATGCTGAATATCGGCGACACGAAGTGGGGCGAGACATCCTATGTGCTCCTGACCCGTTTTGCCTATGTCGACATATTTGGTCAGGTCATCGGCGTAGACAGAGGCACGCACGAGCCGATCATGGCGAGACAGTGGAAGGATGCTCTTGCGCATGTATTCCAGCCACGGTTTCTCTTCCCCAATAAACCTGTGCTCTCCGATAGCGATGTGTTCGTAAGGCTGGCGCGCTCCGATCCGATGGAGCAGATCCGCGCCGGCACGTCGATCAGCGTTGGCTACATGGCAGAGAATTACGTCGACCTTGGCTTTCCCGGCATGCTGGGAGGCATGTTTGGAATCGGCCTGTTGTTGGCGCTGGTAGTCCGATACTTCATGACGAGGCCGCTTCCCTGGATGCTCAAGGAAGCCATCGTCATGGGGCTTGCTTTCAATACCGCCGGCACGGGAATGGAAGTGTCGCTGCCGAAAATCCTGGGCGCGACGGTGATGTTTTTCCTGGTCTGGTCCCTGATGGCCAAATTTGCACTGCCAATCGCCATGCGTTGGCTCGACCGGCGCGCCGGCGTGTCCTAGACTCGTTTGGTGCCAAAGCATCGAGTCGCGGTGGACGGGCCTTGCGCTTTCTTCACGTCGTTCCGACCTACCTCCCCGCAGTCCGATACGGTGGCCCAATTCGTTCAGTTCATGCGCTGTGCCGCGCCCTGGCTGCCGACGGCCACGACGTTCACGTCTTCACGACCAGCGTCGACGGCCCGGCCGACAGCGACGTGCCGTTGCAGCGGCCGGTCGACCTCGACGGTGTCAAGGTCACGTACTTTCCGAGCGAGCGGCTGCGCCGCCTCTACTGGTCGCCGCCGATGCGCCGCGCGCTGGCGGCTGCCGTCGGCAGCTTCGATCTCGTGCATCTGCACGCTGTCTTTCTCTGGCCGATCTTGGCGGCCGCACGCGCCGCGCGCGCGCGCGGCGTGCCCTATGTGATTTCGCCGCGCGGCATGCTCGTGCCCGAGTTGATCCGCCGCAAGAACCGCTGGATCAAGTCCGCGTGGATCGCGCTCGTCGAGCGCGGCAATCTCGAGGGTGCGGCAGCCATCCATACGACGTCGTCGATCGAGGCGAGCCGCCTCGCGGGCTTCGGCTGGCGACTGCCACCGATCGTCACGATCCCCCATGGCGTCGACGATCCGCCGCCACCTGCGACCACGACCCCGTCGGCCGACATCGCGGCGGCGATCGCGAACCGGCCGCTCGTGCTCGCCTTCGGGCGGATCAGCTGGGAGAAGGGCCTTGATCGCCTGATCGCGGCCCTGCCTCTGGCGCCGGCGGCGCGGCTCGTGATTGCCGGCGACGACGCCGATGGCCATGCCGCGGTGCTGGCCGGCCAGGCGCGCACCCTGGGTGTTGCCGACCGCGTAACGATCGTGCCGCGTCATGTCGAAGGCGCCGACAAGGAAGCGTTGTTCGTGGCGGCGCGCGTATTCGCCATGACATCCCTGTCGGAGAATTTCGGTCTCGCGGCGTTCGAGGCGATGCGCCGCGGACTGCCGGTGCTGGCGACGCCCGATGTCGGCATGTCGGAAATCGTGCGCGAGACCGGCGCGGGCTGCGTGATCGATCCTGCGCCAGCCTCGATAGCGGCCGAGCTCGCCGCCATGCTGTCCGACGCCGCCGGCAGCCGCGCCATGGGCGAGGCTGGCCGCGCTCAGGTCGTGGCACACTACGGCTGGCCGAGCGTTGCCCGTCGTATGGTCGGGCTCTACACGTCGATACTGGAAGGGAAGAGCGGCGGCTGCCGATGATGGATCTGCTGGCCCACAGCCCGTTCGATGTGGCGCGGGAGCGTCGCGTCGTCATCATCGCCGACTGGCTGCCGCCGGACTTCGGCGCCGTCGGTCAGTACATGCTGCTGCGCGCGCAGGCGCTGGCCGAGCGTGGTCACGACGTGACGCTGATCGGGTTGGCGTCGGGCGCATCCTCGATGCGCCGCGAGGCGAGGGGGGGCGGCGCGCTGACCGAGGTCAGGCTGCAAGCCCGGCCCGTGCCGCGTGGCTCGTTGCTTGGCCGCCTGGCGTGGACGGTGTGGACCGATCTGCGGCTGGTCGCGGCGGGTTTCCGCTACCTGCGTGCAGCGGATGGCATCCTGTTCACCGGCTCGCCGCCCTTCATGATCCATCTGCTGGCGCCGCTGCGCTTCCTGTGGCGCGGTCGTCTCGTCTACCGCATCACCGATTTTCATCCCGAGTGCCTGATCGCGGCGCAGGCGCGCCCATCGCTCGCCCTCTCGCTCCTGCTTGCCCTCACCAACTTCTGGCGCCGCCGCGTCGACGGCTTCGAGGTCTTGGGCCTCGACCAGAAGCGGCGTCTCGCCGCGACCGGCGTTGCCGACCAGCGCATCGCCTTGGTCCGCGATGGCTCGCCGGTCGATTTCTCGGCCGACGATGCGATCGAGCCGCTACCGGCCGCGTTGGCGGACGCCTGCGTGCTCCTGTACGCCGGCAACTACGGCGTGGCGCATGAACTCGACACGGTGGCCGAGGGCTACGCGCAACATCATCGTACCGGCAGCGGGCGCGTCCGGCTGTGGCTGAGCGCGACCGGCATGGCCGCGGAGGAACTTGCCGGGCGCTTGTCCGCTCAGGGGGTGCCGTTCCATCGCTCTCCGCCGGTGCCGCTCGAACGTCTAGCGGGCCTTTTGCGCTCCCCCCACGCCCACCTCGTGACCTTGAAAGATGCCTTCGTGGGGTTTGTCCTGCCGTCGAAGATCTATGCCTGCGTGGATAGTGGCCGGCCCATCCTGTTCGTTGGCAGCGCTGACTCCGACGTTGATCTGCTCGCACGGCCGGCAAAAGCCGGTTACTGGCGTGTGGCGTGCGGAGATGTCGCGGCCTTCGCCGATTGCCTTGAAGCTCTCGCTGACCAGGAAAATATCGTCCAGTCAGTGCATTCAGCATTCTAACTGATGAATGACTTTGGCTTTGTCATTTAGATCATTGAAGAAAAATAATTTTAGTACTCAGATACAATTCTTTTATTTACTGCGTTGACGCTGCAGTTAACTTTGGTATGACTACAGGCGACGCTCGCGGGCGGGCTTCCAGGCCCAAAGCAGCGTATAATGTGCCCGCGTTCAGGTTGGGCTTCTGAGACGTCACAAATGAAAATCAGGCGACCCCCTCTCGAGACCGCGAATAGCCAAGGTGTTGGCGTGCGGCGCGCGTTTCGGTATTTAGCTTCTCAGCTTGGTGGGACCGCTTTTCCGAGCGATCGAACGGGCCAGGCCGTGTCCACGATCAATTTGGAGCTGCAGCTTGGGGGCCGAGCGGTGGGGCTGGGGTATATGACTAAAATTGCATTCCAGGCGCAGTGTATTGCCCTGGCATCGTTGCTGTGGGTGGCGCCGGCGCACGCGCAGGGGCCTGCCGATCAGGGAAACCAGCAGCGGCAGCTTGGTCCGTTGCAGGGAGCTGGGCCATTGCAAGGTGCCGGTCCGCTGCAAGGTGTTGGCCCTGGTGCCGCGGCAGGTCCGGGCGACGATCAAGGACAAGATGGCAATCCACTGCAGGGTGCCGGTCCGCTCCAGAGCGGCGGTCCGCTGCAGGGTGCCGGTCCCTTGCAGGGTGCCGGTCCCTTGCAGAGTGCCGGTCCCTTGCAGAGTGCCGGCCCGCTACAAAACGCCGGGCCGTTGCAGAACGCCGCGCCGTTGGCCGCGATCATGCCGACCGCGATGTCGGTACCGAACATGGCGCCGCCGACGGGGGGAGCGCCCGAGGTGCCGGCGGGCCTGGTGTTGACGCCGGTGCAACTCGCTACGCTGAAGAGTGGCGACCCGACTTCCGTGAACCAGCTTCTGTCGCAGCTGATAGGGGGCGGCAACCTGAGCGCCACAGCGCTCTCGATTCTGGTCGACACGCTGCTGGCTCCGACGACTCAATCGCCGGTGACGCCTGCCTCGAACCCAACGACGACGGTGGCACCGACAGGCGGCGGCGGCGGCGGCGGCGGTTGCGGCTCGTCCTGCTATCCCGGTCCGCCGATCAACTATGTCAGCCGGTCTTAACGCCCGCGAATTGCGATCCAGCTTCTTCCAGCCGACGCTTGGTCCGTTGCCGGGATGGTCTGCCAGTTCCATGACGATTCGTGCGTCCCGCGTACAACTGATCTGGTCCCCCGTCGTGGGCTGGGTGCTGATGTCTTGCGCGGTCTCGGTGGCCCACGCCCAGGTCGACACGCCGTCGCCGGCGCGGCAAACGCTCGATCAGCAGACGCCGCAGCTCGACTTGCCTGACGCGTCAACGTCGACGCCAGTGGCTGGCCCGAGAAACGACAGCGGCAACGAGCTTGGCATCAGCGTCGGCGCGTTCACGCTATATCCGGAGCTCACGCTGCTCACCGGCTACGACGACAACGTGTTTGCGACACCGGCGCCGGCTACCGGCTCGCCGTTCGTGGTGGTGCGCCCGCAGCTCGAGCTGCGCTCGGACTGGATCCGCCATCAGCTGCACCTGGTGGCGGCCGGCGGCTTCGGCTTCTATCCCGCCGCGTCGACCCAGAATTACCAGAACTATCTGCTGCAGGCCGACGGCAAGCTCGACATTCGTTACGACATGTCTGCGACGGGCCTCGTTGCCTTTCGCCGCAGCACTGAGGCCCTCGGCACGCCGAACGTGTCGTTTGCCCAGGCGCCGACCGTCGCAGATTCGCTGCCGGTCGAGTTTGGATTCAATCACCGTTTCAATCGGCTGTTCTATCAGCTGGGGGTCTCGGCCACGAAGTACTGGTACTACGACTACAGCACCATCACCTCGCTCGGTTTGCCATCCGCCAGCCGTAACCGCACTGAGTACGAGGAGAAGTTCCGCGTCGGTTACGAGGTCTCGGACAACCTGACCTTCTGGCTCGCACCCGGTGTCAATCAGCGCGTCTACGACGACACGGTAAACATTGCGGGCCAGCAGCGAGATTCGAGCGGCTGGAACGTCAATGCAGGCACCACGTGGATCCTGGGTCCCAAGAGCACGCTGGAGGCTTCGATCGGCACAGCCAGCCAGACCTACACCACGGCGGGAACAACGACATCGGCGTTCACATTCAGCCTTGCCGGCACCTGGAACGGCTACGAGCCGCTGACGCTGCGGCCGGCGATAAACCGGACGATCAACGAATCGGCTTTGACCAATTACGAGAACTACGTCTCGACCGTGGTCGGCATCGATTTCATCTACGACATCCACTATCCGTGGAAGGCGGTTGGCGGCGTGTCCTACAATCAGGCGGACTATACGCCGGTTCCAGGGCTTGCCGGCGTCAATCCGCGAACGGACACTTTCATCAAGGCGTCGATCGGCCTGCTGTACGAGGTGCGACCGCAGTATTCGATCGGGCCGGTCTACGAGTACAGCCAGGGCTCGTCCACCGACGTGCCGGCCGGCGGGCCGCAATTCACCCGCAACTTGTTCTCCATTCGGTTGGTCGCCAAGCGGTGATGTCGTGAGTATCAGGATTTCTGCCCTGTCCCATCTTTTGGTCGCCTTGTATCGCCGTGTGACGATGCCGGCGCTCGGCCTGGTGCTATCGTTGGGCCTGGTCGCCTGCGATCCACAGCCGCCGATGACGGCCAACACCCTGCAGCAGCCGTCGCAGGTCACCCAGACCATCCGTATGGCGGAATATCGAGTCGCGCCGGGCGACCGACTCCGGGTCGTCGTGCTGTCCGATCCCGAGCTTTCTGGCGAATACGAGGTCGATTCGGCGGGTCTGATCTCGCCGCGCATGGCTGGCCGGGTCCCGGTCGTCGGCATGACGACGGCCGAGATCGAGGAGATGCTGCGTACGCGCTACCGGACCGATGGTCTTTTGCGGGTGGCGAGATTGAGTGTTGACTTGGTCGCGCGCCGGCCCTTTTACGTTCTCGGCGAGGTTGGTCGCCCGGGCTCGTTTCCCTTCGTTTCAGGGATAAATGTGGCCCAGGCAGTGGCCATCGCGGGGGGCTTTTCACGTCGGGCCTCCAAGACGCGTATGACAATTCAGCGGTTCAACCAGACCATAGGCATGGAAGAAACCGTGACCGAGGATAGCCCGGTGGGGCCGGGCGACATCCTTCGGGTCCCGGAGCGATGGTTTTGATCGGGCCTTAGCGTAGTGGCGTAGGCTTTTTGGGGTAGGCGGTGTGGGACCGCCTATTTTGTCGGGAAGGTAAACCGGGGTGCCCCGAAAAGGCGCCACGGGGATGTCGTTTGCGGGTGTCGCGCGTATACTTTGTCGCGGAGTGAATTGGGATGGGATCGTTTCCTAGGAGCGACCAGATTGCTGATGATGCGGCCATAAACCGGATCGTGCCGGCTTCCGAGTCTGGCGTGCTGGCGCCCGTTCGCCCCAGCGAAGCGCCGGATCAGCTGTGGGAGTGGCTGCGCCTGCTCAACCGCCGCAAGGCGTTGATCGTGGGCTGCGGTCTCGTCGCCGTTGCCTTGATGGCGTTGATCATTGCCCAGGCGACGCCGATGTACAAAGCCTCGGCGCGGCTGTTGCTCGACACACGTACCTTCAAGGTCGTCAGCACCGAGGCGGCGCTGTCGGGCGTCGACACCATGAATCTCGGCGCCATCCAAAGTGAGCTCGAGGTCATCCAGTCGGAGTTCCTGATCGGCCGTGTCGTCGACAAGCTGGGACTGGCCAACAATCCGGATTTCAATGGCAGCAAGCCGCCGGGTTTCATCGACTCGGCCTTCGCGCCGCTGCGCGAGCTATGGGCCACCGGCATCTCGACCTTGCTGGCACCGGCGCCCAAGCCGCAGCAGGCGCAACAGGGGCAGCCGGCACGCTCCAGCCGTGCCGCCGAGGAGAGCGATCCCCGCCGTCGCGCTGCGATCGGTTCCGTGGCCGGTGGCCTCAGCGTCACGCTGCTGGGCCGAACCTACGTGATCCTGATCACTGTCGAGAGCCCCGACGGTGCGATGTCGGCGCGCATCGCCAATGCCCTGGCCGAGGCTTATCTCGCCGACCAGATCGACACCAAGAACGAGGCCAACCGGCGAGCCACCGAGTGGCTGGAGCAGCGCCTTGCCGAGCTGCGCCGCAACCTGCAGGTCGCCGAAGAGGCAGTCGCAGCCTATCGCCGAGACAAGGGTCTGGCCGGCAGCCCCGAGGGCACCGTCTCGACCCAGACGCTGTCCGAACTCAACGGCAAGTACGTTTCCGCCCGCACCAAGCGCATCGAGCGCGAGGCGCGCCTGGTGGCGCTCAGCAAGGCAAGCCTCAATCCCGGCGAGATCGCCAACATCGCCGAGGTGTCGGGCAACACCACGTTGGCGGCCCTGCGCATCCAGGACGTCGAGCTCAACCGCAAGATGGCCGAGCTGTCGGCAACGTTGGGGGACAACCATCCGAAGATCATGCAGGCACGCAACGAGCTCGCCTCGGTGCGCGCCCGCTTCCTGAGCGAGACCCAGCGCATCACGCTCGCCGTGCGCGCCGAGCTCGACGCCGCCAAGGCCGAGGAGGACGAGCTCAAGGAACTGGTCGACAAGGCTGCCGTCGTCTCCGGCACGGCGAGCCAGTACGAAGCCGAGCAGAAGCAGCTCGAGCGCGAGGCCCAGTCGAACCGCACCCTTTACGAAAGCTTCCTGACCCGCTTCAAGGAACTGCGCGAGCAACAGGACATCCAGCGCGCCGACGCGCGCATCCTGGCCTATGCCCAACCTTCAGGCGCGCCTTCCTCGCCGAACTACAAGACGGGTCTGATGGCCGCCTTCGTGATCGGCTGCCTGCTCGGCATGGCGGGCGCCGTCGCCGCCGAGAAGCTCGACCGCGTGTTCCGCTCGGCCGCCCAGGTCGAGGACGCGACCGGTGTTGGCGTGCTGGGCATGGTACCCGAGGTGAAGGGCGCGGCCGCGCAACGCTCCAACGTGGTCACCCACGTGCTCGAGAACAACACGTCGCCGGCGGGTGAAGCCATCCGCGCGGTGTTCACCGCCATCAGCCTGGGCAGCCTCGATCGGCCGCCGCGCGTCATCGCCGTCACCTCCTCGACGCCGAGCGAAGGCAAGACGACTTTTGTCGCCGCCTTGGGTGGCCTGCTCACCAAGATGAACGCCTCGCGGCGCGTGCTGATCGTCGATCTCGACCTGCGCCAGGCCAGGATGTCGGCGGCGCTCGGCCTGAAGGACCGCGGCGGCACCATCGACGACTACCTGATGGGCCTGAAGACCCTGGAGGAGTGCACCAAGCGGCACGACAATTCGGGCGTCGACTACATCCTGGCTCGGCCCAACACGCCGAACGCGCCGGAAATCCTCGAATCGCACGCCATGAAGGCCGCACTCGCCACCTTCTCGGAGCGCTACGACCTCGTGATCCTCGACGGCCCGCCGGTCATGGCGGTGTCCGATGCCCGCATCATCGCCCGGCTTGCCGATTACACGGTGTTCATCGTGCAGTGGGCCAAGACGCCGCGCGAGGTGGTCAAGACGGCAATCGCCGCCCTGCTGGGCGTCAGCAGCCACGTCGGCATCGTCATCAACCGTGTCAACCTCGCCAAGCATGCGCGCTACGGCTACGGCGACCACGGCGACTACTACTCGCGCTACCGTGGCTACTACGGTTCGGTAGCCGAGCCGCCGGCCCCTGCCACGCGTCCGCCGCTGACGCTGGCGAAACGGTAGGGGCGGCCCACGCGCCGGATCTGGTCACGGTGGTTCGGACGAGCGTCTCCGCCGGCTGAGCCGGCGTCCGTTCCTGTCGGACATGCCGTCTACGCTGTCGGCGATATCCACGGCCGGGCTGACCTGCTCGAGGTGCTGCTCGGCCGCATTGCCGCCGAGGCGACGCGGCATCCCGAGGATACCGAACGCAGCCTGATCTTCCTGGGCGACTACATCGATCGGGGGCCTTCCAGCCGCGGTGTGGTCGAGCGGCTGCTCGGCGACCCGCTGCCGGGCTTTGCCACGGTTAGGCTGCTGGGCAATCACGAGGAGGCGCTGCTCGACTTCGTGGAGGGGCGCAGCGACGGCCTCGACTGGCTGTCCTACGGCGGCCTGGAAACGCTGATGTCCTATGGCGTGCCGCTCAAGCGCTATCCGGACACGCCGCAGCGAGCCGCTGAGCTGCGGGGCGCGCTTGCGTCTGCGGTGCCAGCGGCCCATCTCGCATTCTACCGAGCCTGTACCTTGCATCGCACCGTAGGCGACTACGTCTTCGTCCATGCCGGGGTACGGCCGGGCATCAGCCTCGAGAAGCAGCACCCGGCTGACTTGCTCTGGATCCGAGACGAGTTCCTGCGCGCTCGGGCGGCCCTGCCGGGCAAGGTGGTGGTGCACGGCCACACGATCTGCGACCTGCCGCAGGATCTCGGCCATCGCATCAACGTCGATACCGGTGCGTTCGTGAGCGGCAGGCTGACATGCCTCGTCCTGCGCGGGACGCGGCGGCAGTTCATGTCGACCTTGGACAT
>NZ_BKAJ01000067.1 GCF_007992495.1 Reyranella soli
ATCGCGATCCTGAATGAGCCAGCAGGATCTGCCGATCCTCGAATGGCCCCAGACAAATCCGTCAAGATCACTATGTGGAGCCTGCTAGATCGAGATGGTACCCCTCAAGAATATGGCGGCACGTGCAGAGATTCGAACCGCGTCCGGCTTTACCCGACAGGCCAGATCGCCGCTCCGCCCGGAAGCTTGGTAGGCGCGAATCTCCTGCTTCCCGAGCCGCTCGGCCCACAACGGGGCAATGGAACAGTGAGCCGATCCCGTCACGGGATCCTCGTTCTCGCCGATGCCGAAGCTCGGGCAGAAGAAGCGCGACACGCAGTCATGTGACAGGCCCGGGCCGGTTGCGATGAAGCCGTGCCGGCCCAGCGCTAGCAGGCGCTCGAAATCGGGCCTCAGGCTCCGGACCTCAGCCTCATTCGCGTAAACCGCCAGATAGTCTCTCCCCGCCGTCCAATATTCCTGCGCTGCCAGGCCAAGGGCATCGGCAAGACCCGGCGGAGGATCGCAGCGCGTGATCGTCCAGCGCGGAAAGTCGATCGCGACGGCATCCCCTTCCCGGGTCGCGACGAGGAGTCCGGCCCGCGTCTGGAAGGCGACTGTCGACGGCGCCTCCTGTTCCAACCTCAGGCAGACGTGAGCGGCCGCCACCGTTCCATGGCCGCACAGGGACTGGACTTCGTTGCCCTCGCGCGCGAACCAGCGCAGCCGCTCGGCGTTGCCCTCGCGCACGAGGAACGACGTGATCGGCAGGCCGGTCTGGAGGGCGATCTTGCGCAGGATGTCGTCGGACAGCCAGGCTTGCAGCCGGCACACCGCTGCGGGATTGCCGCCGAAGGGGTCGTCGGAAAAAGCGTTGATGACCGAAACCGGAATGTCGTTGCTACTTTTCACGCTTGCGCTCCACGTTCACCGCTCGCTCGAGCCACAGGCCGTACGAAGCCAGGCCCAGGGTGCAGAGGAAATAGACAAGGCCGACGAACAGATAGACTTCCAGGTAGGCGTTGGCCCATGCGGCGTTGCCATACGCCGCCTGAGCCGAGGCGGTGAACTCGAAGAAGCCGATCACCGAGACGATGGACGTCTCCTTGAAGGTCGACAGGAACAGATTGACCGACGACGGCAGCGTGTTCTTCAGCCCCTGCGGCAACAGCACGAACCGTACGCGCCCGGGATAGCGCAGTCCCAATGCCCGCGCCGCCTCGTCCTGGCCGACGGGGATGGTCTGCAGGCCGGCGCGGACGATTTCCGCCTCATAGCAGGCAAAGACCAGGGCGAAGGCCAGCACGAGGCGGGTGAGCTTGTCCGGCAACGCCCAGGCCGGCAGCACGAAGGGCGCGAGAACCGCCACGATGAAGAGGATGCTGATGCTGGGCAGTGTGCGAACGCCATCGACCAGGAAGGCCGCGATGTGCTTCGCCACGCCGCGACGCTTCCGCCGCAGCAGGGCGAGAGCGACAGCCAGAGGAAAGCCCAACAGGACCGTCGAGGCGTAGAGATAGACGGTGAGCGTGAAGCCGCCCCATTGTTCCGTCGCCACGGCCGGCAGTCCGAACAGACCGCCACGCATCAGGGCCACGAAGGAGACGGTCACGACGGCCCACAAGACGGGCAGTCGCGCCACCGACCAGAAGGCCGGCAGACCGCTCAGGCAAATGCCCGACAAGGCGATGCCGCAGGCAACCGCCGACCGCCATTGCTGCTCGTAGGGATAGAGGCCGAAGAAGATGATGCGGTAGCGGTCGCGGATGACCGCCCAGCACGCGCCGCTGCCCTTGGCAGCGCAGTCGGCATCGGAGGTCGCCGACCAGACGGCATTTATAAGCGCCCATTCGACGATCGATACGCTCGCCGTCACCAGGGCCACCAGGCCGACCAGCGTGAACAGGCTGTTGAACCATCCGTCGAACAAGGCCCGCACGGTTCGCAGCAGCGCCGACTCTGGCGGCGGGCGATGCGTCGAGAGCGTCTGCCCGACCATCAGACCTGGTAGCCCGGAATGGCCAGCCGTCTGTTCGCCAGGTTCATGACGGCGACGATCAGCAGGTTCAGGCCGGCAAAGCAGGCCGTCATGATCAGGATCAAAGGAATGGTCTGGCCGCTGTGGTTGATGGCGAGGATCGTCACCGAGAAGAGATCGGCGTAACCGACGGCGAGCCCCAGCGCCGTCAGCTTGAGAATGGTCGTGTACTGGCTGCCCAACGGCAGGATGACCGAGCGAAGCGCAAGCGGCGCCCTCACCTTCACGAAGATCGCCCACGGCGACAAGCCGAACGACTGCGCGGCCTCGAGCACGCCGCGCGGCACCGTCAGGAAGCCCCCGCGCACGATCTCCGCGATATAGGCGCCGCCGAACAAGGAGATGCCGAGGGCGATCGCCAAAAGCTCGCTTTGAATCCGCAAGCCCCCCTGGAAGTTGAAGCCGCGCAGGACCGGCATCGACACCAACGCCGACATCCGCTCGACGGCGAGACCGGCGATGATGGCGAGACCGAGCGCACCGACGGCCGCCAAGGCGATCGAGCGCCGGCGCCACTGGAGGACGCAGAAGATCGCGGCAACAAACGCGGCCGCCAGCATCAACCAGCCAAGGCCCGTCGGGACCGGGATGAAGATGCCGCGATTGCTGAGGAAGGCGACACCGCCGATCTCGATGGCCCGCCGGGGCGCGGGTAAATGCGAGATCAGGGCAAACCAGAACAGCGCCTGCAGGATCAGCGGCACGTTCCTGAAGAGCTGCACGTACGCCGCCGCGTAGCCGGCCCACAGCGGATTGGCGGAGAGCCGCAAGACAGCGACGGCACAGCCGATGGCGGACGATGTGACCAGGCAGATCGCGGCGAGGACGATGCTGTTGAGCGCGCCGACGCCGAGCGTCCACCAGTAGGGATCCGACGGCGCGTGCGGCACGATCGCGAAACCGACCTGCCAGTTGGTCGGCTTCGACAGCAGGTAGACGGCCTCCCGGCCGGCATCGCTCGCCGCCAAGGCGACCACGAGGATCGCGACGGCAAGGAATGCGGCGCCAAACCCGACTTGGCGCATGTGCGTCGACACGCTAGTCGAAGGCCGGCGAATAGATGAGGCCGCCGTTCATCCAAAGGCGATTGAAACCGCGGTCGAGCTTGTAGGGCGACGCGCTTCCAATGTTGCGATCGTAGATCTCGCCGTAGTTCCCGACCGCCTTGATCGTCGCATAGGCCCAGGTCTCCGGCAGGCCAAGGGGCGCGCCGATGCCAGGCTTCACGCCGAGAAGCCGGGCGGCTTCGAGATTGGCGTCCGGCTTGGCTGAAAGCTCGGCGCGCTTGCTGTCGATGTTCTTGCTGTCGATGCCCAGCGTCTCAGCCTTGATCAGTGCCAGGATCGTCCAGTTGACGACATTGAGGAAGCGCTTGTCGTTCTCCCTGATGGCGGCGTTCTGAGATTCCACGCCGAGCGCGAAAGGCAGGAGAACGTGCTCGCTCGGGTCCTTGACCTTGAGCGCGCGCGTCACGGCCAGGCTCGGGCCGTATCCGGCGACGGCGTCGCAGCGTTCGGCGAAGTAGGCGCTCTGCAGCTCCTCCGTCTTTTCGTAGGTGACGAGTTGGAACTTCACCTTATGGGCAGCCATGAAGTCGACAAGCATTGGCTCGATGCTGGTGCCCGCCGCCGTGCACACGGTGGCCCCTTCCAGATCCTTGGGCGCCTGGATGTTCGACTTGGCGCGGGCCATGAACTGGAAGCCGCCGAAAAAATAGGGAACGCTGAACTGCAGCCCGAGCTTGGTGTCGCGCGAAAAGGTCATCGCCGTCTGCTTGAACAGCACATCGATGTCGCCCGACTGCAGCGAGGGAAAGCGTTGCGCCCAGCTCAGGGGGACGTACTCGACCTTGTCGGGAGCGCCCAGGATCGCGGTCGCGACGGCCTTGCAGAAATCGATGTCAAAGCCCTGCCAGCGGCCGGTGCCGTCGACCTCGAAGAAGGCCGGGAAGCTGCCGTTATGGGCGCTGCAGCGGAGCTTGCCGCGGTCCTTGACCGCGTCGAGCGTGCTCTTTTGCGCCTGTGCGCCGCCGGCCATGGCCACCATGGCAATGGCCACCAACATCGACCGTCCGATCCATTTCCCCATGGCCGCTTCCTTCCCATTCGGCGCTGATGCAGAGCGCGTCCGGGATGCTATCATTCATTTGCCTTTTGGAAAGTGATTTTCCTATAGGAAAAATACACCGCGATAGGGGCGGAAAGAGTACATGGCAGGCACCAGGAAGAGCCAAAGAGCAGCGGCCATCGAGCCTCGGCCGGATCCGGCTTCGTCGTTCGGCGAGATCGTGCGACGGCTAAGGCTGACCGGCGGCCTGAAACTCCAGGACCTGGCCGCGCGCTGCGGCGTTGCCTCATCGACCATCTCGAAGATCGAGAACGGGCTGATGTCGCCGACCTACGACACCATCCTTCGGCTTGCCGACGGCTTGAAGGTCGACACCGCCGACCTGTTTCGCGACCGGCCGGAGGTCAGCGCCAACGGACGCCGAAGCATCACCCGTCGAGACCAAGGTCTCAGGCGATCGACCGGTCAATATGACTACGAGCTGCTCTGCGCCGACGTCGCCAACAAGCCGTTCACGCCGCTACTGACGACGCTACGCGCCCACGCGCTCAGCGAGTTCCCTGCCCTCGTCACCCACGAAGGCGTGGAATTCTTCTATGTGCTGTCGGGAAAGGTGACCCTCCATACCGAGCACTACGAGCCGGCGCTGCTGTCGACCGGCGACAGCTGCTACTTCGACAGCACGATGGGGCATGCCTGCCTGTCCGCCGGCTCCGAGGACGCACAGATCCTGTGGATCGCCACACGGCTGACGCCGGCGCTGGCCGAGGATCGGCAACTGGCCGGCAGCCGCCGGTCTTTGATCAAGCGTCGCTCGTGATGGCACGCTAACCTTCCGTCATGCCAGATCCGACCCAAGTCGCCCTCTTCTTCGCGGCAGCTTTCGTGCTCGCCGTCACGCCCGGGCCGGGCATCTTCTATGTCGCCGCGCGCACGCTCGCCGGTGGCCGCGGCGAGGGTGTGGCTTCGAGCTTCGGCACCGGCCTGGGCGGCATGGTGCACGTGCTGGCGGGCAGCCTCGGTGTTTCGGCCGTCGTTCTGGCGAGCGCCGAACTGTTCACCGCGCTGAAGCTCGTCGGTGCCGCATATCTTGTCTGGCTTGGCATTCGCACGATCCGGGCCGCTCGCCGGGATGCAGCGACGAGCTTGGGCGGCGGCGCCTCACCGCCAGCGGGTCCTTGGCGAGCGTTTCGAGAAGGCGTGGTTGTCGAGGCGTTGAATCCCAAGACCGCCGCCTTCTTCCTGGCCTTCATCCCCCAGTTCGTCGACCCGACCGCCGGCAGCGTCGCCCTGCAATTCATGGTGCTTGGCTTCGTGTCCGCCGCCCTCAACACCCTTGCCGACATCGTGGTCGCGTTTGCAGCGAGCGGCATCCGTGAGGGCGCCACAGCGCGTCCGGCTCTGATCCGCCGTCTACGCGAAGCGTCCGGCGCGGCAATGGTGGCGCTCGGTGTCGGCCTCGCCATTGCGAAGCGTCCGACCTAGCCGCAACTGAGAGCGCCCTTTGGCGGTGACTACCCGCTCTCTCTCAGGACAAGCTCAAATCCAAGATCGACACGCCGCGGCCTGGTTGGATCGAGCGCCAGTTCGGCTGCCGTGCGGCCGATGGCGACGCCGTGGACGCGGATCGTGCTGAGGGCCGGCGCGAACAGCCGCCCCATCTCGAGATCGCCAAGGCCGACGACGGCGACGGGCTGAGGCGACCCGAGGGGCCCCAGCAGATCGGCGCGGCGCATCGCCGACAACAGAGCGATGGCGTAGGCGTCGTTGGCCGCGAAGACAGCGTCGGCGTCGGGCGCTTCGGTAAGGACCACCGTCGCGGCGCCGGCGCCCGCCCCTCGCGTGACCGACACGCGCTGTGGATCGTCCAGTCCCGCCGCGCGGGCGGCCTCGAGGAAGCCCAGCCAGCGCTGCTCGGCACGACGATCGTCGCCGCCGACGAAGGCCAGGCGGCGCCGGCCGGCCTTGGCGAAATACCGCGCGACCTCGACGCCGGCGGCATGGTTGTCGAACCCGGCCGCGGCGTCGATCGGCGCGGCTGGCAGTTCCCAGGTCTCGACCACCGCGATGCGCGCCCGCCGCAGCATCTCGGCGCCGGCCGGCGTCGCCGGCGCGCCCACCATGATGATGGCCTCGGGCCGACGCGACAGCAGCGCCGCCAACATCTTTTCCTCGCGCGCATCGTCATAGCCCGACTGGGCCAGGATCACCGTAAAGCCCAGCGGCTCGAGCACCTCCGAAAGGCCCTGGACCGTGTCGGCAAAGATCGAGTTGGCGATCGTCGGCACCAGCACGCCGACCAAGCGCGTGCGGGCGCTGGCCAGCGACCCCGCCACCATGTTCGGGACGTAGCCCAGTTCGCGCATCGCCGCTTCGACGCGCAGGCGCGTGTCGTCCGACACGATGCCGGGCTGGCGCACCACCCTGCTCACGGTGATCGGCGAAACCCCGGCGCGCTTCGCCACCGCCTCAAGGGTCGGCGCAGTGCGCTCCTGCAGCTCCGTCGGGATGTCAGCCATGCGGCTCACCATACCCCTGCCTTGCAGCCACGGTATTGCAATTCGGCGAATGACAGCGCTATCATTCCAGAATGACAGCGCTATCATAAGCCGTCAAGGCACTCTTGGCGCATACTTGGAGGTGACCCGATGCTGAGCGACCAGCAAGTAGAAGCTTACAAGCGGGACGGCGTCATCGTCGTGCCGGATGTCCTCGACAGCCAGGTCCTGGCCCGCATGCGCCAGGTCGTCGCCGAGCTGGTCGCCGGTGCCGCCAGCACCACCGAGCACACCGACATCTACGACCTCGAACCCGGCCACACGCCGCAGAGCCCGCGCGTGCGGCGCATCAAGGCGCCCCACAAGGTGCACGCCGTGTTCGACGAGGTGGTGCGCAGGCCCGAGGTCATCGCGATCCTGAAGGCGTTGCTGGGACCGGGACTGCGCCTGTACGGCTCGAAGCTCAACATGAAGTCGGCGCACTACGGCTCGCCTGTCGAATGGCATCAGGACTGGGCGTTCTATCCGCACACCAACGACGACGTGCTGGCGGTCGGTGTCCTGCTCGACGACACCGACCTTTCCAACGGCCCCATGCTGGTATCGCCCGGCACGCACACCGGCCCGGTGTGGAACCATCACGGCGCGGACGGTCGCTTCGCGGGCCTGATCGATCCCGACGAGATCCGAGCCGAGATCGAGCGTTCGGTCCCCTGCATGGGCCGCGCCGGCAGCATGTCGTTCCACCATGTGCGTGCGCTGCACGGATCGGCGCTCAACACATCGGATCGTCCGCGCAACCTGCTGCTTTACGAAGTCGCGGCAAGCGATGCCTGGCCGCTGATGGGCGTGAAGGATTTCACCGAGTTCGACAGTCGCCTGCTCGCCGGCGGTTCGGTGACCACGCCGCGCATGACGGCCGCGCCGGTCCGCATACCCCTGCCCCCGCCGCTGCGCAGCGGCTCGATCTACGAGACGCAATCCATCGCAACGAAGTCCTACTTCAATCGCGCCGCCTGATCGGCGCGGCTAAGAAAAAACAAGTGAGGAAACGCCATGATAACGACGACCAAGGCCGCCGGCGGCATGCCGGTGCGCGTGATCATTGCCGCCAGCGTGGGCTCGGCGCTCGAATGGTATGACTTCTTTCTCTACGGCACCGCCGCCGCACTGGTGTTCGGCGAGCTGTTCTTCCCCAAGAGCGATCCGCTGGTCGGCACGCTGCTGTCCTTCCTGACCTTCGGCGTCGGCTTCGTGGTGCGCCCGCTGGGCGGCATCATCTTCGGCATCATGGGCGACCGCTATGGCCGCAAGCCCGTGCTGGTGACGACCCTGCTGATGATCGGCGTCGGCACGACGGCCATCGGCCTCCTGCCGACCCATGCCCAGATCGGCTACTGGGCGCCGATCCTGCTCGTTGCGCTGCGCGTCGTGCAGGGTCTGGGCGCCGGCGCCGAGTATGGCGGCGCGGTGATCTACCTGGTGGAGAATGCGCCGCCGAAGCATCGCGGCTTCTGGGGCGGCTTCGCGCCGCTCGGCGTTTCAGTCGGCAACCTGATGGCGGCCGGCGCCTTCGCCCTCGTGACCATGCTGCCGCGCGAGGATCTGATGTCGTGGGGATGGCGCGTGCCGTTTCTCGCCAGCATCCTGCTGATCGCCGTCGGCATCTATGTCCGCCTGCGCGTCACCGAGACGCCGGTCTACACGGAAGCCGTGCTGGCCAAGAACAAGGTCGAGAGCAACCCGGCGATGTCGGCGCTGCAGAAGCATCCGCGCAACTTCATGGTCGTGCTGGGCGCGCGATTGGCGGAAAACGGCCTGGGCTACCTCTTCCCGGTGTGGGGCTTGAGCTACGTCATCAGCCTGGGCGTTTCCCGAGCCGATGCCTTGAGCGCCCTCATGGTCGCCTTCATCGTCGAGCTGTTCGCGATCCTGGGCTTTGCCGCCCTGTCGGACCGCATCGGCCGTCGGCCGGTCTACATGTTCGGCGCATTGGCCGGCGTGGCCCTCGCCTTCCCGTTCTTCTGGCTGGTGAGCACCAAGGAATGGATCTTGATTGCGCTCGCCTTCATCCTGGCGCGCGCCGTGGTGACGGCGGCGATGTTCGGCCCGCAAGCCGCCTACTTCGCCGAGCTCTTTCCGCCACAGCGGCGCTTCGCGGGCTTCGCCTTCGCCCGCGAGCTGGGTTCGCTGCTGGCCGGCGGCCCCGCCCCGTTCCTCGCCACGGCGCTCGTGGCGTGGGCCAGCGGCGCCTGGTGGCCGGTGTCGATCTATGTGATCGTGCTGTCGCTGCTCACCACCTGGGCCATCTGGGCAGGGCCCGAGACCTACGAGGAAAGCATCACGACCGACAACTCGCAGCCCGCACCGTCGGCACAGCCGGCGCGGGCCTGATCCGATGCCGCAGCAACTTCGCGTCCTGCAATCGCTATGGGCCATGGAGCGGCGTCGCGCCGACGCCGCCGAATGGCCCTTGCAGACGCAGCTCGAGATGATCCGGGAGGCGGGCTTCGCCGGCGCCGGCGTCCGCTTCATCGATCCGGCCTTCGCCACCGAAGCCACCGACTTCCTGCGCGCGCACGACATGATCTGGCAGGCGCAGTGCTATCCGACCAGCGTCGACGACCTGAAGCCGGTGCTCGAGCTGGTGGCCCGGCTGGGCGCCGATCATGTCAACCTGCAGCCCAACGTGCGGCCACGGCGGCTCGAGGACTGCATCCCGTTGCTGGAGGGGTGGCGGCGTCTCAGCGAGCAGTCGGGCGTGGCGGTCCATGTCGAGACCCATCGCGACCGCATGACGACCGATCTCTACTTCATGCTGCAGCTTCTCGACTGCTTTCCCGACCTCCGGCTCACGGCGGACATCTCGCACTACCTGGTGGGGCGCGAATTCGCCTGGCCGGTCGACGAGGAAAACCACCGCATGATGCATCGCGTGCTCGACAATGCCTGGGGCATCCACGGCCGCATCGCCAGCCGCGAGCAGGTGCAGATCTCGCTGGGCTTCCCACAGCATCAAGGCTGGGTCGAGCTGTTCATGGGATGGTGGGAATACGCCATCCGCTCCTGGCGCAAACGCGCCGGTCCCGACGCCGTGCTGACCTTCCTGTGCGAGCTCGGTCCGCCGCCCTATGCCATCACTGGTCCGGACGGCGCCGAGCTGTCGGACCGCTGGGAGGACGCGCTGGCGCTGAAGGCGATGATCGAAGCGCTGTGGCGGCGCATCGAGCATCAAGACCCGGCGGGATCCAGCCTGAAGACATTGTAGCGCCACGCCCCAAGATCGATGTAGAGGCCGGGATCGAGCAGGTCGCTGCCGTCCCGCAAATGGACCTCGCTTCCCATCACATCGGTCAGCCGAACTTCCAGGCAGGCCAAGCCATCAAAGGGCAGCCGGAGTCGGCACTGCCCCTGATGGTCCGAATAGTTGACGACGACGACGTAGCGGCCGCCGTCGAGCGACTGCCAGGCATACGAAATGAAGTCCTGCCACGTCGGATTGCCAGCCCAGGCCGATTGCGGCGGGATCAGCGACCAGGCGCCTTTGCGCAAGGCATCGGACGTCCGGAGCGCGGCCAGGAGCCTGTCGTAGAAGGCTGCAATATCTGCCTTGTGGGCTTCGGTCGGTGCGCGGCGCAAGTGCATAGGCACTCTGACCTGCGCGCCCTCGAGCTGGCCTTGATGAAAGAACCGCAGCCCCGGCGCCAGGAACGTGACAATGGCCGCCGCCCGGTGCCGCGGCCAGGGAAAGACCGATGCGGCGCGCGGCTCGTCGTGGTTCTCGAGGAAACGCGCCAGCCGGTCCTGGTAGTCGAGGCCCGCACCCAGATGGGCGCGAATGGCGCCGGCATCGGCATGGCGCAGGCGATCGTAGAGCCGCTTGTCGTAGCAGTAGTCGAAGCCCTGCTGCTGCAGCTCCCATTCGAGGTCCCAATAGGCCTCGGCCAGGAAGGTGAAGTCACGATGGGCCTCGCGCACGGCCGCGATCGCCTTTGGCCAGAACGGCTCCGGGGTCACGCCCCAGGTGCGCAGGAAGACGTCCGGCAGCGCAAGCATCGCCATATCGCAGCGCACGCCATCGCATTGCTCGGCGATGGTCGCCAGTTCCGCCATCTGCGCTTCCTGCAGCGCCGGATTGGCGTAGTTCAGCTGCAGCGCGTCCGGCCAGCCGGGAAAATTGGGGTCGCGCCCATAGGCCAGGATGCGCTGCCCGTGATCGGTGTCGACCCGACAATAGTTCTCCGGCTGGGCGGCGAGAGCCTGTTCGCTGCCCTGGAGGTAGAAATCGGGACGCGTCTTCGTCCAAGGATGATCGAGCGCCGTGTGATTGGGCACGAAGTCGAGCATGAGCCGCAGCCCGCGCTCGGCGAGCCGGGCGCGGAACACGGCCAGCGCCGCCTTGCCGCCCAGTGCCTCATCGACCTCGTAGGCGCTGATGGCGAAGCCCGATCCGCAGATATCGTCCTGCGTCAGATCCGGCAGCACCGACCGGAACTCGGCCTGCCAGGCCGGGTTGCCGCGCGATACGGCCCGGCTGGCCGCACCGGTCCGCCACACGCTCAGAAGCCAGATCCAGTCGAAGCCGCGACGCGCGAGATCGTCGAGGGTGGCATCATCGACATCGGCAAGGGTGATCGGCTTTCCGGCCTCCCGTGACAGCCGGTAAAGCCACACCCTCGTGTTGATCTCGAACAGCGAGGGATAGCGCGGCTCGATCATCCTAGTCCCCGGAACCGCAACTGCCGGACACAAGCCCCGCTGTCATCCCGAGCGTAGCGAGGGACCTTTCCTGCGGCCTCAAAGGCCCCTCGCTGCGCTCGAGGTGACAGCCGTGACTTACGGTCCAGCCATGGCCGGCCCTACTCATGCAGCTCGGCAATCATGTTGGCGACCAAAGCGCTCCATCCCGTCTGGTGCGAGGCGCCGAGGCCGCGACCGGTGTCGCCGTCGTAATATTCGTGGAACAGGAGGTAGTCCTTGAAGTGCGGATCGGTCTGCATCTTCTCGTAGCCGCCGAAGACGGCCCGTCGTCCCTTGTCGTCGCGCCGAAAGATGTTGATCAAGCGATTGCGCAGATCGTCGGCGATCTCCTTCAGCGACAGCATCGCGCCCGATCCGACGGGGCATTCCACGCGGAACTCATTGCCGTAGAACTTGGCGAACTTGTTCACGCTTTCGATGAACAGGTAGTTGATCGGCATCCAGATCGGCCCGCGCCAGTTGGAATTGCCGCCGAACAGATCGCTGTCCGATTCGGCCGGAACGTATCTGACCGCGGATGAGCGAAAGCTGCCGGCCTCGAAGACGTAGGGGTGGTCGAGGTGGTATCGCGACAGGGACCGTATTCCGTAGTCCGACAGGAATTCATTCTTGTCGAGGACGCGTGCCATCACCTTGGACGCGCGGAAGGCGCGGGCGATGGCGAGCTGGCGTGTGTCGTCGGCGCCCGGCGTGTTCACCCGGGAAACCAGGGCCGCAAGCTTTGGACGGTAGCGCAGATACCAATCCCGCTGCCGGGTAAACGACGGCATGTTCTTCAGCTGGGCCTCGTCTATGGTCTCGACGGCGAACGCCGGAATCAGGCCAACCAGGGAGCGCACGCGCAGCGGCGTCGCCTCGCCGTTGCCCATGACGAGCCAGTCGTAGAAGAAATTGTCGGTGTCGTCCCACAAGCTCAGGCCCTTGCCGCCGAGGTTGGTCATCGCCCCGCCGATCATCAGGAAATGCTCGAAGAACTTGGTCGCGATGTCCTGGTAGGCGTCGTCTTCCTGCGCCAGCTCGATGGCGATGCGCAGCATGTTCAGGCTGTACATCGCCATCCACGACGTCCCATCGGACTGCACCTGCATGCCGTCGACCGGCAGCGGCGCGGACCGGTCGAAGACGCCGATATTGTCCATGCCGAGGAAGCCGCCTTCGAAGACGTTGAGGCCGCGTGGGTCCTTTCGGTTCACCCACCAGGTGAAGTTGAGCAGCAGCTTGGTGAAGATCCGCTCGAGAAACTTCCGGTCACCCTGGCCGTTGCGCCGCCGCTCCTCTTCGTAAAGGCGCAGTGCTGCCCAGGCCTGCACGGGCGGATTGACGTCGCTGAAGTTCCATTCGTAGGCGGGCAGCTGCCCGTTCGGGTGCATGTACCAGGATTGGCCGAGCAGGATCAGCTGATGCTTGGCATCCTCCAGATCGAGCAAGGCGAGCGTGACCAGATGGAAGGCCCAGTCCCACGCCGCGAACCAGGGGAACTCCCATTTGTCCGGCATCGAGACGACGTCTTCCATGGTGGCATGGACCCACTCGCTGTTGCGTCCCCTATGGCGGGCGCCGGCGGGCGGAGGTTGCGCCGGATCGCCGTCCAGCCACTCGGTGACGTCGTAGTAGAAATATTGCTTCGACCACAGGACGCCCGCGAAAGCCTGGCGTTGAATGCGGCGCAGGTCCTCGTCCACCACCTTGCTCTGCAGCCCGGCGTAGAAGGCGTCCGCCTCGGATTTGCGCAGGCTGAAGATCCGCTCGAAATCGTCGAAGGGTTCGGGCCCGGGCGATCCGACGCTCAGCCTGACCCGGATGGTGGTGCTGGCGCCCGCCGCAACCGTCCGCCGGAAGATGCCAGCCGCCTTGGTGCCCTTGTGTGAACCGACGGCGTCCTTGGCTCCGCCCACCAGATAATCGTTGAAGCCGTCCTTGTACAAACGGCCGGTGGGTTCGCAGCCGTACAGTTTTGTGACGTTGGTCTCGTTCTCGCAGAACTTGATCTCGTCTGGTCCATCGAAGTGGATCGAATAGGCGCCGAGTGTCTCATGCTTTACCACGACATCGTCCCCGGTGCGCTCCAGGGAGGGCTTCGGCCTGTCCGTGAACCAGCTCCAGGTGTTGCGGAACCAGACCTGCGGCAGCACATGAATTGCCGCTTCCTCGGGGCCGCGATTGGTGACGGTCACGCGCAGCAGGATGTCGTCGACGCCCGCCTTGGCATATTCGATGTCGACGTCGAAGTAGCGGTCGGTGTCGAAGATGCCGGTATCGATGATCTCGAATTCCGGCTGCCGCCGGTCGCGCAGCGCGTTTTCCTGCACCAGCAGGTCGTAGGGAAAGGCCGCCTGCGGATATTTGTAGAGCATGCGGGCGTAGCTGTAGGTCGGCACCGCGTCGAGATAGTAGTAGAGCTCCTTGACGTCCTCGCCGTGATTGCCCTCGCGGTTGCTGAGCCCGAACATGCGCTCTTTCAGGATCGGGTCCCTGCCGTTCCATAGCGCGACGGCCATGCACAGCTGCTGCTTGGCATCGCAAAACCCGCCGATTCCGTCCTCGCCCCAGCGATACGCACGGCTGCGCGCGTGATCATGGGGGAAGTAGTTCCAGGCGTCGCCATCGGCGCTGTAGTCCTCGCGCACCGTGCCCCACTGGCGCTCGCTCACATAGGGGCCCCATTTGCGCCAGGCCTCGCGACGTTCGTTTGCCTTGGCAAGACGTTGCTCTTCAGGAGTGATCGTCGCCGGCATCGATCGCTGCTCCCTGTCGCTAGCTGGGTAGTGTCGCGGACGCACCAAGCTGGCGAATGACCTCGTGGGCGACCTGGTCGACGGGCGGGCCGACATCGACAACCAGAGGATCTTCGTCCGGTCCGGGCTCCTCAAGGGTATCGATCTGACTCTGCAGCAGGCTCGCCGGCATGAAGTGGCCGCTGCGCTTCGCCAGATGTTCGGCCATGACGTCGCGGCTGCCGCGAAGGTAGACCAGCCGTACTTCCGGCCGGTCGCCGATGACGATCCGGCGATAGGCCCGTTTGAGAGCGGAGCAGGTGATGATGCCGGGCTGCTTCTTGGCGCGCTGACCGTCGATCCAGGCG
This sequence comes from Reyranella soli, assembly GCF_007992495.1. Taxonomy (GTDB): domain Bacteria; phylum Pseudomonadota; class Alphaproteobacteria; order Reyranellales; family Reyranellaceae; genus Reyranella; species Reyranella soli. Next base: position 14,426 of record NZ_BKAJ01000067.1, read on the forward strand.
GCCACGCTTTCGAGCCAGGGCTGGCGGTCAGCGTCGGTCAGCGGGATTCCGCCATGCATCTTGGCGACGTTGGCCTCGGGATGCAGCGCGTCGCCCTCCTCGAAAGACCAGCCGAGGCGCGCGGCGAGCTCCTTGGCGACGGTCGACTTGCCGGCGCCCGACACGCCCATGACCACCAGGATCGGCGGACGACCACGATGGGCGCGCGCGCTGTCGAGGCGATGGACGCCCTGCCCGTCGGCGACGAACACCGGATCGGCGCGGCCGATGAACAGGCCGCTCTCGACCACGCCGACGACTCGGCGGATGCGGTCTTCCAGCCGCGCCGGATCGGCCATGGGGCCGGCGAAGTGGCAGTCGAGAATGCGGTTGCCGCCATCGGTGACGAACAGGTCGCCCGCCGGCGTCAGCCGCGGCCGGACCTCCGCGGCGAACACTTTTAGGGCCGCCTGGGTGACTTCCAGCCCGAAGGCAACGACCTCGACCGGGACCGGCGCGTGCGTCCCCAATCGATCGACCAGCTTGACGCCATCGACGACGATGGCGAGACGGCGGCTCGCGTTGGCGACGATCTTCTCGCGCAACAGGGCGCCACCCAGCCCCTTGATCAGGTTCAGGGTGCCGCGTTCGACCTCGTCGGCGCCGTCGATCGTGAGGTCGATCTGTCGATGCTCGGCAAAGGAGGACAGCGGAATGCCGGCCGCCTTCGCCTGCGCCGCGGTTCGCTCCGACGTCGGAATGCCGACGAAACGCAGGCCCTGCCGATGGCGGCGGGCCAGGGCCTCGACCGCGAATGCCGCCGTCGAGCCGGTGCCGAGCCCGACGATCATGCCGTCCTCGACCAGCTCGACCGCCGCCTCCGCCGCCTCGCGCTTGAGGGCATTGCGATCGGCGTCATTCATGGCCTGGCGGCCCCCGCGGCGGCGCTGGTGCGGATCGCGGCGATGGCTGCCTTGTAATCCTTGGTGCCGAAGATCGCCGAGCCGGCGACGATCGCAGTGGCGCCCGCCGCGGCAGCCAGTGCCGCCGTCATCTCGTTCTCGCCGCCATCGACCTCGATCACCGGGTCGAGGCCGCGTTGCGTGCACATGTCCCGGATGCGCCGGATCTTGGGCAGCATCTCAGGCAGGAAGGACTGACCGCCGAAGCCGGGATTGACCGTCATCACCAGGATGATGTCGCAAAGATGCAGGACATACTCGATGAGCTCGGGCGGGCTCGCCGGGTCGATCACGACCCCGGCCTTCTTGCCGAGCCCGCGGATCTGGCCGAGCGTGCGATGCAGGTGGATCGTGGAGCCGGGCTCGGCCTGGACCAGCAGGTGATCGGCGCCGGCTTCGGCGAAGGCCGCGACATAGCGCTCGGGCTCGACGATCATCAGATGGACGTTGAGCGGCTTCGCCGTCGAGCGGCGAATCGCCTTGAGCACGACCGGGCCGATCGTGATGTTGGGAACGAAACGGCCGTCCATCACGTCGACATGGATCCAATCGGCGCCGGCGGCATCGACGGCCCGCACCTCCTCCCCCAGTCGCGCGAAGTCGGCCGACAGGACCGAGGGTGCGATGAGGATGGAGCCGGCCATGGTCTAAAACCTCTTATTATCTTCCGGACC
>NZ_BKAJ01000068.1 GCF_007992495.1 Reyranella soli
CTTCCAGCGCGCTCATGATCGTGAGCGCGCTGGAAGCGCGCGGTCCGGAAGACCATGACATCGTCAGCCCTCGCCGGCTGCCGCACGATCGACGAACCAGATGAGGTCGCCGACCGGTCTGACACGTGCCGCCGGCACGTCGCTGCCGCCGGCACGGATCGTCTTGAAGATCGCGGTCTTCTCCTTGCCCGCCACCAGGAAGGCCACCTGCCGGCTGCTCTCGATCACCGGATAGGTCATGGTGATGCGAACCTCGGGCCGGCCGTGCGAGACCGCCGCGACCCAGCGCTTGCGCTCCTGCAGCACCGGTTCGCCCGGCAGCAGCGAAGCGGTATGACCGTCGGGCCCAAGTCCCAGCAGGGTGATGTCGAACAGCGGCCGCGCCGGATCCAGCACATCAGCGCCATAGGCTGCCTTCAGCGTCTGCTCGTAGCGCGACGCGGCCTCCTCAGGCGTACCATCGGCCGGCACGGGATGAACGTTTCCCGGCGGTACGGGCGCCTTGGCGAGCATCGCCTCGCGAGTCATCCGGTAATTGCTCTCCGGATGATCGTAGGGAACGAAGCGCTCGTCGCCCCAGTACCAGGAGACGTGTGGCCAGGGGAAACGCCCGATGAAGTCATTGGAGGCGAGCAGCGCAAACAGCGCCTTCGGAGTCGATCCGCCGGAAAGCGACACGCGAAAGGTGCCTTTTGCCGCCAGGGCCGCCGAGGTCATCCACTCGGCCACATGGCGCGCGAGGGCCGCCGGATCCGGAAGTACGTCGATGCGTCCGTTCATGATGAACCCAGGATGAAACGTTCCATCGCCTTGGCGAAGCCCTCGTCGTTGTAGGAATCGGTGGCGACGGTCGCCAGAGCCTTCACCTCGGCAGGTGCATTGCCCATGGCGATGCTGAAGCCCGAGCGCTTGAACATGGGCACGTCGGTCGGCTGGTCGCCGATGGTGGCGATCGCCTCGAGCGGAATGCCGAGATGGCGCGACAGGAAATCCGCCACCACGCCTTTGTTGGCGTCCTTGTTCGTCACGTCGAGGTAATAGGGCTGCGAGCGGTTGGCCGTCGCCCGTCCGCCGAAGGCCTTGCGGGCGTCGGCCTCGCAGCGCTGCACCGCCGCGAGATCGTCGCTAACGCCGACGACCTTGGAGACCAGGTCGAGTTCTGCCGCCACGTCCTTCACGACCTTGGGCTCGAACTTGACGGTCCAGGCCTCGTGCTCGACGTGCGGGCCCTTGGGGTTGCCGACCAGCCAGTCGTTGCCGCGATAGACCCAGACATCGAGGCCGTGGCTGCGGATCAGCTCGATCGCCTGGGCGGCGACATCGGCCGGCACGGTCTTCTGCTCGATGATGGTGAGGTCGGGCTTGATGACCAGCCCGCCGTTGAAGCCCGAGATCGGCGTGTCGAGCTTCAAGGGATCGAACAGCATCGCCATGCCCTTGGCCGGCCGGCCGCTGGTGATGGCAAAGCGGATGCCCGCCTCGTGCAGATGCAGCACGGCGGTCTGCGCGCGCTCGGTCAGCACCTTCTTTTCGGTAACCAACGTGCCGTCCACGTCGGCCAGCACCAGGGAAATCTTGCGCTTCTCTGCCATCGGAACCTCTGTGGTGCTTGCCTACTCGAGTGGACGCCAGTCGCGCCCGGCGCGCTCCAGCAACTCGTCGGCAGCCGCCGGGCCGTCGCTGCCCGCGGCATAGGTCGCAAGCCCCTTGCCAGGGTTGCTCGCCCAGAAGTCGAGGATCGGCTGCACTGCCCGCCAGCCGGCCTCGATGTTGTCGGCGCGCTGGAACAGCGTTGCGTCACCGATCATGCAGTCGTAGATCAGCGTTTCGTAGCCCGTGCTGGGCGCCGAGGCGAAATAGGTCTTGTAGGCGAAGTCCATGCTGACGTTACCCAGCGTCACCGTCGGGCCGGGACGCTTGGCGGCGAACTGAAGCGCGATGCCTTCGTCGGGCTGGATGCGCAGGATCATCCAGTTGGGATTCATCTTCTCGACGTGCGTGCCGCGGAAAAGCGTGTACGGCGCCTGGTGGAAGCGGATGGCGACTTCGGTCCAGCGCCGCTTCAGATACTTTCCCGTGCGCAGATAGAAGGGCACGCCGGCCCACCGCCAGTTGTCGATCTGCAGCTTCCAGGCGATGTAGGTCTCGGTGTTCGAATCGGGCGCCACGTCGGGTTCGCGGCGATAGGGATTGACCGGCTTGCCCAGCACGGTGCCGCCGTCGTACTGGCCGCGCACGGCATCCCTCATCGGCCACCTCACCGGACGGATGGCCTGGATGACTTCGGCCTTCTTGTCCCGGACGGCCTCGGCGTCGAAGGAGATCGGCGGCTCCATGCCTATCAGCGACAGCAGCTGGAACATGTGGTTGGGCACCATGTCGCGCATCGCGCCGGTCTGCTCGTAGAACTTGCCACGCCGTTCGACGCCGACCGTCTCGGCCGCGGTGATCTGGACGTGGTCGATGTGCTGGCGATTCCACAGCGGCTCGAACAGGCCGTTGGCAAAGCGCAGCGCCATGATGTTCTGGACCGTTTCCTTGCCGAGGAAATGGTCCATTCGATAGACCTGATGCTCCTGCAACGTCTTCAGGATCGCGGCGTTGAGTGCCTTGGCCGAAGGCAGGTCATGGCCGAACGGCTTCTCGATGACGACGCGCCGCCACTGTCCGCCCTCTTCCGTGACCATGCCGGCCGTGCCGAGGGCGTCCACGACGATGCTGAAGAAGCGGGGCGCGACGGCAAGATAGAAGAGATGATTGCCCGCCGTGCCGGCCGTCTTGTCGAGTCCCGCAAGATGCTCCTTGAGACGGCTGTAGGTTTGCGGGTCCTCGAAGTCGCCTTGCAGGTAGCTCATGCGGTCGGTCAGCCATCGCCAGGCCGTCTGGTCGATGCTGTCGGCCTCGAACTCGCCACCACCCTTGGTGACGAATTCGTTCATCATGTCCGTGAGGGTCTTGCGCCAGTCGTCCACGGTCCTGTTCCCGTGGTCGACGCCGACCAGCCGGAAGCCATCGGGCAGCCGCTTGGCGGTGACGAGATTGTAGAGCGCCGGCGCGACCAGGCGCTTGGTCAGGTCGCCGCCGGCGCCGAAGATCACCATGGCGCAGGGCGGCGCGACGGCAACCGTCTCGGCCTTCGCCACAGCCTTGGGTGTGGTGTTCACCATGGCTTCTGCTTCCTTCCCGTCGAACTCACTTGCGCCCGAGCATTTCCAAGGCCGCCGCCACGACCTTGTCGGGCTCGAAGCCGAACTTGCGCTGCAGTTCCTTGAGCGGCGCGGAGGCGCCGAAGGCCTTCATGCCCATCACCCGGCCCTGGTCGCCGACATAGCGCTCCCAGCCCAGCGCTGATGCCTGCTCGACGGCAAGCCGCGTCTTGACGGATGGCGGCAGCACCTCCTCGCGGTAGGACTGGGGCTGGTGCTCGAAGATGTCCCAGGACGGCATGGAGACGACGCGCGAACGGACGCCCTTGGCCAGCAGCGCCTCGTGCGCCTCGACGATCAGGGTGACCTCGCTGCCGGAAGCGATGAGGATGATCTCCGGCGGGCCACCCGGCGCATCCGCCATGACGTAGGCGCCGCGCGCGACGCCCGCCGCCGACGCATACCTGGCCCTGTCGAACGTCGGCAGAGGCTGGCGTGACAGCGCCATCACCGCCGGCTGGTGACGGAGCTGCAGGATGTAGCGATAGGCCTCGACGACCTCGTTGGCGTCGGCCGGCCGCAGCACCACCAGGCCCGGGATGGCGCGCAACGAGACGAGCTGCTCGACCGGCTGATGAGTCGGCCCATCCTCGCCGTCGCCCATGGCGTCATGGGTGAAGACGAGAATAGTCGGTAGCTCCATGAGGGCGGAGAGGCGGATCGCCGGCCGGGCGTAGTCGCTGAAGATGAAGAAGGTCGCGCCGAAGGCCCGGAGCTTGGAAAGCGACATGCCGTTCACGATCGCGGCCATGGCGTGCTCGCGGATGCCGAAATGGAAATTGCGGCCGCCAGGACTGCCGGGCTCGAAGTCGCCGGCGCCGGCGAATTTCAGCGTCGTCTTGTTCGAGGAGCCGAGGTCCGCCGAACCGCCGAGGAACCAGGGGATGTTCTGGGCGAGCACGTTCAGCACCTCGCCCGAGGCGTCGCGGCCGGCGATGCCCTTGGGATCGGCCTTGAAGCTCGGCAGGTTGCGATCCCATCCCTTGGGCAGCTCGCGTTTCTGCATCTGGTCGATCTCGGTGGCGAGATCCGGGAACTGCTTGCGGTAGTCGGCGAACAGCGTCTCCCAGCGCCGCCGCGCCTCGGCGCCGCGCGCGCCGATGCCCTTGTCGAACGTGTCCATCACGCCGTCGGGCACCAGGAACTTGGCATCCTCCGGCCAACCATAGGCGCGCTTGGCGAGCTTGACCTCATCGTCGCCCAGCGGCTCACCGTGGGCCGCCGCCGTGTCGACCTTGTGCGGCGCGCCGTAGCCAATGTGGCTGTCGAGGATGATCAGCGTTGGTCGGTCGGTGGTCTTGCGGAAGACATCCAACGCATCCTCGATGCGGGTCAGGTCGTTGGCGTCACCGACGCGCAGCACGTTCCAGCGATAGGCGAGGAAGCGCGCCGCGACATCCTCGGTGAAGGTGATGCTGGTCTTGCCTTCGATGGTGATGTGGTTGTTGTCGTAGATCCAGCACAGGTCGTCGAGCTGGAGGTGCCCGGCGAGCGACGCCGCCTCCGAGCCCACGCCCTCCATCAGGCAGCCGTCGCCGCAGATGGCGTAGACATTGTAGTCGAACAGATCGAAGCCCGGCTTGTTGTAGCGGCTGGCCAGCCACTTGCGCGCGATCGCCATGCCGACGCTGGTGGCGATGCCCTGCCCCAGCGGCCCGGTCGTGGTCTCGACGCCCGACACCCAGTGATATTCCGGATGGCCCGGCGCCTTGCTGTCGATCTGCCGGAAACGGCGGATGTCGTCGAGCGTGACCGAGGGCTTGCCCAGGTTCTCGTAGTCGGCGTTCACGGCCTGGGTGCGCGTCAGGAAGAGCATCGACCACAGCAGCATCGAGGCGTGGCCGTTCGACAGCACGAAGCGGTCGCGACCGGGCCAGATCGGGTCCTTCGGGTCGAAGTTCAGGATCCGGTTCCACAGCGTGTAGACCAGCGGCGCCAGCGCCATCGGCGTGCCGGGATGCCCCGACTTCGCCTGCTGGACCGCATCGATCGACAGCGTGCGTATGGTGTTGATGGCGAGTTGGTCGAGCTCGTCCTGGGTCATGCTACGCGCCTCCTCACGATCCGGCTTTCTTCTCAATATGCCCGCCGAACTCGTAGCGCATGGCCGAGAGCAGCTTGTCGGCGAAATCCGCCTCGCCGCGCGAGCTGAACCGCTCATAGAGCGCCGACGACAGGACATGCGCCGGCACGCCCTCGTCGATGGCGGCCTTGATCGTCCAACGGCCCTCGCCCGAGTCCGACACTCGTCCGCCGAACTTCGACAGGTCGGGGTCCTTGATGAGGGCTGAAGCCTGAAGATCGAGCAGCCAGGACGCGATCACGCTGCCGCGGCGCCAAAGCTCGGCAATGTCCGGCAGGTTGAGATCGTACTGATAGTGCTCGGGATCGCGCAGCGGCGTGGTCTCGGCATCGACCGTGTGGCCCTTTTTACCGATATTGGCCGCCTTGAGAACCGCCATGCCCTCGGCATAGGCCGCCATGACGCCGTACTCGATGCCGTTGTGCACCATCTTGACGAAATGGCCGGCGCCGTTCGGCCCGCAATGCAGCCAGCCCTGCTCGGCCGTGCCGCCCAGCTTCTCACGGCCCGGCGTGCGCGCAATGTCGCCGAGACCTGGTGCAAGGGTGGCGAAGATCGGTTCCAGACGCTTCACCGTGTCGGGCTCACCACCGACCATCATGCAGTAGCCACGCTCGAGACCCCAGACGCCGCCACTGGTGCCGACATCGACATAGTGGATCGACTTGGGCTTCAGCTCCGTCGCGCGGCGGATGTCGTCGACATAGTAGGAGTTGCCGCCGTCGATCAGGATGTCGCCTGCCTCGAGATGGGGCAGCAGATCGGCGATGGTCTTGTCGACCACGCCGGCCGGCACCATCAGCCAGACCGCGCGCGGCTTGCTGAGCGCCTTGGTGAATTCCGCCAGCGAGCCGGCGCCGACCGCCTTCTCCGTCACCAGCTCGGCCACCGCCTTGGGCGACATGTCGAACACCACGCATTCATGGCCGCCCTTGAGAAGGCGGCGCACCATGTTTGCTCCCATTCGGCCAAGGCCGATCATTCCCAACTGCATGGTCAGCTCCCCTCAGGTGCTTTGCTTCATCTTGCGATAGCGGCGGATCAGCGCGTTTGTCGAGCTGTCGTGCTCGAGCTTGGGTTCCGCTGCCTCCTCGAGCTCGGGAATGATGCGCTGGGCAAGCGCCTTGCCCAGCTCCACGCCCCACTGATCGAAGGAATCGATCTGCCAGATCGTTCCCTGGGTGAAGACGCTGTGCTCGTAGAGGGCCACCAGCTTGCCGAGCGCCGCCGGCGTCAATTTGTCGAGCAGGATGGTGTTCGACGGGCGGTTTCCCTCGAACAATCGGTGCGGCACCAGCCAGTCGGGCGTGCCCTCGGCCTTGACCTGCTTGACGGTCTTGCCGAAGGCCAGCGCCTCGGTCTGGGCGAAGACGTTGGCCAGCAGCATGTCATGATGCTGGCCGAGCGGATTTAGGGTGTGCGCGAAGGCGATGAAATCGCAGGGGATGAGGCGCGTCCCCTGATGGATCAGCTGGTAGAACGAGTGCTGCCCGTTGGTGCCGGGCTCGCCCCAGTAGATCGGCCCGGTATCGGCATCCACCGGCTGGCCGTCGAGCGTGACGTGCTTGCCGTTGCTCTCCATGGTGAGCTGCTGGAGATAGGCGGGAAAGCGCTTGAGGTACTGCTCGTAGGGCAGCACGGCGACGGTCTGGGCGCCGAAGAAGTCGTTGTACCAAAGGGCCAGCAGGCCCATCAGCACCGGCAGGTTGCGCTCGAAGGGCGCGGTGCGGAAATGCTCGTCGATCTCGTGGAAGCCGCCCAGCATGGCGCGGAAATTGTCCGGCCCGATGGCGAGCATGGTCGAGAGCCCGATGGCGGAATCCATCGAATAGCGCCCGCCGACCCAGTCCCAGAAGCCGAACATGTTGGCCGTGTCGATGCCGAACTTCGCCACCTCCTGGGCGTTGGTGGAGACGGCGACGAAGTGCTTGGCCGTGGCGGCCTGCTCGCCGCCGAGGCCGGCCAGCAGCCAGTCGCGCGCGGTGTGCGCATTGGTCATCGTCTCCAATGTGGTGAAGGTCTTGGAGGAGACGATGAACAGCGTTTCCGCCGGATCGAGCCCGTGCACCGCCTCGGCGAAATCCGTGCCGTCGACGTTGGACACGAAGCGGAAGGTCATCGACCGTTCGCTGTAGTGCCTGAGCGCCTCGTAGGCCATCACCGGCCCGAGGTCCGAGCCGCCGATGCCGATATTGATCACGTTGCGGATACGCTTGCCGGTGTGTCCCTTCCACTCGCCGCTGCGCAGCCGATCGGCAAACGCGGCCATCTTGTCGAGAACGGCATGGACTTCGGGCACCACATTCTGCCCCTCATGCATGATGGAGGCGCCGCGCGGCGCGCGCAGAGCGACGTGAAGCACCGCCCGCTTCTCCGAGGTGTTGATCTGGTCGCCGCGGAACATGGCGTCGATGCGATCGCGCAGCCCCGACTCCTGGGCGAGCTGGAGCAGCAGGCTCAGGGTCTCGTCGGTGATCCGGTTCTTGGAATAGTCGAAATAGACCCCGGCGGCTTCGGCCACGAGTTTCTGGCCGCGTTCGCTATCCTTGGCGAAGAGCTGGCGAAGGTGGGTACGCCTGATCTTCTGGTGGTGCTTCTTCAGCAACGCCCAGGCCGGGCGCAGGTGCAGAGCCGGTACGCTCATTGATTTTTCCTCAGCTTGCCTTGCGGATCTGGACGCGCTTGGAATCGATGCGCTCCATCAGGTCGTTCCACGACTTCACGAACGACGCAGCGCCCTCGTCCTGCAGCTGCTTGGCGAGCGCGTCGATGTCGATACCCGCCTTGGCGAAGCTCGCGAGAACCGTCTCGCAGTCGCCGCCATCCGGGGCGAGCGCCTGGCCGACCTCGCCGTGATCGGCGAAGGCTTTCAGGGTGCCTTCGGGCATGGTGTTGACCGTGAAGGGTGCGGCGAGCGCCTTCACATAGAGAGCGTCGGAGGCTTTCGGGTCCTTGGTGCCGGTGCTGGCCCACAGCAGGCGCTGGGCGCGGGCACCGCTGTTGGCCGCGCGCTGGAAGCGCGGCGACGCGATCAATTCGAGATAGGCCTTGTAGGTGCGCTGGCCGATGGCGATGCCGAGCCGGTTGGTGAGCTCGGCCGGAACCTTGCCGGCAACCGCGACGTCCCATCGGCTGATGAAGAGCGAGGCCACTGAAGCGACGGCCGGGTTCAGGCCGGCCGCGATCCGACGCTCGACACCGCGCAAGTAGGCTTCGGCTGCCGCGACGTATTGCTCACGCGAGAAGAGCAGTGTGACGTTGACCGGCACGCCGGCAAAGATCGCCTCCTCAATGGCCGGCAGTCCTTCCGGGGTGCCGGGAATCTTGATGAAGAGGTTGGGCTTGCCGGCGCGCTTATGAAGATCGACGGCGGCCGCGAGAGTGCTCTTCGTGTCGTGCGCCAGGAGCGGCGAAACTTCGAGCGACACCCAGCCGTCCACGCCATCGGTCCGGGCAAAGACCGGCTGGAACAGGTCGGCGGCGCGGGTCAGGTCGGCGAGCGCCAGCGGGAAGAAGAGGTCCTCGGCCGATTTGGCAGCGGACGCCGACCGCGACACGTCCTCGTCATACATGGCGCTGTTCTTGATCGCATTGTCGAAGATCGTCGGGTTCGAGGTGAGCCCCGTCACCGAAAGATCGTCGATGTAGCGTTTCAGCGTGCCGCTGTTCAGCAGCTCGCGGGTGATGTTGTCGAGCCACAGGCTCTGGCCGACGTCGTGCAGCTTCTGGGTTGGCTTCATGGTGTCACCTTCAGGCTGGATGTACGGCGGCCGTACGCAGCCGCGTTAAGTTGTAGTCGAGCAGATCCCCGATGCGTTCGATCGTCACGTCCGCCGGCGGCAATGCACTGATTACCTTGGCGTCGTGCGCATATTGGCCCTGGCGCGGCAACACTGTCGTGACACGCTCTCCCCAGATCTTCTTGACGGCGTCCAGGATACGCGGCTTGTCGTCGACGAGAACGTAATGGTCAGCCGGGAAGCGCCGCTCGACGTCTTCCAGGGCCTCTTCCTTGTGGATGTAGATCAGCACGTTGCCGTCCGCGACCTTGGCCAGGCCCGCGTGCTCGACCTTGCGCGGCTGGAAGACGACATCGCCGTCCGTCAGGATCGCGGTCGGGGCCGCGCTGCGCAGGCGCGCCAGCACCTCAAGGGCGTTCGGGTAGAGCCGCTCGGCGAAAGGGTAGTCCATGAGGTAGGAGGACATCGCCAGCAGCTCCATCTCGCGCGGGTGCTCGACGCGGAACTTCTGAAGGGCGCCGATATAGTCACGGTAGCCCAGCTCCACCATCAGGTCCTCCAGGATCCGCCAATAGCGATCGCGCGTAGCGACGCCGTAGGTCCGCTCCAGATGGTCCTTCAGGTCCTGCTGGATCCCGTCGTTGTCGACCAGCGTGTTGTCAACGTCGACCAGGAAGACGAGTGGGTGAGGCTGTGTCATGCAGCAGCACGTCCGCTTCCGGATATCATTTGGGTCACGACTTCCATTCCCTTCCCCGATTCTGACCGTCGCGTCACGGGCGATCATACAAACGTCCCGGAATCGCAGCGGACCTGGCCTCACCAATGCTTCAGGCAGAGCGCGCCTATGAGAAGCGGCCTGAGTAATGTCGCCAAGATCAGACCGTTGTCGGCATGTGGTTGTCGTCGACTCTCTCGTCAAGAATGACGACCTACCGACGGTACAACCACCAACGCCTGCGGTCGAGACCAGATCTCTCACCTGTCGATACCCGTGCCACGGGCCGATTCCGGCGTCCGCGCGCGACTGGATGGTCCAGTCCAAGGCGTAGTTGCTGGGGACGGGCGTCGATGCCCTTCGCCACAATACGTTGGGCGCCGCTTTGAGAGGCTGGCGAAGCTCACACGTCATGAGCTGGCCCGTGAGCTGCGCCTCGGTTCCTGTCACAAAAGTACTGGCCTTCTCATGGCACATGGGATCCATTCGATCTCGCTGGCGCCGGCAAGTCATATTCCATTGCGGCGATCGCTGGAATCGATCGTCAAGGCGAGGACGAGACGCCGAATAGCAGGAGCGGCCAGTACCACAATGGGAATGGTTGTCATCCATGCGATCAGCCAGGAGTCGAGCCAGTTCGCTATGAAGGCAAAGGTGCCGAGGAAAGGAACGCTCGCGACCCCGGCCGCAATCGCCGACGTGAGACCTGACTGGATCACACCAAACACTAGGTATCCGTACTTTCTGGGAATTCGCGGCATTGCTCTGCCAAATCTCTGCCGAAGTTGCGGCGTCCTGATCGCATGGCCCCGTCAGCCTAACGTTCCCATCCAACCTGCGATGGCCCGCCCGATGTCGTCCGGCGAATCTTCCTGGAGGTAATGAACCCCCGCGACCTTCACCTCGGTCTGCGCCGGCCACTTGCGGGCAAGGTCGAGAACCGCGCCGCCGGCGAGGATCCCGCCGGGCTCGGCCTTCACGAAGAGCTTGGGCACCTTGCTCGTTGCCAGCCAGTCCGCATAGGCGGTCGCGATCGCAACCACGTCGGCGGGCTCGCCCTCGATGGGAATCTGCCGCGGCCATGTCAGCGTCGGCCGCCGCCCCTCGCCGGGCTCGGCAAACGGCCGTCGGTACGCCGCCATCTCCTCGGCGGAGAGGTGACGCAGGATGGCCTTTGGCAGGATCTTCTCGATGAAGAAGTTGTCGCGCAGGACCATCGCCTCGCCGGCCTCGGAACGCAACGCCTGCAACGCTGGACGCATCCCGAACTTGTCCCAATGATCCCAATACTGCGGCCCCACGATCGCCTCCATGTAGGCGATGCCCTTCACCGCCTTGCGATGGCGGTTGGCCCAGTCGAAGCCGAGGGCTGAGCCCCAGTCATGGATGACGAACGTGACCCGCTCGCGTACATCCAGCGCCTCGAGCAGGGCATCGAGATAGCGGCGATGCTCGACGAAGCGATACGAGCCGGGGCCACTGTCAGGCAGCTTGTCGGAATCGCCCATGCCGACCAGGTCGGGGGCAATGCAGCGGCCGAGTGGCTGCAGGTACGGCAAGACGTTGCGCCAGAGGTACGACGAGGTGGGATTGCCGTGCAGCAGCACGATGGGGTCACCCTGCCCCACCTCCACGTATGCCATCTCGCGGCCAAGGATACTCCGCCGCTGCTTTTGGTATGGAAATGCCGCAGAGATCATATTCGCTTCTCCTGCGTTAACCGACGAAACCAAATTCGCGGGTCGTTCGGGTTCGGTTACAGGCATTCGGTCTTTCTTTTTACAAAGCGTCCAGTTTTGTCCGAGGCGCCACGTTCGACAGCAGTGCCCCAAGGCCCTCGGCGAAGGTCAGATGCGTAATGACGGCATCGCGCACGATCGGGTAAGGCGTCCTCGCCAACATTGCCATCTGCACGGCCGTCATAACCTCCCCTGCCTCCGAGCCGAGCATGGTGAAGCCCAGGATGCGGTCATCGTCCTCAGCGATCAGGACCTTCATGAAGCCCTGCGTTTCCCCGGTCGCTTCGGTGCGCAAAACGGCGCTCATTGGCAGCTTCGCGACTCGCGCCGTGATGCCTTGACGTTCGGCCTCACGTTCGTTCAGTCCGACATGGGCAAGCGGCGGATCGGTGAACAAACAATGGGGCACAAGCCGATGCCGCGTGCCGCGCGTGCCGCCGGCCAGGTTGTCCCTGACGATGCGAAAATCATCCACCGAGACGTGAGTGAACTGAGGGCTGCCCGCGCATTCACCGATGGCCCAGACATCGGGTGCGGTCGTTTCCAGCCGCTCGTTCACTCGAATGTATCCGCGGTCGTCTAGCTCGATGCCGGCTTTCTCGAGACCGATGCCGGTGGTGTTCGGGATGCGACCCGAGGCAACCAGTATGTCGCTGGCCTCGATCTGTCGTTCGCCGGCAGCTGAGCGCGCAGTGACGGTCACCTTCTTTCCGCTCTGTCCGTCGACCCTCAGCACCTGGGTGGATGTCAGGAAGCCGACGCCCTCATCGCAGAGGAGGCGCCGCACAGCATCCGCTGCGTCCGCGTCTTCGCGGCTGAGGATCTGGGGGCCTGGTTCAACGACGGTGACGCGGCTGCCGAATCGGCGATACGCCTGGGCCAGTTCGATGCCGACATATCCGCCGCCGAGCACGACCAGGTGCGAGGGCGCATAGTCGAGTTCCAGTGCCTCGACGTGGCTCAGCGGTCTGGCGGCAGCAAGGTCGGGAATGTCGGGGATGGCCGCATGCGTTCCGACATTCAGCACGACCTGGTCGCTTGCAAGAAGGCGCGTTCCGCCGCCGTTCAATTGGACCTCGATCGTCCGCGGCGCCACGAACCGGCCGGTTCCCATGATCAGTTCCGCGCCGCTCCTCTTGTAGGCATCCAGATGAAAAGAAACCTCGCGGTCGACCATGGTCCGCTTGCGCTTTCGCACCTTCGCCATGTCCGTCTTGACGGACCCGTTCATGGTTCCGAATTCGGCGGCATGGCTTGCCAGGTGGGCGATCCGGGCGCTCCAGATCTCGTTCTTGCTGGGAAGGCAGGCCACGTTCGGGCACGAGCCCCCTACCCACTGCCGCTCCACCACCGCCGTCCGCTGTCCCATCTGCGCCAGATGCCAGGCAAGGAGCTTGCCGCCTTGTCCGCTGCCGAGAATCAACGTCTTGAAATGTTCCGCTTGCGACATCGCATCCTCCTCGATCAGACAGGGGCGCCGGCTTGCTGCGGCTTCATCACCCTCTGGACGTCTTGCTTCAGCAGATAGAAGGACACTGCAAGGAGGACGACGTCCTTCATCAGGAACGCCACGTTGCCCGCCATGGCTGGAAAACCGCCGGCCGAACGCGCCCAGCCGTCCGGCATGAAAGGAATGATGCTGACGGTCGCCAGGAAGGTGATGCACGACCCGGCAGCGCCTAGAATGCCCAGCCGCTTGTTCCAGAACCCGAGGAACAGCAGCCCACCGAACAGCCATTCCGACACGCCCAGGAACCAGCTCGCGCCGCGCACGCCGAAGACGGGATACATCCACGATATGAGCGGTCCGTTGTTGATGAACGGGATCAGCACCTGGGCCTCGTATTCGAACCACTTCTGGTAGCCGAACAGGAGGAAGATGAGCACCATCGAGGCGCGCAGCAGGTGATAATCGAGGTCCCGTCTCATCAGGCCGAGACTGGTCAATCCCCTTGCCAGCAGGCTGATGGGAATATTCAGCAGGGCATCGCCCGCTGTCGTCGACTCTCGTGGACTGCCGAAGGAGGCTTCGACCTTGACCTCTTGCATGCGACTCTCCGTCAAAGGATCCATGCGCACGATGCGGCCGATCCCTCGAGGGCGGCAGGCCATTCGAACGGATAGAAATTATTCCCTTTGGGAATGAAGGTGGCGCCTTCCGACGTGGAATATGTTCTATGCCGTCGGGCCGCCTATGCTCACGCTCAGTCGCGTCTAACTTGCCGCCTCTCACCTTGCTTTCGGAGGCGCTCATGACCGCTCGCTATCTTCGAGCCATTGCCGTTGGTGCCCTCTGCCTGCTGCCCCTTCAGTCGCATGCCGAGTGGGCCAAGCCGGATGAAGCAACATCCATCGGCTTGCAAAGCGTCACGATCGACGAACGCGGCACCGAGCTGATGCTGCGCTTCGATCGACCCATCAGCCACGCGAGGTCGTGGCTTTCCCTCATCCACGACGGCCAAATCATCGAGACCATACATTTTCGCCTGGAGACTGCGCCCAATGTGCTGTTCGCCAGGATCCGGACTCCGGCTCCGGGCAACTACATCGTGCGCTGGACGATGTGCCCCGAAGGCAGCGACGACAGATACGAGGGAGAACTCCCGTTCACGGTCGGTCACGGTGCAGAGAACATCGCCAAGCCTAACCTTTAGTTTTGCCGAGCTCGGCCTGGACGAAATTCGCGAACGCTCGCGCCTTTGCCGTCATCAGCCGCCCTGCCGGGAACAAGGCCCAGCAGTCGAGCGGCGGCAGCAGCCAGTCAGCGAAAACGGCGCGCACCGCCCCTGTGGCGAGCTCGGGCGCGAACATCCATTCCGACGCGACCGCATAACCCAGTCCGCTCAGGACGGCGGCCCGCACGGCTTCGGCGGCACTGACGCGCAGCGGGCCAGACAACCTGACCTCGACCTCCGACTCGCCCCGGCGAAAGCCATGCACGTCGCCCCCGCCCGCACTCTCCTCCGTGTAGACCACGGCAGCGAGCCGAGAAAGGTCAGCGGGCGTTTGGAGAGCGCCATTACGCTCGAAGAAGGCGGGTGTTCCGATGACCAGGCGGCGACATGTCGCGATCTTGCGCGCGATGACGGATGAATCGTCCAGCATGCCCGTGCGGAGGCACACATCGACGCCATCCTGGATGAGATCGCCTGGACGGTCGCTCAGCACCAAGTCGAGTGAAAGATGGGGATGCTGGTCGAGGAAGTCAGGCAGCCGAGGCACGATATGGAGCCGGGAGATCGTCACGCCGGCACTGACGCGCAGGCGCCCGCAGACGCCGTCTCCTGCGCCTGACAGGGCGACGGCGGCATCGTGCGCGTCATCGACGATCTTGCGCGCGCGTTCGTAGAAATGCTGTCCGGCCTCGGTCATGGCCAGCCCTCGTGTGGACCGCATCACCAGCCGAACACCGAACCGCTCTTCGAGCTGCGCGATGGATTTGGATACTGCCGGCTGGCCGACCCTGAGATCCCGCGCCGCCGCAGAGAACGACCTCGTCTCCACGACGCGAACAAACGTCTCCATTGCACCCAAACGATCCATGTCAGTCACCGCGATCCGCAAAATTGCCGCCCGAGATCGAGTAGGAGCTATCGCAAGCGGCCAATGCCACCAGCTTCCTGAGACCGCGATGGATGTTGACCTTGACGAGAGCTGCGGATTGGCCGGTCGCGCCGGAGGCCGTTTCGATGCTGGCCCCCTGGAGCTTCACAAGGCGGATCACGCTGGCTTGCGCGGGCGTCAGTCGTTTCAGCAGGTCGTCCACTGTAATCGCGCTTATTGCCGTTTCACCATGATCCTTCATCGGCATGTCGTCGTGCAGCGACAGGGCCGCGAACCTGGAAGCATCCCGAACATGGTCGATCCACTTGTATCGGGCTATCGCCGCGACCCACGGTCCAAACGGCCTCGAGGGCTCGTACGCATGTCGTTTGGCATGAATGGCGAGAAGCGTGTCTTGCCGTGCATCTTCGGCTGCCGGGCCGGGAAGCCGGCGCCCATAGTAGCGGCGCAGCCAGCCGTCCAACTCCCGCAGCAACTGGTCATAGGCATGGCTTTCGCCACCTTGCGCCGCCGCCATGAGACAGCCCCATTGCTCCGAACGGCTTTGCCAATTGCCGAATCGCGATGCTATTCGGGCGCTCCGCCGTGGACGACCTGCAACGTCGCCGGCTGAGGGGGCATCATCGGGCGCGTTCACTGGAGAGGCTCCTTTCAATGCAATCAAGCAAGGTCTGAGTCTCGATCGGTTTTCCGAGGAGATATTGGGCTCCGACGGAGATCGCCTGATCGTCCAATTGCCTGTCTGGCAAGGCGGTGACCATGATGACAGGCACGCTGGCGCCCTCTTCCTTGAGCTTCCGCACCAGGTCGAGTCCACTCATCCCGGGCATGCGGACGTCAGCGATGATGCAGTCGAAAAAGGGCCGGTTGGGCGAGGTCAGGAGCGTTTCGGCCGCGAAGAACGACTCGGCGCGATAGCCGACAGATCGCATCAGATCCACCAGGGAAGCGCACAGGGCCTCGTCATCGTCGACGATCGCGACGAGAGGGCGCCTCATCGGATGTGGCCGCGCGGGACAAACTTGCATTCGCGGCGAGGCTGGGTGACGTGCAGACGCGCGGCAACGATCATCGTGTCCTGTTCCTGGGGAAGGTAGGAGCCACTTGGTGGCCATGGCGTCGCGATACGTCCGAACAATGCGCTGGCCGACGCACCGTCACAATCTCTCGAAAGTGACGTTTGGGCACATACCTTCGTATGGGTCTCAGCCGCCTCGCTTCTGAGCGTGGAGCACCCCGACCATGCGAACGAGCGTTGCTACGGATTTCGCCCCCAGCTTTCGCTTGGCGCTGCGGCGATGCATCTTCACGGTAACTTCGCTGATCGACAGTTCGATCGCGATTTGCTTGTTCATGAGGCCGGACGCAACGTGTTCCACCACTTGCTGCTCGCGGAGCGTCAGCAGCGCATACTGCTTCTGCAACTCGGCAATCTGCACGACCTCCTGACGCCGGTGCTGATCCATTCGAATCGCAGCCGCCACGGCATCAAGGAGGTCCTGATCTCGTATCGGCTTTGTGAGAAAATCGACCGCGCCCGCCCTCATGCCTTTCACCGACATGGGAATGTCGCCGAAGCCGGTTATCAGGATGACGGGCAGCCGGATATTTACGCGTGTCAGATACTCCTGAAGCTCCAAACCGCTCGTGCCCGGCAGCCGAATGTCGAGCACGAGGCAGGCGGGCGCGTCGGGCAACGCGACATCGAGAAATTCCGAAGCGGAGCCGTGAAGCGTCGTCCGATAGTTCATTGACCGCAGCAAGTCTCCCAGTGACTCCCGGACCGCCTTGTCATCGTCGACGATATGAACGAACGCCGACGACATCCTCAGTTGCTCCCTGACAATCGGCGGAACTGGCGAGCAGGCAGAGTGAAAGTGAATGTTGCGCCGTGCGTGGTGTTTTTCTCCGCCCATAGGCGCCCTCCATGGGCAACGACAATCTTGCGGCAGATCGATAAGCCCAGGCCAAGTCCTTCGCCCTTTGTCGTGTAGAGTGCAGCGAACAGATGCTCCGCGCTGGCGGGATCGACGCCCACGCCGGTGTCAGCGATCGACACAGAGACGTGACCGTCGGCAACCCTCGATGAGATACTGAGGGCGCGGACGCCGTCGACGCTGGCCATCGCTTCGACGGCGTTGCGCACGAGGTTGAGGACGACCTGTTGAAGCTGCACTCGATCCGCCTCTATAGGCGGCAGCGTTTCGTCGAAGGCGGTCTTCAGGGCGACACCGGCGAGTTCAAGCTCCCTCTTCAAGAGGACAAGGACCTCCTCGATAGTCTCGTTGACATGGACGTCGGCGAACCGCAGATGCGAGTCGCGCACCAACGACCTGAGGCCGCCAACGACGTTGGTTGCCCTCCGGCTCTGTTCGACGACACGCAGGGCGGACCTGCGCGCTTCGTCCGTGTCGGCAGGCTCCCGGGCGAGCCATCGCAGACAGGCGTCGGCGCTCGCTCTGATCGCGGTCAACGGCTGATTGACTTCGTGAATGATCGACCCGGCGAGTTCCCCGAGTGATGCCAGACGCGCGGCTCGCGCAAGTGCGGCACGTGCGTCTGCAACTGCCTGCTCCGATACCTTCTGCTCGGTGACGTCGGTGATTATGCCTTCCAATTCAACGTCGCCGGCCGGACTAAGATCGAATTGTCCTACTGCAACGACGTGCAAGATCGTCCCGTCTCGATGGACGACCCTGTATTCGTGGCTGAAGGGCGACTTCGCGCTGACCGCCCCTGCGAGGGCCTTCTCCAAATCAGGAAGGTCGTCGGGATGTACGCAGGCTCTAAATGTCTCGAACGGCACGGGGTTGATGTCCAGGCCGATGTCAAAAATGCGGTAGCATTCGCGCGATGCCCGCGACAGCAGGGTCCGTGTGTTCCATCGGTAGCTGCCCATGCGGCCGATCTGCTGGCCCCTGACCATCCACATGTTGGTCTCGCGGAGTGCTTCAAAAAGCTGCGCGGATTCAAAGGATACAGCAGCCTGCGAAGCCAGCATCGACATCACCGAGAGGCATCTCGGCGTGAAAAGCGCCGGCGCGGCCTCCGATTCCAGATAGAGAGCGCCGACTGTCTGCCCTTGATGAATCAGAGGCTGGCACAAGACGGTTACGTTCGGCCCCGTTGGGCATTCTGCGCGATCAATCAGGGCGGCCCCTTTCCGGCTGTCATCTCTGACGACGGTTTCCTGGCGCATAAACACTCTTTCGCTGAGGTCGTCCGGCAACTGGAATTCGCGCACGGAGGGTTGTGAGGCAAAGACCTTGGCCTTTTCACGAGGAAAGGTGGCATCGGCCTTGGCGAGCAGTTCGCCTCCCTCGCTCAACAGCACCGCACCTCGAACGGCTCCGGAGTGCCTGAGCGCAGTCTTGAGAAGAGCGTCAGCCAGACCTCCATAGCTGATCTCTTTCGCAATGGCCTGAAACGCCTTTGCGATCAGCTCCAACTCAGCCGTTTCGTTCTCAAGCTTCATCGCAGAGCTCTCAATCGCGGCCATCTATCTATTGTCTGCAGCCGTCCGTTGCAGGTCGGCGGCCTCGAGCCGCATTTGCCGCCGCGTTCATTCCGAGAGGCTCCTCTCGACACATCAAGGCATTGGTTTCCAACGGCTTTCTGAAGGCATTGGACGTCGACCAGGACCGCTTCTCCGGTCAGGCGGGTCAGATTGGACATGATAGATTGACGTGCGAGCGATCGAGAATCTTGGGGTATTTTCTGAAAAGTTCTGAAGCGAGCCGCCGCGCTGGGTCATCCCAAAGGCATAGTCCTGCAATCAGGGGCCGTTGCATGCTTGCTGAAGGCATTCGACCGGTTTACGCCTCGGGCGGGTGCGAGATTGACCTCGCTCGCCGCGAGCTTCGGGTTCTCGGATCGCCGGTACCTGTCGGTGGGCGCGCCTTCGAGATCATCGAGGTTCTGGTCCGGTCGGCCGGCGAACTCGTCACCAAGGACGAGTTGATGAACCGCGTTTGGCCGGGCGCCATTGTCACGGAAAACACGCTGCAGGTTCACACAGCCGCCGTGCGCAGGGCGCTTGGCCCGTATCGAAGCTTGCTGAAGACCGAGTCGCGCCGCGGCTATCGTCTCCTCGGCGCGTGGACCATCAGGCATCATGACGAGGCCAAACCGCCGGGCTTGCTCCAGCAGACACGGCTTACCGGGGCGGCTCCGGCGACCAACTTCCCGGCAACCATCGCGCGCCCCATTGGCCGATCGGCAGCCATGCAGAGGTTGCAGGATCTCGTTTCGGCCTACCGCGTCGTGACCCTGACGGGCCCCGGCGGCATTGGAAAGACCACGCTCGCCCTTGAGACAGCCCGCCGTGTCCTCGGCGAGTTTGCCGACGGCGGATGGCTTGTCGAGCTGGCGTCGCTGTCCGACCCGCACCTGGTGCCGTCTGCTGTGGCGGGGGCGCTCGGGCTGAAGCTTGGGTCCAAGACGATCACCGCTGAAGCTGTCGCCCGGGCGATCGCCGGGAAAAGGCTTCTGCTGGTTCTCGACAATTGCGAGCACGTCATCGACGCGACGGCAACGCTGGCCGAGGCACTCATGCGGTTGTGCCCTCTCGCCACAGTCCTGGCAACGAGCCGCGAAGTCTTGCGGATCGAGGGCGAGTATGCCTATCGCGTGCCGCCACTCGAAGTGCCGCCGGACGAGCAACTCGATGCGGGCCAGATTCTGAGCCACAGCGCACCGGAGCTCTTCATCGCAAGAGCCAAAGAGCTCGGTTCGGACTTCTCGGCTCACGCCGAGAGCCTGCCGGCGATTGCAGCAATCTGTCGCCACCTCGACGGCATACCGCTCGCCATCGAGTTCGCGGCGGCCCGGGCCGCAACACTTGGGATCGACCAGGTCGCCGCAGCCTTGCGCGATCGCTTTGCGCTGCTGACAAGCGGGCGCCGCACGGCACTCCCACGACATCGGACGCTCCGCGCGACGTTCGATTGGAGCTATCAACTGCTGCCCGCTGATGAGCAGCTGCTATTGAGATGGTTGTCGGTCCTTCCCGGCGGGTTTTCCATCGCGGCAGCGATAGAGATTTTGGCTGGTCGGCAAACCAGCTCGTCCGTCATCGACGGCGTAAGCGGCCTCGTTGAAAAGTCACTCCTGAACGTGGATGAGACCGCTGCTGTCGTCGCCTACAGACTGCTCGAGACCACCAGGGACTATGCCTATAAGAGACTCAGCGAGAGCGGAGAGGCCCACACTGCAGCACAGCGACATGCCCTGTATGTTCGGAACGCCATCGTGCGGCCGCAATCGGCCGTAAGTCAGGTGGCGGCAGAGAGTCCAAATGACGACGGAGCGCCGAGGACCGAAGAAATCCACAACGTACGCTCCGCCCTGGACTGGTGCTTCTCTCCGGGTGGAGATTTGCGGACCGGACTCGAAATAACGGCAGCCTACACACGAACCTGGCTCTACATGTCTCTGATGACCGAATGCCGTGCGCGGGTGGAAACCGCCTTAAGTCGCCTGGACCAGGCGTCGGCTTTGACTTCCGAGCAGCTCATGCAGCTCTACATCGCGCATTCCATTGCGGTTGTTCATACGACCGGGCTCGTCGAGGACACTCAGGCATCGTTGGAGAAGGCACTGGCAATTGCCGACTCGTCTGAAGATGACGCGGCTCGACTGAGGGCATTGTGGGCCATTTGGGACTATCACTCCAATAGCCGCGAATATGCGAAAGCACTGCACACGGCGAGGAAGTTCCATCAGCTGGCCATGCGGCTTGGAGACAGGTCGGCCATCGTGGCGGCGAACCGGCTGGCCGGCCATAGCTCGCATTATCACGGCGAGCAGGCGACAGCTCGTCTTTATCTTGAGCAGGTTTTGAAACTGGAGGCCGAGCCTGGTCATCCTCGGACGGTTTGGTTTCAATATGACCAAGGAGTGCTGGCGGGCGCCATACTAACGCGCGTCCTTTGGCTGCTGGGTTACCCCGACAAGGCCGCAACCACCGCGGAAGCCTGCTGCACAGACGCGGCAAAATTGGGCTACGGGCTGTCTCAGTGTTACGCTCATGCCCTCGCCGCATTTCCATTGGCATGCCTGACTGGCAACGTCGCCGCCGCCGAACGGGCACTGGACGCATGCACCAGCGTCGCAAATGAGAATCACCTGCCCTTCTATCAAAGTTGGTCCCAGTGCCTGCGGGGGACATTGCTCGTAGAGCAAGAAGACTTCAGCGCGGGTATTGCAGTGCTGTCCAGCGCGTTACCTGTCCTGGGCAGAGTCGGGAGTCGTCAGCCGGAGTTCCAGATTGCGCTGGCCAGGGCATTGGCCGGCACAGGTGAGGTTGTGCGCGCGCTGGACGTTCTCGCATCAGCTCTCACGCACGCAGAAAACGACGGAGAATATTGGTATGTCCCGGAGTTGCTGCGCATTCGGAGCGAGATCCTGATCACCCAGGCTCAGGATGGGAGCGATACGGCGGAGCGGCAGCTGCGGCACGCACTGCGGCTAGCACGCAAGCAGGGCGCAAGATCGTGGGAATTGCGAACCGCGACAAGCCTTGCCCGGTACTTGAAATCGCGGGGCGATCGACGGCACGAGTCCCGCACGATTCTCCAATCAGTGGTTGACCAGTTCACTGAAGGTTTCGCGACGGCGGACCTGCTGACTGCGAGAGAGTGGTTGGCAGCTCATCGATAGCGGAAAAGCGTCGCAAGCCGGTCGAACCGGCAAGGCGAATTCCAGGTCGGAATGAACGCTATTCCCGCGGTTGAACACGTGGGGGCGTGCGATGGCAGGCCGACCTGCCGGCTGCGGGCGAAAAAATTCGTGGGCTGCGGCGTGCCCGTGTAACCAAACCGAGACGCGCCCCGAAAGATAGTTCGTCACATCACGCCGGATACCTCCGGGCATCGCGCCGCTCTGGAAAGGGTTATTCCGCTCGCAGGAACGAAGGGAACCGTTCATGACCACCATCAAGTACAGCAACGCTGACGTCGACGGCCTGAAGGTATTCTACCGGGAGGCTGGCCGGGTCGACGCGCCGGCGCTGCTGCTGCTCCATGGCTTTCCGAGCGCAAGCCACATGTTCCGGGATCTCATCCCGCTGCTCGCCGATAGCTTCCACATCTTCGCGCCCGACCTGCCGGGCTTCGGCCAGTCGGACATGCCGGCGCGGAGCAGTTTCAGCTACACTTTCGACCATATCGCCGGCGTCATCGACCGCTTCACTGAGATCATCGGCTTGAAGCGTTTCGCGATGTACGTTTTCGACTACGGCGCGCCGACAGGCTTTCGGATCGCTGCAAAGCATCCGGATCGGATCACCGCGATCATCTCGCAGAACGGCAATGCCTACGAAGAGGGGCTGAGCGAGGGCTGGACTCCGATCCGGGCCTATTGGCAAGAGCCGTCGAACACCAATCGGAAGGCGCTCCGAGCCTTCCTCTCTCCGCAAACAACGCGCTGGCAATACACACATGGCGTGACCGACGAGACCAAGGTATCTCCGGACGGTCAGGCCCTCGATAACTTCTATCTCGCGCGCCCCGGCGCCGACGAGATCCAGCTGGATCTGTTCGGCGACTACAAGAGCAACGTCGCCCTCTATCCGACCTTCCAGAACTACTTCCGCACCCACAGGCCGCCACTCCTCGCCGTGTGGGGCAAGAACGATCCGTTTTTCCTGCCGCCGGGTGCGGAGGCCTTCAAGCGCGACATTCCCGAAGCAATCGTTCGCTTCTTCGACACTGGGCACTTCGCGCTGGAGACGCATGCCGATGAAATCGCTGCTGCCATCCGCGACTTCCTTGTCCGCTGACTCTATCGAGGATGAAATGGCCGGTATCGGCTTCACTTCCCTTCTCGTCAGATTCGGCATGGCTCCGCTTCCGGTCGACACGGGCTGGTTTGCACTGCCGCTCCGACTGGTCGTCGGGTTCGGCTTTGTGCAGCATGGCTACGCAAAGCTTTCCCGTGGACCGGACGGATTCATCGCGATACTGCACGCCATTGGCGTGCCGTTTGCCGACTTGTTGGGTTGGGCCGCGATCATCGTCGAGATCGTCGGTGGACTATTGATCCTCGCTGGCGCCCTTGTGCCTATTGCTGCGGTGCCAATGATCGCGGTGCTTCTTGTTGCAATCTTCACCGTCCATCTTCCCAACGGGTTCAGCTCGATCAAGCTCATGTCCTATGACACGTCGGGCGCGCACTTCGGCCAGCCCGGCTATGAGACGGATTTGCTGTACATCGCGGGGCTCCTCGCACTCTGCCTCGGAGGTGCAGGGCCCCTCTCCGTGGATGGCTATTTGAAACGTCGACCAGCGAAAGGGGCGAATGAGCATGAGCGGATCTAAGGCAAGCCTCAGCGTCGTGCTCGTTCACGGCGCGTGGGCTGACGGTTCCAGCTGGGCCCACGTCATCAGGCTGCTGCAGGCCAGGGGAGTGGGCGTCCTGGCGGCGCCAATCCCGCTGACGTCGTTATCGGATGACGTCGCTGCGCTTGAGCGCGCACTGGAGCGGACCGACGGGCCGGTGGTCCTTGTTGCGCATGCCTATGCCGGGGCCGTGGTTGGGGCGAGCGTCAATGAAAGAGTTCGGTCGCTTGTCTTCATTGCGGCTCTGAGCCCAGACGAAGGCGAAACGGTTGGCGAGGTATTCTATCGCGAGAAGCCGCCCCCGGACGCGCCGCAACTGGCTCCTGATAGGCATGGTTACCTCTGGCTGCCCAATGACGCATTCGGCACCGCCTTCTGCCAGCACGCTTCACCCGAGCAAGCTGCGCTCTTCGCCGCAACGCAGCGTCCGATAGCCCTCGCCTGCATTCAGGAAAAGGCACCGCGGCCGGCGTGGAAGACAATGCCCTCGTGGTATCTGATTGCTCAGGAAGATCGCATGATCAACCCGGCTACACAGCTGTTCCTGGCGCAACGGATGGGGGCGCAGATTCGGTCGGAAAGGATCGACCATACGCCATTGGTTACCGCGCCAGAATTGGTCGTCGAAATGATTCTCCAGGCTGTAACCAGTTCGGCACCCCGTCCGGGTACTTAGAAGCAGAGTCCGTTGTCGCTGAATCGGCAGCGTCGATGAACGAGTTAGCTGCGAGGCGTCATGGGTGCTGCTCTCCCGCGTACGGTTGATGAGGAGATACTTCTGCTACGCGCGCTTGCCGCAAGCCGCCGGACCGCTGCCTTCGCTTCATTCCAGAAGCGCAGGGTCAGCAAGGCACCGCAGACGAGCGGATTCGACCGCGTGAGATCAAGCAACGACACGAGCGTCGGTGCCGATAGCTCCATCGACAAGTGACTACGCCGGCCATGGCCGGTGGTCGCAGGGACAAAATCCCGCTAAAGGCAGGCTTGACTCCGAGCAAGAGCGCCGACTTGCTTTCACGAACAAAGACCGAAACGATAAGGCTGGGGAGAACACCATGCTCGGGATCGATCGACGGAACAGGCTGCGGATGTCATGAGCGAGCCTGCAGCACAAAGCGCGGCCGCTCCCTCCCCGTTCCCCGCGATCGCCGATTACGCGTTCCTGTCGAACTGCCATACCGGCGCGCTCGTCGCCCCGGACGGATCGGTTGACTGGCTCTGCGTGCCGCGGTTCGATTCGCCCAGCGTGTTCGCAGCCTTGCTCGACCGCCAGGCCGGCAGCTTTCGGCTGGCTCCCTTCGGCGCGATCGTTCCCAACTCTCGCACCTATGAGCCGGGAACCAATACGCTCGTCACGACGTGGAACACGCGCGGCGGATGGGTGGTGGTGCGCGACGCGCTCACCATGGGGCCGCGCACTGGCGAGGACCGCGTGACACCGTACACCCGACCGCCGGCCGACGACGGTGCCGATCACATGCTCGTCCGCACTGTGCAGTGCATCGAGGGCCAGGTCGAGATCGAGCTCTACTGCGAGCCGGTCTTCGAATACGGCAGGACATCGGCAGCGTGGACGCTCTCTGGCGACGACGGTCGATCGGCCGATGCCGTCGCCGGCGACCAGAAGATTCGCCTACAGAGCAGCATTCGTCTCGGCATCGAGGGCGATAGCGTTCGTGGCCGCCACACGCTCAGCACCGGCGAGGAGATGTATTGCTCGCTGTCCTGGGCCGATGGGCTTGTCTCCCCCGTCACCATCGACGACGCCAACGCCCGCATGACGGCAACGACACGCTTCTGGCGCACCTGGATCGGCCGCGCTCGGATTCCCGATCACCGCTGGCGATCCCTCATCATGCGGTCGGCGCTCGTCATCAAGGGGCTCACCTACCTGCCGACAGGGGCCACGGTCGCCGCGCTGACGACTTCCCTTCCCGAAACGCCCGGCGGCGAGCGCAACTGGGACTACCGCTACAGCTGGATGCGCGATTCGACGTTCACGCTGCAGGCGCTTCACTGGCTGAACCTCGACTGGGAAGCCAATGAATTCATGGAATTCGTCGCCGACCTAAAGCCCAACGACGACGGCGCGCTGCAGATCATGTACGGCATCGATGGCCGCCGCGATCTCACCGAGTCAACACGCGACGACCTGTCCGGGTACGCCGGCGCGCGCCCGGTACGCATCGGCAACGGTGCGTTCGACCAGCGCCAGAACGACGTCTTCGGCGCAGTGCTGGGATCGATCCTGCTGCATACGCGGCGCAGCCAGCGACTGCCCCGCCGCCTGTGGCCGATCGTCCAGTCGCAGGCGGAATGCGCCGCGCGGGTGTGGCATGAGCCGGACCAGGGTATCTGGGAGGCGCGCGGCGCGCCCCAGCACTATGTTTCCTCGAAGCTGATGAGCTGGGTGGCCCTGGATCGCGCCGCCCGGTTGGCGGAGATCCGGGGTGCTCCCGACCTGACGAAGAAGTGGCAGGCAATCGCCAACGAGATCCGCGCCGATATCCTGGATCGCGGATTGACCGAGAAAGGCGTCCTGCGCCAGCACTATGACACCGATGCGCTGGACGCCTCGACCCTGCTGGCGGGGATCGTCGGCTTCCTTCCCGCCAACGACGAACGGTTGCGCAACTCGGTACTGGCCATTGCCGACAATCTCAGCGAGCAGGGATTCGTGCTGCGCTATCGGACTGAGGAAACTGACGACGGTCTGTCAGGCAAGGAGGGCACGTTCCTGATCTGCTCGTTCTGGCTCGTCTCAGCGCTCACGATCATCGGCGAGGTTCAGCGAGCACGCGACCTGATGGAGCGGCTGCTGCGCATCGCCTCCCCGCTGGGGCTGTACGCCGAGGAGTTCGACGTCGACACCGGCCGCCACCTTGGGAACTTCCCCCAAGCCTTCACGCACCTAGCGCTGATCGAGGCCGCGTCGCGGATCGTCTATTCGGAGCGGCTGGAAGAGTTCACGTAGACGTCAGAGGCCCAGCAGCGTTCCAGCGTTGGCGTCGGGAAGGCCGCTCAGCAGGGCAACGAGGCCGATCAGGGCAGCCGGCCACCAGTCAGCCAAACGGATGTAGGCGGGACGGTGGAAGGTCCTCTGCGACTCAATCTGGAGATACATGGGAGGAACCCTTTGGTGATCGAAACGCGTCAATAATATGGCTGAAGATTATGGAATATCTATCTGATATTCAAGGGAATTCCTTCGTTTCTTAAAGTAAAACTTTACCCGAGCAAGTTTCAGTGCGTGGCACGCCATTTCCTCAAGTTTTTCAATCGACTAAAGGAGGTTATTCAGCCGCGGCAGACAGGTTGAACTGCAGCTCGGCCAGCCGGGCATAAAGGCCGTCGCGGCGGACCAGGTCGGCATGGCGGCCGACATCGACGACCCGGCCGTGGTCGACCACGACGATCCGGTCCGCCTTCTGCACGGTCGCCAGGCGATGGGCGATCACCAGGGTGGTGCGGCCTTTCATCAGCCGGTCAAGGGCCTGCTGGACGGCCAGCTCGCTT
Source organism: Reyranella soli (assembly GCF_007992495.1). GTDB lineage: Bacteria > Pseudomonadota > Alphaproteobacteria > Reyranellales > Reyranellaceae > Reyranella > Reyranella soli. Next base: position 26,906 of record NZ_BKAJ01000068.1, read on the forward strand.
TCCGCATCGAGAGCGCTGGTCGCCTCATCGAGCAGCAGGATGGCGGGATTGCGCAGCACGGCGCGGGCGATGGCTATGCGCTGGCGCTGGCCGCCCGAGAGCCGCACGCCGCGCGCGCCGAGGTCGGTGGCGAAGCCCTGCGGCAGGGTCTCGATGAACCTGAGCGCCGAGGCCGTCTCTGCGGCGGCGCGCACGTCGGCGTCGCTGGCGTCGGGCCGGCCATAGCGGATGTTCTCGGCCACCGAGGCGGTGAACAGCACCGGCTCCTGCGGCACGATCGCCATCGCGCTGCGCAGGTCGGCGAAGCGCAGGTCGCGGATGTCGACGCCGTCGATGCGGATCGTCCCCGCCTCGGGATCGTAGAAGCGCAGCAGCATGTTGAAGACAGTGGTCTTACCCGCCCCCGACGGGCCGACGATGGCCACGGTCTCGCCTGGCACGACATTGAGATCGAAGCGGTCGAGCGCCAGCTGCTCCTGCCGCGTCGGATAGCGGAACGACACCTTCTCGAAGTGCACGCCGCCACGCAGCGGCACAGGCAGAGACTTGGGGTTCGCAGCCTCGATGATAGCGGGCGGCTCGGCCCTGAGCTCGGCCAGGCGCTCGGCGGCGCCGGCGGCGCGCTGCAGGTCACCGATGGTCTCGCTGATGGCGCCGCCCGAGCTCGCGACCAGCACGGCATAGAAGACGAAGGCCGTGAGGTCGCCGGCGCTGATGCGCCCGCTCAGCACGTCGTGGCCGCCCATCCACAGCAGGAAGCCGACGGCGGCGAAGACGATGAAGATCACCAGCGTCGTCATTATGGCGCGCTGGGCGACCCGGCGGCGGGCCGCGTCGAAGGCCCGCTCGGTGGCCTCGCCGAAGCGCTGCGTGGCGCGCTCTTCCTGGGCGAACGCCTGCACGGTGCGTACGGCGTCGAGCGTCTCGCCGCCCTCCGAGACCATGTCGGCCATGCGCGCCTGCGCCTCGCGCGACAGGCGGCGGACCTTGCGGCCGAACAGGATGATGGGCGCCACCACCAGCGGCACGACCGCCAGCACCAGCAGGGCGAGCTTGGGATTGGTGATCACCAGCATCGCCACGCCGCCCACGCACATCAGCGAATTCCGGAGCGCCACCGACGCCGACGAGCCGATCACCTGCTCGATGAGCTGGGCATCGGCCGAGATGCGGCTCATGACGTCGCCCGAGCGCTTGATCTCGAACCAGGCCGGTCCCAGCCGCACGACATGGGCGAACAGGTCGCGGCGCAGGTCGCCGACCACGCGCTCGCCCAGCCAGGACACCAGGTAGAAGCGCGCGCCCGAGGCGATCGCCAGCACCACGGCAACGGCGATCAGCGAGGCGAGCGCGTAGTTCAGGATGTCCGGCCGGCCCTGGGCAAAGCCGCGGTCGATCAGGGCGCGCAGGCAGGCGCCGAACGCCAGCACGGTGCCAGCGGCGATCAGCAAGGAAAAGACGGCCAGGACGGTCCGGCCGCGATAGGGCCGCAGGTACGGTCCGAGAAGCCTCAGGCCGCCAAACCGGTTCATGACGGCCGCCATTCCAGCGAAACGCCCAGCTCGGCCGACAGGTGGGCTAAAAGGTCGGGACCGCCACGGGTGTCCTTCCACTGGCTCGAGGCCGCGTCGAAGGCGTAATGCCGCGCCCCGCTCTGGGGCGAACTCAGCCAAATCTGCCGGGTTGGTGCATGTTTATTCACGACCCAGGTGCCGTCATGTCCGTCGACCGTCAGGATCCCGCCCTGCAGTTCGGCATCGGCATGGGCGCCGATACCCTCCTCGAGGGCGGCTAGAAGGCTGTCGGCCAGGCTTTCGAAGGCAGAGTCGCTCATTGGCCCGGTCGGTCTACAGGCCCGTTTGGCCGCGGACAACCGGCTTCTGCTCGGGCTTGTCCTCCGCCGCCCCCGCCTGTATACCCGCCGCCTTAATCGCGCCGGCCGGTCGGCAATCGGCCCTTATGCGCTGGAGATTGTTCATGAAAGAGAAGACCCACCCCGACTACCACAAGATCACCGTGGTGATGACCGACGGTTCGTCCTTCGAGACCAAGTCGACCTGGGGCAAGGAAGGCGCCACGCTGCGCCTCGACATCGATCCCAAGACCCACCCGGCCTGGACCGGCGTGCGCCAGTCCGTCGATCGCGGCGGCCGCGTGCAGCGCTTCAAGGACCGCTTCGGCATGACCGGCTCCGCGGAAGGCGGCGTCGGCGCGGGCACCAAGTCGAGCGGCGCCAAGCCGGAAGCGACCCCAGCTAAGGGCGCAGCCAAGAAGAAGTAAGTCCGGGCTTCTTCGCCGCCTCTGTTACACTCCGTCTTCCATTTTTGGGGAGACGGTGTGGTGAAGAGCGAAGTTCGAGTCGTCTGTGCGCACGATTGTCCCGACATGTGCTCGCTCATCGCCCATGTCGAGGACGGCAAGGTCGTGCGCGTGCAGGGCGATCCGGACCATCCGTACACGGCGGGATTCGCCTGCGGGAAGGTCAATCGCGACGCCGACCTCGTCAATTCGCCCGAGCGCATCAAGACGCCGCTGAAGCGCACCGGCCCGAAAGGCTCGGGCCAGTTCAAGCCGATCACCTGGGACGAGGCGCTCGACGAGATCTCCGCCAAGTGGAAGGCGATCATCGCCGAGAGCGGCCCGCTGGCGCTGCTGGGCTACGCCTACTCCGCCCACCAGGGCCTGATGAATCGAGGGCTGGTGAACGGCCTGTTCCATGCGCTGGGCGCCTCGCGCCTGCAGGCCGGCACGGTGTGCGATACCTGCTGCGAGACGGCGTGGGACGTGACCGTCGGCTCGGTCGGCGGCGCCGACCCCGAGGATGTCGTCCATTCCGACCTGGTGATCTCGTGGGGCGCCGATCTCGCCGCCACCAACGTGCATTTCTGGGCGCTCGCCGAGGAGCAGAGGAAGAAGCGCGGCGTGCCGATCGTGGTGATCGATCCGCGCCGCACCCGCAGCGCCAAGGCCGCCGACCTCTATCTGCCGATCCGCATCGGCACCGATGCCGCGCTGGCGCTGGGCATCATGCACATCCTGGTGCGCGACAAGCTCGCAAATCGCGACTACATCGCCCAACACACGCTGGGCTTCGACAAGGTCGAGCGGGAGATCCTGCCGAAGTTCCCGCCGCAGCGCGTCGCCGAGATCACGGGCCTGGCCGTCACCGACATCGAGAAGCTTGCGGCGATGTACGGCAAGGCCAAGGCCGCGCTGATCCGGCTGGGCGAAGGCATGACCCGCCTCACCCACGGCGGCCAGGCACTCCGCACCGTGGCGCTGCTGCCTGGCGTCTCGGGCCACTACGCCGTGAAGGGCGGCGGTGCGCTGCTGCTGACGGCAGCGTCGTGCGATCTCAACTACGCCGCCGTGCGCAAGCCGTCGGGGCTGGCCGCGACGCGCAACGTCAATCACCTGCGGCTGGGCGAAGAGCTTCTGAACATGCAGGACCCGCCGATCCGCGCGCTCTACGTGGCGGCCAACAATCCCGCCGTGACCTGCCCCGAGGTCCACAAGGTGCAGAAGGGCCTTTTACGCGAGGACCTGTTCACTGTGGTGCACGATCCCTTCATGACCGACACCGCGAAGTACGCTGACATCGTGCTGCCGGCGGCAAGCTACCTCGAGACCGACGATCTCTATCGCGCCTACGGCGCCTACTGGATGCAGTGGGGCCGCCAGGCCGCCAAGCCGCAGGGCGAGGCACGGTCGAACTTCGATGTGGCGCAGGCGCTCGCCGGGCGCATGGGACTCAGCGACCGCATCTTCACGCTCGCACCGCAGGACGCGGCCAAGGAGCTGTTCAAGGGCGCGACCGGTCCTGCGGCCGCCGCCGATCCGGAGAAGCTGTTCGCCGGCGAGCCGATCCATATCGCGCACGAATTCAAGGGCCAGCAGTTCAAGACGCCGTCGGGCAAGCTCGAATTCTATTCCGAGCAGCTCGCCAAGCAGGGCGTCTCGCCCCTGCCCGACTGGAACGAGGATCCTGCCGAAGTGGCCGAGGCCGCCAAGTGGCCGCTGCGCCTGCTGACGGCGCCGGGCTATTTCCAGGCGCACACGGCGTTCTCGGGCGTGGGCTTCCTGCGCCAGCGCGAAGGCAAGCCGTTCTGCGTGCTGCATCCTGAGGATGCCGGCAAGCGCGGCCTCAAGAACGGCGACGAAGTGCGCCTGTTCAACGATCGCGGCGCGATCGGGCTGATGCTGCAGGTGGGCGACGACATCCAGCCCGGCGTCGTGCTGGTGCCCGGACAGCGGCCCACCGGCGAGGCCGTGTCCGGCACCATCAACATGCTCTGCTCCGACCGCTACACCGACATGGGCGAAGGTGCGACGTACCAGAGCACCTGGCTCGATGTCGGCAAGTGGACGGCATAGTGCGGGGGCGCGCCACTCCGGTGGCACGTCATGACCAACCGAGCAACTCGCTAACCTCACCCTGAGGAGCGGCCCAGCGGGCCGCGTCTCGAAGGGTGGGCTACAGCACAACTGGTTCCCACCCTTCGAGACGCATCGCTTCGCGATGCTCCTCAGGGTGAGGTTGTGTTGGTTCTGGCGTCTCCATGACGCGCCACTGGAGTGGCGCGCCCCCAGCCGATTACACAAACCGATGCTGTGTGCGCTCGCGCTTGGCGAGCTTTGGCACCGCCTGGCCCACGATCAGCGTCTTGAAGTGATCGGTCTGTTGATGGTTAGCGAAGGCCGCCTCGTCCTTGAAGACCTCGTAGAAGAAGAACTTGTGCGGCTCGCTGGTCGACTGGTGGATCTGGAACGCCTTCACGCCGGGCTCGCGCTGGGCCTGCGGCAGGAACTGGCGCACGATCCCCTGCACGGCGTCGACCTCGTCGGGCTTGGCCTCCCAGAACGCGGTGACGACGAGACCATCCTTGAGGCTGTGAAGATCGGTCATGGCTTTCTCCGTCGGTTGTTGACGACGGAACCATAGGCCTCGCATCGACGCCGTCGCTTCGGCGCCGGTCGAACTCACGTCGAACGCCTACGGCGCCTTGGCGATCGGACGACCGCCGCGCAGCGCTTCCAGTTCCGCCTTGATCCGGTCGGCGACGAGGGCTTCGCCCTTCTGGGTCCAGTGACCATCCATCTTGCGATAGGTGCCTGGGATGCCATCGAGCGTGGGACGCAGGTCGACATGGCGGATGCCGGCCTTGTCGAGCGCGGCGGCGAGCTGGGCATGCCACTCGTCGCAGACGTAATTCCAGCTGTACGCGCGTGGCCACGGCTTCCAGAACTCGACATATTCCGGATCGACACTGCCCATCGGCACCAAGAATACCGACAATGGCACGCCGCGCTTGCGCAGCACACGGTCGGTGGCTTCGATCCAGGAGAACGTCGCTTCGACGCTCTTGTTGTCCGCCTTTCGCTTGGCATCCTCCCGGCTTCTCGCCACATCGAAGTCGCGCGCCTCCCAACTCATGAGCGTGCCGAACATCCAGTCCAGCAGATATTCCTGCTCGCCTTCCTTCTGCGGCAGGGCGATGTTGAAGAAGCGGTTGTCGCCGCGCGACAGGATCTCGGCGATCTTTTCTTCGGGCAGGTCGGGATAGACGTAGGTTTTCACGTACGAAATGATGCGCTTCTGCCGCTCCTCGGGCGGCGAGATGATCGCGGCGTACAGCATCTCGTCGTCGCGGGGCGGCGCCTTGATGCGCGACTGGAAGAAAGCCGCGAGGTCGAGGCGGTTCACCACCAGCCAGTTGGTCCGCGGCATGATAAGGCCGAGCAGCGCTCCGCCCGGCGATTCGTCGACCCAGTTCGGCAAGATCGAGTAGCCGCTGTTGGGGGCCATGAAGTCGTTGCCGGCATAGATAAAGAGCAGCACCGCATCGGGCTGCAGCTCCACCGCCACGTCGCGGATACGATAGTAATAGCTGCGCGGGTCGGTGGCTGCGACGCCGAAGTTAACCGCCTCGATTTTGTGGCTGGGCTCTGTGCGCTGCTGCACCGCCGCCGGCAACGACAATGGCGTGAAGCGCGAATCGACGAAGCTGTCGCCGACGAAGATCGCGCGCCAGGCTCCTGGCGGTTTTTCGATCGTCCGCTCGCTGTCGCGCATGCCCCAGGAATTGTCGGGATCGGCGAGCCAAGGCTGGTTCTTGAAGGGAGTCGCCAGATGACGGACCGACGCGGGCTCGCGCGGGTTCATGGCCCGCGCGGGCCAGGCCGGTACATAGAATGAGGACAGGATCTCGATGCCCACCAGGCTGGCGGCAATGAGGATGACGCCGAACAGGGTGCCGAACACCCAGCGCTTACGACGGCTCATGTCTTTTTCGCTCTCCCCGGCCGTGCACCGCCGTCTCCCGCGGCAAAGAGATGATCACATGATGATAGGCCACGCGCGAGGCGCTCTCAACTTCGTGAAGGCGCTCCGCATCGCGGCTACAGCCGTATAAGCGGCTCGGGCCAAGCCACGCCGCGCATTGCCCTGAGGGCCGCGGTGTCCATGTAGACCGTCTCCTCGGCGATCCGCCCATCGCGCAGGCGGAACTTGTCGACGCCGCGCCAGTCGATCCGCTTGCCGCCGGCCGTGCGGGTGGCCTGCCATTCGACGATCACGACGTCGCCACGCGCGGCCCAGTCCAGCAGCTGCCAGACGTGATCGGGCGCCGTCTCGCGCACCAGTTCGGTAAGGCGCCCTAGCTCTTTGCCCGTGACCGGGCGATCGTAGAACGGCGACCGCAGGATCCCGTCGGGATGCCACAGCGCCAGGAAAGCCTCGGGATCGCGCGCCGCCCAGGCGGCGGCAAAGCGGCTGACGAAATCCTGAATGTCCACATCGCTCATCGTCTTCTCCTTCTGGATGAGCGAGACCTAGTTGGGCGATGATGCATCGTCTGGCGGAGTTCGGACCCTACATGGCCATGGCAAACCGACTGATCCTCGATACCGACGGCGGCGTCGACGACGCCCAGGCGCTGCTGATGCTGATCGCCGCCGGCCGCGCGCCGTGTGCCATCACGACGGTGTACGGCAACGTGAGCCTCGAGGCGGCGACGGAGAACGTGCTCGCCATCCTCGCCACCGCCGGCGTCCACATCGAGGTGCATGCCGGCGCCGCCCAGCCGCTGGTGGAGACGCGCATCGATGCCCGTCACGTCCACGGCGAGGACGGCCTGGGCGGCGCGCCCCGGCCGGCCGAGACCCGCGACCTTGCCGGCTGGGACGCCGTGCAGTTCCTCACCGCCACGCTGTCGGCGGCGGCCGCCGCGGCTGATCCCGTCGATCTCCTGATGGTCGGGCCGCTCACCAACCTCGCGCTGGCGCTCCGGCGCACGCCGGGGATCGCGAAGGGCATCGGGCGCCTCACGGTCATGGGCGGCACACTGTACGGCCGTGGCAACGTCACGCCGGCCGCCGAGTTCAACATCTTCTGCGATCCCGAAGCGGCGGCCATCGTGCTGAGCGCCGGCCTCGACACCACAGTCGTTCCCTGGGAGCCGTGCCTCAGCCATTTCCTGGCCGGCAGCGACCTCGATCGCATGCTCGAGGCGGCACCCGAGAGCGACTACAAGGCCTTCGTCCGGGGCCTGATGGCGCACGACCGAACCCGGCACGTGCGCGAGGGCAAGGGCGACCGCCTGTTCCTGATCGATCCCCTGGCTGCGGCGGTCGTGGTGGAACCCTCGATCGTCACCAGGGCGCTGCGGGCTTCGATCGGGGTGGCGCTGGCGCCCGGCCTCACCCGGGGCATGACGGTGATCGACCCGTCCGGCCGGGTCGGTACCCCGACGGTGACCGTGGTCGAAGAGGCGCGGCTGGACCGCCTTGCGGCGCTGGTTGAGGCATCCCTTACCTGGTCGCCACCCAGAGGATGATTTTTCCTATGGCTGCCGTGCAGGCGATTTTCTTTTCCCTTGGCACGAAATGAGCTTAGCTGCCGGCAGACAGGAACTTTCGGCGAGAGGGAATGGCAGGCAAGGCGAAACCGGTGGTCGGCGTTATCGGCAACGCCTCGGTCGTGAACGACCGGCACAACGTACAGCTCGTGGGGCAGCGCAACATGCGCGCGATCGCGGAGGTCGCGGGCGCTCTGCCCCTGATGTTCGCCGGCACGCCGGACATCACTGACGTCGACGCCCTGCTGGGTGCGGTCGACGGCGTCCTGCTGACCGGGGCGCGCGCCAACGTCCATCCGACCTGCTTCGGCGTCGAGCCCGATCCGCGGCACGAGCCCTACGACCACCATCGCGACGCCATGGCGCTGTCGCTGATCAAGGCCTGCGTCGAGCGCGGCATCCCGTTGTTCGGCATCTGCCGCGGCCTGCAGGAGATGAACGTGGCCTTCGGCGGCACGCTGCACCCGGAGATCCGCGACATCCCCGGCCGCATGAACCATCGCATGCCGCGGCTGGAGAACGGTGAGATCCATCCCGATCCGGAAGTGGTGTTCGCTGATCGCCACGAGGTGCGGCTGGCCAAGGACGGCGCCTTCGCGAAGCTTTTAGGTCGCGATTCGATCCGCGTGAACTCGCTGCATGGCCAGGGCATCCTCGAGCCAGGCGAGCGCGTCGTCGTCGAGGGCATCGCCGAGGACGGCACGATCGAGGCGATCCGCATCGCCGACGCGCCCTGCTTCGCACTCGGCGTCCAATGGCACGCCGAATACGACCCGCAAAGCAACCCCATCAACCGCGCGCTCTTCCAGGCCTTCGGCGCCGCCCTTCATCAGCGCTAGCGCTGCCTGAGCGACACCAGCCTCAAACCCGCGACGACGGCGGCGAGTGCTGCCAGCACGAAGCTCATCGGCACCCAGAACGCTGCCGCGGCGACGTCGGTACGGGTCAATCCGGCCGACAGGCCGGCGGCGTTGGCGGCGAGCCCCGAAAGGGCCGCGCCCAGGGCGAAGCCGGTCTGCTGCACGGTGGCAATCGAGGAGGCGGCGAGATTCTCCTCGCCCGCCCGTGCACCGCTCATGACCCTCTGGGCGATGAATGCCCAGCACGCGCCGATGCCGGCGCCGACAAGGGCGATCGCCGGAAAGACGATCGGCGCCGGCTTCAGCGGCATCAACAGGGCGACGCCGGCCAGGCCCAGCGCCATCATCAGCGGACCCGCGACCAGCAGCCTATCGCTGCGTTGTTCCGGCGTGCCGGCGACGACGAGCGACATGCCCGTCCAGCCGAACGAGGCGCCGGCCACCATGTAGCCGGCTTGAAGCGGGTCGAGCCCGTGCAGGGATTGCAGGAAGATCGCGACGAAAATCTGCAACGGGCTGTAGGAGACGGCAACGAGCAGGGAAAGCCACAGGCCCATGCCCGTCAGGCTGCCAAACGAGAAGGCATCGGTCGGCAGCAGCGGTTGCGCAGCGCGACGATCGATCCTCAACGTCACCACCAGGGCGGCGATGGCGCCGGCGAGCAGCAGCAGCTTGGTTGGCACGCCGGGCGCGATCGCCATCAGCGACATGGAAGCGATCGCGCCGCAGATCAGCAGCACGCGCAGGCCGGGCACGCGCGCGCTGGCGCCGCTGGTGGCGCTGAGCGGCAGGGCGCGGCGCGCCACCACCACCAGGACGACGGCCATCGCCGTCACGGCGAAGAACGCACCGCGCCAGTCGCCGTAGCGGGCGAACAGGCCGCCGACCAACGGTCCGACCAGGATTGACATGCTCCAGGCGCCCGACAGCAGGGCGAAGCCCCTTGCCCACAGATGCTCAGGAAAGGTGCTGCGCACCAGGACGTAGGCCATGGCGGTCAAAAGGCCGCCGCCGAAACCCTGGACGAAGCGGCCGGCCACGACCTGGCCCATGGTCGGCGCCAGCGCGCAGGTGAGCGCGCCCACGCCGAAGATCGCGGCCCCGGTGCAGAACACCGTGCGCGCGCCCAGGATCGAGGTCAGGTAGCCGGTGCAGGTCGCCGCCACGATCGACGAAGCGAGGAAGGCGCTGGACGTCCAGCTCATCAGCATGGCGCCGCCGAGATTGTCGACGACGCTCGGCAGCACCGTGGCCAGCATCAGCACGTTCATGGAATGCAGCAGCACGCCGCCCACCAGAACCGCCACCGCCGGCAGCCAGGCCGGACGCAGCAACGCGTTCCAGCCGGTCTCGACCGTTTCCTCCGACATTTCGGGGTCGACTGACCATGTCCATGGCATGGGGTCAAACGACCAAGGCTCATACCTCATCTGGGCGTGAGGTATGGGCAGGACCGACACAAGGGACATAGAGGTCCGAAAATCGCGAGCGACGGCCGGTTCCGCGTACTAGATTCCCCGGCATGGAACTGCACGATCGCCGTACCTACTACCGCGCCTTCCAAAGCCATGATGCCCGCTTCGATGGCCGCGTGTTCGTGGGCGTGACCTCGACCGGCATCTACTGCCGGCCGATCTGCCCGGCGCGCTGCCCGAGGTTCGAGAACTGCCGCTTCTTCGCCTCGGCCGCCGCCGCACAGGAGGCGAGCTTCCGCCCCTGCCTGCGCTGCCGGCCCGAGATTGCGCCCGACCTCGCCTTCTGGCGCGGCACCGCCAACACGGTGAGCCGCGCGCTGGCATTGATCGCCGACGGCGCGCTCGACGGCGAGGACAGCGACGTGGAGAAGCTCGCCGAGCGCCTTGGCGTCGGCGGTCGCCAGCTGCGCCGCCTGTTCCAGCGCCATCTCGGCGCCTCGCCTATCGCCGTCGCCCAGACCCGCCGCGTGCTGTTCGCCAAGCAGCTCTTGCATGACACGCACCTGCCGATGGCAGAAGTGGCGCTGGCCTCGGGCTTCGGCAGCGTGCGCCGCTTCAACGAGACGTTCCGCGACCTGTTCGGCCGGCCGCCCAGTGCGCTGCGCCGCAAGACCGGTGCCGACAATTCGGCGCGCGAAGGCGTGACGCTGCGACTTGCCTACCGCCCACCCTACGACTGGCCAGGCATGCTGGCGGCATTGTCGTCGCGCGCCGCGCCGGGCGTGGAATGGATCGACGCCAATACCTGGCATCGCCGCATCGATCTCGACGGCAAGCAGGGCCGCGTCGCGGTCGCCCATCTGCCGGCGCGCAATTCGGTGATGGTCACCATCCACTTCCCCTGCGTAAAGGCCCTGCCCGCGATCGTGGCGCGCGTGCGCCGCGTGTTCGATCTCGGCGCCGACATCGCCACCATCGACAGCCATCTGGCGCGCGATCCCAAGCTCGCACCGCTGATCCGGAAGCGCCCCGGCCTGCGTCCACCCGGCGACTGGGAGCGCGAGACCATGGCCGTCGTGCAGGACAACGCCCCGCCCGCCTGGCGGCCGTGGCACGCCTACGCCCACCAACATCTCAGGATGGCCAACCATGGTTGAGGTCCTCGCCCTTCTGGTCGACCGGCTGCAGACGCCGATCGGCGAACTGCTGATCGTGGCCGACCGCGACGGCAAGCTGCGCACCATCGACTGGACCGACCACGAGGCGCGCATGCGCCAGCTCCTTGACCGCTACTACGGCAAAGGCGCCTACACGCTGCAGTCGGCGCGCGATCCGGGCGGCCTGACGAGCGCCATGCGCGCCTACTTCAAGGGCGACATCGGCGCAATCGATCGCCTGCCCATCGACGAGAGCGCCGGCACGGCGTTCCAGAGGAGCGTCTGGCGCGCGCTGCGCCGGATCCCCAAAGGCAAGACCATCAGCTATGCCGAGCTGGCAAAACGCATCGGCAAGCCCAAGGCGGTGCGCGCGGCGGGCCTGGCCAATGGCCAGAACCCGATCAGCATCGTCGTGCCCTGCCATCGCGTGATCGGATCGAACGGCACGCTGACGGGCTACGGCGGCGGCCTGCCTCGTAAGAAGTGGCTGCTCGAGCACGAAGGTGCATTGGCTGCGAAGCTTTTCTGACACCACTTCCGCGGCAAAAACCTTTGATCTATGGTCGCCCAGGGGGAGAGCTCAGCATCGTATTCTGAGCGCGTAATCGTGCTCCCGCCGAATGACGATAGGCGGTGGCCGTGCTCTCCGTCGGTTTGTTTGTGCTCGCTTTTCTTTGCCCGTTGCTCGGCGCCGCCATCGGCAGCGCAGTGCGCCGTCGATTGCCGCAGCATCACCTCGATCGGGATGTCATCGACGTCATCAAGCTCGCCATGGGGTTGATGGCGACGGTGGTCGCGCTCACGCTCGGCTTGCTGATCTCGTCAGCCCCCAGCCACCACGCCATGATCGAGGGCGAGTACAAGAAGATCATGGCCTCCATCGTCGATCTCGATCAGTACCTGCTGGCCTATGGACCCGAGACACAGCCGCTGCGTACCCACGAACGCCACGTCGCCGCCCACACGTTCAAGCGGCGCTGGCTTGACGAGGATTTCGGTCCGACCGGGCCGCCGTCCGAGGACGGGCCCAACCGTTTCATCGACGGCCAGCGCCAGCTCGCGCAGTTGCAGCCCGCCAACGAGGCGCAGCGCTGGTTCCAGCACCAGGCCCTGCAGATCAGCGTCGAGCTCGCGAACCTGCACTGGCTGGTGGTCAGCCAGCAGACCGCAACCGCGCCCCTGGTGCCCATCTTCATCCTGATCTTCTTCTCTGCCATCGCGATCTTCGCTGGCTTCAGCCTCTATGCGCCGCCCAACGCCACGCTCTTGGCCATACTGGTGCTGCCGGCACTGGCGATAGCCGGAGCGACTTTCCTCGTTGTCGAACTGAACAACCCGTTCAGCGGCCTGCTAAAAATATCCAGCCAAGGGGCGCATGGTCTGATGCAGACGTTCGCCCGGTCCTTCTAGTTCAGGCGACAGGTACCTCTCATGCGCTACGGCTTCTACCTCCCGACCCGCGGCCCCACCGCCACACGCACGGATATCCTGAGGCTCGCGCGCGAAGGCGAACGGCTCGGACTGCACTCCGCCATGATCGCCGACCACATCGTCTTCCCGGCGGAGAGCGACTCGCCCTACCCCTACACGCTCGACGGCAAGCATCCCGGCACCGGCGATGCGCTGGAGACCTTCTCGATCCTGGGCGTGGTGGCGGGCGCCACCGAGAAGCTGCGGCTCGTCACCTCCGTCCTGGTGCTGCCCTATCGCAACCCGGTGCTGACGGCCAAGATGGTCGCATCGCTCGACGTGCTGTCGGGCGGGCGGGTCACGCTGGGCGTCGGCGTCGGCTGGCTGAAGGAGGAGTTCGAGGCGCTCGACAGTCCCGATTTCGGGCGGCGCGGCGCGGTGACCGACGAATGGATCGCGATCTTCAAGCAGCTGTGGAGCCAATCGCCAGCCACCTTCGACGGCAAGTTCTACAAGTACAGCGACATACGCTGCGAGCCGTTCCCCTTGCAGAAGCCGCATCCGCCGATCTGGGTCGGCGGCCATTCCAAGGCCGCGTTGCGCCGCACCGCGCGGCACGGCGACGGCTGGCATCCGGTCGGCGCCATCGCCGCCTCGCCGCTGCCGCCGCAGGAGATGCGCGCGCATCTGCAGACGCTCAAGCAGCTGACCGAGGCCGAGGGGCGTGACTTCTCCAAGCTCACCATCTCCTACAAGGCGCCGCTCTACGACACGAACGTGCCGGACCGCGACGGCACCCGCCGCAGCTTCTCCGGCACGCCGGACGAGATCGCGGGCGACATCCGCACCTTTGCCGCCATCGGCGTGCACGAGCTGATCTTCGATTTCCGCGGCAACTCGATCGACGCCAGCATCGCGGGCCTGCAGCGTTTCGCGGCGGACGTGATCCCGCTGGTCGACTGAATCAGACTTCCTCCCCCGTCATACGGGGGAGGATACAGGAGGGGGAAAGCCACAAACGTGGTCTCTCCGATTCAATGATCTGAAATCGGCCGATACCTCGATTGACACCTGCCCCCTCCTCTATCCTCCCCCGTATGACGGGTGTATGACGGGGGAGGAGGTCTGAGCGACGGACCACTGGCGGACAGGAAGGTGAAGACGCCGAACCGCCGGCCGCGCGTCACCGGCACGACCTCGTGCAGGAGCGACGCCGAGAAGACCAGCGCGGCGCCGGCACGACGCGACGCACCAGGCAGTCGCGCAGCTCAACGAACAGCCTGGGATCGTCGAGCTGCGCGTCATGTCGGCGCTTGACCTCGCCATTGACGACGTTGCCTTGCAGGCCGCCTACCGTGTCGGAGACCTTGTCGTTGCGCTGCCAGTAGTCGATCAGCCTGCGGCACAGGACGGGCTCGGCCACGCGCCCGAGCATCAGCACCGGCGCCTTGGCCTGCACGACAGCCGGCCGGCTCGAGGCATAGAGTTTCATCACCCATGCTGCGAGGGCTTCCGCCGTCGGCTGCAGCAGCACTTCGGCGACGCGGCCGGCCGCGTCAACGATGATGGCAAGCGGTTCACTCGATGCGAAGGCGCGGCCCAGCTCCCCCAGCGGTCGAGCAGGCTGCACGGATAGTCGTTCGAGGCGCTCGGCGGCGCTGCTGCCACCACGTGCAGCAGGGTCTCATGGGCTGCAAGCGAGCCGGCCAGCGAGGCGGCGAGCGCCGCTGATGGCGCGCCGAGCCAATAGACTCTCGCCCGGCCGGACGATGTCGGGTCCCAGGAGTCGAACAGGCGTCCTGACGTCAGTGGCAGCGTGATCCGCGGTATCCAATCACCAACGCTGACGCAAGCAGCTGGCTATGATTTAACCATGACGCGCTCAGTATGATCGCGCAACGGACCGCTGAAATTTCATGTTTCTGACTTGGGCCACCGTCTGATCACACGATCGCCACACCTGATGTGCTGTTCATCCCCGTCATCGGGTTGACGGATCGAACCACGCCCTTAGATAGGCATAAGCGCCGCGCCGAACGATCGAGATCATCGTCGGCCATCGACCACTCTCCGCGTGGGAGGCGCATCACGACCAACGGCAGTACCCAACGTAACCTCCAACCAGAGGAGTGTGCGATGAAGATGAATTCCGCACAGATCCAGCAGACCCTGCACACCTTGAATGCTGCGCAGTTGAACGCCGAAGCCATTCCGGCGGAGCATCCGATGATGTCCCAGCTCGAACGCCTGTTCGGCGACCACACCTATTTCCTCGACAGCCGCGGCCTCAACATCGTCGAGCCTGTCGAGGCCGGACACGTCGACGGCCGGGTGGGCGTCGTGGTCAATCTCGCGAGCTGGACCGATGCGAAAGCCGAGAGCCTTCAGCCGCACCAGCCCGAACCGACCGAGACGGTGGTCGATCTCGTGGCCGACGGCCGCCACTGATCCCGCAACCAAGGAGAGCCAACATGAGATCGATGATCGGCTTTTGCGCCGCCACCCTTGCCGCGACCGGCCTCGTGCTCGCGGCGCCCGTAAATGCCCAGACGCAGGCGCCTGCGGCGCCGCCGACAGCCAAGCCCAACAAGACGGTGCCGGCGGACATTTCCGAACAGAAGCTCGACGCCGCGGCCAAGGCGGTCAAGAACGTGTCCACCATCAGGGACAGCTACGAGCAGAAGCTGATCAAGGCGCCGGCCGACCAGAAGGCCAAGCTGGCCGACGAGGCGAGCGACGCCATGGAGAAGGCAGTCAAGGAACAGGGCCTGTCGGTGGAGGAATACACGAGCATCATCGAGGTCGCACAGAACGATCCGACCGTGCGCAACAAGCTGCTGCAGCGGTTGAAGTAGGACTCACGGCTGGGGGCGCGCCACTCCAGTGGCGCGTCATGGTCTTCCGGACCGCCGGCTTCCAGCCGGCTCATGAGCATGAGCCGGCAAGATGCCGGGGGTTCGAAAGAGTATGAGAAGACGCGCCACCTGGAGTGGCGCGCCCCCAGCGCTACAACTTGCCGCCGTGCCACGCCGCGTCGTGGTCACGGTGGACCTGAGTCATGCCGTGCTGGAAGTACGTATCGTAGTACTCGTGCTCGAGATGATGGATCTGCAGCCAGATTCCCGGGGCGTGGATCGCCTCGACATGGGCCGGGAAGCGGCCATGCGTCTCGTAGATGTAGGTGCAGATGTCGCGGGTGCAGTCGATCACATCCTGCGCGTAGGCACTTGCCTCCTTGAGGTACGTCGCGCCGTAGCTTCCGCGATAGATCTTGTCGAAGGTCGCGGCGTCGCTGTAGATGCCGGACGGGCCGAACTTCTCCGCCACGACGGCATCGACCGCCGCCGACATCGACTCGTAGTATGGCGGACAGCAGCCCTTGATCAGATGCTCGCCCTTATGGCGCAGGCCGACCGCATTGGAGCGCAGCGTGGCGTACTTGGGCAGCGGCACGTGCCAGCGCAGCAGGTCCATCAGCTTCCACTTGGGCGTGACGAAATCGAAGCCCAGCATCGGCCCGTACTGCTGGATGAACTTGGGATCGCCCATCAGCACCGGCGGCGACATCGATCCGTGGATCCACGCCCCCAGGCCCATCGCTTCGGCCACCAGGAAGAGGTTCTGGACCAGGAGGTCGGCCTCGATCTGGGTGCGCATCGACCAGACGGCGCCGAGCGGGATCTTGATGTCCTTGTTGAGGAATCCCTTGTCGACCCACTTCTTGACGCCGGCGGGCTGGTAGAAATTGCGGTCGTCGACGATGGTCGGGCGCGCGCCGGCCGGCTGGGTCAGCAGGTACATCATGCCGTTGATGTACTGGTGCGACAGGTCGACGACCGGAAAGAACACGGTGGTGCCCGGCAGGTTGGAGAGGAAACGGTTGGAATCGAGATAGGCCGGAAAGTCGCGATTGCCGTTCGGCACGTCGATGCGCTGATCGAGCAGCTTCACCTTGGCCATCTCGGCCCGCTTGAGCAACTGGTCGGGGTCGAAGGCATCACCGTCGGCCGGCGGCAGCTTGCGCAGGAAATAGGTCCCGCTGTCGTTGATCATGAAGAAGTGCGTGCCCTGGGCATTGTCGGGACTGCCCGCCGTGCGGCCCGCCATGTTGACGTTGGGCTTGGCCATGATCGGCTGGCCGTTGCGCGGATCGAAGAACGGACGGTCGGGCATGCTAAGCCCGGTGCAGCCGGTGGCCGCGATCAGCACTGCCTCCTCCAGCGCCACCAGCGGCGCGCGGTCGTTCTTGCTCTTGTAGCTCATGGCACCGGCGGCGACGTCGCTGCCGCGGCTGACTCGATGGGTGCGCCGGCGCCAGATCGTGTCGATCAGCGAGCGCGTCTTCAGGCTGTCCAGACCGTGCGTTCCGCTCATGGCTTCCCCACTTGTCTCAGGCGGGCTTCCAGCATCTCCAGGACGCCCGCGATCGTGCCCTTCGGTGACGGGCTGTAATGCGGCAGCGCCAGCCGCGTGATGCGGGCGTCGATCACGCTCGGCCGCCCGGATGCCAGCGCCGCGCTGTAGGCCTTCTCGAAATCCTCGATGGTCTCCACCGTGTAGCCGTCGGCCCGGCAGGCGCGCGCATAGGCGGCGAAGTCGGGATTCTGGAACTCGACCAGCGCCGTCTCCTGGAAGGCCTGCAGCTGGAAGAGCTTGATCAGCTTGAATTCGCCGTCGTTGAAGATGACCCAGACGATCGGCAGATTGTGCTCGACCGCCGTCATCAGCTCGAACCCGGAGAGCGAATAGCAGCCGTCGCCGCAGCCCACGACCACGGCCCGCTCAGGGTGCGCGAGCTTGAGCCCGATGGCGCCGTTGACGTGCCCCGCCATCGGTCCGAACGTTCCGGGCTTGCGGAAGTTCTGCCCTTCCTCGAGCTCGATGAAGTAGCCCAGCCAGGCAAGATGGGCACCGGCATCGGCGAGCACGATGCCGCGCGGCGGCAGCAGGCGTCCGATCGTCTGGGCGAGCTGGCCGGGATGAATGCCGCCGGGACGCGGCTTCAGCAGCTCCTTCTCATAGTCGCGGCCATCGGCCTGCGCCGCCGGCCGCGGCCCGACCCTGGCTTCCAGCGCTTCGATCAAGGCCTGCAAGCCAAGCTTGGCGTCGGAGACCAGGGCGAAGTCGGCCTCGTAGGCCTTGCTGATCTCGGTCTCGGAGATGTTGATGTGGATCAGGGTGCGCTTGTCGAACAGGTCGGCGCGATAGTTGAAAGTGGCGTGTTGGTTCAGCGAGTTGCCGATGGCGATCACCACGTCGGCGTCGAGGAATGCCTTCCAGGCGCTGGCATGGCCGCTGTCGCAGAACACGCCGACCGCCAGCGGATGGTTCTCCTCGACGACGCCCTTGCCGTCGAGCGTGGTGAGGAGCGGCAGCTGAAAACGCTCGATCAGCCGCCGCACCTCCGCCTCTGCCCCGCTGCGAATGGCGCCGAAGCCCACCAGGGCCACGACCTTCTTGTTGCCGGCAAAAGCCTTGGCCAGGTAGTCCGCGATCTCGGCGACGCGCTTGCCGTCGGGCCGGACCGGCTTCACCTTGAGCCGCAGGTCACGGTAGTTGGTGACCTCGACGCCGTGGTGCATCAGGTTTTCCGGCACGTGGATGTGCACCGGGCCCGGCCGGCCCGCGAACGCCAGGTTCACCGCCTTTTCGACGACGTCCATCGTCTTGTTGACGTCGGTGAGCAGCCAGCTGCCCTTGGTGGTGGCCTTGAACATCTTGCGCGAATCGGGCGTCCGGTTCAGGCCGGACGTCTCATTGAGCGAGCCCTTGCCGCTCCAGTCGAGCGAGGCATAGCCGGTGATGGCGAGCATCGGATAGGAATCCGACATGGCCACGGCCAGGCCAGAGAACAGATTGAAGGCCCCGGGCCCCGCCGTCGCCCAGCAGACTCCCAGCTTGTTGGTGAACATGGCGTAGCCGCAGGCAGCGAAGGCCGCCGCCTGCTCGTTGCGGGTGATGATCGGCCGGATCTTGGTCGAGTGCTTCAGCGCGATCATGGCGCCCGCAGCATTCTCGCCGGCGCCGCCGAAGGCAGCATCGACGCCGATGCTCTCCAGCCCGCGGAAGATCGCATCATAGACACGCATCGTCCTAGCTCCGTTTGATCTCGAGGTCGTTCCACGGCTTGAAGCCGTTGGTGATCCCGTAGAGCGCCGGGCCCAATCGCGGGAAATGACGCAGCAGCATGGTCACCAGGCTGTTGTTGATCACCCAGTCGATGCCGGCCGCGGTGTAGACGTCCGCCGTGAAGTCCTTGGCGATGAAGCGATCGCTCTTCAGCCGCCGCGACGCCATCAGGATGAATATGCGGAAGGCGGTGTCGCTGAAGCCGAAGCCGGGCGGCGGAGTCTCGCAGAACAGACCGACCATCAGATCGACGCGGTCGACATTGTCCTGTCCGTTGGTCTGGCCGTACAGGCGGCGCAGCTCCTCCGGCAGGCCCGGATGAAGCGGGTTCGCCAGATCGTCGAAGCTCGTGATCGGCTTCTTGTGCAGGAACTTCAGGAAGCGGTTATAGCGTGGCACGCCGCGCTCGCGGTCGCGCACGATGTCGATCGTTGCGAGGTCGACCACCTCGCCGTTGGGACGGATGAGCTCGCGCAGCAAGTTGGGATAGTTGTGCACGGTGATGGCGCCCGGATGGGCGACACCGAAGGAGTAGAAGACGTCGGTGAAGTCCCAGCCATCGCGCTTGAAGACGCCGAGCTCGTCGATGTTGCCGATGACGCCCTCGCTGTTGTCCAGCGTGGCCAGCAGCCGGCCGTCGGTCGCCGAGCGCACCGGCAGGTCGTCGCGCATCAGGGGATGCAGCCGGTAGACCGAGACGAACTCCTCGGTGAGGCAATAGTCGGCGCCGTTGTGGTCGACGCCCGACAGCGGCATGCCGGAGAACGCCTCGTTCTCACTGATGCGGCCGATGGCGCGATACAGCCGCTCGGTCTGCAGCCCCCACCAGTTGGCCTTCATGCCGATCTGCAGTGCCGGATGCGACAGGATGGCGGGCGTCCATTCGACAGTGTGGATCTTGGCCATCAGCGCCGCGTTGACCATGCGCGCGCCATGGAACAGCCGGTCACCGTCCCAGTCGGGATTGTGGCGCTTGAGCTCGTCGCAGATCGCATTGTGCTCGCGCGCGAACAGGGTGTGCAGCAGGCTGAGCCCCGCCCACCAGTTGCCCGAGAAGCCGGTCAGCGCCGTCTCCAGCTTGTCGTCGAGCGCGCTGGGGTCGATCACCAGGTTGTCCCCGTCGAGATAGAGCTTGCCGTCGGGCATCGGCTGGCCGGTCTGCACAAGCTTGCCGTTCTCCAGCCGGCGCTGGGCGCGCAGCCGGTCGGTGGTCTGGCGGTCGCTGCCGTAGATCTGCGAGGCGTCCCACCAGTGCGATTCGGCATTGGCGTAGCTCGGCGGATATTTCAGCTTCCCGCCATTCTCAGCCCTCTCTCGCGCATAGTCGCGCGTCGGGTCGGGACGCGTGCGCCGGATCTTCATCGGGCAGGCGCGCTCACGCCACGGATCGTTGTCGGCGAGGTCCACATGGAGCGGATCTTCCGCGACCGGCTCACCATGATTGAACCAGTCGTGGGTCTCGAACTGGATCCAGGCTGCGGCCAAGTAGTTGAGCGTGGTCGCCGGGATGAAGGTCTTGCGCGCCAGCAGATCGCTGCTGATCAGACGCGGACTCGGCGTCATCAAGGCCGGCCCCTCCTCCGGAAAAGCTTCCTTCAGGGGGATGTTGCGGCCGAACCGGGCGCCCGGGTTGCTCTTGGTGAAATACATGCTGTTGGCGTTCTCGCCACGTCCCGGGTCGCTTGAGCTGCCCATCTCTGGCTTCGACAAGTCATTGTACAGGCCGTCGAGGTTGCGCTGCATGAGGTCGCAGGACTGGAACGGCGGCAGCGTGGCGAGGCCCGCCGGGTTGGAGACCGGGATGATCGACGTGTCGTGCAGGTTCTTCTCCCGCAGCACGACGCGCAACGCGCCAATATTGAAGACCGCCCACCAGGTCGACAGGCGATGCCAAGGCCACACGAGGTTGATGGCCTGGAAGAACCACTTGTAGATGTGCCCGCCGACCGAGGCGTGATCGAAGGGATAGACCACGACGCGATAGATCGCGGAGGCGATCGCCGCCAGGAGGAGCAGGATCCCGCCGGTGCGCACATAGCCGTTGCTGGAGAACACGATCGAGGCAATCAGCGCCGCACCGAAGATCAAGTTGGTGAGTATCCAGCGCTCGATGCGCACCCAACGCGGCGTCGGGCGGGCGGCCAGCGCGATCACCCAGGCGATCACGACGTCGACCGTCCACCATAGCGACATCACAGTGTCGCCGCCCGGATTGGTAACGCGCGGCGGTGTTTGCGTATCGTGGAAGACGCGCTCGATGCTGCCCAGCACGTCGTGGACGCCGAACCACAGATGCAGGGCGAAGAACAGCCAAGCCGCCGTCCAGAACATCAGCCAGCACGGGCCACCGGCCCGGCGCCGCAGGATGAAGGCGCTGATCGCGGGAATGAGCAGCAGGATCGACACGAAGATCGTGTTGATCGTCAGGTAGTACCAGACGTCGGGTGTGCTGGTGCCCTTCCAGGGATTGGAGAGCGGCGGCAGATGCCCACTCGCCAGCCAGCGCTGCATCTGCATCGCCTGGAAGTCGGCAGCCCACCAGGCCCCGGCCATCAGCAGCAAGACGAGAACAACGACGAACTTGAAAAGGTGTCGACTAGGCATGAGGCTCTCCCCTCAGCGTCAAACCGACGGCAGCGTGAAGCTCTTCAGCGAATAGCAAAAGTCTTCTTTGCGCATACTCGAACGCGTTTCAGGAGGTGACAAAAGTCACCGACAGCTCGGGCCGCTCAACGAAGTTCACCGGCGCGCCAGCGATCGCGAATGCCTTCGGCAACGCGATCGGCGAGCGCCATGATCGTCACATAGGGATTCACGCCGGACGATCCGGGGAACAGGCTGCCGTCGGCGACATAGAGCCAATCGAGTCCGTGCACCTTGCCGCGATCGTTGGTGACCGAGTTCTTCGGATCGGTGCCGATACGGCAGCCGCCCATCGGATGAGCGCTGGCGATCGAGATCTTGCCGAGCTTGAGATGACGGCGGTCGATCAGCTGATCCACCTGGTCGCTGTCAGCCTTGTCGATGAGGAAACGGTCCGCTGCCGGCGCATGGACGCGCGCCGCACCTCCCGCGAAGAAGATCTTGGCCGCGATGCGTTGCGAGTCGACCAGGGCGTCGAGCGTGCGCTCCGACAGCGTGTAGTGCAGGACCGGGTTGCCGTCGGCGTCGGGCGTGATGCGATTGCCCTCCTCGGCTTGATCGGAAACCAGCACCAGGATCATCTGGAGACGGCGGAAGTCGGCCATCAGCGCGCTGTGCTCGGCCCCGAACCCAGCCAGGCTCTTGGCCGTGGTGAAGGGGAAGTACATGCAGGTCTCGAGGATGTAGTCGTCCTGCTCCTCGAAGTCGTCGCAGTAGTAGGTCTTGGGGAAGCCGTAGTAGTTGAGGAACGGGTGGTCGTGCTGCGCGATCAGGGTCAGCGCGGGATGGCAGGTGAAGTAGCGACCGAGCGCCGGCAGCGACACCGGCAGGCGCGAATGCGCCATCAGCGCCGAGCTGTGCATGGTGCCGGCGGCCACCACGATGACCTTGGCATGCAGACGATAGCGGCCGGCCGGCCAGGCCGACGGATGGCCGTAGGGCGACGGCGCCACCTCGGCTTCGACCTCGTGCGGCAGGATGCGATGGACGCGGCAGTTGGTGATGACCTGGACGCCCGCCGCCTCGGCCGCCGGCAGCTGCACGCGGTTGGTGCCCTGCTTGGCGCCGTTCGGGCAACCCATGTTGCACATGCCCGAGCCCTTGCAGCCCTTGATGTTCACCGGGAACTTCTTGACCGAGTATCCGAGCGCACGGCAGCCGGCGGCGAACAGCTGATTGTTCTCGTTGATGTCCTCGTCGGACAGCTCATGGACGTTGTTCTGGGCCTTGTAGTGCCGCATGCGCGGGACGAGGTCGGCGATCGTCAGGCCGGGGACGTTCCAGTGATCGACCGAGCGCTGCGGCACCTCGATCGAGGTGCCGGTATAGGCAAGCGTAGAGCCGCCATAGCCGCGCGCGCAGGCCACCGTCAGGGTCTGGTCGCGGTTGGTGATGGCGCCGGACTCGAAGAACAGCTTCTGCGCCATCTCGAGCTCGCCGCCGGTGAACTCCTCGTCCTTGAAGTGCGGCCCCCATTCGAGCACCGCGATGCGGGCGCCGTCGGCGCAGAGCGGCGAGAGGGCGCTGGCCACGGTGCCGCCGCCGGCGCCGGAGCCAATGATCAGGATGTCGAACTCGGTATCCATGGCTCAAGCGCGCCCCGGTAGCCGACGCGCATGCAGCAGGACGTTGCCCTCGAGCTTCGACGGCAGGTAGTTGATCCGTTGCTGGACGCTCTCCTGGCCGTAGTAGCCGAGGTAGATCAGGGTCTTGAGGCCCCAGATGCCGACGCGCACCAGCCGGATCGGGAACGCCTCCAGAAGATGCAGCAGGCTCGCCTGCCAACCGGCGGGCAGCAGCGTCATCCAGCCGAGGCCCAGCAAAAGCAGCTTGAACGCGATCTGCTGCAGGCGCGGGCGCGGCTGTAGCTGCCCGTCGACGGCGTCGACCATGGCGTCGATCGATTGGGCAGAAGCGGTAGCCGTCTCCGGAACGATACAGGTGGCAAGGCGAACCAGGATTCGCCGCTGCCATGCCTTCAGCACGGGTCGCCGTTGGCGAGCGTCCATTCGGGCCTCCGCAGTCTGGACACCTCACGCAATGCTACGCCCCTTACAGGATACTCCCTGCAAGGGTCGGTGGCGAATGCCACACAGACGACCGGAAACGTGCCCTCAGGCGGCGAGCTTGATGCCGAAAGACTGCAGGCTGGGCGTGATGCGCTCGGTGAGCAGCCCGACCTTGCGCAGGTTGCGCACCAGGCCGTCATGCAGGTCGCGGCGGAAGTACTTGCGGAAGGCGGTCTCGTCGCCGCCGGCCGCGCGCTCGCGCCGGAACTGCTTGATCTCGTCGAGCTCGGCCTTGCCGAAGCCCATGTCCTGGTAGGCGCCCAGCGGGAAGATGCCGCCCAGCGTGCGGCTCAGCGCCCACACGGCGAAGTCCTCCATCTCGCGATGCTCGGCTTCGGTCGCCTGGCCGACGATCTCGGGCAGTGACAGCATGGCGAAGCCCATGTGACGCGCCTCGTCCTGCAGGATGCGGCGGCAGACCTGGCGGAGCACGGGATCCTTCGACGATTCGGCCAGCATGCGGAACAGCGACACCGCGAAGGTCTCGGCGACGAGCTGCAGGCCGATCGTCTTGAGGTACCAGGACGAGGTGCTGAGCAGCGTGTCGAAGATCTCCTTGACGTTACCGCCCAGCCCGTAGGTCTCGCCATCCAGCCTGAGCTCGAGATAGCGCTGCAGCACCTCGTTGTGACGCGCCTCGTCGGCGACCTGAGTCGCCTGGAACAGCTTGGCGTCCTGGCCCTGCACGCAGTCGACAAGCTGGCTGCACAGCAGCATGGCGCCATGCTCGCCCTGCACCAGGGTCGAGAGCCGCCAGCGCGTGATGCGGTGGTTGAGCTCGACGCGGTCGGCTTCCGACATGGCGTCCCAGAAACGCGTGCCGTGGATGTCGACAAGGTCGTCGGAGATCAGCCCGCCATCGCCTTCCAGCGGCGCCGCCCACTCGATATCGGTGGCGGCGTTCCACTGATCGATCTTGGCCTGCTCGTAGAGCCGGCGCAGATCGGCCTGCTCGCTGGCGTAGTCGTGGAGAAAGTGCGCCGTGCTGCGCGTATCGACCTGATGTCCGTTGGCCACCCGTTCCTCCATGTCTCTATTTGGGAGGAAGGGTAAACCTAAAACTTGTTAGAAACTAGACCGCCGGATGCACATTGCGCCTGCTCAG
Organism: Reyranella soli; assembly: GCF_007992495.1. Classification (GTDB taxonomy): domain Bacteria; phylum Pseudomonadota; class Alphaproteobacteria; order Reyranellales; family Reyranellaceae; genus Reyranella; species Reyranella soli. Next base: position 51,550 of record NZ_BKAJ01000068.1, read on the forward strand.
TCGCAACAGCGAAGCGGTCGCCCGGTCGTCCTCGGCCGGTTGGTAAACCACGCTGAAAAGCGTCCGGGTCTTGGCCAAAGCCTCGCCGAACCCCTTCTGGTCGCTCTCGAAGGAGTCGAAGCCGCAGCGCAGCATGAACGGCAGCTGGTCCTGCAGCACGCCGCCGGTGGCGCGCAATTCGCCGGTGTAGCCCAGCCGGCCGCGCAGCAGGCGCGCCTGGCTATAAGCCCGGCCGTCGCTGAACTTGGGGAAACTGAGCACGATCAGGCGGAGCCGACCGACATGCGGCGCCAGATCCTCGACCGGGTCGGTGTTGGCGAGCGACACCGCGGGCCAGGCCGGCCGCTGCTGCCAGTCGGCGAACGGCAGCGGCTCGAGGATGGTGGTGCTCCCCGTCTCGCTAAACAGCGGCATAGACTCGCTCCTTGAACGGCTGGGCGCCGATGCGCCGATAGGTATCGACGAAGCGCTCGCCGTCGCTGCGCGCATCGAGATAGGTGTGGACCAGGGCATCGACAGCCTCGACAACCTTGTCGGCGGTCACGGCCGGACCCAGGATCGCGCCTATCGCCGTCTTGCCAAAATCGACGTCGCCACCCAGGCTCAGCTGGTAGAGCTCGACCCCGTTCTTGTCGACGCCGAGGATGCCGATGTGGCCGACGTGATGATGGCCGCACGCGTTGATGCAGCCCGAGATCTTGATCTTGAGATCGCCGATGTCGTGCTGCCGCGCGAGCTCGGCGAAGTGGTTGGAGATGCGCTGCGCCACCGGGATCGAGCGCGCATTGGCCAGCGCGCAATAGTCCAACCCCGGGCAGGCGATGATGTCGGTGATCTTGCCGACATTGGCTTCGGCGAAGCCCAACCGTCCCAGCGCGCGCCACACCGCCGGCAGGTCCTCGACCGCGACATGCGGCAGGACCAGGTTCTGCTCGTGGCTGACGCGGATCTCGCCCTGGCTGTAGGCGTCGGCGATATCGGCCACGCCCTCCATCTGCACGGCGCTGGCGTCGCCCGGCGGCGCGCCGGCGGGCTTCAGCGACGCGGTGACGATGCGGTAGCCCGCCATGCGGTGCGGCGCCACGTTGGATTTCAGCCACAACGCGAAGTCGCGATCTTCAAGCTTCAGTCCCTCGACCTCGGCCACGACGGCCGGGCGATGCGGCAGGGGCGGCGGCGCGAACTGGCGCGCGATCGCTTCGATGGTCTCGGCCGGCAGCTTCAGCGCACCGTCCTTGATCGCGGCATACTCGGCCTCGACCTCCTCGCGCATCTTCTCGGCGCCGATCTCATGCACGAGGATCTTGATGCGCGCCTTGTAGAGGTTGTCGCGGCGGCCATAGCGGTTGTAGACGCGCAGCGTCGCCTCGAGATAGGCCAAAAGCTCGTCGCGCGGCAGGAACTCACGCAGCGTCTTGCCGATCATCGGCGTGCGGCCGAGGCCGCCGCCCACGATCACCTCGAAGCCGACCTCGCCCGCCTCGTTCGCCCACAGGCGCAGGCCGATATCGTGCACGCGCACGGCGGCGCGGTCGTTGGGCGAGCCGGTGATGGCGATCTTGAACTTCCTGGGGAGGAAGCTGAATTCGGGATGCAGCGTCGACCACTGGCGCACGATCTCGCACCAGATGCGCGGATCCTCGATCTCGTCGACGGCAGCGCCGGCATAATGGTCGGCAGTGACGTTGCGGATGCAGTTGCCCGAGGTCTGGATGGCGTGCATGTCGACGTCGGCCAGGGCGGCCAGGGCGTCAGGGGCGTCCTGGAGCTTGATCCAGTTGAGCTGCAGGTTCTGGCGCGTCGTGAAGTGGCCGTAGCCGCGGTCATACTTGCGCGAGATGTCCGCGAGCTTGCGCAGCTGGCGCGACGACAGCGTGCCGTAGGGGATGGCGATGCGCAGCATGTAGGCGTGGAGCTGCAGGTAGAGCCCGTTGGTAAGACGCAGCGGCTTGAACTGCTCTTCGGTGAGCTCGCCCGCGATGCGCCGGCGCACCTGGTCACGGAACTGCTCCACGCGCTCGCCGACCAGCGCACGGTCGTAGTCGTCGTACTGGTAGAAGTGCTTCGGCTGGTAGAAATGGGTATCAGGCATAACGCACCGCATCGGCGGCAATGGCGTCGAAGGTGAGGCCCGAGACGCGGATCTTCTCGCGCAGACTGATCGGTTCGAAGCGGCCGTCGTCGTCCTCGATCACCGCCACCAGGAAGGGATCGATCACGTCGAAGGCCTCGGCGCGGGCGCGCTCCAGCAGGATCTCGCCGGCCCGCTTGTCGCGCGCCACCGCGGCGAGCTCGAACCGCGTCGTCCACTGGCCCGCATCGTCGAGGAACACCACGACGCCGTCGACCAGGCGGTTGGCGGACGCGACCGACAGGTCACCGCTGAGATTCTTCGCCATCAGGACACCTTTGCCAAAGACGGTTGTTCGGCAGCGGCCAATGCGGCCACCTCGCCGACGATGATGAGGCTGGGACCGGCGTCGTCGCGGGTATGAGAGGCCGCGAGCCGCGTCAGGTCGGAGAGACGACCGGTGGAAACACGTTCGTCAGGCCGCGTGCCGTTCTCGACAATGGCGACCGGCGTTGCCGGATCAGCACCCGCGTTCAGCAGGCGATCGCGCACCGAAGCCGCCTCCGAGGCGCCCATGTAGATGGCAAGCGTGTGGCCCTGCGCGGCCAGTGCCGGCCACGTTGCTTCGCGGCTGCCGTCAGCGCTGTGGCCCGAGACGAAGGTGACGGCCGAAGCGAGCCTGCGATGGGTGAGCGGAATGCCGACCGACGCGGCGCAGCCCAGGGCGGCGGTGATGCCCGGCACGACCGCGACCGGCAGGCCCGCCTCGCGCAGGGCCTCCAGCTCCTCGCCGCCGCGGCCGAACACGAACGGATCGCCCGCCTTCAGGCGCACCACCGTCTGGCCGGCGCGCACGCGGCGGACCAACTCGGCGTTGATCTCGTCCTGCGTCCAGCGCGCAAAGCCCTTGCGCTTGCCGACGGCCAGAAGCTCGGCGTCGCGACGGGCGCGCGCCAGAACAGCCGGCGGCACGAGGTCATCGTGCAAGATGGCATCGGCTTCGCGCAGGAGCTGCGCCGCCTTCAAGGTCAGGAGATCGGGATCGCCGGGGCCGGCGCCGATGATATGGGCGATGCCCACCGGCGCCAGCCGGCGGCGGGCGTCGTCGAGCTCGCTCAGCGCGGCGCGGCGGGCGGCGGCATCGTCGCCGGCCAGGGCCAGGAGGGCCGCCGGGCCCTCGACCAGCCGGCGCCAGAAGGTGCGGCGGCGGGCGGGGTCGACGATCAGGGCGTTCGCCTGGGCGCGGAAGGTCGACGCGAGCTTGGCGAGGCTGCCGATGCGCTCGGGCAGCACCGCCTCGATGCGGCCGCGCAGCGTCGCCGCCAAGGTCGGCGAGGCCCCGCCGGTCGAGATCGCCACCACGACGTCGTCACGATCGACGATCGCCGGCAGGATGAAATCGCAGAGCGCCGGACGGTCGGCCACGTTCACCGGTACGCCGAGCGACTTGGCGACGCGCTGGGCCACCGTGTCGTGCTCAAGATCGCCGGTGGCAATGAAGACGGCGGCCGCGCCACGCAGATCATCAACGCGGATGTCGGCAAGCTGGCGCACCGCGGCGCCGGCCGAGCGCGCCAGGGCCGCACGACGGTCGGCGGCAGGCCCCTCGCCCACCACCACGACCTTGCGGCCTGAAAGATTGAAGAACAACGGCAGGTGCTTCACAACACGGCGACCCGCAGCAGCACGTGGAACCCCAGCAGGGCCGCCGCCTGGCTGGCGGCGAACACCCAGGGTCTTGCTCCCGGAAAACGCTCGAAAAACTGGGACATACGCGGGACTCCGGCTGATCCTTCCGATCTGGCGTGTCTTCGCATATTCGCCATGACTTGAATTACCGAAGGTCCCGCGGGACGGAGCATTTCTTGCCACCGGGTGGCCCACGGAAGAAATTTTTCCTCCCCCTTGACGGTCCGCGGACCCTCCCTAAATCAACGTCGTTCCCCGTGCCCATCCCGGGGCGGGGACATCAAACACATCGCTCATTGGAGGATGATGAACATGCGAACCTTCGATTATTCCCCGTTCTATCGCGCCACCGTCGGCTTCGACCGGGTCTTCGACCTGCTCGATTCGGTGGCCAGCCAGTCCGGCTCCAACGGTTATCCGCCGTACAACATCGAAAAGTCGGGCGACAACGCCTACAAGATCGTGATGGCGGTGGCGGGCTTCGCCGAGGCCGAGCTGAACGTGACCCAGAAGGAGAACGAGCTCCTGGTCACCGGCCAGACCGCGCAGAACGGCCAGGACGAGAAGCAGTATCTCTATCGCGGCATCGCCGGCCGTAACTTCGAGCGCCGCTTCCAGCTCGCCGACCATGTGAAGGTCGTGGGTGCGAAGCTTGCCAACGGCCTGTTGACGATCGAGCTGCAGCGCGAGATCCCGGAGGAGAAGAAGCCCCGTGCGATCCCCGTCGAGGCTGCCAAGCCGGCTCTGACGCACTAACCGTCAAGCTCCTGTGTGGAGAAGGCGCTGCGGGCAACCGCAGCGCCTTTTTCGTTGCGGCCGTTCCGGGCGGGCCGGACAATGCCGCCATGACCCTATCCGCCCAGCTCACCCACTTCGGCATCCACACGACGGATCTCGACCGCATGGTCGACTTCTACACGCGCGTCATGGGGTTCGTGATCAGCGACCGGGGCGTCGGCCGCTCGGGCGCGCGCGTGGTGTTCATGACCCAGAACCCCGAATGCCATCACCAGTTCGTGCTGTTCGACGGCAAGCCGACCGACCTGCCCTACAATCCGGTGAACCAGATATCCTACCGGCTCGATTCGCTCGACACGCTCAAGGATTACCGCCGGGCGCTGGTCAGGGAAGGCATCACCGAGCACCGCGTCACCGACCATGGCAACGCCTGGGCGCTCTACTTCAAGGACCCCGAGGGCAATCCCGTCGAGCTCTATGTCGATTCGCCCTTTTACACGCCGCAGCCCTGCGGCGAGCCGCTCGACCTCGACCTGTCGAACGACGAGATCCTGCGGCGCACCGAAGCTATGTGCCGCAGCCGGCCGCGCTTCATGAGCCGCGAGGCGTGGATGCAGGGCATCCAGGAGAAGCTCGACGCACGATAGCTCTTCCTCCCTGCGCGCAGCGCGGGGAGGTGTCCGCGAAGCGGACGGAGGGGTCACGGGCATCACCGTTGGTGCTCATGCCCCCTCTGGCCCTTCGGGCCACCTCCCCACGCGGAGCGTGGGGAGGAAGCTCTATTTCGCTGCGTACTTGCCGCCGGTCTGCGGCGTGTGCGGGCCCTCGCCGCCCTTGTCCTTGTGCTGCGAGCGCGTGGTGCGGGCCCAGGTGCGCTTCAGCTCGTCCTTCACGTTGAACTTGAGCGTGCCGACCTTCTCGACGGTGAGCTCGATCTTGTCGCCGTCCATGAAGGAGTTCAGGCCGCGATGGTTGGTGCCGGTGGCCAGGATGTCACCGGGATTGAGCGTGTGGATCGAGCTCGCCCATTCGATGCAGCGCGGAATGTTGTGCGCCATGTCGTTGGTGTTGAACTTCTGCATCACCTGGCCGTTGTTGGTGAGGGTGATGTTGAGGTTCTGCGGATCGGCGATCTCGTCGGCGGTGACGATCCACGGGCCGATCGGCGCGAAGGTGTCGCGCGACTTCATCTGGAAGAAGACGTTGCCCGGCGGCGGCAGGCCGCGCGCCGAGCCGTCGATGAAGCAGGTGTAGCCGAAGATGTGGCTCATGGCGTCGGCCTGGCTGACACGCGTCGCGGGCTTGCCCATCACCAGGGCAAGCTCGGCCTCGCCCTCGAAGATGCTGGCCGGCACATCGGGCAGCACCATGGTGTCGCCCTCGCCGATCACCGCCGAGGCCGCCTTGTGGAAGGCATTGATCTGCGGCCTCTCCTTGAGCGTGCCGTCCTCCATGTAGTTCACCGCCATGCAGACGATGTTGCCGGGCTTCGGCACCGGTGGGCGCAGACGCACGTCCTTCAAGGGCACGCCCTTGCCATCGGCTGCGGCCTTCTCGACCTTGGCCTTGTGGCTGTCCCACTTGGCGATCAGGCCGATGATCAGGTCGCGTGTGTCGATATGCGGGATGTCCTTCACCGCGTCGGTGACGTCGACGACCGTATCGCCCTTGATGACACCGAGCCGGTAGTCGTTGAAATAGCAGATCTTCACTTCTGTTCTCCCTCGAACACTTTCTTGGCGACATTGGCCGCCGACATGGCGACCGGCCATCCGCCGTAGAAGGCGAGATGGGTGATGAGCTCGAGCAGCTCCTCCTTCTTCACGCCGTTGTTGATGGCGCGCTGGAAGTGGCCGACCTGCTGCTCGGTGCGGTTCAGCGCCACCAGGGCGGCGCAGGTGATCAGGCTGCGGTCACGCTTGGAGAGGCCCGGCCTCTCCCAGACATCGCCAAACAGCACGTTGTCGGTCAGGTCGACGAGCTTGGGCGCAAAGGCACGCAGCGCGTCGCGGGCAGCCGACGAATCGGCGGGTCGCTTGGACATGGTTCTTCCCTCCTCCTCTACTGAAAACTCTTGATCAGGGGCTGGCGTGGCCGATGAAGCGCTCCGGCGGCCGCTCGCCCCACTGCGACTGGAAGCCCTCCTCCACGCTCAGCAGATGGCCGCCATTGGCCGCGTTGAGGCGATCGGTATCGGCCCAGCGCTCGTGCACGCGGCCCCACGGGTCGGACCAGTAGTCGTAGACCTGGCTGCCCAGCAGGTGGCGGCCGATGCCCCACATGTGCTCGTACTTGCCGACATTCTTGATGTGCTCGTGATCCTGGAACACGGCGTCGATGTCCTGCGCCTCGTATGAGACGTGGTTGAGGCCCGTCTTCTCGTTGTGCACGCAGAACAGCACGTGATGATCGACGTACTCGTCGCCGCGATCGAGCCGGCTGAAGGCGCCGATCACGTTCTCCTTGTCGCCGGCATAGACGTCGTCCGAGCGGATCATGCCCAGTGTCTCGCGGAACCAGGTCACGGTCTCCTTGACCTTGGGCGTCGACAGCACGCCATGGCCGATGCGCTGGATCATGGTCGGCGACTTGGAGAGCCGCATCAGCCGGCCCTTGCGGCGCAGCGGATCGCTACCGGTGTTGACCGGATCGCGCTCGACCTTGGTCGCCGGCACGGTCGACATGCCGTGGATGACCTCGATCTGGTAGCCGTTGGGCTCCTTCAGCCGCACGCGCTTGCCGCCGCCCGGCTCGTTCAGCGTCTCGATACCCGACGCGCCCGGCAGCTTGGCCAGCCGCTTCAGGTCATCCTCGCTCGCCGCGTGATAGGCGAAGCCGATGAACTTGGTGCCGCCCTTGTGGACGGCATGCAGATGGTGATGCCCGTCGGCGCCGCGCATGTAGAGCGCGTCGGACGTGCGCTCGGCCCGCACCAGGCCGAAATGGGTGAGAAACTCCTCCATCTCGTCGAGGTCCGGTGCCTCCATGCGCGGGAAGGCGAACTCGGCAGCTTTGATTGCGACCATGATTTCCTCCAGTCTTCTCAAGCCATCGTCTTGAACTTGTCGGGCAGGCGTTCCTCGTTGCCAAGCGCCACGCGGCGCACACCGTCGCTGTCGGGGCTGGCCGGGAAGCCCACCGCGTTGCGCGGCGCGGGCACCTCGACCACCTTGTTGGACAGGCGGCCGACGCCGGTCACCTCGACATCGATCGTATCGCCTGCCTCGAGCGGGCGCGAGTTGGCAGGCGTACCGGTGAGCAAAATGTCACCGGGCAGGAAGGTCATGTGCCGCGCCAGGTCGGCGATCAGGTAGCCGCAGTCGAAGATCTGTTCGCTGATCGCGCCTTCCTGCACCATCTTGCCGTTCTTGTAGGAACGCAGGGTCGACTTCGTGACATCGACGCCCGAGACCAGGCCCGGCCCGATCGGGCAGAAGCCGTCCATGCCCTTCACCCGCAGCATCGAGCCCGAGTCGGTGTCGCGGAAGTCGTGGCAGCCGAAGTCGTTGGAGGGCGCGAAGCCCGCGATGCAGTCCCACGCCTCCTCGCGCGACACGTTGCGCGTGACCTTGCCGAACACGACGGCCATCTCGCCCTCGTAGTTCACGTACTTGTAGCCCTTGGGCTTGATCAGCTCGCCCTTATGGGCGTTGAGCGCGGTCAGCGGCTTCTGGAAGTAGGTCGGCGACTTGGGCGGCGTGCGGCTGTTGTTGAACTCGTAGTAGCGCGAGATGTAGTTCACGTGCACGCAGATGATCTTGGTCGGCGTGCAGGGTGGCAGGTGCACGACCTCGTCCTCGCCGCAGGTGCGGCCGTCCGAGAACACGATGCGGCCGTCCTTGAACTCGACCCAGTACTCGCTGCCATCCTTGACCACATGCCGCACTTCCTTGCGCGGACCTTCCAGAACGCTCATCTACTTCGTCTCCTCTAACGACGCATGTTGGCGCGCAACCACTGGACGGTGGCTGCCACTGCCTGGTCGTCGATGCCGTAGAAACCGTGATAGTGGGCCGCACCACAGGGATCGGCCGTGCTGCCGCGCGGGCCGCCGCCGTCCAGGGTGACAATGTCGACCTTGGGCGCGCCGGTCAGCATCGTCTTGAAGCGATCTGCATCGGCCGGGGCCGACTCGCGGCAGGAATCGAACCGGTGACGCAGCAGCATCACCGGCACGTTGATGCGGCTCATGTCGCCCATGGTGCTGGCGCTGCCGCCATTATTACCGAGCAGAACGCCCGAGGAGATCACCGCCGCGTCGGACCGCACGGCCGACTGCTTGGTGAACACCGCTGCCACCGACAATGCGCCGCGGCTGGTGCCGACGATGGCGACCGGCGGCGCCACCTTGCGCGCCTCAGCGATGACCATGGCGACGTCGTTGGCATAGTCGTTCGTGAACCGGTAGCCGCGCGTGCCGCGCTGGTCGCTGGCGATATCGGGAACGAACACCGCGTAGCCCGCCTTCACATAGTCCGCGCGGGTGCGTACCAGGTGGTTTCCCTTCAAGCCGCTGCCGATATTGCCCTGGGCATCGAGATCGAGCGTGCCGTCGCCGCCCGCCATCAGCACCACGCTGCCGACCGGCGCGGCCGGCCGATCGACGAGCACGCGCAGCGTGACGCCGGGCCGGGGCGTCAGCGTCAGCACCGACTCCGCAGCCCGCGCCGGCAGCGCCGTCGCGGCGAAAAGCAGCGCCAGGAGGACGGCGCGCAGGGTCATCAGCCCTTGGCCTCCTGCATGGCGCGCCACACGTTCTGCGCCGTGGCGGGCATCGCCACATCCTTGACGCCGAGCGGCGCCAGCGCGTCCATGATGGCGTTCATCACGACCGGCATGGCGCCGACCGTGCCCGCCTCGCCCGCGCCCTTGGCGCCCAGCGGATTGTATTGCGTTGGCACCGGGTTGCTCTTGATCTCCATGCTGCACATGGTGTCAGCGCGCGGCATGGCGTAGTCGAGGAAGCTCGCGGTCAGCAGCTGGCCACTCTCGCGATCCCACACGACCTGCTCGCTCAGGATCTGGCCGACGCCCTGGGCGACGCCGCCATGGATCTGGCCCTTCAGCCCGATGGGGTTCATCACCGTGCCCACGTCGTCGACCACAGAATAACGGTCGAGCTTGACCTCACCTGTGTCGGGATCGACCTCGACCTCGCAGATGTGGCAGCCGTTGGGGAAGGTGTCCTTCTGGCCGAGATAGGTGGCGTTTTCGTAGAGCCCGCCCTCGAAGCCACCTTTGGGCCATTTGGTCGGGTTGAACGCCGCCATCGCCACCTGCTTCAGCGGCACGGTCTTGTCGGTGCCCTTGACCGTGAAGTTGCCCTCCTTGAACTCGATGTCCTGCTCGCCCGCCTCCAGGAGGTGGCCCGCGATCCTCTTGCCCTTCTCGATCACCTTGCCGGCAGCCATGAACAGGGCCGAGCCGCCCAGGACCGTCGAGCGCGAGCCGTTGGTGCCCATGCCGAAGGCCACGCGATCGGTGTCGCCGTCGATGTACTGCACATCCTTGGGGTCGATGCCGAGACGCTCGTGCAGGATCTGCTTGAACATGGTCTCGTGGCCCTGCCCCTGGGCCTTGGTGCCCATCAGCAGCGCCGCCGTGCCGCTCGGATTGAAGCGGATCTCGGCATATTCCGGCTGTGCCGTGCCGGCCGCCTGCTCGATGGCATTGACGATGCCGAGCCCGCGCAGCTTGCCGCGCTTCTGCGACTCCGCCTTGCGCCCCGCGAAGCCTGCAACGTCGGCAAGCTTCAGCGCCATGTCCAGGTTCTCCTCGAACTTGCCGCAGTCATAGAACGGGCCGACCGGACTCTGATAGGGCAGCGCCGATTCCGGGAGCATGTTCTTGCGCCTGAGCTCGATGCGATCGATGCCGAGCTCGCGCGCTGCGTCGTCGATCAGACGCTCGATGAGATAGATGGCTTCCGGCCGCCCGGCGCCGCGATAGGGCGCGGTCGGATTGGTGTTGGAAAGCACGCCCACGACGTTGATGTAGGCCTTGGGGATCAGATAGACGCCCAGCACCGTGCCGATCATGCCGAACGGCGACAGCAGGTTGCGGTCGGAGCCGACATAGGCGCCGATGTTGGCCAGCATGTTGAGCCGCAAGGCGACGAACTTGTTGTCCTTGTCCAGCGCCAGCTCGATCTCGCCGATATTGTCGCGGCCGTGCTCGTCGGCCATCACCGCTTCGCTGCGCTCGCACGTCCATTTCACCGGACGCAGCAGCTTGCGCGCCGCCCACAGGGTCAGGCGATGCTCGACATACTGCCAGCCCTTGGTGCCGAAGCCGCCGCCGACATCCTGGGCGATCACCCGCATCTTGCTCTCGGGCACCTTGAAAACGTTCTGCGCCAGCATGTTGCGCACGCGATGGGGATACTGGACGTCGGCGTAGAGGGTGAGGCGATCCTCGCCTTGGTCGTAAGTCGCAAGCGTGCCCCGCGGCTCCATGTACTGAGCGTGCACGCGCGTGATGACATAGCGCCGCTTGATGACCTTGGCCGCGCCCTTGATCGCCTCGTCTGTGGCGGCCTTGTTGCCGCGCTCGACGTTGTTGGAGATGTTGTCGGGGCAATCGGGCCACACGACAGGCGCACCCGGCTTCACCGTGTCCTCGGTCGCGGTCACCGAAGGCAGCGGATCGTACTCGATGTTGACCAGCTCGGCCGCGTCCTTGGCCTCGGCCAACGTGTCGGCCACCACCATGACCACCGGATCGCCGACATAGCGCACCCGGTCGGTGACCAGCGGCGGGCGCTGCGGCGCGTACATCGGCTTACCGTCAGGCCGCTTGCGCGGCATGTTGGCCTTGGGCATGCCGAGACCGTCGGCCACGACGTCGTGGCCGGTCAGGACCGCGACAACACCCGGTGCCTTCTTCGCCTCCTCGATGTCGATCGAATTGATCTTGGCGTGCGCATGCGGCGAGCGCACGAACACGGCATGGGCCTGGCCATGCAGATTGACGTCGTTGATGAAGCGACCCTGGCCGCGCAGCAGGCGCGGATCCTCGAAACGCAGGACAGGCTGACCGATACCGTATTTGCTCATGATGTTCCTCGTACTGCGCGCACTTTACGACTGGTTGACGACATGGGCGAGCGGCCGCCAGCGGGCCATGTCCTGCTCGACGCGGGCGCGGAATTCACTCGGTGTGCTGACCCGCGTGTCGTTGCCCAGCTCCTCGAGCTTGCCCTTGATCTCCGGCTTCGCCATCGCCTGGCGAAGCGCGTCGTTCAGGCGATCGCGCAAGGCGGGAGGAAGTCCCGCCGGCGCGGTGAAGCCGAGCCACGATACGATGTCGTAGTCGGGCACCAAAGTCTCCGCTACCGTCGGAACGTTGGGAAAGCCGGGATGACGCTCCGTCGACGTGACGGCGAGCGCGCGCAGCTTATCGGTCTTCAGCATGGGCTGGGCGTTGGAGAAGGTGATGACCTGCATGTCGAGCCGGCCACCAATAAGGTCGTTGTAGGGCGCCTGCAGGCCGCCTCGGTACGGCACGTGGGTCATCTTGGCGCCGGTCTGCGACAGCAGCAGCTCCATCGCCATGTGCAGGGTCGAGCCGATGCCCGAGGTCCCGTAGGTGATCTCGTTCGGCCGGCGCTTGGCCTCGTCGAGATAGGCCTGGACGGTCTTGAAGCGCGATTCGGGCGCCACGGTGAAGACGAAGGGAAAGCGCGTGACGATGGCGATGTAGTCGAAGTCGCGCAGCGCGTCGTAGGACAGCGTCTTGTCCGTCGCCGAGACCACGGCCTGGCCGCCGGTCATCAGGTAGAGCACGCTGCCGTCGGGCTTCATGCGCGCGACCTGGCTCGCCGCCAGCCGCTCGGCGGCGCCGGGCTTTGGCTCGACCATGATCTGCACGCCGAGGATCTCGGTCAGAGGGACCGAGAGATGGCGCGCGATGGTGTCGGGATTGGAGCCGGCATCGTAGCCGTGGATGACGCGGATCGGGTTGGCGGGCCAGGCCTGGGCGCGGACGATCGATGGCTCGGCGAGGGTCGCTGCAGCGGCGGCGATCAGCGTCCTACGCTTCAGGGGACCGCGGGCCTCCAGGCCCGCATCATGATCATGAGCGGGCCTGGAGGCCCGCGGTCCGGAAGACCATGAGTTCATGACCCCGCCCTCAACCCAGCGGCCCCATGAAGGCCGGATCGGCATAAGTATCCGACATCGGCTCCAGGCTCTCCGGCCACTCCTTGCCTACCTTGCGGCGCTCGGACGCCGGCCGCGGCCGGCCGTCCCAGCCGACGCGCTCCATGTAGTAGTAGAGCATCAGGCAGTGCCCGGCCGGATCGACGACGTGCGCCGCATAATCGACGCCGGGATAGAGCTCGGCCGGCACGGCATCGGTGAAGCGCGCGCCCTTTTTCTTCAGGAAGGCCACGGCGTCCTTGAGCTGGCGATAGCTGCCGACCTGCATGCCCATCGTCGCCACCGAGGTTCCGGCATTGAGGCCAAGCTCGCCGCGCAGCGCCTTGGGGAACAGTGCCAGGCTGTGATGCTCGCCGCCGTTACGCAGGAACACACAGCGATGGCCCTTGTAGGTCACGGCCTCGGCACGCACGAAGCCCATCGTCTCGGTATAGAAGGCCTCCGAGGCGCCCACGTCGCTCACGAACAATGCCATGGGCCCGATATTTACGATCTTGAACGGCCGCGGCAGGCGAACGCCGGCAACGACGTACTCCTCCTGGCCGCGGTCGCGAATGGTGTTGCCGGCATTAATGTCGATGCCTTTGGCGACGGCCTCGCGGATCTCCTGCTCCTCCGAGATCTGCGGCAGGTCGGGACGCTGGCGGAAGGCACGGTAGTACATCGACTCGGGCTTGCTGCGGCCGTCCCAGCCGATCTGCTCCATGCCGTAATAGAGCTCGACGGTGTGGCCGTCGGGATCGCGGATGTAGGTGTGCCAGTTGCTGCCCGGCATGTCGCGACCGACACGACGGATCTCGACCTGCTTCTCGCTGAAATAGTCGGCGGCGGCGTACACCTCTTCCATGGTGCCGACCTGCCAGGTGATCTGGTTCACCGTCACGTCCTTGGAGACGGCATCGTCGCCGAAGATCGCGCCCATCGACTTGTGCGCCAGCAGGAAGGCGTGATGGTCGCTGTTGTGGCTCATGAAGACGATGCGCGGATCCTGCATGCGGGCGGCCATCTCCTCGCGACCGGGAATCTTGCTGAAGTCCCGTGTATCGGTGATGCGAAAGCCCAGCAGGCGCGCATAGAAATCGATACCGGCCTCCAGATCGGGCACGTTGAAGCCGAAATGACCGAGCCGGCGGATCTTGAACGGCCGCGGATAGCGCACGCCGCCGATGTCGTAGCTCGCCTGCCGCTGTACTGTGTCCATGATGCCCTCCGTTAGCTCTTGCGCCGCTTGGCGACGCGTACGGTGTTCATTGAGAGACCCGGCACTTCCGACGCGACCTGCTCGACGGTGGTGCGGATGTGCTTCTCGATCAGTGCACAGGAAAGATCGACATCGCGCGCCAACACCGCGTCGCGCAGCTCGAGGTGCTCGTTCTGGCGGCGCGATCGGGCGTGAATCACCTTCAGCCAGTGGTAGCGCCGCGCCTGGTCGAACAGCTCGCTGCGGAAATGCAGCGACCACGGCGATGTGCAGGTCGCTACGAGGGAATCGTGGAAGCGCTTATGCCGCTTGTCCCACTCACGCTTGACGCTGACCGGATCGTTCACCTTGGGCGGCGCAAGTTTGTTCAGCAGGAAATAGGAGCTGACGATCTCGGCCTCCCACGCGTCGGTGCCGTGGCGGATCGCGTCAGCAAGAGTCCGCGTCTCGAGGTAGACGCGCAGCTCCGAGAGATCAAGGAAGTCGGCCAGCGAGATCGGCGCGACGCTGAAGCCGCGGCCCACCTCGGTGCGCGCCAGCCCCTCCGACACCAGGTGCGAGAGCGCCTCGCGCAAGGTGCCGACCGAAGTGTCGTAGCGCTGGCGCAACTCGCCGAAGCGTAGGCGCTGGTCGGGCTTCAGCACACAGCACAGGATGTCCTCGCGCATGCGGCGCAGCACGTCGAAGGTGGCGGCATCCTCTGCCCGCACGTCCTGCGGCGCGGTCGTGACGGCGGTGCGGTCGGTGATGTCGAGAGGCATCTTCAGGATCTTGGCCATGGAGGTCCTCAAACGCCGAGATAGGCTTCGCGGATGTGGGGCTGCTTCAGAAGGTCGGCCGGCAGGCCGGTACTGACGATGCGACCCTGCTCCAGCACGTAGGCACGGTCGGCGACGTCGAGCGCCTTCAGGACGTTCTGCTCGACCAGCAGCACGGCAGCGCCGTCCTGGCGCACGCGCATGATGATGTCGAACATGTCGTCGACGATGGTCGGCGCCAGGCCGAGCGAGGGCTCGTCGAACAGCACGATGCGCGGACGTGCCATCAGCGCCCGGCCGATCGCCACCATCTGCTGCTGCCCGCCCGACAGCTCACCGGCCAGCTGGCGGCGCTTGTCACGCAGGACGGGGAACAGGCCGTAGACCCGCTCGAGCGATTCCTGGCGATGGGCGCGTGCAGCCGCGAGATAGCAGCCGAGCTCGAGGTTCTCCTCGACCGACATCTTCACGAACAGGCGCCGGCCCTCCGGGACCAGCGCGATGCCGTGGCCGCAATAGTCGTAGGCGCGCACGCAGGTCATGTCGGCGCCATCGAACCGCAGCTCGCCCTTGCGGCAGCGCAGCAGGCCCGCCATGGCGTTGATCAGCGTGGTCTTGCCAGCGCCGTTGGGGCCGATCACCGACACGATCTCGCCGGCATCGACGTCGAGCGAGACGTCCCAGATGGCGGTGGCGTCGCCATAGCCGACATGGAGGTTGCGGGCTTCAAGCAGC
Source organism: Reyranella soli (assembly GCF_007992495.1). GTDB lineage: Bacteria > Pseudomonadota > Alphaproteobacteria > Reyranellales > Reyranellaceae > Reyranella > Reyranella soli. The sequence goes on from NZ_BKAJ01000068.1 coordinate 66,901, forward strand.
ATAGGCTTTGCCCAGATAGATGCTGACGACGCGCGGATCGCGCATGACTTCTCGCGGCGCCCCCAACGCGAAGAGCTTGCCCTCGTTCAGCACGGCGACACGGTCGGACAGTTCGACGACGGCGCGCATCAGGTGCTCGACGAAGATGATGGTGGCGCCCTGCGCGCGGATGGCGCGCACCAGGCGGATGGCGTTGTCGATCTCGGTCGGGTTGAGGCCCGACAGCACCTCGTCGAGCAGCAGCAGCTTGGGCCGCGCCGCGAGCGCGCGTGCCAGCTCGAGGAACTTGCGCTCGTGCAGGTTCAGGCCGGCCGGCAGCACGTCTTCCTTGCCGCCAAGGCCGGTGAAGCCGATCCAGTGCATGGCCTCGTCGCGGATCTCGGCCTGGGAGCGCGCCGGTCCGCCGAAGGTGGCGCAGAGCGCCACGTTGTCGAGCACGGTCATGTTCACGAACGGCCGCGGGATCTGATAGGTGCGCGCCACGCCGCGGCGGGCGATCTCGTGCGCGGGATCGCGGCCGATCTCGGCGCCGTCGAGCGTGATGGTGCCACTGGTGAGCGGATAGAAGCCCGAGATGACGTTGATCAGCGTCGTCTTGCCCGAGCCGTTGGGCCCGACCAGGCCGAAGATCTCGCCTTCGCGCACGTCGAGATCGACGCCGGCCAGCGCCTGCAGGCCGCCGAAGCGCTTGGTCACGCCCCTCACCTGCAGGATCGAGCGTTCGCTGATCTGCGGTGCGGTGGTCGGGACGACCGGGACCACTTCCGCTCGCGTCGTCACGGGCGCCGCTCGACGACGCTTCAACCAGCCCTGAATGGCGGGAATGACGCCATCGGGCAACCACAGGATGGCGGCGATCAGGATCAGGCCGACGATGGCGCGACCCATGATCGCCTCGCCGCCGCTGATGAAGGCGTAGAGCAAGGCGGTGATGGCGGTGGCGCCGATCGCCGGCCCCAGCCAGTGGCGCGCCCCGCCCAGCACGCTCATCAGCACGACATAGAGACCCACGGTGAGCTCGAAGGTGCCGGCCACGGTGATGAAACCGACATACATGGCATGGATGCCGCCGACCGCGCCGGCGATAGCGGCCGACAGCGCGAAGGCCGCGATCTTATAGCGGAAGGTCGGCACGCCCTTGGCCTCGGCGACGTCCTCATCGTCATGGATGGCGAACAGGCCCAAGCCGAGACGCGAATGAGCGACCCACCACGCCGTGGCGAGCGTCAGCACGCACATCGCGAAGCCCAGGATGTAGATCGTGCCGGTCTGCGTCGGCATGAGATGCGGCAGCGGCACGGCGCTCATGAACACGCCGCCGCCGCCATCGATCGGCGTGTTGAGAATGATGGTGGCGATGACGAAGGTGACGGCGAGGGTGAGCAGTGCGAACAGCTCGCCGCGGAGCCGACGCAGTCGGAAGACCACGGCGCCGATGCCGGCCGCCAGCAACGCCGCCAATACTGCCGCAATCGGCACCGTCATCAGAAACGGTACGCCGAACTTAGTGGTGAGGGCTGCGGTCGCGTAGACGCCGACGCCGAAGAAGGCGGCATGGCCCAGGCTGAAATAGCCGGCAAAACCGCTCAGCAGCGCCCAGCTGGTCGACAGCGAGACCCAGAAGAAGATCAGATAGATGAAGGACTCGTAGAATGCCGGCATCTTCGCCATCGGCAAAAATGCCAGGGCAACGATGGCGATAGCCGCCACCGCCTTCGGCAGGTCGCGGGCAGCGTTCACAGCCATTCCGGATCCCACAGAAGGATGGCGATCAGCACCGAGAACGACACGACCGGCGCCCAGGCCGGCTCGAAGACCGCCATGGCGATCGATTCGCTGGCGCCGATCAGCATGCCAGCCAGCAGAGCGCCCAGCGGATTGCCCAGGCGGCCGATGATGACGACGGCGAACACCACGCCCAGCCAGGCCCAGATCTGCGTCGGAGCGAGGGTGGCGATCAGCGCGATAAAGGTGCCGGCGATCGCGGCATAGGCCGCCCCCATGCCCGACAGCAGGTAGGCGAGCTTCTTGTGGTCGACGCCGTAGGCGGCGGCAATGTCGGCATCCTCGGCGGCGGCGCGCAGCGCCTTGCCGACATAGGTCTTGCGCAGCCACAGCCAGGTGCCCCAGGCCAGCACGCCCGCCACCATGCAGAGCGCGAGTTCGAGCACGGGGATGTAGAACGGCCCCGCCTTGATCGACATGGTCGAGTAGTGCGTCTCGAAGCGGCGGTAGTCGGCGGTCCAGTAGAGCTGTATCGCGACTTCGAGGATGACGGCGAAGCTGAAGGTGATGAGCAGCGAGGCGAGCTCGTTGACCTTGAACTTGTCGAACAGCCAGTGCTGGGCGATGCCGATCAGGAACATCACCGGCACGATCATGGCCGCCGCCCACCACGGCGCGACGTGATAGGTCGTTCCGAGCTCATAGGTCAGGTAGGCGGCGAGAAAGGCGAGCGCGAAGTGGCTGAGGTTGACCAGCCGCAACAGGCCCCAGCTCAGGCTGAGGCCCAGCGCCAGCAGGCCATACATGCCGCCGGCGAGCACTCCAGAGATGAGAGCCTGGCCGAGGAGTGTGGCTGAGGGCACTACGCGCGCTCTCTCATAGCTCCTCCCCCGTCATACGGGGGAGGATACAGGAGGGGGAAAGCCTCCAGGAGATTTCGAGAAGAAGACGTCATGATCTGAAATCGGCACACATCGCGACTGGGGCTCTCCCCCTCCCTACCCTCCCCCGTATGACGGGGGAGGAAGAAGAGAGGGCGGACGAAAAGAAGGGCATCAAGTCGGGATCAGCTTCACTCCAGGCGCCACGAACTGCTTCGGCCAGACGACCTTCCACTGCTTGTCCTGCACCTGGCGGATGAGCTGTGCCGGTTCGCCGTGATTGTAGAGGCCGTCGAACTTGGTCGGGCCGTAGACCGTGGTCACCACGTTCTTCTTCAGCCACGCGGCGATCTGCTTGTCCTCCAGGGTCTTGGCGCCGTTCACGCCCGCCTCGAGGATCTGCCAGGCCGCGACCATGCCGGCGGCCTGGGCATCGATGATGGCATACGGCAGGTTCGCCTTGGTGGCGCGCTCCTTGTAGAGCTCGGCGATCTTCTTCATGCCGGGCCGGCTCATGAACGGCTCGTCGGGCTCGAGGAAGGTCGAGCACCAAACGAGGTTGCCGTCGGGCGACAGCGCCAGCGGACCCGGCGCCGGATAGAGATGGAAGCTTGTCTTGGGCGTGTAATCGAGCTTGCGCAACGCCTCGAGGAGCTGGTTGCTCTCAAGACCCAGCGAGCCCACCCACAGGAAGTCGGCGTTGGCCTCCTTCACGCGCGCAGCGATGGCGCCGAAGTCGCGATTGCCCGCCTCGTATTCAAGATAGAGCGGCACCTTCACGCCGCGCTTCTCGGCCTCGATGCGCATGCCCTTGGCCATGAACTGCGCCGAGGGAAACTTGCTGGTGACGATCACCATGCTCTTGGGCGGCGTCGGCAGGCTCGCCATCGCATCCAGGATCACGTTGGGATAGGTCTTGTCCGGCTCCGGGCCAAACGGCGTCGCGGGGAACGCCATGTCATAGGTCTGCAGGTTGGGAATGCCCATGCTGCTCTGGATCATCACCTTGCCGTAGCGCTGGGCCACGCCCATCGCCGCGAGGATCGGCGCGGTCGCGTAGGGCCCCATGATCAGGTCGACCTTGTCGACGGTTATGAGCTTCTCATAGAGGCTGCGCGCGACGTCGGGCTTGGACTGGTCGTCGAGCAACACGTATTCGACGGGCCGGCCCAAAAAGCCGTTCCGGCTGTTGATGTCCTCGATCATGATCTCGGCCGCGATCTTGTGGATCACCGCGGTCTGGGCGAGGAAGCCCGTCAGCGACAGCGTGCCGCCAACCTTCACCGGCTGGCCCGAGGGCGCCGCCCGCAAAATCGCCGGCGCACCGAGTGCCGCCAGGCCGATGAATCCCCCCAACACGTGGCGACGGCGCCACGCACCCATCCGGTCATTCATTTGTTTCCTCCACACCCTGGCGCGTCGTTGTGTCGTGCGCCGTTGTCCGGATGTTGGGACAACGCCAGGCCGCTGTAAACGCTATTTTCGAAAGTTTCGAAACTTTCGAAGATCGTTACCGGCCGGTGACTCCCAGGAACCGTTCGAGCGGCATGGGATCCGCCAGCAACGCGGCGCTGTCGCTCTGATGCACGATGCGGCCGCGCTCCAGGATCAATGCGCGATCGGTGATGGGCAGGATCTTCTGTGCATGCTGCTCGACAATGATGGCCGCGAGCTTCTCCTCGCGAAGCAGCCGCGTCAGTGCCGCGAGCAGTTCCTGCACGATGATCGGCGCCAGTCCTTCGGTCGGCTCGTCGAGCAGCAGCAGTCGCGGATTGGTCGCGAGTGCGCGGCCGATCGCCAGCATCTGCTGCTCGCCGCCCGACAGCGAGGCGCCGGACTGCTGTCGCCGCTCCTTCAGCCGCGGAAAGAGCCTGAACACGCGGTCGAGCGTCCACGGTCCGGGTCTCGCGACGGCGGTGAGGTTCTCCTGCACGCTGAGCGAGCGGAAGATGTTGCGCTCCTGCGGCACCCAGCCGACGCCCAGCCCCGCGCGGGTCTCGGGCGCCAGCGTGCCGACCTCGCGGCCACCGAGCGCGATCGAGCCGGTGAAGCGGCGCGTCACGCCGACCAGCGTGTCCAGCAGCGTCGTCTTGCCGACGCCGTTGCGGCCCAGCACCGCCAGCGCCTCGCCCTCGCCCAGGCGGAACGCCACGTCGGACAGCACCACGGCGCGGCCGTAGCCGGCCGACAGATTCTCGACGGAGAGCAGGTCAGCCATCGCGGTTCTCGCCGAGATAGACGGCGCGCACGCGCGGATCGGCGGCGATCGCCGACGGCTCGCCTTCGACCAGCAACGCACCGTCGACCAACACCGAGATGCGCCGCGCGAAGCTGAACACCAGGTCCATGTCGTGCTCGATCAGCAGGACGGAAACATCGTCGGGCAGCGCGGCGATCGCGTTCAGGATGCCGCGCCGCTCGGCCTCGGGCACGCCGGCGGCCGGCTCGTCGAGCAGCAGCACCTTGGGCGCGCAGGCGAAGGCCGCGGCGATCTCGAGCAGGCGCTGCTTTCCGTAGGGCAAGGTGTCGGTGCGCCGCTCGAGCACGTCTAAAAGGTCGAAGCGCTCGGCGACCTGCATGATCTCCGTGCTCACTGCGTCGTCCGCGCCGACGCGGCGGCGCCACTCACGTCCCAGCCGCCGGCGCTCGCCCACCGCCAGGGCCAGGGTCTCGAGCGGCGTGAGATCGCCGAAGAGCTGGTTGATCTGGAAGGTGCGCACGAGGCCGCGGCGCACGCGCGCCTCGGGCTTCAACCGCGTGATATCCTCGCCCTCCATCACGACACGACCGGACGACGGCGCCAGCACGCCGGTCAGCAGGTTGACGAAGGTGGTCTTGCCGGCACCGTTGGGGCCGATCAGGGCGTGGCGCGCGCCCTGCTCCAGGCGGAAGGTCACGTCCTTGGTCGGCACGATGCCGCCGAAGCGCTTTACCAGGCCGTGGGTTTCGAGGGCGGCGGCCATCATCGCCTCACGCGCGCCAGCAGCAGACGCACGCCGCCGCCGAAGCCCTGGCCCAGGCGCTCGCGGCCGACCAGCGCCAGCACGACCAGGAACAGGCCCATCCAGAACATCCAGAACTGCGGCGCGTTCGACGACAGCGTGTCCTGCAGAATCTTGAAGATGACAGCGCCGGCGATGCCGCCGTAGAGCCAGCCGGCACCGCCGATGATCAGCGCCAAAAGCACGTCGGCCGAGCGCTGGAACTCCAGCACTTCCAGCGAGACGTAGGCCGTGGTCTGCGCCAGCAAGGCACCCGCCGCGCCGGCATAGGCGGCCGCCAGGGTGTAGATGGCGACCAGCCGGCGATTGACCGGCACGCCCAGCGCCGAGGCGCGCAACGTGTTGCGCCGGATCGCCATGAGCGACAGGCCGAACGGCGAATAGACGATGCGTCGCGCCAGCAGGAACAGCACGAACAGCGTCGTCAGGCTGTAGGCGTATGCGTGCGACCGTAGAGATCGAAGTCGAAGTGACCGAGCAGCGGCCCGACCGCCATGCCTTGCAGCCCGTCGGCACCGCCGGTCCACTGCGGCAGCGCATTGGCGACCTCGTGCAGCACCAGCGCCACGCCGAGCGTCACCATGAGGCGCGTGAGATCAGTGCCGCGCAGCACCAGGAAGCTGGTGACGAAACCCATGAAGGCTGCAGCGACGATGGCAACGGCCATGCCGACGAGCGGATCCGGGGTGACCAGTTTGCACAGAAGACCCGCAGCATAGGCGCCGGTGCCGAAGAAGGCGGCGTGACCCAGCGAGATGATGCCGGCATAGCCCAGGATCAGGTCGAGCGAGAGCGCGAACAGGGCGAGGATCGCCACCTCGTTCAGCAGCAGGTGCTTGCCCGGTGGCAGGAGCACCGCCGCGAAGGCGAGCAGCCAGAAGATGATCTCGGCAACTCGCCAGCGGGAGCGTCTTGCCAGTCCCTGCGATGCGCTCCCCGGGGCGCTCCCCGGGGCGCTCATCGTGCTCTCGCAAACAGGCCGTTCGGCCTCAACACCAGCACGATGATCAGCACGACATAAATGACGAAACCGCCCAGCGCCGAGGAGAGGTAGTACTTGCCTGCCACGTCGGCGACGCCCAGCAGCATCGAGGCGACGAACGGCCCCATGATCCCCGACGTGCCGCCGACGGTGACCACGATCAGGAAGTAGATCATGAACTTCAGGGGGAAATAGGGATCGAGGCCCAAAAGCTCGACGCCGAGCGCACCGCCGAGGCCTGCAAGCCCCGAGCCGACGGCGAAGGTCGTGGCGAAGACGAGGCTGACCGGGATGCCGAGCCCGCGCGCCACGCGGGCGTCGTCGACGGCGGCGCGCAGGCGGCTACCGAAGCGGGTACGCAGCAGGCCGGCCTGCAGGCCGACCGCCAGCGCGCCGCACACCACGATCAGGAACGAGCGATAGATGCCGACGTTGACGCCTAAAATCTCGCGACGGCCCTGCAGCCATTCGGGCAGCCTGATATTGCGCTGGCTGGAACCCATCAGGAAATCGGTGATGGCGACCGCCATGAACACCAGGCCGATCGAGAACAGCACCTGGTCGAGATGCGAGCGGCCGTACATGTGGCGGTAGAGCGTGCGCTCGAGCACCAGCCCGATCGCCGCCGCGACGAGGAAGGCCACAGGCAGGCAGGCGAGGAACGGCCAACCTGCGTGATCCATCAGCAGCACGGTGACATAGCCGCCCGCCATCGCGAACGCGCCATGCGCCAGGTTGACGAAGTTCATCAGCCCCAGCGTCACGGCGAGCCCGCAGGCCAGCACGAACAACAGCATGCCGTAGGCCACACCGTCGAAGAGGATGGTTGCCATGGGGCTACTTTCGCACGCGCACCCTGTCATCCCGAGCGCAGCGAGGGACCTTTCCTGTTGCCTGAAAGGTCCCTCGGCCTTCGGCCTCGGGATGACAGTTGTCGCTCATCAACGCCGTGCGACTATTTCTTCGCCGCCTTCACCGGATCCTTCACGTTCGGAATCGTCGCGAACTCGACGTTGTAGAGTTCGCCGCCGACCTTATCGACCTTGCGGATGTAGATGTTCTGGATGATGTCGCGCGTGTCGGTATCGATCGAGATCGGGCCGCGCGGGCTCTCCCAGGCCATGCCCTTCATGGCGGCCACAAGCTTCTCGCCGTCGGCCGCGCCGTTGGTCTTCTTCAGCGCGCCGTAGATCAGCGCCATGCCGTCGTAGCCGCCGACCGACATGAAATTCGGGCGCAGGCCATTGTTGGCCTTCTTGAAGGCCTCGACATAGGTCTTGTTCAAGGCGCTGTCGTGGTTGGCCGAGTAGTTGTGCGCGTTGATCACGCCCACCACCACGTCGCCCATGCCGTTCAGCTGGTCGTCGTCGGTGACGTCGCCGGTGGCGATCAGCTTCATGCCCGACTTGTCGAGGCCGCGCTCGACGAACTGTTTCACGAACTGCGCGCCCGAGCCCGACGGCACGAAAACGAACAGCGCGTCCGCCTTGGCGTCGGCCGCCTTCTGCAGGACCGGTGCGAAGTCGGGGCTGCGCAGCGGAACGCGCAGGTTCTCGACGATGGTGCCGCCGTCGGCCTTGAACTTGTCGCTGAACGACTTCTCGGCGTCGATGCCGGGACCGTAGTCGCTGACCATAGTCACGACCTTCTTGATGCCGTTCTTGACCGCCCACTCCGCCATCGGCACCGCCGACTGCGCCAAGGTGAAGCTGGTGCGCACGATGAAGGGCGAGGCCTCGGTGATCGACGAGGTGCCGGCCGCCATCACCACTTCCGGCACCTTCGCCTGGGTGGCGATCGGCGCGGTCGCCATGGCCGACGGCGTGATGCCGAAGCCCGCGAGGATCGCGACCTTGTCGTTGACGACCAGTTCCTGCGCCAGCCGCTTGGTGACGTCGGGCACGCTGGTATCGTCCTTGAGGATGACCTCGATCTTCTTGCCGGCGACGCTCGTTCCGTTCTGCGCCATATAGAGCTTCACGGCGGCGTCGATCTGCTTGCCGGTCGAGGCCTGCTGGCCGGTCATCGGCAGGATCAGGCCGATCTTCACCGTGTCCTGGGCGAAGGCGGCGGAAGAGATCGTGCAGACTGCCGCCGCAATCAAAAGTTCACGCCTGCGCATTTGTTTGCCCTCCCAACAATCTCTTTGTCGAACTACTAGCACAAAAATTTACGGCATGCTCTATGCTCGCGCTACAAACCCGGGAGCAGCCCATGAAGAGCTACAAGGTCGTCGAATTCGGACAGCCACTACAGAAGGTCGAGGAGGCCAACCCGGCCCCGCAGGGCACCGAGGTGCTGGTGCGCATCACGGCCGCCGGCGTCTGCCACAGCGACGTCCATCTGTGGGAAGGCTATTTCGACATGGGCGGCGGCAACAAGTACTCGACGGAAAAGACCATGGCGCCGCCGCGCACCATGGGCCACGAGATCGTAGGCGAGGTCGTCGCCGTCGGGCCGGAGTCCAAGGGCGCCAAGGTTGGCGACAACGCCGTGGTCTACCCCTGGATCGGCTGCGGCAAGTGCTGGTACTGCACCAGCGGCAGCGAGCACCTCTGCCCGACGCCGAGGGCGCTGGGCGTCAACAAGGACGGCGGCTACGCCGATCATGTCCTCGTGCCGCATGCGAAATACCTCTACCCCTACGGCAACCTGCCGGTCGAACTCGCCTGCCTCTATGCCTGCTCGGGCATCACCGCCTTCGGCGCGGTCAAGAAGGCGGTTGGCCATGATGCCGGCAAGCCGATCCTGGTGATCGGCGCCGGCGGCGTCGGCCTGATGGGCGTACGCTTTGCGAAATCGGTGCTGGGCCACGAGCCCATCGTGGCCGACATCGACGAGAACAAGCGCAAGCTCGCGCTGGAGAACGGCGCGTGCGCGGCACTGGATCCGCGCGACAAGGAAGCCCGCAAGCAGATCATGGAGCTGACCGGTGGCACCGGCGTCGGCGCGGCCATCGACTTCGTCGGCGCCGAGGCCTCCAGCCAGTTCGGCGTGCGGGCACTCGGCCGCGGCGGCCGGCTGATCGTGGTCGGCCTGTTTGGCGGCACCTTCTCCATGCCGCTGCCGATGTTCGCCTTCACCGGCTGCCAGATCATGGGCTCGGTGACCGGCAGCCCGGCCGAGATGAAGGAGATGATGGACCTCGTCACTGGAGGCAAGGTGACGCCGGTGCCGATCATCAAGCGCAAGCTCGACGAAGCCGACGCCACGCTGCAGGAGCTGCGCAAGGGCCTGATCATGGGGCGCGCCGTCCTAGTGCCATGACGCAAGCGGCGCGCGCCCTCGTCCATGCCTTCGAGACGGGGGCGCTCAAGCCGCAGCGGGCCTTCTTCCTGCGCGCCGAGCTCAGTCCTTTTCGCGACGTCGACGCCGAGCAATCCTTCCGGCCGGAGTATCTGCGCCTGAAAAAGGCCGGCTGGTCGGTCGTGCCGCGCATCGAGAGCGGTGCCTACCAGCTGGGCCAGCTCCTGCTGACCAAGCACAAGGAGGAGAACTTCGCCAACATCGCGCGCGCCTGGTCGCTACTGGCCGAGGGCGGCACCCTCGTCTGCTCGGGCTCCAACGATGATGGCGCCGCCAGCCTGGAGAAGCAGGCCGGCAAAGCGCTCGGCCTCGACGGCCAACTCTCCAAGTTCCACTGCCGCGTCTTCTGGCTGACGCGCGCCGACAAGAACCCGCCCGACTACTGGCGCGACCTCGCTTCGTTGCGGCCGGTCGGTGACGGTTCGTGGCTGAGCCAGCCCGGCATCTTCTCCTGGGATCGTATCGACGACGGCTCGGCACTGCTCGCCGCACACCTGCCCGACGATCTTTCAGGCCATGTCGCCGATTTCGGTTGCGGCTGGGGTTACCTGGCACGTCAGATCCTCGGCCGCTGCCCGGGCATTGCGAAGATCGACCTGATAGATGCAGAGCATCGCGCTATCGAAGCGGCCCAGGCCAACATCGCCGACGCGCGCGCCTCGTTTCACTGGCTCGACCTCACGCAGGAAGCGGCGCCTGCGACCTACGACGCGATCCTGTGCAATCCGCCTTTCCACGCCGGCCGCGCCGCGGAGCCGGGACTGGGCCAGAATGTCATCACCGCCGCGGCGCGCGCCCTGCGACCGGGCGGCGTCTTTTACATGGTCGCCAATCGCGGTTTGCCTTATGAGCCCATTCTCAAGGCCAACTTCACATCCTTCGCGACACTGGCCGACAACAACAAGTTCCGGGTGAGTCGGGCCATCCGATAAAGCGCACGCTGTCACCCCGAGCGTAGCGAGGGGCCTTTGAGGCAACAGGAAAGGTCCCTCGCTACGCTCGGGATGACAGCGTGTACGTGGCCGCTATCAAGAACTCCTTATTCCCCTCCGCCCCTTCGATCGGACTGTCCGTGACGCCCAACACGCTCCAACCAGCCTGCGCGGCCAGCCATTCCGTGATCGTCTTGCACACTTCCTCGTGCAGCGCCGGATCGCGCACGATGCCGCCCTTCCCCACCCTGCCCTTGCCGACCTCGAACTGCGGCTTGATCAGCGCCACGAGGTGAGCACCCGGCGCCGCCAGGGCCAAGGCCGCCGGCAGAGCCGTCCTGAGGCTGATGAACGACGCATCGCAGACGATGAGGTCGATCGGCTCGGGCACCTGTTCGCGCGTGACCTCACGGATGTTGGTCTTCTCCATCGATATCACGCGCGCATCGCTGCGCAGCTTCCAGGCGAGCTGGTTGGTGCCGACGTCGATGGCGTAGACCCTCGCGGCACCGCGCTGCAGCAGCAGGTCGGTGAAGCCGCCAGTCGAGGCGCCGACATCGAGGGCGATGCGGCCTTCGACGGGAATGGCGAAGTGATCGAGTCCCTTCTCGAGCTTCAGCCCACCGCGCGAGACATAAGGATGCGGCTGGCCGCGCACCTCGATCGGCGTGTCGGCGGCGACGGCGTGGCCCGGCTTGTCGAGCCGGCGCTCACCGGTGAACACCAGCCCGGCCATGACCATGCGCTGCGCGGCGGCGCGAGTCTCGGCGAGCCCGCGCTCGACCAGCGCCACGTCCAAGCGAGTCTTGGCCATCAGACTGTCGGCGGCGGAGCGCGGTGCTTGGCCGAGATCGGGCTCATGAGGCCGACCGCGATCCCGTCGGGATCCTCGACGATGGCGTAGCGCGCGCCCCAGAAGGCATCCCACGGCACCTGCAGGCCGCGATGGCCGGCCGCAGTCATCTCACCATAGAGCCGGTCGACCTCTTCGCGCGAACTGACGCTGAAGCCCACGACCACGCGGCCGGCGAGGTCATGGCGTCCGGCCCAGCCCTTGTTCCAGATCTGGGCGAAGGCGGTGCTGTCGAGATCGAGCGTGGCGGCGTCCGGTGACTCCGCCTCTATGGCGCTCACATGATGCACACCGGTGTTGGTGCGCCATATCCGCGGATCGGGAATCTCGACGCCCAGCTTGCGATAGAAGGCGATGGATGCATCGACATTGCCGCTTACAATGTTCAGCTGATTGAGCGTCGGCCGCGTCCGGTCCATGGGCTCACTCCATAACTCGAGGGAAGAAACACTTAGCATGAGCACGAAGCTTCTGGAGGGCGAACGTGCCCTGGTCACAGGCTGCGCCGGCGGCATCGGCCGCGGCATCGCCAAGGCGCTCCTGGCCGAGGGCGCCACGGTGCTGGGCAGCGACATCGCGGCCCCTCCGGGCGAGGACGGCATCGACTTCCTGGCGGCCGACCTCGGCAAGCGCAACGGCTGGAAGGGCCTGCTCGACGGTGCGCTGAAGAAATTGGGCACGATCTCGCTGTTCGTCCATTCCGCCAGTCCGCGGCGATTGGAAGTCGACACGCCGCTTTCGGTTTCCGAGGCGACCTGGGACGCCATGACCGACATCAATCTGCGCACCGGCTTCTTCCTGTCGCGCGAGCTCGGTCGGCACATGAAGGACAACAGGATCAAGGGACGCATCCTGCTGATCACCTCGCAGCATCGCGAGACGCCGCGAAACCTGCCGCACTACAGCGCCTCCAAGGCCGGCATGACCATGGTGATGAAGGAACTGGCGCGCACCCTGGCGCCCGACGGCATCCGCGTGAATGCCATCGCGCCGGGCGCCATTCCGGGCGGCGGCTTCGTCGCCGACAATCTCGGCGACCTGGTCACGCAAATCCCAATTGGCCGTGCCGGGACGCCGGACGATATTGCCCAGGTCGCCGTCGCGGTCTTGTCAGAAAGATTTGGTCGTTATGTCGTGGGCACGACGGTAGAAGTTGATGGCGGCATCGGCCTCATGAGCTGGATTCCTGCCAAGGCTTGACCATCGGCCCTGGAAGTCCGATTTACCCATCCAGTACAAAGCTTTTTAACAGAGGGGGTTCACCATGACACTTCGCATCAACTCAACCGCGCCTGACTTCAAGGCCGAGACGACCCAGGGTCCGATCGAGTTCCACAAGTGGATCGGCGACGGCTGGGCGATCCTGTTCTCGCACCCGAAGGATTTTACGCCGGTCTGCACCACTGAACTCGGCTACATGGCCGGGCTGAAGCCCGAGTTCGACAAGCGCAACACCAAGATCCTCGGCCTGTCGGTCGATCCGGTCGGCAACCACGAGAAGTGGGCGAAGGACATCGAGGAGACCCAGGGCCACAAGGTCACCTACCCTATGATCGGCGATCCCGAGCTCAAGGTGGCGACCGCCTACGATATGCTGCCCGAAGGCGCCGGCACGACCTCGGAAGGCCGCACCGCCGCCGACAACGCCACGGTGCGCTCGGTGTTCATCATCGGGCCGGACAAGAAGATCAAGGCGATGCTCACCTATCCGATGAGCACTGGCCGCAACTTCGACGAGGTGCTGCGCCTTCTCGAGTCCTGCCAGCTCACGGCCAAGCACCAGGTGGCGACGCCGGTGAACTGGAAGAACGGCGAGGACGTCATCATCGTGCCGGCCGTCTCCGACGAGCAGGCCAAGGCCAAGTTCCCGGGCGGCTGGAAGGCGCCGAAGCCCTACCTGCGCATCGTGCCGCAGCCGAAGTAAGAACACTGCTTTTGCGAGAGGGCGCGCCACGCAAGTGGCGCGCCTTTTCTTTGCCGGGAGCGCGCCACTCCGTGGCGTGCTTCCGGCAAAGATTAACCGCGCGCTCTTTCGACCGACTGGCCCAGCGCGGCGAGCGCGGTGGCGACGATACCCTTGGCATCGAGGCCGGCCTGTTCGTACTGCTTGGCCGGCGCGGCATGGTCGATGAAGCGGTCGGGCAGGATCATCGGCCGCACCTTCAAGCCGTGATCGAGCAGCCCAGCCGTCGCCAGATACTGCATCACATGGCTGGCGAAGCCGCCGATCGAGCCTTCTTCGATCGTGATCAGCACCTCGTGCTCGCGCGCCAGACGGCGCACCAGATCGGTGTCGAGCGGCTTGGCGAAGCGGGCGTCGGCCACGGTGGTGCTAAGCCCCTTGGCGCCGAGATCCTCGGCCGCGACCAGGCACTCCGCGAGACGCGTGCCGAAATTCAGGATGGCGATCTTGCTGCCTTCGCGCAGCACGCGGCCCTTGCCGATCTCGAGTGGCGTGCCCCGCGCGGGCAGCTCGACGCCGACGCCCTCGCCGCGCGGATAGCGGAAAGCCGAGGGACGGTCGTCGATGTGGGCCGCCGTGGCGACCATGTGCATCAATTCGAGCTCATCGGCCGCCGCCATGACGACGAAGTCCGGCAGGCAGGCGAGATAGGCCACGTCGAAGGAGCCCGCGTGCGTGGCGCCGTCGGCGCCGACCAGGCCGGCTCGGTCGATGGCAAAGCGCACCGGCAGCTTCTGGATGGCGACGTCGTGCACGACCTGGTCGTAGCCGCGCTGCAGGAAGGTCGAATAGATGGCGCAGAACGGCTTGAACCCTTCGGTCGCCAGGCCCGCGGCGAAGGTCACGCCATGCTGCTCGGCGATGCCGACATCGAAGCAGCGCTCGGGAAAGCGCTCGGCGAACTTGTCGAGGCTGGTGCCCGAGGGCATGGCTGCGGTGATGGCGACGATCTTCTTGTCGGTCTCGGCCTCGGCGATCAGCGCCTTGGCGAACACCGCCTGGTAGGCCGGCGCGTTGGCCACTGGCTTGGACTGCTTGCCGGTGATGACGTCGAACTTCACCACGCCATGGTACTTGTCGGCGCTGTTCTCGGCCGGCGGATAGCCCTTGCCCTTCTTGGTGACGACATGGACCAGGATCGGCTTGTCGAGCCGGCTGTCGCGCGCGTTCTTCAGCACCGGCAGCAGATGGTCGAGATTGTGTCCGTCGACCGGGCCGACATAGTAGAAGCCCAGTTCGTCGAACAGCGTGCCGCCGGCCACGAAGCCGCGCGCGAACTCCTCGGCGCGGCGCGCCGCCATCTCGAGCGGCTTGGGCAGCGCTTCGGCGACGGAGCGGCCGAGATTGCGCAGGCTGACATAAGGCCGGCCCGACAGCAGGCGCGAGAGATGCGCCGACATCGCGCCGACGGGCGGAGCGATCGACATGTCGTTGTCGTTCAGCACCACGATCAGCCGACTGCGCAACGCGCCCGCGTTGTTCATCGCCTCGTAGGCCATGCCGGCGCTCATGGCGCCGTCGCCGATCACCGCCACGACGTGATTGCTGCCGCTGGCGAGATCGCGCGCCACGGCCATGCCGAGGCCGGCCGAGATCGAGGTCGAGGAATGCGCCGCGCCGAACGGGTCGTACTCGCTTTCGGCGCGCCGCGTGAAGCCCGACAGGCCGCCTTCCTGGCGCAGCGTGCGGATGCGGCTGCGCCGGCCGGTGACGATCTTGTGCGGATAGGCCTGGTGGCCGACGTCCCAGAGCAGCCGGTCACGCGGCGTGTCGAACACGTAGTGCAGCGCCACGGTGAGCTCGACCACGCCCAGTCCTGCGCCGAGATGGCCGCCGGTGACCGATACGGCCGAGATCGTTTCCTGGCGCAGCTCGTCGGCGAACTGGCGCAGTTGATCGGCCTTCAGCCGACGGATATCGGCGGGAACGTCGATGGTATCGAGAAGCGGCGTGCTCGGCCTTGTCATGACTGGATCATACTCCCGCGCAGCGGTTCATGCCCGCCGGGCCACGACGAAATTCGCGGCCTGCTTAAGCAAACCTGCCGCCTCGCCGAACGGTTCTAGATGCGCGGCGGCCTGGCGCGCCAGAAGGTTGGCCTGCGCCCTCGCCCGCTCGAGGCCCAGGATCGACACGAAGGTCGCCTTGCCCGCTGTCGCGTCCTTGCCCGGCGTCTTGCCGAGTTCGGCCGCGGTGCCCTCGATATCGAGCAGGTCGTCGGCGATCTGAAAGGCGAGGCCAAGGTCGTGGGCATAGGCCGACAGGGCCGCGCGCGGGGCATCGCTGGCCTTGCCCAGGATCGCCCCGGCCGTGCAGGAAAAGGAGATCAGCGCGCCGGTCTTCAGGCGCTGCAGGCGCGTGATGGCGCCGATCGAGAGGTCGGGCCGGGTCTCGGCAAGGAGATCGAGCATCTGTCCACCCACCATGCCCTGCGCGCCGGCCGCCTTGGCAAGATCGCTGACCAGATGGGCGCGCACCGCGGCATCGCCGTGCGTGTCTTCGTGTGCCAGCACCTCGAAGGCCAGCGCCTGCAGGGCGTCCCCCGCCAGGATGGCGGTGGCTTCGTCGAACTGCTTGTGACAGGAGGGCTTGCCGCGCCGGAGGTCGTCATCGTCCATGGCCGGCAGGTCATCGTGGATCAGGGAATAGGCGTGCACGAACTCGATGGCACTTGCGGTCCGAAGCGCTGGTAACGCACCGACCTTGAACAACGTTGCGCCCGCAAGCACGAAAAAGGCGCGCAGGCGCTTGCCGCCGCCCAGGCTCGAATAGCGCATCGCTTCGAAGACGCGCGATTCGTCTATGTCGCCGCCATTCCCCAAAGAGTGGGGCAGCAGGCGATCCATGGTGTGTTCGGTCGACGACGCGGCAAATGCCAGCGCGGCCTCGAAGTCGCGATGCGACGACAGTGGCATGGGTCGCGAACTAGTTCAGGTCGGCGGGCTGGCTGCCGACCGAGCCGTCGGCCGAGAAGACGATCTTCTCGACCTTCATCTTGGCCTCGGCGAGCTTCTGCTCGCAGTGCTTCTTCAGCAGCGCGCCGCGCTCATAGGCCGTGATCGCCTCGTCGAGCTTGACCTGGCCGCGCTCGAGCTGCTGGACGATGCCTTCCAGCTCCTTCAGCGCGTCCTCGAACGACAAGCCGGTAATATCCTTTGGGAGTACGGGTTCTTTTGCCAATTTTGCCTCGCAGGGGGTCATATGATGGTAACGGCCGACGCTTGCAACGGCCAGACATCCGGCAGAATGCTGTGAAAATGCCCATTCCGCGCGGTCTTCTGGGCTTTCTCAACTGTGGATAGCGAATCACGCATCTGTGACATGGTAGCTTTGCACGTTCGCAGGACAAAACCCCTGCTCGCGCATTGCGACAGTTACACAGCAATGGCACGTTCCGCCCCGCAACGAAATAAACGGCCATTCATAGGAGCAAAACGCCCATGGGCAACGTCAGTCATCTCGTCACGCGAACGGCAGCCTTCGAAAGCTCAGTTGAGAACGGTCTCGCCGAAGGCGGCAGCGGCAAGGACCGCCAGTTCGTCACCGCCCTCGCCCGCGGTCTCGACATCCTGCGCGCCTTCCATGCCGGCGAAGGCATGCTGGGCAACCAGGAGATCGCCCACCGCACCGGCCTGCCGAAGCCGACCGTGGCCCGCCTCACCCATACGCTGACGGAGCTCGGCTACCTCAACTACATCCGCCGTTTCCGCAAGTATGAGCTCGGCGCCTCGGTGCTGGCGCTGGGTTACGCCGCGATCTCCAGCATGGATGTGCGCCGCGCCTCGCGTCAGCCGCTCGAGCAGCTCGCGCATTCGCTCAACGCTTCGACGGCGCTGGGCGGCCGCGACCGTCATTCGATGATCTATCTCGAAGCCTGCCGTGGCCCGTCGGTCGTGGCGATCACCCACGATGTCGGCACGCGCGTCCCGATGGCCAGCACGGCGATGGGCCGCGCCTATCTGTTCTCGCTGCCCGACGTCGACCGCAACAAGCAGATCGACGCCATCCGCCGCCGCTGGCGCGATGACTGGACCAAGGTGAAGACCGGCCTCGAGCGCTCGTTCAAGGAGCTGGCCGATCGCGGCTTCTGCGTCACCTGGGGCGAGTGGCTGCCCGAGCTCTGCGGCGTCGGCGCGCCGCTGCGCAACTCCGACGGCACGGCCGCCTACGCCATCAACGCCTCGGCGCCGATCTACCAGATCAGCCGCGACCGGCTCGAGGCCGACTGGGGCCCGCGCCTGGTGAAGATCGCGCGCGACATCCGCACCGGCATGGCCGCCCAGCCCTCGTCGACGACGGCAGCTCCGTCGGCGATGCGTCCTGCGACCAACGGCAACGGGCATCGCCCGCCGATGTCGGCGATGGCGCGCCGCTAAAGCGATTTCCGGTCCGATCGAACCGCTTGCGGTTCGATCGGACTGGAAATGCGCGCGCGCGTCCTCTTCCTGGAGTCCAAGCGTATGCCTATCCAACGACCGGCCGATGCGCGGCCGGTCGCCGCCCACGAGTTTCGCGGTTTCAACGGACTCATCGGCCACGAGGTCGTGGCCTGGCGGCCGGGCTTCGTCGAGATGACGCTCAAAGTCCGCCCCGAGCTCTGCAACGCCAACGGCCTGCTGCACGGCGGCGTGCTGATGACCCTGCTCGATTCGGCGAGCGGCTTTGCCTGCACCTTCAACGAGACGGCGACGGCGCGGCGGCTCTCCGTCACGCTGGCCTTCACCACGCAGTTCATCAAAGCGGCGCGCGACGGCGACCAGCTCACCATCTTCGGCGCCTGGCGGCCCTCGACCAGCCAGAGCACCTTCGCCGCCGAGACCGAGATCTACGACCAGAAAGGCGACCTCGTCGCCACCGGCGCCGGCACCTTCCGCTATCTCAAAGGCGAGCGCAGCGATGGGGTGCTCACTTTCCTGGACCAGAAGGCGGCGGACTAGTTCCCGCCCTTTCCGCCCTTTCCGGCACTCCTTCCGTATGGGCTAGCGCCGGGTTGACCTCCCACATATTGGTGGGCCGGCCCCCCGTGGCTCGCCAACCGTCCGGCACTTCCCGCACGACGTTCGCAGAGCGCAGGCGATAGAGGACTTGATCGGCGCCGAAGGCATTGACGGTGCGGCCGAGGCCCTCCCGCCTCACCTGCTCGCGCGTGACATGTCTCTTGCCCCTGCTGCGAAGCCAACGAGCCGCCCGTCTTGCTTGAAGTTCCGTGGACGTGGGCGCCGTTTGCATGAACAGGGCGGTCGCGTGCGGCCGGAAGTAGCTTTCCCACAGCGCCACCGCCCCTTCCATCCGCTCGCGGCCGATATGCCCCGGCGGACTCGTAGAGCCGGTGGCCGACCATTCCAATAGCTCCAGGATACCGGCCAGCCGCACCACCGTTCCGTGCCCCTTGCCCATCCAGGCCTCCTCGAGGCCTTCGGCTTCGCGCAGGCTGGCGTGGACGTTGGCCCTGAAGGCGTCCAGTGCGCTCAATCCCCGCTCATCGACCAGCAGCACCAGAGGATCGCGGATAGTGCCCACCTTGCGGGCGATCCGGCTCAGTCGATTGAGCGCCTCGGCGTCATCGGGCGACGGACTGCCGACGATCGAGCGGAAGGGCGGCTGATGCGGCCACGCATAGAGGTAGCGCGCGGCCAGATCCTCGCCCTCCAGAAAGAGTCGCCCCAACTGCTCCGGCTGCACGGCGCCGAGGATGCTCACGGCCACACTCTCGGCGACCGCCGCCTGTGCGCCGAAGCCAGCTGACCAGGATTGCAGCCACAGGCGCCGCCTTCGGTCGTCCTCTGCCTTGAGACAGGCGAACCAGTCGCCGGCTTCGTCGCGCCACAACAGGCCACCGCGGGCGTTCGCCGCAGCGACCTCGTCGATCCTGTGGACTTGGGCATCGTCGACGACGACTGCATGCGTCTCTTCCTCGACCGTCGCCAGCATGCGGCGCACGGAAGCCGTCGCCGGCGACCGTCCACTGGAAACGCGACCGACGGCGAGTTGCCAGAGAACCAGCGGCTCCTGCCAAGTCGATGTAACGCGAACAGACGCCCCGGCACCGCAAAGGCCGGCTACCGCCCCGAAAAGGGCTTGCGCGGCATAATCGATGGGAGCACCTGCCGCTGTCGCGGTGTCGCCAAGCCAGCCACGCCATGCTGGCGGCATGATGTCGACCGGAAACGGCGGGAGCGTGCCCCGCCGTTCCTCGAGCAGGCTGGGATCGATCTCCTGCCATTCCGGGCCGGACGATGCCGACCAAGATGTGGAAACCGTCACATACGACGCACCGGGAACATCGTCCGGTAAAGCCAGATCACTGACTGGCTGAGCGGACGAACGCCGGGGAGACTTCGGCATGATGAACCACCTCGCTGGCTTTGGATGGCATAAATAACCCGTGTACTAATATAACTATGATTATTATCCACCGCAAGGTCCGAATGCGCATCCCGAGGTTGATTTATGCCCCCCCAAACACCCTGAATTAGCTTCGGCGCAAGCCGCATACGAGGTGCCTGCATTGCAGGCATTGACAGTCTTGTGTGTCGCCATGATCCAGCCCTCTCAAGGCTGAAACACGGGTTCGAATCCCGTAGGGAGCGCCAACAAAATCAATAATTTTTGGATAGAGAACCGATCGGGCCTGTGTTTCGGGGACACCCCGGGGACACAATAGCGCTGAAAATCAGTCCATCGACGCGCGATGGCTACGGCACTTGATCCATCAAAATACATCAAGCCACTGCTTACGCTATCAGCGGCGATGGCAAGTAATGTTCCCGAGGAAGCGGCATAAGCTTGTGCGATTTCTTTGCGCAATCACGCCGCCCCGCAGTCGCAGCCCATCGCCGCCATCACCAGCACATAGCCCCCGGCATCGAACTACTGGTACGACGCAGCGCAGTGGAAATAGGATGCCGGCGCCGGTCCCGCCGGCGGCGACAGGTTCGCCAGCACCAGCCGGCGGTCCACGACATACAGGGATGCCGCTCCCTTGGTAAGCGACACGCGCACCTTCACTGACATCATCTCGATGGGCAGCACATCAGCGTGAGGAGCCCCCACGACAGTGCGCTTGCGGCGGCCAGCGTCGGTCCCAGCCACAAGGCGGGTTCGCTCGGCATTGGAAGCAGATCGCGATGCCCAGGCCCAGCACCAC
>NZ_BKAJ01000069.1 GCF_007992495.1 Reyranella soli
ATTGACCGGGATCTCGCGCATCTTGGCCATGACTGCCTTGGCGTCGTCGGTGCCGGCCGCTTGCACGGCCTTCAGGTAGTGCAGGGTCGAGCTGTAGACGCCCGCCGTCAGCATGCTGGGCAGCTTGTCCTTCTTGGCGCGGAAGCGCTTGGTCCAGGCGCGGGTCTCGTCGTTCAGGTCCCAGTAGAACGACTCGGTCAGCACCAGGCCCTGCGCGACCGGCAGGGTGAGCGACTGCACGTCGGTCGCGAAGACCAGCAGGCCCGCGAGCTTCTGGCCACCCTTGACGATGCCGAACTCGCCGGCCTGCTTGATCGAGTTGATCGTGTCCTGGCCGGCGTTGGCGAGGCCGATGACCTTGGCCTTCGAGGCCTGGGCCTGCAGCAGGAAGGACGAGAAGTCCTGCGTGCTGAGCGGGTGGCGGACGCTGCCCAGCACCTTGCCGCCGGCGGCCTTCACGACCTCGGTAACGTCGCGCTCGAGCGCATGGCCGAACGCGTAGTCGGCCGTGAGGAAGTACCAGGAGTCGCCGCCCGCCTTCACCATCGCCTGGCCCGTCACGTGGGCCAGCGCGTAGGTGTCGTACACCCAGTGCGCGCCGGTCTCCGAGCAGGCCGGGCCGGTCAGGTCGGCCGAGGCCGCACCCGTGTTGATGTCGATGAGGCCCTTCTCCTGGGCGATCTTGCGCACCGCCAGGGCCACCGAGGAGGTGCCGAGTCCGGTGATCATCTTGACGCCGTCGACGTCGTACCAGCGACGGGCGATCTGGGCGCCGACGTCGGGCTTGGTCTGATGGTCGGCCGACAGGATCTCGACCGTACGACCGAGCACCTTGCCGCCTGTCTCCTTGGTGGCATCCTCGACCGCCATCTGCATGGCTTCGACCTCACCGGCGGTGAGGTCGCCATAGACGCCCGAAAAGCCTTCCATGACACCGATCTTGAGCGGTGCCGGCGCCTGTGCCTGGACAGGGGCCTGGGCGATCGCGACCATTCCCAAGGCAGTCAGGCCGGCGACGGCAACGGCCGTGCCTACGTAACGAACAGATTTACCAACTCTCATACGCTAATCCTCCCAATGCTCCACTCCCCGCAACGCGCCGAAATATCTAGCGGCGGCGTCCGAGCTGCGCCAGTGCTGGACAGCGGCGCAAAGCTTCGATTAATTCGCGACACCGCAGGGAGGCGGGATGGCCGAAGAAGAAGTAATTCTCAAGGCGGAAGGGCTGACGAAGGAGTTCAAGGGCTTCGTCGCAGTTAAGAACGTCAATCTGCACGTACGGCGCGGCACTATTCATGCCCTGATTGGGCCGAATGGTGCTGGCAAGACGACGTGCTTCAACCTGCTCACGCACTTCCTGACGCCGACGGCGGGCCAGATCCACTTCAAGGGCCGCAACATCACGGGCAGCTCACCTGCGGCGATCGCGCGCATGGGGCTGGCGCGCTCCTTCCAGATCTCGGCGGTGTTCCCGCACCTTTCGGTACGCGAGAATGTCCGTGTCGCTCTGCAGCGCAAACTCGGCAATTCCTTCTTCTTCTGGCGCAGCGAACGCGTGCTGAACCAGCTCGACGGTCGCGCGATGGAGCTGGTGACGGCGGTCGGCCTCGAAGCCTTTGCCGAGCAGCAGGCCGTCGACCTGCCCTACGGCCGCAAGCGCGCCCTGGAGATCGCCACCACGCTGGCGCTCGATCCCGAGATGATGCTGCTCGACGAGCCGATGGCCGGCCTCGGGCAGGAGGACATCAAGCGCATTGCCGCGCTGATCCGCACCGTCGCCCGCGATCGCACCGTGCTGATGGTCGAGCACAACATGTCCGTCGTCGCCGACCTCTCCGACACCATCACCGTGCTGGCGCGCGGCGAGGTCTTGGCCGAGGGCCCTTACGCGACGGTGTCCAAGGATCCTGCGGTCGTCGAAGCCTATGTCGGGACGGGTCATGGCTGAGACATTGCTGAAGGTTCAGGGCCTGCAGGCCTGGTACGGCGAATCGCACATTCTCCATGGCGTCGGCTTCGAAATCGGCCGCGGCGAGCTGGTGACGCTTCTGGGCCGCAACGGCGCGGGCAAGACCACGACCTTGAAGTCGGTCATGGGCATCGTCGAGAAGCGCACCGGCTCGGTGGCCTTCGAGGGCAAGGAGACGGTCGGCCAGCCGTCCGACGCCATCGCCCGGCTCGGGCTCGCCTACTGCCCGGAGGAGCGCGGCATCTTCTCGAGCCTGAACGTCGAGGAGAACCTCCTGCTGCCGCCGATGGTGCGGCCGGGCGGCATGAGCCTTTCAGAGATCTACCAGCTCTTCCCCAACCTGCAGGAGCGGCGGCGCAGCCAGGGCACCAAGCTGTCGGGCGGCGAGCAGCAGATGCTGGCGATCGGCCGCATCCTGCGCACCGGCGCCAATCTCCTGCTGCTGGACGAGCCGACCGAGGGCCTGGCGCCGGTGATCGTCCAGCGCATCGGCGAGATCATCCGCCAGCTCAAGGGCCGCGGCTTCACCATCCTGCTGGTCGAGCAGAACTTCCATTTCGCCGCCGCCGTGGCCGACCGCCATTACATCATGGAGGACGGCCACGTCGTCGACATCATGACGGCGGGCGACGTGAAGCAGAACATCGGCAAGCTGCAGGCGTATCTGGGGGTGTAACGCCATGTTCGAGCTCATCGGAATCCCACCCCAAGCCCTGTTCGGCCAGCTCCTGCTCGGCCTGATCAACGGCGCCTTCTACGCCATGCTGAGCCTGGGCCTGGCCGTGATCTTCGGCATGCTGAACGTGATCAACTTCACGCACGGCGCGCAGTACATGATGGGCGCCTTCGCCGCCTGGCTGCTGCTCGGCATCCTCGACATCCCGTTCTGGGTGTCGCTGGTGTTGGCGCCGATCATCGTCGGCCTGTTCGGCGTCGTGCTGGAGCGGTTGCTGCTGAAGCGCATCTACCATCTCGACCATCTCTACGGCTTCCTGCTGACCTTCGGCCTCGCCCTGGTGATCGAGGGCCTGTTCCAGTGGAAGTGGGGGTCGTCCGGCGCGCCTTATCCCAACCCGATCCCGGGCGGCTACAATCTCGGCTTCATGTTCCTGCCGACCTATCGCGGCTTCGTCGTGCTGGCGGCGCTCGTGATCTGCCTCGCCACCTGGTACGGCATCGAGCGCACCAAGCTCGGCGCCTACCTGCGCGCGGCGACCGAGAATCCGACCCTGGTGCGCGCCTTCGGCATCAACGTGCCGCGCCTGATCACGCTTACCTACGGCCTGGGCGTCGGCCTCGCGGCGTTGGCCGGCGTGCTGGCGGCGCCCATCCAGCAGGTCTCGGCCCTGATGGGTACCAACCTGGTGCTGGTGGTGTTCGCCGTCGTGGTGATCGGCGGCATGGGCTCGATCATGGGCTCGATCGTCACCGGCTTCGGCCTCGGGCTGATCGAGGGCCTGACCAAGGTGTTCTATCCGCCGGCCTCCAACACCGTGATCTTCGTGGTCATGGCGCTGGTGCTGCTGATCAAGCCGGCCGGCCTGTTCGGCCAAACCAAGTGATGGCGGGCCAAATGATGTCGCCCAGCCAACGCATGATCGTCGCCGTCGCCGTCGCGGTATTGGCGCTGGCGGCCCCGTGGTTCGCCTATCCGGTGTTCCTGATGACGGCGCTGTGCTTTGCGCTGTTCGCCTGCGCCTTCAACCTGCTGCTGGGCTATGCCGGCCTGATGAGCTTCGGCCACGCCATGTTCTTCGGCATGGCGGGCTACTTCTACGGCCATGTCGTGAAGGCCTGGGACATGCCGCCGGAGCTCGGCCTGCTGGCGGGTGTCGGCGGTGCGGCACTGCTGGGGCTGGTCACCGGCGCGCTGGCGATCCGCCGGCAGGGCATCTACTTCGCCATGATCACGCTTGCCTTCGCGCAGATGGTCTACTTCTTCTGCATCCAGGCGCCGTTCACCCACGGCGAGGACGGCCTGCAGGGCATCGTGCGCAAACCGCTGCTCGGTGGCCTGATCCCGACCAAGGACGATCGGGTCCTCTACTACGTCGTGCTGGCGATCTTCCTGTTCGGCTACGGCGCCATCTACCGCTTCATCCATTCGCCGTTCGGGCAGGTGCTGAAGGCGATCCGCGACAACGAGCAGCGCGCCCTGTCGCTGGGCTACGAGGCCGACCGCTACAAGCTGCTGGCCTTCGTGCTCTCGGCGGCGCTGGCGGGCCTGGCCGGTGCCACCAAGGCGATGGTGCTGCAGTTCGCCACGCTGACCGATGTCAGCGCGGCGATGTCGGGCGAGGTCGTGCTGATGGCCCTGGTCGGCGGTCTCGGCACCATCATCGGCCCGGTGATCGGCGCCTTCATCATCATCACCATGCAGAACTACCTCGCCGCGACTGGCGAGTTCGTGCTGGTGATCCAGGGCCTGATCTTCGTGGTGATCGTCATGGCCTTCCGCAAGGGGGTCGTCGGCGAGTTCAGCGAGTGGTGGAAGCGCCGCTCTGAACCGCGGGCGCAGCCGAAGGCGGCGGACTGACGGTCGCGCAATTGGTGGCGTGGCTCATCAGGCAATCCTGCAGCGCCGATACCGACGACAGCCGGTCCACCAGCACGAGGCCGGTGACGACCAGCACCGCCAGCACGACGAGCGCGATCAGGCTGTTGCGGCGGCCAGCGTCGTCGCGTTCGGCTTCGTCCTGGTCGAGATATTCGTCTTCCTCGTGTTGACCGGACATGGCGGCTAGTCGGCGGCGTGCGTGCCGGCTTCGGCGGCAGGCATCGCGGGCGGTATGGCGGCCGGGATCTGTCCGGTCGGACGGCGGCGCTTGCCGGCGAGCCAGTGCTGGAAGCGATCGAGATACAGGTAGATGACCGGCGTGGTGTAGAGCGTCAGCCACTGCGACACGATCAGGCCGCCGACGATGGCGATGCCGAGCGGCCGGCGCAGCTCGGAGCCCGCGCCCTGGCCGATGGCCAAGGGCAGGCCGCCGCCGATCGCGGCGAAGGTGGTCATCATGATCGGGCGGAAGCGCAGCAGGCAGGCCTCGTGGATGGCTTGCAACGGGCTCTTGCCCTGTTCGCGCTCGGCCTCGAGGGCGAAGTCGATCATCATGATGGCGTTCTTCTTGACGATGCCGATCAGCAGGATGATGCCGATCAGGGCGATGACGCTGAGGTCGTAGTGGAAGAGCATCAGCATCAGGAGCGCGCCGACACCGGCCGAGGGCAGGGCCGAGAGGATCGTGATGGGATGGACATACGACTCATAGAGCATGCCCAGGACGATGTAGACGGCGAGGATGGCGGCCGCGATCAGCAATGGCGTGGAGCTGAGTGACGACTGGAAAACCTGGGCCGTGCCCTGGAAGGAGCCGTCGAGCGTGATCGGTGTCTTGAGCTCGGTCTGGACCTGCTGGATGCGCTCCACCGCCTCGCCGAGCGCCGTGCCGGGCGCCAGGTTGAACGAAATGGTCACTGCCGGGAACTGGCCCTGGTGGTTGATGGTGAGCGGCGCGATCTTGTTGCTGAATTTCGCCACGGTGCTGATCGGCACCTGCGCACCGTTCACGCCGGTGACGTAGATGCGCGACAGCGCCGCCGGATCGGCCTGGAACGACGGCAACACCTCCAGCACGACCTTATATTGGGTGCTCGACGCATAGATCGTCGCCACCTGGCGTTGGCCGAAGGCGTCGTACAGCGTCTGATCGATCTGGGCGAGTGACAGGCCAAGCCGCGAGGCGCTGTCGCGGTCGATGTCGATGGAAAGGTGTGGCGAGGCGATCTGCTGGTCCGACGTCACATCCTGCAGTCCGGGCAGCTTGGCCATGGCCTGCTCGATGATCGGCGCCCAGTGGTTCAGCTCCTCGCTGTCGGTCGAGGTGAGCGTGTACTGGAACTCGGTCTTGCTGAGCCTGCCGCCGACATTGATGTCCTGGCCGGCCTGCATGAAGAACCTCACGCCCGGCACCTCGGCCACCTTGGGCCGCAGCCGCTGGATGATCTGCTGGGCCGACGCGGAGCGCTCACCGAACGGCTTCAGCTGGATGAACATGCGCGCGGTGTTCTCCGACGAATTGCCGCCGGTGGAGCCGACGAAGCCCACCACGCCCGACACAGCCGGATCCTTCTGGACGATCGCCGAAAGCCGGTTCTGGAGGTCGGCCATGGCGGCGAAGGAGATATCCTGTCGCGCCTCGGCCTGGGCGAAGATGAAGCCGGTATCCTGCTCGGGGAAGAAGCCCTTGGGGATCACGACATAGAGGTAGCCGGTCACGAAGATCAGCACGATCGTCGACATCAGGGTGACGAACTGGTGGCGCAGCACCCATTGCAGGCCGCGATCGTAGAAGCGCACGGTGGCCTCGAAGGCGTCCTCGCACATCTGGTCCAGTCGGCCGCGCTTGTGGCCGGCGTGGCGTTTGAGGAAGCGCGCGCACATGACCGGCGTCAGGGTGAGCGATACGAAGGCCGACATGACCACGGCCACGGTGACGGTGACGGCGAACTCGCGGAACAGGCGCCCGACGATGCCACCCATGAACAGGAGCGGGATGAACACCGCGATCAGCGAAAACGTGATCGACACGATGGTGAAGCCGATCTGTCCCGCACCCTTCAACGCCGCATCGAACGGCCGCTCGCCCGCCTCGATGTAGCGCACGATGTTCTCGATCATGACGATCGCGTCGTCGACGACGAAGCCCACGGCGATGGTGAGGCCCATGAGGCTCAGATTGTCGATGCTGTAGCTCAGCACGTACATGACGCCGAACGTGCCGACCAGCGACAATGGCACGGTGATCGACGGAATGATCGTGGCCCACAAGTGGCGCAGGAAGATGAAGATCACCATCACTACCAGGCCGATGGTAAGCAACAGGGTGAACTCGACGTCGACCACCGAATCGCGGATCGACTGCGATCGATCCGACACCAGATCGACGCCTATCGTCGGCGGCACCGAGGCGAGCAGCCGCGGCATCATGGCCTTGATGTTGTCGACCACCTCGACGGTGTTGGCGCCGGGCTGGCGGAAGACCAGGAGAAGCTCGCCACGCTTGCCGTTGAACCAGGCGCCGTTGCGCGGCGCCTTGGTGGCGTCGACGACGTCGGCCACGTCCTGCAGCTTGACCGGCGCGCCGTTGCGGTAGGCGACGATGATGTTGCGGTAGCCTGCGGCATGGAACAGCTGATCGTTGGTGTCGATGGTGATCGACTTGTGCTCGTTCTCGATGTTGCCTTTCGCCTGGTTGACCGTGGCGTTGGCCAGCGCAGCGCGCACATCCTCGAGCGAGATGCCGTGGGCAGCCAGCGCGGCGGGGTTGGCCTGCGCGCGCACGGCGAAGTCCTGCTGACCGGCCACCAGCACCTGGGACACGCCGGCGACCGCCGAGATCTTCTGCGCCAGGATGGTGTAGGCGTAGTCGTCGACCTTGTAGATCGGCAGCGCATCCGACGAGATCGCATAGATCAGGATGGCGCGATCGGCCGGGTTCACCTTGCGGTAGGTCGGCGGGTTGGGCAGGTCCTTCGGCAGCAGCCCGCTCGCCGCATTGATCGCCGTCTGCACGTCGGTCGCCGCGCCGTCGATGCTGCGGCCGAGATCGAACTGCAGCGCGATCGAGGTCGTGCCGAGGCCGCTCGTCGAGTTCATCGAGGCGAGACCCGGGATGGCGGCGAACTGCTGCTCGAGCGGCGTGGCGACCGAGGAGGCCATGGTCTCCGGGCTGGCGCCGGGCAGGGTCGCCGACACGGTGATGGTCGGGAAGTCGACGTTGGGCAGCGCCGCGACGGGCAGCAGATTGTAGGTCGCGGCACCGAACACCAGCAGTCCCAGCATCATCAGCGAGGTGGCGATCGGCCGGCGGATGAAGGTCTCGGAGATGTTCATGGTACGCGCCGTTCAGCCGGCTTTGCCCGCGGCTGCTGACTGTCCGGCGGGAGACGCGGTGTCGATCTTGACGCTGGATCCCTCGGAAAGCCGGTACTGGCCGTCGACCACGACCTTGTCGCCGTTGGCAAGGCCGTGGGCGACGACGGCGAGGCCGTCCTGCATGCTGGCGATCTCGATGGGGTGCCGTTGCACGGTGTTGTCCGGGTTCACCGTGTAAGCGTAGTAGCCTTCCGGGCCCTGCATGATCGCACGCTCGGGAACGGTGACGGCGCCGACGCGCACGTCGGTCACAAGCCGCACATTGACGAATTCGCCCGGCCACAGCCGTTCGTCGGCGTTATCGAACGTGGCCTTGAGGCGCAACGTTCCCGTCGCGGCGTCGATCTGATTGTCGATCAGGGTGAGCTTGCCCTGCGACAGCTTCGTCTTGTCGTCGGCGGCAAAGGCAATCACCGTCAGGGGAGCCGCGGCCTGGGCGTGCCGGATCGGGTCGGCGACGTCCTGCGGCACCGTGAAATTCACGAAGATCGGCTTGATGCGGGTGATGTTGACCAGCGGCACCGCCTGGTTCGCCTGCAGCACGTTACCGACATCGACCAGGCGTTGGCCGGTCCGCCCGTCGATCGGCGCGCGGATATCGGTAAAGGCGAGATTGACCTTGGCGGTATCGATCGTCGCCTGGTCGAGCGCGACCGTTGCCGTCAATGCATCGACAGTGGCGTGCTGCTGGTCGAAGCTCTGGCGCGATTGGTACCCCGAGCCGATCAGCTTGCCGTAACGTTCAAGATCCAGTTTGGCACCGGCAAGCTGTGCTTCGTCGCGCTGCTTGGCGGCGTTGGCGTGATCGAGCACTGCCTGCAACGGCGCAGGATCGATCTGGAAAAGCAGGTCGCCCGCCTTGACGAACTGACCTTCGGTAAAGGCGACCTTGACGATCTGGCCGTCGACGCGGGTCTTCACAGCGACTGCCTCGTATGCCTGGACCGTGCCGATGCCGCGCACCATCACTGGCATGTCCTTGGTGACGGCGATGTCCGTGACGACGGGAACAGGAGGCACTTGCGTCGACGCCGCGGCGCGCGCCCGGTCTCTCCCCATCTCAGTGACGATGAACCAGCCCGCGACGACAAGGCCAGCCATCAGGCCGACCGCTCCAACTTTGGACCAGATGCCTTTGTTCATACGCGGCAAGCTCCATCGACGGACACTACCCAAAGTGCATCCGCTTTTGTGGCGACTACATGGCTATACGTGGCGGATCGACAGCCGTGCCTCGCGGGATGCTGAATTGCCGCAGACGATGACGCACCATTTCGTGAGCGCGTCACGTGTGCTGCAGATCGGCATCGTCGCGCAGGTTCGCTTACACGCTGCTTACTGGTTGGCTGCGATTGTGCGTTGCCTGCGTTGCGCGGTCAGCCACTGCGCCAGGCGGCCGAGATAGAGATAGATCACCGGCGTCGTGTAGAGCGTGAGCCACTGAGAGACCAAAAGACCGCCCACGATCGACACACCGAGCGGATGACGCAGTTCGGCACCGACACCTTGGCTCAGCGCCAGCGGAAGGCCGCCGCCGAGGGCTGCGAAGGTCGTCATCATGATCGGGCGGAAGCGCATCAGGCAGGCCTGGTGGATCGCCTCGCGCGGGCTCATGCCCTGCTCGCGCTCGGCCTTGAGCGCGAAGTCGATCATCATGATGGCGTTCTTCTTGACGATGCCGATCAGCAGGATGATGCCGATCAGCGCGATGATGCTGAGATTGTAACCGAACAGCATCAGCGCCAGCAGCGCACCGACACCGGCCGACGGCAGGGCCGAGAGGATGGTGATGGGATGAATGTAGCTCTCGCAGAGCATCCCCAGCACGATGTAGACGGTGAAGATCGCCGCGAGAATCAGGATCGGCGTCGACTTCAGCGACTTCTCGAAGATCTGGGCGATCCCCTGGAATGATCCCTGGACCGTCGACGGGACGTCGAGCTCCTGGCGCAACTGGTTGACGGCGGCGACCGCATCGCTGAGCGCTGCTCCGGGCGCGAGGTTGAAGGACAGGGTCACGGAGGGGAACTGGCCCTGATGGTTGATGGTGAGCGGAGCCACCGTGTCGGTGAAGCGCGCCACCGTGCTCAGCGGCACCTGCACGCCATTGGCGCCGGAAACGTAGAGGCGGGAGAGCGCGTCCGGCCCCTTCTCGAAGTGATCGGTCGATTCCAGCAGCACCTTGTACTGCGTGGCCGCGCTGTAGATCGTCGCCACCTGGCGTTCGCCGAACGTGTCGTAGAGCGTCTGGTCGATCGCCGACAGCGATATGCCCAGACGAGAGGCGATGTCACGGTCGACCTCGACGGTGACATGACGCGAGGCGATCTGCTGGTCGGTCGCATTGTCCTGCAGCATCGGCAGGCCGCGCATGCGCTGGTCGAGGACCGGCGCCCAGCGATTGAGCTCGGCGGTGTCGATCGACGTCAAGGTGTACTGGTACTGCGTGCGGCTCAGCCGGCCGCCGAAAGTGAGGTCCTGGCTTGCCTGGAGATAGACGTTGACGTCGCGGACCTTCGCCACCTCTGGGCGAATGCGCTGGATGAACTGCTGGGCGGAGACGTCGCGCTTCGAGTAGTCCTTGAGCTGCACGAACAAGCGCGCAAGGTTTTCGGACGACACGATCGGTCCGGTACCGGCGAAGGCGATGACATTCTGCACGGCCGGATCGCGCAGGAACACGGCCGCCACGTCCTCTTGCCGCTCCACCATCGCCGTGTAGGAGATGTCCTGGCGGCCTTCGACCGTGACGAAGACAAAGCCTGTGTCCTGCTGGGGAAACAGGCCCTTGGGGATGACCGCGTACAGCCAGCCGGACAGGACGGCGAGGGCGATGGTCGCGGCCAGGGCGAGACGCTGATGGTCGAGCACCCAACGCAAGCCACGGTCGTAGCCGCGCTGCACGGCGTCGAAGGCGCCTTCGCAGACTTGCTCGACGCGGCCCCGCTCGGCGCGAGGCGCATAATGCAGCAAGCGGGCGCACATGACCGGCGTCAGTGTCAGCGATATGAAGGCCGACAGAACGATGGCGGCGGTCACGGTGACGGCGAACTCGCGCAACAGCACGCCCACCATGCCTGACATCAGCAACAGCGGGATGAACACGGCCACAAGCGAGATCGTGATCGACACGATGGTGAAACCGATCTCGCCCGAACCCTTGAATGCCGCCTGCAGCGGCGTCTCGCCTTTCTCGATGTGGCGTACGATGTTCTCGATCATGACGATGGCGTCGTCGACCACGAAGCCGACGGCAATCGTCAGAGCCATCAGCGTCAGGATGTTGACGCTGTAGCCGAGCGCATACATGACGGCGAAGGTGGCGACCAGGGCCAGCGGCACCGCGATGCTCGGGATGACGGTCGCCCAGAAGTGCCGCAGGAAGAGGAGGATGACCATCACCACCAGGGCGATGGTGAGGACCAGGGTGAACTTCACGTCGGCGATCGACGCCTCGATCGCCGTCGAGCGGTCGGACACCAGGTCGACCTTGATGGCGGGCGGCGCCGACGCGACGAGCTCGGCCATAGTCGCCCGCACGCGGTCGACGATCTCGGTCGTGTTGCCGCCCGGCTGGCGGTAGACCAGCAGGACCTCGGCCTTCTTGTTGTTGTGCCACGCTCCGGTGCGCGGCAGCCTCGCACCGTCGACCACCTCGGCGATGTCGCGGATGCGCACGGGGGCGCCGTTGCGAAAGGCGACGATGACGTCGCGGTAACCCTCGGCCTGGAAGAGCTGATCGTTCGCGTCGAGCACGAAGGACTGGAAGCGACCCTCGAGCGTGCCTTTTGCTTGGTTGGTCGTGGCAGCCGCGATTGCCTTGCGGATGTCCTCCATGCCGATCCCGTGCGATGCCAGCGCAGCGGGATTGGCGCGGATGCGAACGGCGAAGTCCTGCTGGCCGGCGACGTTCACCTGGGCAACGCCTGGGATGGCGGAGATCGTCTGCGCCAGCACGCTGAAGGCGAAGTCGTCGACCTTGTAGATCGGTAGGTCGTCGGAATGGACGGAGTAGATCAGGATCGGCTGGTCGGCCGCGTTGACCTTCTTATAGGTTGGCGGATTGGGCAGGTCCTTGGGCAACAGGCCGCCCGCCGCGTTGATGGCGGTCTGCACGTCGGTTGCCGCGCCGTCGATGTTGCGGCTCAGCGCGAACTGCAGCGACATCACGGAGTAGCCCAGCCCGCTCCACGATGTCATCGCCACCAGGCCGGGAATGGCGGCGAATTGCTGTTCCAGCGGCGTGGCGACACTGGTGGCCATGGTATCGGGGCTGGCGCCGGGCAAGTTGGCGGTCACCGTTATGGTCGGAAAGTCGACGTCGGGCAGGGCAGCGACCGGCAGCAGGACGTAGGCCGAAGCCCCGAACACCAGCAAGCCCAGCATCAGCAACGACGTCGCGATCGGCCGGCGGATGAAGCGCTCGGAGAAGTTCATGGCCGCCTCAGCTTGCCGGCTCGGCGGCCCTGACGCGGGTGCCGTCGGACAGGCGGAACTGGCCGTCGATCACGACCTTGTCGCCGGGCGCGACGCCGCTGTCGATGACGGCGATGCCGTCCTGCACGGCGCCGATCTCGATCGTTCGTCGCTCGGCCGTGCCGTCCGCCCGCACGACGAAGCAGAAATAGCCGCTGGAGCCTTGCATGACGGCGCGCTGCGGGACGGTGACGGCGTCCGTGCGGGTCTCGAGCTGCAGGCGCACATTGACGAACTGGCCCGGCCACAGACGCTCGTCGGTGTTCTCGAAGGTTGCCTTCAGCCGCAGCGTGCCGGTCGCCGTCTCGATCTGGTTGTCGACGACCGACAGCGTGCCGCGCGCCAGTTCCCTGTCCTTGCCGCCATAGGCGATGACGACCAGCGGCCCGGCTTTCTGCATGCGCCGCACCTGCTCGTTCACGTCCTGCGGCACGGTGAAGTTCACGTAGATCGGCTTGATCTGGGTGATGCTGACCAGGCTCGTGGCCTGCGAGGCCTGCACCAGGTTGCCGACATCGACCAGGCGCGTGCCGGTGCGGCCGTCGAACGGCGCACGGATGTCGGCGTAGATGAGGTTGAGACGGGCCGAGTGCATGACCGCTTCGTCGGCGGCGATCTGGCCCTTGAGCGCATCGACGCGCGCCTGCTGCTCGTCGCGAATCTGGATGGGTTCGTAGCCCTGCGCCGAGGTCTTGAGGTAGCGCTCGAGGTCGAGCTGGGCGCCTCTTAGCTTGGCTTCGTTCTGGGCCCGGTTGGACGAGGCCTGATCGAGCACCGCCTGGAAGGGCCGCGGATCGATCTGGAAGAGCGGATCGCCTTCCTTGACGTCCTGTCCTTCCTGGAAGGAGACCTTGACGATCGTGCCGTCCACACGCGTCTTGATCACGGCGGTGTTGAGGGCCTGGACGGTGCCGATGCCGCGCACATAGACCGGCACGTTGCTCGTTTTCGCGACTGCGACGCTCACCGGAATGGCGGGCTGTGCCATCGCCGCGACGGCCGCTCGGTCGCGCCCTGTGTGCTGCAGGAAGAGGTAGCCCGCGCCGACCACGACAGCCAGGACAGCGATAGCTCCCATCCTGGCAAGGATGCGGTTTTTCACCTCGTCCGGCCCCCTCGGCGAAACAGACGATGAGCCTAACCGATTTCACGCAAAGCGTGTGCCTGCAAAAATAGTCATCAACCCTGACAAAATCTGCACCAAGTCCGCCTCGCTTCCGTGTCGGAGCTTGCGTATATCGGTTGTCTGCAGTTTTTTGAGGTGGGGCAATGGGATGGCAGGCCGTTACCGGACGCTAGCGTGGCGAGCAGTGCCGCTGGCGGGCCTTGCGGCGGCCTTCGCCCTGTCGTCGCTCCCGGCTAATGACTCCGCGCTTGGCCTGGTGCTGCCCCTGGTGGGCCTGCTTGTGCTGATGGGCGTGGTGTTCGCCTGCGTCTGGCACGCCGACGTGATCGCCCACCGCACCGGCGAGCCCTACGGCACGCTGGTGCTGACCGTCGCCGTGACCGTGATCGAGGTCGCGCTCATCCTGTCGATCATGCTGGCAGGCGAGGGTAAGCCGACGTTGGCACGCGAGACCGTCTTCTCGGTGATCATGGTCGTGTGCAACGGCGTTGTCGGCCTGTGCCTGATCCTGGGTGGCCTGCGCTATGGCGAGCAGGGCTTCCGCCTGCCCGGCGCCAGCGCCTACCTCGTCGTGCTGATGCCGCTTGCCACCCTGACCTTGATCCTGCCGACCTGGACCACCAGCATGCCCGGCCCGTTCTACACCACCTCGCAGCTCGCCTTCGTCAGCTTCGTGACGATCATCCTGTACGCCGTGTTCCTCTACGTGCAGACCGTGCGCCACCGCGACTACTTCCTGTCCGACCTCGGTGGCGCATCGGAAGACCATGCACCGCCCGGCCAGCGTCAGCTCTGGGAGAGCGTCGTGCTGCTGCTGGTCGGGCTGGTGGCCGTCGTGCTGCTTGCCAAGGGTGTCTCCGGGTCGATCGAGACCGCGGTCGTGTCGATCGGCGCACCGACCGAGGCCGTCGGCCTCCTGGTGGCGCTGCTGGTGTTGCTGCCCGAGACGGTCGCTGCCCTGCGCTCCGCCCGGCGCAACGAACTGCAGAAGAGCCTCAACCTCGCGCTCGGCTCATCGCTCGCCACGATCGGCCTCACCATCCCCGCCGTTTCCCTGCTGGCGATCGTCCTGAAGCAGCCGCTCGAGCTCGGCGTCGACATGCACGACACCGTCCTGCTGGTCCTGACTTTCGCGGTCAGCCTCGTGACCTTCGCCGGCGGGCGCACCAATATCCTGCCGGGCTTCGTGCATCTGGTGCTGTTCGCGGTCTTCGTGTTCATGGTTTTCGTCCCGTGACCGGCCGTCAGGCCGCCAGCACGAAGCTCGCAATCGAGAGCCCGAAGACCGCCGCCCACACCGCGATGCTGGCTCGTCAAGCTACTGGCCACCGCGCAAGGTGACGAGGCGTACCGGCTGCTCAAGGACAAGCGGCGCCCGTCTATCAAGTGATTGATCTGGATATCTAGCGATGAAAAAGGGCGCTCACGGGCGCCTTTTTGTTGGCGGACGCGTCTGTCGTTCAAAACTCCGATAAACAATCTCAGTTATTTTACATACCCTAGTTATTGACTTGAGTTCTGTTTTACAATGCTCCCACCCTCTTCTGGCTTCGCCTTCGGGCAATCCACTAGGCACAGAACGAGGCCACGCTTCTGCAGGAGCTCGTCGATGTTCAATGTCCGGCCCGAAGCCATGATCCCCTGGCTCCACGTCGAGCCACCCCCAGCCGACGAACTGCCCGGATTTCGCATGAATCCCGACGGTTCCGTGCGTGGCGCGCAGCGTGGAGGGACAGCAGGCTCCTTCGGATTCGGCATGCCACTTGGAACGCTGACCTCGCCCTATGCCGGCGCGGCACAAGCGCTGGCGCAACCAATCCTGAGGATTCCTACGCCGGATCTGGAGCTTCTAGCGCAGTCAACTCTGCCGACCGGCTTGGCCGGCCTTCGCGCCGCACCATGGGACAACGTCTTTGGCTTCAACCTCAGCCCCGAGAAAGCCTTGCTGGGCTTAAACCTCGTCGGCAGCGGAAGCGATGCGCAGCGCCGGGAAACGAACTGGTTTGAGGAGACGCGCCCGGAATCGGCGCTGCCATCATCTTCAGACACCGCGCCAACACCTACACCGCCTGGCGCCGAGGATTCGACCTCGCTCATTCCACCGCAGCTTCCCGAGTGGCTCTACAAGGTTGTAACAATGCCGGTGCCACAGTTGTCGACGGCATTCGATCCGCGTACCGGGCGGCGCATCGTGCCCAATGAGCCACTGATTGGCCTGGCGAGATCATATCTAACGACAAACCAGAACGCGCGCGGGAGTGAGGATACCCGCCCTTACGTTGACGACATCAGCCCCCTGCCTGATCTGGAGTCTCCCAATACGCCGAGCGCCGAACGGTGGCCGCCCTCCGACACGCCGGTGTGGCAAACGGACATCAATAGCGGCCCCGGCGTTACAACGGCGCGGCCTGCCAATTCCGAGCCGACACCTGAGGCGGTGATGTGGAATACTTGGCCGCAGCCACTGATAAATGGATGGCCTTATGCGGAAGCGGACAGCGCCAAACGCGAGGTATCATGGCCTACTGTTGCGATGCCGCAGCCAATAGGCGTTGCCCCGACACCGTCGGTTGGGCCCGTTGCAGACTCTAACTTTATTCTTGCGAACGCTGGCGACCCCGAGTTGCCGCAGGCAGAGCAGCGGATGCCGCCGCCGCAAGATCAACCGACGGAACCGAAGAATCCCGTCACACCCACAGAGCCAGCTGGCAGGTTGCCCGAACGCCGGACTGAAGCGCTCTCGCGATCCATCGAGGATTACCGACGTGCAACAGCCGATCAAATTGATGGACTTGTAAGCGCAATCGCGACCTATGGAAGCCGCATCTATGAAGACTCGATCCTAAAAGCCCGAGATGATTTGGCTCGTCTCGCAGAAAGACTACGAAATGATACGACCGAGACAACCCTTAGCATCCTCAACAGTTTTCTATGCAGTATGGTCCACATCGGGACCACGCCATATGGAGCATTAGCCTAAAGAAGGTCAAAGATTTTGCGCAGCCCGCTTTCTGCCAACTGCTGGAGTGTGCTGCTTGCACGTTCTCGGCAGACCTTGGCTTCATTCACAAGATTACGGACGCGGAAGTACCGAGAGGCAGAGCGAACGGCTCGGTCAGCTTCTTGGATGCAGCCTACACGGAGAAGGATCTCTACCTTGTCACTCACCACCTGCGGAAGTTCTTGCCGGATATCTATTGGGTGACAATGTTCGGCAAGCCCTATGTGGAATTGTTTTCCCGCGAGCGACTCCTGTCCTGTCCGGCCTACCGTGTGAAGGAGTTGGACAATGGTTCCATCGTCGTCCAGCTCACGCCGGAATTGAAGGACATAACCATTGAAGAAGCAGCGTTTGAACGCGCGAGACAAGACGCCCGAAACCACCTCAACAACGACGCATTCTTCGATCTTACCAAGGGGATGGATTATCGTTATCGGGTCCCGGAGTTCGTGTGGGGACCCATACTTCAGTGAAATTGATAGGTACGACCTGCCCACGTGGTTACTGGACCAATTCGACCTTGATCGTCGCGGGAGGAATCCTGAAGACAACTACGTCCGAGTCGTTCTTCCAATCCACCTGCCTGCATCGGATCGCGCGCCTCGACCGCGGACGCGATATTGGTTTCGCTGCCTCCAGAGGGCAGGGACGGCGTTAAGCAGCATCCGGATGTAGAAGATGGCGGCCGCCAAGCCCTCGAGCTTTACCGCAAGCCATCCCTTTTGCCCAGCAACGGCGTGGGCGCGCAGTCCCTTGTCGGCGGCGGCCAATTGCGCGAAGAACAAGGCCTGCAAAGGGAGAACCGCCTGCCATGCCCGACCAAGCCATCACGCTGTCCGACGACATCTTCGCCGAGCTGCGCAAGATCGACACGCCCACCATCACCAACGTGGTGGCGACCTATCCGAAGAATCCCCTGTGTCTCGGCCTCTACAATCCGTGGACCGAGAACTGGTACAGCGACACCAGCATCCGCTGCCTCTATCCCGAGATGGGTCCGATCGTCGGTTACGCCGTCACCTGCGTCTACGGCCTGCCCGATCCCAACTTCGCCGGCCGGCTGTCGTTCATGGACGTGGTCGATGCGCTCGACGCCATGAAGAAGCCGACGATCCTGGTGATCCAGCAGAAGTGGCCGCCCGAGCTGCACAACAAGGCGGGCCTCGCGGGCGAGATGATGGTGAGCTCGATGATGGCGGTGGGCTGCATCGGCATGATCTCGAACGGCCCGTCGCGCGACATCGACGCCATCCGCAAGCTTCGTTTCCAGCTCCTGCTGGGCGGCGTCACCGCAGGCCACGGCGAGATGGCCGTGCAGTCGGTCAACGTGCCGGTCTCGGTCGGCGGCATGGACGTGGCGCCAGGCGACCTGATCCATATGGACGAGAACGGTGCGGTGAAGTTCCCACCGGCGCATGCCGAGGCGGTCGTCAAGAATGCCCGCGCCATGCTCGACGACGAGGCGCGCCGCCTGGTGCTCCTGCGCAAGGCGCGTACGGCTGCAGAGGTGCGTGCCGCCAATTCCGGCGGCGCCTACACACAAAAGAAGAGCTGACGTTTCATCATGGCCGACGCGACGGCCATTCAACCAACGCGCTGGGGTCTGGCGGCGAAGCTGTTCGCCGTCCTGATCCTGCTGGGCGCCGTCGCTGTGCTGATCACCGGCATCCTGGGTTACGTCCGTGCGCGCGACGCACTCGAGCAAACGATCTTCAACCAGCTCACGGCGACGCGCGAGAGCAAGGCGCATCAGGTCACGGTCTATTTCCGGACCATCCGTGCCGACATGCGGCTGCTGTCGACGTCGAAGATGGTCGTCGACGCCATGCGCGGCTTCCGCGAAGCCGTTGATGAGCTCGATGCCAAGCCGGTCCCCGCTGACGTGCGCCAGCGCGTCGTCAACTGGTACGAGACCGACTATATGCCCAGGGTGCGCCGCCTGCTGGGCGCCAACACGCCCCTGCAGGACTTCCTCCCGGTCGGGTCGGCGCCCTACTTCCTCCAGGACTGGTACATCGTCGACAACCCGCATCCCAAGGAACGGCGCAAGCTGGTCACCGAGGCGGGTGAGGGGAACTATGCCAAGCTGCATGCTCTCTATCATCCGCTGCTGCGGACCGCGGCGGCGACGCTGAATTTCGCCGACCTGTTGTTGGTCGATCCGCGCACCGGCCGCATCATCTATTCGGTCGAGAAGGAGGCCGAGTTCGGCACCTCCCTCAGGGCGGGACCCTATCGCAGTTCCAACCTGGCGGTTGCCGTGGCGCGCTGCGCGCAGACGCCGGACCCATCGGCGACATGTCTGGAGGATTTCGCTGACTACCTGCCGTCCAACGGCGCACCGCAGGCGTTCATGGCAGCGCCGATCGTCGATCAGGGCGTTGTTACAGGGGTGCTGGTGGCGCAACTCTCGATCGACGAGATCGACAATATCGTCACCGGCGGGCGGCGCTGGCAGCACGAAGGTTTTGGCGCCACCGGCGAGGCCTATCTGGTCGGGCCCGACTTTTTGATCCGCTCCAGCCCACGCACGTTCTTCGAGAATCGCGACCTCTATTTCGAGGAGCTGAAGGGCGGTCAGACATCTGCCGAAGACATCGAGGACATTCGCCGCTACGGCACGCCCGTCCTGCAACAGAAGGTCGACACCCAGGCCAGCCGCGCCGCCCTGGGCGGTGTCGAAGGCACCGGTGAGATCCTCGGCTATCGCGGCATCCCGACCCTGGCCTCATGGGGGCCGATACGGATCGCGGGCGTCAAATGGGCGCTGATCGTCAAGATCGACTCCTCCGAGGCCTTCGCGCCTGTCCGCCGTCTCGAGCGCGATCTCATGATCGTGGGCGGCTTGGCTCTGATCGTGGTGCTGGTGACGGGCGCCTGGCTCTCGCGCTCCCTGCTGGGGCCGTTGCGCGAGCTCACGGCCGGCGTGCGCCGGTTCGCCGCCGGCGACCACAATGCCCACGTACCGGTGCGCACGCGCGACGAGATCGGCCAGCTTTGTGCCGCCTTCAACGGCATGGTCGACGAGATCAGCGAGAAGAATGTCCTCATCGAAAGCAAGAACCGCGAAAACGAGGAATTGCTGCTGAATGTCCTGCCGGCGCCGATCGCCAATCGACTGCGCGGCGGTGAGAAGGGTATCGCCGACGGCTTCGCCGAGGTCACCGTGGCCTTCGCCGACCTGGTCGGCTTCACCGCCATGTCGTCGGAGATGCCGCCGGCCGAGGTCGTGGAACTTCTCAACGGCCTGTTCAGCCGCTTCGACGAGGCCGCCCACGAGCTCGGCATCGAGAAGATCAAGACGGTGGGTGATGCCTATATGGCGGTGTGCGGCATGCCGGTGGCGGTGCCCGACCATGCCGCCCGCATGGTGCGCATGGCGATCCGCATGGTGCACATCACCCGCGAGCACGCGATGGAGTACCAAGTCTCGATGAAGCTCAGGGTCGGCGTCAACAGCGGCCCGGTCGTGGCCGGCGTCATCGGCAAGAGCAAGTACATCTACGACCTGTGGGGAGACACGGTGAACCTGGCGAGCCGTATGGAATCGGGCGGCCTGCCTGACATGATCCAGGTGACGCGACCGGTCTACGAGACGTTGAAGGACCAGTTCACGTTCGAGGCGCGCGGCGAGATCGAGGTCAAGGG
The DNA here is from genome assembly GCF_007992495.1 of Reyranella soli. Classification (GTDB taxonomy): domain Bacteria; phylum Pseudomonadota; class Alphaproteobacteria; order Reyranellales; family Reyranellaceae; genus Reyranella; species Reyranella soli. The sequence goes on from NZ_BKAJ01000069.1 coordinate 20,156, forward strand.
CAAGGGCAATGTCGAGGCATGGCTCCTGAAGATGTAGCTCCACGCCCCCTTGCATACCGCCGGAAGTTCGCGATTATCGCGCCCAAGGGAGGAGCCTAACAGTATGACATCAGGTAGCCGCCGTCGCGTTCTGGCGTTTCTCGCGCCATTCGTCGCTGGACTTATCGCGACGGTACCGTCATCGGCGCAGGACGCCCCCGTCGCGGGCTGGCGGGTCGAGTGCACCAGCGACGGCAAGGTCCTGGACTGCCGCGCCGTCCAGCAGATGATCAATCGCGACGACAAGCAGCTCGTGGCGCAGCTCACCGCGCGGATCGCGCCGGAGACCAAGGCGCCCAGCCTGACCATCCAGCTTCCCCTCGGCATCAGCCTGACCGAGCCGGTCCAGCTCAAGGTCGACAATGGCGCGGTGGAAAAACTGCCGGTGCAGACCTGCACCAATGCCGGCTGCATCGTCTCGCTTCCCTTGAAAGACCCGTTCCTGGCGTCACTGAGAAACGGCACGACCCTCAAGCTCACGCTCCAGGATCCCAACAAGCGGACGATCAATATAGACGTGCCGCTGCTGGGCTTTGGCCTCGCCTTCGACAAGGCGACCAAGTAGCGGGGGCCGACAACGGGGCCAGACAACGGGGAACGTCCCTGCGTCATAGCCTCGCGGTTCATTGCCGCCGGGCGGGATCGGGATAAAACCGGCCAGGATCAAGTCGAATTTGGCCACAATAGGCCGCCATATTGGTGATGAATTGGGCCTCGACCCCATTGAAAGATAACCATTTTTTGCGCAAATGTTCCCGTGGTGACGGGGTCCAAACAGGGTAGTGGGCAGCGGCCAGTGGCGAAGAGCGGAACGATGAAGCGGGTCATGACCGGCGCGGTTGCGCTGGTGGCGGTCGGCGTGACTGCGGCATGGATTGCTCGCAGCCAGCAGGCCGCCAATGGCGCGACGGGTGCCCTGCCCACTGGCGGTCCCCTGATCGCGCGCGGTTACACGGAGGCTCCGGCCGGCACGGTGCTGATCGCCAACGACCCCAATGGCGGTGCGGTGCTGAAGGAACTGCGCATCAAGGAAGGGCAGATCGTCAAGCGCGACGAGATCATTGCCGTGATGGGCAACTATCCCACGGCCGAGGTCAACCTGAAGATCGCCGAGAACAACCTTTTGAAGACCGAGCGGCTGCGCGAAACCACCTTGAAGGGCACGCGCGTCGTCGATCTTCAGCTCGAAGAAGGTGCTCTGAAGTCGGCGATCGAAAACGAACGATTGGCGACCATACTGCGCAACCGTTCGGGCAGGCCGCCCGAGGAAAAGGACCTCGAAGTCTGGCTGTCTGAGCAGAGGATCAAGAACCAGGAGGCCAGCCTCGCCCTCAACAAGCGGCGGCTGCAGATCGACCTCGAGCAGAATGCCACCGATATCGTCAGGCTGAAGGCGGCGGTCGATCAGGCTCTGCGAGTCCGCGAAGAGGCCCTTGTCCGCTCGCCCATCGACGGCGTCGTCACCCAGATCAATTCACGCGAGGGCGAGATGGCGTCGGGCTTGGGCATCGCCAAAGTCGTCGACATGAAGCAATTGCGCGTCTTCGCGACGGTCGATGAACTGCACCTGCCGCGCCTGAAGGTGGGCTCGCCGGTCGAAGTCACGTTCCGCGGCACCCCCACGGTGTACCGCGGCAAGATCGCTATCGCCCCCATGTCCGTGAAACGCGAGAAGCGCAGCGAGGCGGATATGGGCGTGGCCAGTGTCCGCCAGATCGAGGTCGAGATCCAGGCCGATGACGGCGTGATATTCCCGGAGATCTTGGGGCGCGAGGCGCGAGTCACCTTTCTCTGAGGCCCGGGAATGCCAGCCGGAGTGGCGATCGGCCCGCGAGTCATCAAATCTTCCCAATAAATCCCTGAAATCGCGACCGTTCCTCGCAACCTGAGGCGGGTTCAGCGGTTTCTATCGGATGGGCAGGTGCTTGAAGTCCACGGCCGGATCGGCCGGGGTGGGGGAGGCTCGTCGGCGTCCGCAGGTGCGGACGCCCGGCATTTGTCATGTCGAGGACTTCCACGGCACCGATTGGCGGCCCCGGCTGGCCCGCGCCGCCGACCTGGGTCTCGACCACGTTTGCCTCAACCCGTTCCTGACGCGACGCAACGATCCGCTGCTGATCAGCGATCTTGCCAAACCCAACCCTGGCCTGGGAATCGGCGGGTCCATCGAAGACGTGGTCCGCGAGATGGCCGCGCTGTGCAAGCCGCAGGGCCTGGGCCTTTGTCTCGATGTCGTGCTCGACCGGTTGGCGTTTGACGGGGCGAGCGCCCACGAGGCCGGAGATCTGTTCGAGCGCCGGTACCAAAGCGATGTCGTCGATCCGCGAGCCGAAGGTTCGATCGCTCACGCCGTCACGGTGCGGCCCGACGCCGACCGAATCGCCTCATGGTGGGCTTCGCACCTTGTGCGACTGGCCGACGCCGGCGCGGCGGCCTTCCGTCTCCAGGGCCTCGATCTCCTGCCGGCCGGGGCTTTGCGCGAGATTGTTGCAGCGACCCGCCGCGAGAGCGCGTGCGCCTTATGGGCATGGACCCCCGGCCTCGCCTGGGCGAAGCACAGCGAGTTGGCAGGGGCGGGCCTCGACGGCGTCTTCGCCTCCACGGCCTGGTGGGATGGACGCGCCGCTTGGTACGGCGAGGAGCTCGATTCACTTGCCCGTGTTGCGCCGGCGATCGGCGTGGTTGCGGAAGCGCGCAGCCTGCCGGCGGACACCGCCGCGCGCCGTCGCGCATTGCGGCTCGCTGTCGCCACGACCGACGGCCTGTTCCTGCCGGAAGATTTTGCCGCTGGCGTCGAAGACGAGGTCCGGCGAGCGACGACCGATCTCCAGCGGCATCGCCTGCCGACGAAGTGTGTTCGTCGCCTGACAGGATCGTCGGCGCCAGTGACGGCGCTGGCGCGTCTCGATGCAGCCGATCCGCGGCAAGCGCAGCGTGGACTCGTCGTTCTGATCAACAATGATTTGGCCGCGGACCACGCCGTGCCGGTGAGCCTGGATCCACTCGATCCGGTTGGTGGCGCCGTGCTGGGCGAACCTCGCCTGCTCGACGGACGGCCGGTGCCCGATCGACTGCAGCCTGGTGAGGTGCTGATGGCTGAACTCGCTGCCGTCGATCCGGTAAAGGACGACGAATCGCACCCGGCCAGCGCCGCAGTGACCCGATCTCCGGTGGTGATCGATCGCGTCGTCCCCCAGGCACCGGGCTTCGCGGTCCGCCGCATCGTCGGCCGACCGATCGCAGTGGAGGCCGACATCTTCGCCGACGGCCACGATGTCCTGGCGGCGGAGCTACTGTGGCGCGAAGCCGGTGAATCGGAATGGCGGCGCTCGCCGATGGCTCCGCTCGGCAACGACCGCTGGCGCGGCAGCATGATGCCTCGGCGAGTTGGCCGGCATTTCTTCACCATCGAAGCCTGGCGTGACGAGTTTGGCAGCTTGAGCCACGCTCTCGAGGTCAAGAGCCATGCTGGCGTCGATGTCACCGTCGACATCGCCGATGCCGTCGCCTATCTGCGCCGGCTCGGCCTGGGCGAGCTCGTCGCCAAACTGGATCGCGCCGACGCCGCTGCCGCCGTGCGGCTGTTGACGGCTGCCGATACGCATCATCTGGTCGCGGCGACGGAGGTTCGGCATCTGCCGTGCCGGCATCCAGAAATCGCTGTCGAGGTCGAGCGGCCGCAGGCGGAGTTCGCGAGCTGGTACGAGCTCTTTCCCCGGTCGCTGGGGACCTTCAACGACGTCGTTGCCCATCTGCCGCGCGTTCGCGACATGGGGTTCGATGTGCTCTATTTCCCGCCCATCCATCCCATCGGCACGACCAATCGCAAGGGCCGCAACAATACGCTGAAGCCCGCGCCTGACGATCCCGGTAGTCCTTACGCCATCGGTGCCCGCGACGGCGGCCACGACGCGATCCACGCAGCGCTGGGCACACCGGAGGATTTCCGCCGTCTGGTGGCGGCTGCCCGTGAGCATGGCCTCGAGATTGCGCTCGACTTCGCCATCCAGTGTTCGCCCGACCATCCCTGGCTCAGGCAGCATCCTGAATGGTTCCGCCGCCGCGCCGACGGCTCGATCCGCTTCGCCGAGAACCCGCCCAAGAAGTACGAAGATATCGTCAACGTCGACTTCTACGCCGAAGGGGCGATGCCCGAGCTGTGGGTGGCGTTGCGCGATGTCGTGCTGCACTGGGCCGACGAAGGCGTGCGCATCTTCCGTGTCGACAATCCGCACACCAAGCCGCTGCCCTTCTGGGAGTGGATGATCGCCGATGTGCGCGGCCGGCATCCTGATGTGATCTTCCTGGCCGAGGCCTTCACGCGGCCCGCCATGATGTACCGCCTCGCCAAGGTCGGTTTCTCGCAGTCGTACACCTACTTCACTTGGCGCAATAACAAGGGCGAGATCGCCGACTATCTGCGCGAGCTCACCACGACGGACGTGGCGGACTATTACCGGCCGCATTTCTTCGTCAATACACCCGACATCAATCCCTATTTCCTGCAGAGCTCGGGCCGTGCCGGCTTCCTGATCCGCGCCGCCCTGGCTGCGACCTTGTCCGGCCTGTGGGGTGTCTATTCCGGCTTCGAGGTCTGTGAAGCCGCTGCCCTGCCGGGCCGCGAGGAGTACCTCGATTCGGAGAAGTACGAGGCGCGGCGGCGCGATTTCAATGCGCCCGGCAACATCGTGGCCGAGATCACCGCGCTCAATCGCCTGCGCCGCCTGCATCCCGCGCTCCACAGTCATCTTGGCGTGCGCTTCTACAACGCCTTCAACGACCAGGTCCTGGTCTACGGCAAGCCGTCGCCCGACGGCGCGGAGATGATCCTGGTAGCCGTCAGTTTCGATCCTCACCACGCGCAGGAAGCGTCGTTCGAGGTGCCCTTGTGGGAGTGGAGGCTGCCCGACAACGGCGCCGTGGAAGTCGAGGATCTCATGCGCAACAATCGATTCGTCTGGCAAGGCAAGGTGCAGCACGTGCGGCTCGATCCGGCTGATTTGCCGTTCGCCATCTGGCGAATCACGCCGATGGGAGCCCGGCCATGAACGCGCCCCTGGCTGCCACCCAGCTGCCCGTTGCCCAGGACGTGCTCTGGTACAAGGACGCGATCATCTACCAGCTCCATATCAAGTCGTTCTTCGATTCGGACAATGACGGCATCGGCGATTTCCCCGGCCTGATCTCCAAGCTCGACTACATTGCCGAACTCGGGGTCAACACGCTGTGGCTGCTGCCATTCTATCCGTCGCCGCGCCTCGACGACGGCTACGACATCGCCGAATACACCGCCGTTCATCCCGAGTACGGTACGCTCGACGACGCCAAGCGCTTCATCGACGAGGCCCATCGCCGCGGCATCCGCGTCATCACCGAGCTCGTCATCAACCACACGTCCGACCAGCATGCCTGGTTCCAACGTGCCCGCCTGGCGCCACCCGGCTCGCCCGAGCGTGATTTCTATGTCTGGTCGGACAACGACCAGAAATACGCCGGCACGCGCATCATCTTCGTCGACACCCAGCGCTCGAACTGGACCTGGGATCCCGCCGCCAACGCCTACTACTGGCACCGCTTCTACGCCCACCAGCCTGACCTCAACTTCGACAATCCGGCCGTCATGGACGCGGTGCTGGGCGTCATGCGCTTCTGGCTCGACCTCGGCGTCGATGGCCTGCGGCTCGATGCCGTGCCGTACCTCGTCGAGCGCGAGGGCACGAACAACGAGAACCTGCCCGAGACCCACGACGTGCTGCGCCGCATCCGGGCCGAGATCGACACCCATTATCCCGGCCGCATGCTGCTGGCTGAGGCCAACCAATGGCCGGAGGACACCAAGGAGTATTTCGGCAACGGCGATGAATGCCATATGGCATTCCACTTCCCGCTGATGCCGCGCATGTATATGGCGCTGGCCCGCGAGGACCGCTTCCCGATCACCGACATCATGCGCCAGACGCCGCAGATCCCCGAGACCTGCCAATGGGCGATCTTCCTGCGTAATCACGACGAGCTGACGCTCGAGATGGTGACCGATTCCGAACGCGACTATCTCTGGCAGACCTACGCGACCGACCGTCGTGCCCGCCTCAATCTCGGCATCCGCCGGAGGCTGGCGCCGCTGCTCGAGCGTGACCGCCGCCGCATCGAGCTGATGAACTGCCTGCTGTTCTCGATGCCGGGCGCGCCGGTGATCTACTACGGGGACGAGCTCGGCATGGGTGACAACATCCGGCTGGGCGATCGCGACGGCGTGCGCACGCCCATGCAGTGGTCGCCCGACCGCAACGGCGGCTTCTCGCGTGCCGATCCGGCGGCGCTGGCGCTGCCGGTCATCATGGACGCGCTCTACGGTTACGAGATCGTCAATGCCGAGGCCCAGACGCGCGACGTCCATTCGCTGCTGCATTGGATGCGCCGCACCCTGGCCATCCGGCGCATGCACGCCGCCTTCGGCCGCGGCAGCCTGCGCTTTCTCTATCCGAAGAACCGCAAGGTCCTGGCCTACCTGCGCGAACTCGACGGCGAGGTCATCCTGTGCGTGGCCAACGTTTCGCGCACGCCGCAGGCGGTCGAGCTCGACCTCTCGGAGTTCACGGGCCGTGTCCCCGTCGAGCTGAACGGCGGCTCGCTGTTTCCGCCGATCGGCCAGCTCACCTATCTGCTGACGCTGTCGCCCTACGGTTTCTACTGGTTCATCCTGACGACCGAGACCGACGCGCCGTCATGGCACACGCCGGCGCCGGAGCCGCTGCCGGACTACGTCACCGTCGTGTTGCGCAACCAGCTCGACCAGGCCCTGGAAGCGGCCGCGCCGGTACTGGAACGCGAGACCCTGCCGCCCTACCTGCAGAAGCGCCGCTGGTTCGGCGCCAAGGACCAGGTGCTGCAAGGCGCCCACATCGCCTATCTGGCTCCGCTCGGCGGCGAGCGTGACCTGCTGTTGGCGGAGATCGAGGTCAAGACCGGCAGTGGGACCACGCGCTGGCAGTTGCCCCTGTCGATGTGCTGGGAGGATGAACCGACGTCCGCGCTGCCCTCCCAGCTTGCCTTGGCGCGCGTCCGGCGCGGACGGCGCGTGGGATTGCTGACCGATGCCTTTTCCCTGGCGGGCTTCGCCCGCCGCATGCTGGAGGCGCTGGCCAATAGCGAACGCATCGATACGCCGGAAGGCCAGATCGTCTTCGAGCCCATGCCGGACAAGGTCGAGGTGCTGAGCCGCCCGGCCGACGCCCAGGTCATGTGGCTGACCGCCGAGCAATCGAACAGCTCGCTGACTGTCGACGATGCCGTCATGCTGAAGATCTTCCGCTCCATCTCGACCGGCCAGCATCCCGAGGCCGAGATGAGCCGCTATCTGACGTCCCAGGGTTTCGCCAATGCGCCGGCGCTGCTGGGCGAAGTGAGCCGCATCGACCGCGACGGAGAGCGCCATGTGCTGGCCGTGGCGCAGGCTTTCGTGCGTAACCAGGGCGATGCCTGGACCTGGGCCCTCAACCAGGCCAATCGCGCGTTCGACGCCACGGCGAGCCGCGAAGCCTCGGCGGAGGCCCGCGGTGACGACATCCGCGACTATCATGCGCTTGCCGCCACGATCGGCCGGCAGCTGGGCAACATGCATGTCGTGCTGGCGCGGCCGACGGATAATCCGGATTTCGCCCCGCAACGCGCGACTGCTGCAGACGTCGATGCCTGGATCGAGCGGGCGACCGGGCTGCTCGCGCGGGCGTTCGACGCCATCGCGGCGCGTGGGAGTTGGGACAACGAGACCATCGAGGCCGGGGCCAAGGAGCTGCTGGCCAACCGCGAGGCACTGCATGAGGTGCTGCAGCGGCTTGGCCGCCAGGGCGAAGGCGGCCTGATGACGCGCATCCACGGCGATTTCCATCTCGGCCAGGTGCTGGTCGCCAGCGCCGACGCCTACATCATCGACTTCGAAGGCGAGCCGGCGCGCCCTGTCGAGGAGCGCCGGCGCAAGGCCAGCCCGTTGCGTGATGTCGCCGGGCTGTTGCGCTCGATCGACTATGCCGCCGCGACGACCCTCGATCCGAAGAACGTGCTCGCCAGCCGCCTCTCGCCGGGGCGGCGCGACCGGCTGATGACGCGGCTGCGCGAAGGGGCGGAGAAGTCCTTCCTCGGCGCCTATCGCGAGGCCGTGACCGGCCTGCCTTCGATGGGCGGCCCGTCGCTGCTCGATTTCTTCCTGATTGAGAAGGCCGCTTACGAAGTCGGCTATGAGGCAGCCAACCGGCCGAACTGGCTGATCGTCCCGGTGAGCGGGCTCGCGCGCATCGCCACGCGCCTGCTCAAGACCGCACGGAGCAAAGTGTGAACGAAATGACCAGACCGCAGCTCGACCGCGGTGAGGTCGAGGCGCTGATGACGGCGCGTCATCGCGATTCCTTCCGCGTGCTGGGGCCGCATGACGGCCCCGATGGCCGCACCATCCGTGCCTATCTGCCGGGCGCGCAGTCGGTCGAGGTACTGCGTCGCTCTGATCGTGCCTCCCTGGGAACGTTGCCCGAGGTCCAGCCCGGGCTGTTCGAGGGCGCCGTGGCCGACGCGTCGCCTTATCTGCTGCGCATCCAGTGGCCGGGCGCGGTGCAGGAGACCGAGGATCCCTATGCCTTCGAGCCGGTGCTGGGCGAGCTCGACCTGCACCTGTTCAATGAGGGCCGACACTTCCATCTGGCCGAGGCGCTCGGCGCCAACGTCGTCACGATCGACGGTGTGCAGGGCGTGCGCTTCGCCGTGTGGGCTCCGAATGCCGAGCGTGTGGCGGTGATCGGCGATTTCAATTCGTGGGATGCGCGGCGCCATCCCATGCGGCTGCGCTATCCGTCCGGCATCTGGGAGCTGTTCGTGCCGCGGGTCGCCGCGGGCGCACACTACAAGTACGACATCATGGGACCGGGCGGCGTGCGCCAGGCCAACAAGGCCGATCCGATGGCGCAGCAAGCCGAGGTGGCGCCCGGCACCGCCTCGATCGTTGCCTCGCCGCGGCCGTTCCGATGGACCGACGACAAATGGCTCGCAGGCCGTGCGCAACGCCAGGCACCGCAGGCGCCGCTCTCGATCTACGAGGTGCATATCGGCTCGTGGCTGAGGTCCGGCGATTCGCATGGCTCGGTGTGGGATCTCGCCGTCGATCGGCTGATCCCGTACCTCACCGAGCTGGGCTTCACTCACGTCGAGCTGCTGCCCATCACCGAGCATCCGTTCGGTGGTTCGTGGGGCTACCAGCCGCTGGGGCTGTTCGCGCCGTCCGCGCGCTTCGGCCCGCCGGAAGGATTCGCCCGCTTCGTCGATGCCCTGCATGCCAACAACATCGGCCTGCTGCTCGACTGGGTGCCGGCGCATTTCCCGACCGATCCGCATGGCCTGGCGCGCTTCGACGGCACGGCGCTCTACGAGCATCTCGATCCGCGCGAAGGCTTCCACCGCGACTGGAACACCTACATCTATAATTTCGGTCGCCGCGAGGTGCAGGGCTTCCTGATCGCGAGCGCGCTGCACTGGCTGGAGCGCTATCACGTCGACGGACTCCGGGTCGATGCCGTGGCCTCGATGCTCTATCGCGACTACAGCCGGCCGGCCGATGCTTGGATCCCCAACGTCTATGGCGGTCGCGAGAACCTCGAGGCCGTGGGCTTCCTGCGCCATCTCAACGCCGTCGTGGCCGAGCGTTGTCCCGGCGCCATCGTCGTCGCCGAGGAATCGACCGCCTGGCCCGGCGTCACCCAGGCGCAGCCCGATGGGCTCGGCTTCTCCTACAAGTGGAACATGGGATGGATGCACGACACGCTGCGCTACATCGAGCACGAGCCCATCCATCGCGCCTTCCACCACGACGACATCACCTTCGGCCTGCTCTACGCCTTCTCTGAGAAATTCATCCTGCCGATCTCGCACGACGAGGTCGTCCACGGAAAAGGCTCGCTGCTGGGCAAGATGCCGGGCGATACGTGGCAGCGCTTCGCCAACCTGCGCGCCTATCTCGGCTTCATGTGGGCGCATCCCGGCAAGAAGCTCCTGTTCATGGGCTGCGAGATTGCCCAGCCGCGCGAGTGGAACCACGACGCCGAGATCGACTGGGCCCTGCTCGGTGATCCGGCCCATGCCGGCATCCAGCGCCTGGTGCGCGACCTCAACCGCCTCTACACCGCAGAGCCCGCCTTGTATCGGCGTGACGCCGAACCCGAAGGCTTCCGCTGGCTGATCGGCGACGATCGCGCCAATTCCGTCTTCGCCTTTCTGCGCCAAGGACATGAGGAGGGCGGGAAGGGCGATGCGCCGATCCTGGTCGTTTGCAACATGACGCCGGTGCCGCGGCATGGCTATCGCGTGGGCGTGCCGCGGCCCGGCCGCTGGCGCGAGATCGCCAACACCGATTCTCGCTTCTACGGCGGCAGCGACCTCGGCAATGACGGCGGGGCCGTCGCCCACGACCAGCCCTCGCACGGCGAGGCGCAATCCGTCCTGCTGACCCTGCCGCCGCTCGCCACGGTGATGCTGCGCGCGGAGGGCTGAGATGGCGTGGCCCGATCGCCTGCTGGCGGGTTCGCCCTATCCGCTGGGCGCCACCTGGGATGGGCTCGGCACCAACTTCGCGGTGTTCTCCGCCCACGCCACCAAGGTCGAGCTCTGCATCTTCGACCCGTCGGGTCGTCGCGAGATCGCGCGCTTCCAATTGCCGGAATGCACCGACGAGGTCTGGCACGGCTACATGCCCAACGCGCGCGCCGGCCTGATCTACGGCTATCGCGCCTATGGGCCGTACGAGCCGCAGCACGGCCATCGCTTCAACCATCACAAGCTTCTGCTCGATCCCTATGCCAAGCGCATCGCCGGTGAATTGCGGCCGTCCGACGCGCTTTACGGCTATCGGGTGAATTCGCCGCGCGCCGATCTTTCCTTCGATCGCCGCGACAGCGCGCCGGGCATGCTGAAGGCCGTCGTCACCGACGACAGCTTCAACTGGGCCGACGATCGCCCGCCCAACGTGCCGTGGTCCGATACGGTGATCTACGAAACCCACGTCCGCGGGCTCAGCATGCTGCGCCATGACCTCAGGCCCAACGAGCGCGGCACCTTCGCGGCCGTCGGTAATCCGCACTTCATCGAGCACATCAAGCGGCTCGGCGTCACGGCCGTCGAGCTGATGCCGATCAATGCCTTCGTGCAGGACCGCACCTTGCTGCAGAAGGGGCTGCGCAACTACTGGGGCTACAACACCGTCGGCTTCTTCGCGCCCGAGCCGCGCTACCTGTCGGACAACACGCTCGATGAGATGCGCATCGCCGTCCGCCGCCTGCATGCCGCCGGCATCGAGCTGATCCTCGACGTCGTCTACAACCATACCGCCGAGGGCAGTGAGCTGGGGCCGACCCTGTCGTTCCGCGGCCTCGACAATGCCAGCTACTACCGCCTGGTCGCCGACAATCCGCGTCATTGTGTCAACGACACCGGCACCGGCAACACGGTGAACCTTTCGACGCCGCGCGTGTTGCAGATGGTGATGGATTCGCTGCGCTACTGGGTCACCTCCTTCCATGTCGACGGCTTCCGCTTCGACCTCGGCGTCACGCTGGGCCGCGAGGCGCACGGCTTCGATCCCAACTCCGGCTTCTTCGACGCCATCCGCCAGGATCCCGTGCTGTCGCGCGTAAAACTGATCTCCGAGCCGTGGGATATCGGGCCGGGCGGCTATCAGCTCGGCAACCATCCGCCGGGCTTCGCCGAGTGGAATGACCGTTTTCGCGACGGCATCCGCCGCTACTGGCGCGGCGACGAGGGTCAGCGATCGGATTTCGCCGCGCGCCTCGCCGGCTCGGCCGACCTGTTCGACAAGCGGGCGCGAAGGCCGTGGGCGTCGATCAACTTCGCCGCCAGCCACGACGGCTTCACCCTGGCCGACACGGTGAGCTACGCCGAGCGCCACAACGAGGCCAACGGCGAGGACAACAACGACGGCCACGCCGATAACCACTCGGCCAACTGGGGGGCCGAGGGCCCGACCGACGATCCCGCCATCCTCGATACACGCCGGCGTCTGCAGCGCGCGCTGCTGGCCACCGTGTTCCTGGCGCAAGGCACGCCCATGGTGCTGGGCGGCGACGAGTTCGGCCGCACGCAGAAGGGCAACAACAACGCCTACTGCCAGGACAACGAGATCTCGTGGGTCGACTGGAAGCAGGCCGAGGGCGAGGATGGCAGGAACCTCACGCGGTTCGCCGCCAGGATCGCCGATATACGCCGCCGCCACGCGGTGCTGCGAGCGCCTCGCTTCATGCACGGCCAGGACGAGCTGGTGGACGGTATTCGCGACATCGCCTGGTTCGACGTCTCCGGCGAGCTGGTCTCCAATGATTCATGGAACAACCCGAAGGAGCAGCGCCTGGTGCTGCGCCTCGCCGGCCGCAACGGCGACGGCGCGGTCTCGATCCTGACGGCGTTCTTCAATGCAACCGGCGAGCCGCAGCTTTTCCGCCTGCCGCCGCCCGGCCGCCCGGCGCGCCTGCTGGTGGACAGCAGCGAGCCTGATGCGCCCGAGCGCTACCTCAGCAGCGACGACCTGATGATCGGCCCACGCAGCGTCGTGCTGACCTTGAGCAGCCTCAAGGATCGGCCCCAGGGTCGGCAATCGTGACCGCCTTCGCGCGCGACCTGCCGTTCGGCGCCACCCTGATCGATCCCGACCATACGCGCTTTCGCCTGTGGGCTCCCGGCCAGCCGGAGGTCGCCGTCGACGTCGACGGGTTGGGCATCGTGGCGATGACGCGCGCCGGCGAGGGTTGGTTCGAGGCCGAGGCGGCGTGCGGCGCGGGCGCGCGCTATCGCTATCGTCTGGCCGACGGGCTTGCCGTGCCCGATCCGGCGTCGCGCGCCCAGGGTCGCGACGTCCATGATCCCAGCCTTGTCGTCGATCCGCGTGCCTATCGTTGGCGGCACCCCGGTTGGCGCGGCCGTCGCTGGCCGGAAACCGTGCTCTACGAGCTTCATGCCGGCGTCCTCGGCGGTTTCGCCGGCGTGGCCGCAATGCTGCCGGAGCTGGCCGAGCTCGGCGTCACCGCGGTCGAGCTCATGCCGGTCAACGATTTCCCGGGCCAGCGCAACTGGGGCTACGACGGCGTGCTGCCCTTCGCGCCCGACGCCGCCTATGGCACGCCCGACGATCTGAAGGCGCTGGTCGATGCGGCGCACGGCCTCGGCCTGATGGTCTTCCTCGACGTCGTCTACAACCACTTCGGGCCCGACGGAAACTACCTCGCCGCTTACGCCCCGGGCTTTTTCCGCAGCGACGTCGCCACGCCCTGGGGGACCGCCATCGATTTTCGCCGAGCCGAGGTGCGCCGCTTCTTCATCGAGAACGCCCTCTACTGGCTGATGGAGTATCGCTTCGACGGCCTGCGTTTCGATGCCGTGCATGCCATCGGATCACCCGATTGGCTGGATGAGATGGCGGCCGAGGTCCGGGCCACCGTCGAACCGGGCCGCCATGTCCATCTCGTGCTCGAGCATGACGGCAACGTCGCCGACCATCTGCGCCGCGACTTCGACGCCCAGTGGAACGACGATGCGCATCACGTCCTGCATGTCCTGCTGACCGGCGACGCCGACGGTTACTACGCCGACTACGCCGATCGGCCGGCCGAGCGCCTGGCGCGTTGCCTCGGCGAGGGCTTCGTCTATCAGGGCGAGCCCTCCGCCTATCGCAAGGGCGAGTGCCGCGGGACGCCCAGCGCGGATCTCGGCCCCACAGCCTTTGTGCTGTTCCTGCAGAACCACGACCAGGTGGGCAACCGACCGTTCGGCGACCGCCTGGTCGAGCGCGCCGATCCCGCGGCCCTGGAGGCCGCGATCGCCCTGCAACTCCTCTGCCCGCAGATCCCGTTGATCTTCATGGGCGAGGAGGGGGCGAGCCGCACGCCCTTTCTCTTCTTCACCGACCATCACGGCGAGCTCGCCAAGGCCGTGCGTGAGGGGCGGCGCCGCGAGTTCGCGGCCTTCAAGGGCTTCCATGACGGCGAGACGGCCCAATCGATTCCCGATCCCAATGCGCTCGCGACCTTCGAGAGCAGCCGGCCGGTCGCCGACGGTGCGGACAGGCGCGACCTCTATCGCCGGCTATTGGCGCTGCGCGCGGCGGCCCTGGTGCCGCATCTTGGCGGCACGCGCTCGATCTCGGCCAAGGCTGTCGGTCCCGCTTGCGTCGCCGCCCGCTGGCGGCTCGGCAACGGCGCCGTGCTGGCGCTGGTCAGCAATCTCGGTCGTAGCGACTGCGCGGTCGATCCGCCGAAAGGCGACCTGCTGTTCGAGACCCGCGCTGGCGCCGGCGAAGACGTTCGCGCCGGCCGCCTCGCCGGACCCGCGACCGTGGCCTTCCTGGAACCTGCAAGGTGAGCGCTTTGGGATGAACGAGGAAGCGGTCCTGGCCCACGCCCGCGCCGTCGGCATTGCCGTCGACTGGACCGATGCCATGGGCCGCCCGCAGCGCGTCAGGACCGAGGCTTTGCGCCGCCTGCTCGAGGCGCTGGACGGCGTCGACGCACCGTCGACGCCGCCGCTGCTCACGGCGCGCATCGGCCGGCCGATCGCGATCCCCGGCATCGATGCCGACCATGCGGCGGAGTTGGCGCTGGAGGACGGCGGGGTGAAGGCCGTCACCATCCGCGCCGGCACGCTGCCGGGCATCGCGCAACCGGGCTATCACCGCCTGCGCTTCGCCGGGCGCGAGATCATCCTCGCCGTGGCGCCGCCGCGCTGCGTCACCTTGCAGGACATCGGCGGGGGCGAGCGGATGTGGGGCGTGGCCGCGCAGGTCTACAGCCTGCGCCGCGCCGGCGATGGCGGCATCGGCGATGTCGGCGCCGTGCGCGACCTTGCCGAGGCGGCGGCCAGGCATGGCGCCGACGCCGTGGCGCTCAGCCCCGTGCACAGCCTGTTCCCGCACGATCCGGGGCGGTGCGGGCCCTACTCGCCGTCGAGCCGGCTGTTCCTCAATCCGCTCTATGCCGATCCGGCGGCGACCTTCGATGCCGGGGTCGTCGCCGCCGACGAGTCGCTGGAGCGTGCAACGCTGATCGACTGGGCGGCCGCCGGCGCGGCCAAGTTCGCCCGCCTGCGCGCCCTGTTCGACGAATTCGACCAGGTCGACACGCCGCTGCTGCGCGAGTTCGAGCTGTTCGTCGCCGAAGGCGGCGAGGCCCTGCTGCAGCATGCCCGGTTCGAAGCCGAGCAGGCCGCCACTGGACCGGTGAGCGGCTCGGAGCGCTACCAGCTCTTCCTGCAATGGATCACGGCGCGCTCCTTTGCCGCCGCGCAGCAGGCGGCCAAGGCCGCCGGCATGCGCATCGGCCTTTTGAGCGACCTCGCGATCGGCATGGACCGCGCCGGCAGCCATGCCTGGGCGCGTCAGTCCGACCTGCTGATGGGCCTGTCGATCGGCGCCCCGCCCGATGCCTTCAATCCGCACGGCCAGGACTGGGGCCTGACCGGCTTTTCGCCCGGCGCCCTGGTGGCCACGGGCTTCGATCCCTTCCTCGCCACCCTGCGCGCGGCGCTCGCCCATGCCGGCGGCGTGCGCATCGATCACATCATGGGGCTGATGCGGCTCTGGCTGATCCCGCGCGGCCAGCCGGCGAGCGAGGGCGCCTATCTCGCCTATCCCCTGGAGGATCTGCTGAACCTGCTGGCGCTGGAATCGCACCGCCATCGAGCGGTGGTGATCGGCGAGGATCTCGGCACCGTGCCGCCGGGCTTCCGCAGCCGCCTGCGCCGCGCCGGCATCGCCGGCATGGACGTGCTGTGGTTCGAGCGCACGCGTCTCAACTTCAAGAAGCCGTCGCTCTGGCGCGCCGACGCGGTCGCCATGACCACCACCCACGACCTGCCGACCGTGGCCGGCTGGTGGAGCGGCGAGGACATCCGCACCCGCCGCGCGCTCGGCCTCGGCGCGCCCGGCGAGGACCAGGCGCGCGCCCAGGACCGCACGCGCCTGTGGCGCGCTTTTGCCAACGCCGGCCTCGACGGCGGGATGCCGCCTGCCGACCAGCCGGCGCACGCCGTCGATGCGGCGCTGGGCTACGTCGCCCAGGCACGCTCGCCGCTGATGCTGGCGCCGTTGGAAGATCTGCTGGGCCTGGTCGATCAGCCCAACCTGCCGGGAACGATCGATGAGCATCCCAACTGGCGTCGTCGCCTGGAACCGCCGGCGCGCGAGCTGTTCGAGGCGCCTGCCGTGCGCGCCCGCGTCGATCTCATCCGCGGCCACCGGCGATGACACCCTCATCTTCGAGTCCGGGCGCCACGCTGCGCCTGCAATTCCATCGCGGCTTCACCTTCGCCGATGCCGAGGCCCTGGTGCCGTACTTCGCACGGCTGGGCATCAGCCACCTCTATGCCTCGCCCATCGCCACCGCGCGGCCGGGCTCGCAGCATGGCTACGACGTGATCGATCCCACCCGCGTCAATCCCGAGCTGGGGGGCGAGCCGGGCCTGCGCGCGCTCTCGGCGGCACTGGCAGCGAAGGGCATGGACCTGATCGTCGACATCGTGCCCAACCACATGGCGGCCGACACGGCCAACGCCTGGTGGGCCGACGTTCTGCGCCATGGCCGCGCCAGCCGCTTCGCCCGCTGGTTCGACATCGACTGGGAGGCCGACGACAAGGTCCTGCTGCCGATCCTCGGTCGCCCGCTCGACGAGGTGCTGGCCGCGGGTGAGCTCACCCGAGACGGCGACGCCTTCGTCTATTTCTCGCACCGGCTCCCCGCCGTCGACGGCGGCCTGGAGCGCCAGCACTGGCGCCTGGCCTGGTGGCGCAGCGCCGGCGATCGCATCAACTGGCGGCGCTTCTTCGACATCAACGAGCTGGTCTGCCTGCGCATGGAGGAGCCGGCGGCCTTCGAGGCCGTCCATGCCCTGCCGCTCCGCCTGCATGCCGAGGGCATCGTCGACGGCCTGCGCGTCGACCATGTCGACGGCCTGACCGATCCCGCTGCCTACTGTCGCACCTTGCGCGCGCGGCTGCGGCCCGGGGCGTATCTCGTGGTCGAGAAGATCCTGTTGGCCGGCGAGTCCCTGCCCGCCGAATGGGGCTGCGACGGCACGACCGGCTACGACTTCATGGATGAGGTCAGCGCCTTGCAGCACGACCCGGCCGGCGAGCGCGTGCTGGCCGAAGCCTGGTCCTTATTGAGTGGCCGGCCGGCCGACTTCGCCGCCGAGGAGGAGCCGGCCCGCCGCGAGGTCCTGGCGCGGAGCTTCGGCGCCCAGCTCGACGCCTGCGCCGCCGCCTTCTCCGGTGGCGAGCTGGCGCGCCCGCTGCTGCGCCGCGTCCTGGGCGAGCTGCTGGCGCATTTCCCAGTCTATCGCACCTATGGCCGCGATGGCGTGCTCTCGGCAGCCGATCGCGCCGTGCTCGACCGCGCCGCCGCCGGCGCGCGCCGCACCTGTCTTGCGACCGACCGCTGGGCGATCGATCCGCTGCTCGCGCGCTTTTCCGAGCGCGACCGCCAAAGCGCCGTGGCGCGCTTCCAGCAGCTCAGCGCGCCGATCGCCGCCAAGGCGGTCGAGGACACCGGCTTCTATCGCTATGGCCGCCTGCTGTCGCGCAACGATGTCGGCTTCGATCCCGCGACCTTCGCGCTCGATGCGGACGCCTTCCACCGTCGCATGCAGCGCCGCCGCACCGACTGGCCGCGCGCCCTGCTGGCCACCGCCACCCACGACCACAAGCGCGGCGAGGATGTGCGCGCGCGGCTCGCCGTGCTGAGCGGCATGGCGACGGAATGGGCCGCCCTGCAGCGCAACTGGGTCGAGGCCAGCCGGCCGCTCACACGAGACGGCGCTCCTTCCTCTGGCGACGTCGCCATGCTGCTGCAGACGATCGTCGGCGCCTGGCCCTTCGATCTCGACGCCGGCGACCGTGCGGGGCGCCACGCCTTTGCCGAGCGCCTGGTCGCCTGGCAGCAGAAGGCGTTGCGCGAGGCCAAGCTTGCCAGCGACTGGGCGGCGATCGACGAGGGCTACGAAGCGGCGGCACACGACTTCACCTTGGCGCTGGTGGCCGAGGCTGCATTGCCCGACCTGCTGCAGCGCATCGCCAGCCTGGTGCGTCGCATCGCACCGGCTGGCGCGCTCAACGGCCTGGCGCAATGCCTGCTGCGCATGACCGTGCCGGGCGTGCCCGATCTCTACCAGGGCACCGAGCTCTGGGACCTGAGCCTGGTCGACCCCGACAACCGCCGGCCGGTCGATTGGCAGCGGCGCATCGCGGGCCCGCCCGCCGAACCGCTGCCGGCGCTGGCCGCGCACTGGCGCGACGGCGCGATCAAGCAGGGCCTGGTTGCGCGCGTCCTGGCGCTTCGCCGGCGCCTCTCGCCGCTGTTCGAGGACGGCGACTATCGGCCGGTCCCGCTGGAAGGGCCGCTGGCCGATGCCATGATCGCCTTCGTCCGCCGCCGGCCGGAATCCTGGGCCCTGGTCGTGGCGCCGCGGTTGGCGCTGCGCCTGCCGCTGTTGGCGGATGAGCTGCGCCTGGTGCCCGATGGCTGGCGCGATATCGTTGCCCTTCTGGACGATGTTCCCCACGGCGTGACGGACGCTTTCGATGCCGCACCAATCGACATCGGAGGCGGCCGCGTGCCGCTGGCCGCGATATGCCCGACGCTGCCGCTCGCCCTCGTCTGGGCCGACACGACCATGCGGGCCCGGGTGCCGCTTTATCCCTGAGCGTCGAGTCACGGTCACCAAAATGCCACGCGACTTCCGCGCCAGTTCTGCTAACGGCTCCGGCATCTGGTGTGGGGAGGGGAATGATGCCGATCGTATGGGGCGTAAATCACGCCGCGCGGCTCGTGTCCGCCAAGGCCACGGGTGAGCTGGGCAGGACGGACTTCGAGGATTATCTCGACGGGCTGGAGGCGGCGGCCACCTTGTCCTACCGCAAGGTGCTGGACATGACGCAGAGCCGCCTCGCTTTGAGCAGCGACGACATGGCGGCTCTCGGTGCTCGCATCCGTGCGCACGAGAGCATGAGGCCGATGGGCAGCGTCGCCGTCATCGCCGGTTCCGACGAGCTCTACGACCGATTCCGGCTCTTCGAGAGCGTCGTCGACGCCGACCGGCCGCTGAAGATCTTTCGCGATGCCGAGTTGGCCTACGCCTGGCTGACCGTCGACTTGCCCGAAGGGCGCGAGCTCGCCGAGACGCGGCGGTTGGCGGCCCGGCCAGCGGCCTTCGGCGCCAGCTGACCGTTCGGTCGCCGGTTCCGCTCGGCTATCGTGCGGCCGACGTCAGCGCGCCGTAGAGGGTGAGCCTGCCGGCCGGTCCGTCGATCATCAGCGTCCACTCGGTGAACTCGGATGCCTCGGTGCAGCCGCGGCCGCGGCCATGCACGATCAGCGTCACCTTTGGATCGCCACCCTCGATCAGCGGCCGCAGCACGCCGGTGGCCGTCGCAGCGCCGCTGAGCTGCCATTCCTTGTAGAAGGCGGGACCGAGCCCGGCATCGGGTTCCGGCCCGCGCGGATCGACCTCGAAGATCGAGATCGTGTCGGGCACGGCGAACGCGACGTCACTGGTGCGATCGGCCTCGTCGCGGAAGGCGAACACGATCTCCGTCTTCGTGCGCCTGACCGCGAGCTGAAGGGTGGGGCCGAAATCCTTGAGGTCGATTGGATGGTCGGCCGCGCCCTGGGCGACGAAGGCTTCGTCGGCGAAGGTCATCTGCTCCATCATGTCGAGCCGGTGGGGGCTCAGCGTCTCGACCGCGACGTAGCGGCCGCCCCGGTTGGTGCAGCAGGCGCAGGCCAGGGCGGCGTCGGTGGCGAACCACAGCGTCATCAGCACTGACACCAGGCCGACCAAGGTGTGGAGGTGTCGTCTCATGGTTCGATTGCCCGGCGCGGCGATCGTTCCAGGGGAGCGTCCTTTGCGATGGCGAGGCCTTGCGCCTCAGCCCCACTGCTCGCTGCGCAGGCTGAGATAGGGCAGGGGCGGCGCGTCGGTGAGCGCGAGCGCCCGCAACGCCGCGGCGCAGACGATTCGCGGGTCGGACGAGATCGTGTAGACGCCGTCGGGCAGCAGCGACTTGGCGTACTTGAGCACTCCGGTGAACGGCGGGACTTCCACCCAACCCCACAGTCCCGGTTCGACGATCAGCATCTCACCCTTGGCGCGCGCTTCGGCGAGGGCGGGGCTCGCGAGATCGTTGCCGTCTTCGATTCCGTGAAGGGCGCAGTAGATCTCGACGTCGAGCGCCCGCGATGGCGCTTCGACGAGGCAGCGGTCGGCCAGCGAGGCAAGGGTGCTGGGGCCCGTGGTCAAGGTGCTCATGACAACCTAAACGCCATACAAACGCGTCAACGTTGTGGTTTTATGAAAAAATCCTGTCGATAAGATTCGGCCTACTGCATCTGGTGTTCGGTTAGTCATCGCCACCCTTTTCGTAGTGTCTCCTGCCGATCACCTGTCGGCGCGGGCGGCGGACGGCAGCGTTGCGGTCCCGCCGCCGTCCGTGTCCCTGGGGCCGAACGCGCACGGGCGACGGCTGCAGGCCTGTTCCTGGCCGGCGGCAAAGTCGCAGATTTCCATCGACCGCGTCGCTCGATCGAGGATGTAGGACTGCATCGTATGCTGATGGCCGTTGATCAGCGTGCTGTACTGGAACAGCACGAAGGTCCCGGTGAACCAGGCCCAGTTGATCGGGAACGCGCCGGCAACGGATTGCCGGTCGAAGTCGAGGACGACGGAGAGTGTGTCTTGCGGGTGAGCGGTATCGACGCATTCGACGAACACCCTGCCGTCTTGCGCGAGCGATACCGCGGGAATTGAGGCCAGCAACACCAGGCAGGCCGCAACGCCACGCACCCCGCTCGCGCGCGGCATCGTCAGCCGCCGCTGTCCCAAACGGCGCGGGCGCGCGGGTCCAGGCGCGTCGCATCGAACGCGTCTGGTTGGCGGCGCTCTTTCCCGGCATGAATCGCAACGACGGCCGCGACTTGCGCGAGAATGAACGCCGTGAATGCCAAGACTCCCAGCAGCGTATCCATCGTGAGCTCCGTGGCCTGATGTTCTCGTCCGTCAACGCTTCGAAGCGGACCGGATCGGGACAGTGACTGCCGTCTCAAGAGACGGCTGGTTCGCTATGAGGGCTCTTGCCGATCCGAGGAGCGCCAGGATCATGCCGCGCAACGCCTTGCCGCGGGCGCGCTTGGCGGCCAGCACGTAATCCGGCGTTGGCCAATACATCCTCGAGAATGCGACAGTCGCCCGCGAATTCTGATGCTCGCCCCGGTCCATCGTGGCCCCCTCAGATCGTGCAACGCTGTACTTTAGGCAGGGTCACGCGCGGATTCTGTGGCATTCCCCACACGGCGCGCCGAGGCGGGATCCGGTGCTACGTCGCCCGTCGCGTCTCACGCATCAAGCGCATGATTTGCGTGGCCTCGAGCCGGCCGCCGATCGGCAGGCCATCCGCGGTTTGAACTTTGATAGGGCACGACTCTGACCCGCGGCGCGACCGGGCCGATAGAAGCTGGCACCGGGTTTTCGCTGCCGGGGCAGCCGTTCGCTGATCGCTCGTTGCAACCTACGAGCCGTTTGCCTCGTCGAAAAAGGCCTGGACTGCCCGGAACAGCTCCAAGCGGTTCCTTTCCATCATGATGGAATGCGTGCCCTCCGCGAGTGTGACCATGCGCTTCCCGGGGGCGTTTACCAACAGGGGAAACAGCGTCTGCGCCATGTAGGTCGGCGTATCGCGATCCCATTCGGCGAGGACAAGCAGAGTCGGCACCGTGATCTTCGCCGGATCGTAGTAGGGCTTGCCGGCACCGAAGAACTCCAGGCCATCCTGCACCACGCCGTTGGGCGCGCGCAGGACCGGCGGGGTCATCGTTGCGCCGTCCGGGTCGCTCGCGAACACCGCGTCAGCCCAGGCGTCGAACCAGCCGGCGGGGATGAGGCTTGCCTTCTTGGTCTCGGGCACGCCGGTCATCCACCGCTCGAGCGCCTGCTCCCGGCGGACGGTCCGGTATGCACCGAGCGGCCCGGGCCCGGCCTGGACAAGCGAGGCAGTCTGACGAATCCAGGGCGGCGCGTAGAGCGCAAGCCGCTCGACCTTTGTCGCGTTCTGCGTGGTGTAGGTCGCCATCAACGTCGAGCCCCACGAATGGGCGAGCAGGTTGAGGCGCGCGATGTTGCGGCGCGCGAGGATGAAATCGACGACCGAGCCGATGTCCTTCACCGCAGTCTCGCCGCGCACGATGGGAGGATTCTTTTGAGCCTCCTCCGACATCTCCTTCGGCCGTGTCGACTTGCCATAACCGCGAATGTCGAGGAGGTAGACGTCGTAGCCGCGTGCGGCGATGAATTCCATCCACGATTGGCCATCGAGCCTCATATCGAACGTGGTGTGGGCGGGATAGGTCGCACCATGCACGAACAACACCGTCCGTTCAGGGCGAAACGCAGTCATCGACGCCGGTCGCTTGTTGCGCACAAAGAGGTCGATGCCGGGGTCGGCGGCCTTCACCATCATCTCTTCCGTGACCAGCTGCACGGTCTGCGCCGAAGCGGCGCCCGCCACCGTAAGGGCGGCCAACAATCCGAGGATGATTTTCGCGATCATGTAGTTCCTCCGAGTGTGACCTGCCGGACGTTAGATGTCAGCGCCGACGAGGAGCATACGCTCATGCATGACCGCACCGACTTTTGCGTTTTCCGCCAAGAGAGCCTGCAGGTCCGGGCTGCCACTCACAGTGGAGAACGATTTTGCATAGGCTGCCATGTCGGCAAAAACGACGATAAAGAGCCAATTGCCAGTGTCGGGACCGGTAAAGATCTGGTTGAGTCGGACGTCCAGCGCACCGTTCTTCATCCACAGCGCTTTTGAGCGCTTTGCGATTGCTGTTGAGGCCGCCGCATCTGGCGTCGTCCAGCGAGTTACTACCGTAACAGTCATGGTATCTCTCCCTTTGTTGGTTCTGAGCGAGCCAGGTGCAATACGATGCAGAAGGCGTCTCACCGCTTGTGTGAATGTCAGTCAGTCATGCAGTCGAATGGGAAGGGCCGTCCCGCGAGTATCAGGGCAGCTTGTAGGTGCCGGTCCATTTCAGGCTGGCGGCAATGTCGTCTTCTGCCCGTGGGCGATGGATCTGGCGGACACCGCCCATTGCGCCCGAGATGCCGACATACTTCCCGGTGCCACCCGATCAGCGTTTGTGTTTCCTTGAGCGTGTCGCCTTCGGGCGACGATGTGTAACTCGTATAGAATTTGTCGCCCGCCAAATCAGAAAACTCGCAGGTCCCCAGTTCGGTATCGAGCTTTCCCTTGATGAGGCGCAGACTTCCGACACAGCGACCCGCAACACGATCTCCGAAGCCGTCCGGCTTGTCAGCCACCAGGCCGTTCTTGCCTTCATAGACGTACTGAACATGCTCTTCACCCATGGCCACCTTCTTGAGCGTAACCTGAGCGACGATCGTCACAGCGATGTTGCCTTCCTTTGGCAACACCGTTTGGGCGCTCGATGGAAATGGGACGCAAAGCAACGCGGATGTACATAGGCTCGCAGTGAGCCATACCCGTGTGATCATGGGATGCCCCCTCATTATCCGCCCAACGAGCATCCGGCCATTCGAACAGAGGAACCTTGATTTTTGTCATTCCGGGAAATCGTATTGGCGCGGCCGTCACCGATCTCGCGCAGAAGTTATGCTCCATCGACACTGCGGCCTACGCTGACAGCGAGACCATCACGACTAGTGCGTCTGTGATCATTGAAGGACGTACCAGTTCGTCAAATCCACACTGACATTGAAGACAAGCTTCAGTTCAGGCTCGGACTCGCCAGTGACTGCAGGCTTTCAAGCATGGTGTGCAGCAAGACGAGACCGCGCGCCTGAAAGCTCGGGCGTGCGGGGTGCTTCTCGACGTCTCAGATGGATAGTCGGCCTGAAGCCGCATTGAACAAGTCTATTGCTCTCGCGTTGCCGACGGCCAATTGGGAGCAATCGGTGATAGAGCGCGTCTTCATACTTTGTCTTGCGTTGGCGGCGTGCAGCCAGCCCTCACAATCCGCAAGGGTGCCCGGCCTTTTGAGACCGGGAATGACCGAGCAACAGGTCATAGAGGCCAGCAACAATCGTCTGCCCGATCGCGTGATAGACCGAACCTGCGGCAACGAAACCGCCGCCCCATTTGCTTGCCGGATCTACGTTTACGAGGCCGCCTGGCGCGAGGGCCGCTACCGACCGAAGCAATCGGTCGTCTTCGAGCAGATCCGCGGAAGGTGGCTGGTAAGCCGGTGGCTCTGATTTTGCTGCTCAGCTCGCCCGGTTGAACTTGCCGTTCACCAGGTGGGTCTTGCTCCACTCCTTGCGTGATTCACCGGACACGAAGCGGCCATAGGCATCGGGAACGCCCTCCAGCCTCGCGGCGCGTGGCAGCCCCGATTACAGGCTCGCCGCTGAGGACCATCGCCCCACACGGCGCGCCGAGGCGGGATCCGGTGCTACGTCGCCCGCCGCGTCTCACGCATCAAGCGCATGATCTGCGTGGCCTCGAGCCGGCCGCCGATCGGCAGGCCATCCTTGACCGCGAAAATGCCGACGGCACGTGCCCGGCGGAACTCGCCGTCTTCGTACTCCCGATAGGTATCGAGGGCATCGTTCAAGGTCGGCCGGTGCTCGTACTCGTAGTCGCCGGCACGGCCGTCGCTGCTTGTCTCCTGCCACCACGAGACGACGACGAAGGCGTCGGCCTGTCCCAGGAGGGCGGCGCAATCGACCTGCCAGGCCGACAGGCGCCTGGCACGGCTGGCGAGGGCTTCATCAGAGGACATGGCGGCTCCTGCTCCGGGAGCCACGATATGATAACTATGGTTATTTTTGTCAAGAGGGCCGGGTTATCCCCAGGTCAGCTTGCGCGGTTGTACTTGCCGATCACCAGGTGCGCCTTCTGCCATTCACGGCGCGACAAGGTGTAGGTCTTGGCCGGATTGTACTGTTTGACCGTCCAGCTCGCCTCGTTACGCCGGACCAGCCGCTTGATCAGCACGTAGCGCGAGCCGTCGGCGGTCTCGCGCAGGAAGACGCAATCGTCGCCCGGCGAGACGTCACTCGACGGATTGACCAACAGCAGGTTGCCACGCTCGTAGGCCGGCTCCATCGAATCGCCGGACACGAAGCAGCCATAGGCCTCCTGTATGCCTTCGAGACGTGGATCGCGCGGGATCCACGACACCGGCTCGCTTGACAGGAGCATGGCGCCCTCGCTGCCGCCCTGCGCAGAGGCGAATACCTGTAGCGGCGGGCGTCCGCTCGCTGCTCGCGCTGCGGCGCTCGCTGCCGCTGCACCGGCGCGGCGGCCGCGCTTGCCGCCTTCGGCGAGCGACAGATCGTCGTCATCGCCGGCCAGCGACACACCAACCGTCTTGTCGCCACGGTTCGACTGCAGCCAGTTGACTGACAGCTGCAGCGCCTGCGCGAGCTGCACGATCGACTTCGGCTCGGTGTCGCCGCGTCGTTCGATCTGCGCGATGCCGCCTTGTGTGATGGAATAGCCGGCGCGTGTTACGCGCCGCGCCAGCTCGGCCTGGGACCAGCCCTTGGCCTTGCGCTCAGTTTTGACCCGTTCGCCAAGTGTCGTCATGACGGCAATGCTAGCGCAGTTATTGATAACTGAGGTTTCAATAAAATATAACATTGGTGGATAAATTCCCGGCCATGGACCTCTCTTGAAGGCCGTGACCCGGGCCAGCGGGCAGTCCGCCTTGGCGAGGCGCATCGGCAAGACACTATCGCATATCGCTCAGTGCTTGCGGCGCGGCCGGGTCGGTCCGACCGCCTGCCCGACGTGTTCGGCAAGCTGCCCCAGCCCAGCGAGGCCCTCCGATGACGTCGACGCACAGTCCGTTCGCCCGGCGGTGGGCGGAGATCGAGACGCGCGCGCCGGAAGCTGGGCGCTCTCCGCCCATTCAGGCAGCAATTGATGCTATTTCCACTGGGAGGCGTGATTTCAGCGAATGCTGAAATAGGCGGAATTGGTGAAATCTATTGCGAAGTTTCACTGTCCGTCCTGTTTTCAACAAATGCTGAAAACGGCTCATTTAGTGAAAGGCCTGGAAGGTGAAGAGCAACCGACACCCGGTTCGGGCTAAGTTGCCTTCGCCTCCTCAGGCAAGAGCACTACGGCGCCATCCGGAGCTGCCTTTTGGAGCTTGACGACCGAGCTGGGGCGTTGTCGCCAAAGGAATTTCGGGAGAGGCCCCGCGTCCTCAGCTCGCCCGATTGTACTTGCCGATCACCAGGTGCGCCTTGCGCCACTCCTTGCGCGACAGGGTGAACGTCTTCGGTGGATTGTACTGCTTCACCGTCCAACTCGACTCGTTTCGACGGACCAGCCGCTTGACCAGCACATAGCGCGTGCCGCTCTTGTCCTCGCGCATGAATACGCCGTCGTCGCCCGGGTTGACCGCCGCCTTCGGGTTGACCAGGAGGATGTTCCCCTTCTCGTAGGCGGGCTCCATCGAGTCTCCGGAGACAAAGCACGCATAGGCCTCGTCGATCCCCTCCAGGCGGGCATCGCGCGGCAACCATGCTACGGGCTCGTTGCTGAGCGTCATCGCGCCTTCGTCCCCGCCCTGGGCGGAGGCAAAAACCTGCAGTTGCTGCCGCGGCTCTGGGATGGCCGCCGGCCGCGTTCCCGCGCGCCCTCCGGATGGCAACATGCTGAGCTGCAGATTGTCTACGGTGACGCCGGCAGTCTTCTCTCCGTGGGTGCTCTGCAGCCAGGTCACCGACACACCGAGCGCCTGCGCAAGCTGGACGATCGATTTCGGCTCGGTCTCGCCGCGGCGTTCGATCTGCGCGATGCCGCCTTGCGTGATCTGGTAGCCCGCCTTGGTCACCCGCTGCGCCAGCTCCGCCTGCGACCACCCCTTGGCCCGGCGCTCCGTCTTTACCCGCTCGCCTAATGTCGTCATGGAAAACCTCGTCGGCGTGACTGCACTGCTGTCATTTCCAGTGCATAACTAAGATATTGACTGAATACCATGGTCACGTCAAGTTATCATCATGTCGACATCGCCCTATCCATCGCTGCTCGTTGCCCCCACCACACCGCACGCCCTGCCGTGTTTCAGGCTCTCGGATGGCATGCAGGATCTGCAATCGGCTTTCCGCAGACCGCTCTGGGATACCGAGTGTGCCAGTATACTGGTCGAATGTGCAGACCGCTGTACCAACGCCGAGATCGCCGACCTCATTGCCGCGCGGACCGGCATGCGGTTCAAGCCGAAGACGGTGAGTGACCGCCGTGCAGCGCTTGGCCTCGGCGCGCCTGGCCGTAATGACTGGACATCCCCCCTGCGACGCCTGAGGCCCTGGCAGGGCGGTTGATGCGCCAATGGTCCTTCATCGTCGTTGACGACGAAGGCTTGACTCTCCCACCGGATTTTGTGGCCTGTCCTTGCCGACACTCACTTCGAGGAGATCGGCACCATGGGCAAGCGCGGCCCCGCATCCAGCTTCAAACCCGACTTCTGCAACCTTGCCCGCAAGTTCTGCATTCTCGGCGCCACCAACGAGAACCTGGCTGAGCTTTTCGAGGTCAGCGTCGCCACCATCAGCAACTGGCTGCGCGACTTCCCCGAATTCAAGGAGGCCGTAAGCCAGGGCCGCACGGTCGCCGACGCCGACGTTGCCGAGAAGCTCTACGCGCGCGCCATCGGCTACGAGCGCGAGGCCTCGCGCTACTTCCAGACGCCGGACGGGCCGCAGGAAGTGAAGTACACCCAGCACTACGCGCCCGACACTGCCGCTTGCATGTTCTGGCTGCGCAACCGCCGGCGCGACCTGTGGCGCGACAAGATCGAGGTCGAGCATCACGCCTCCGACGAGTTGCTGGCGTTGCTCGACGCCGCCGGTGAGCGCCTGGCCAATGCCAAGCGCGACTGAGGCCGACCGCCGCCTGCACCGCGAGATCGGGGCCCTGCGCTTCGATCCGCTGGGCTTCGTCATGTTCGCCTTCCCCTGGGGCATGCCCGGTGCGCTCGCGACCGAGACCGGACCGGAACCGTGGCAGGCCCGGGTGCTTGTGAGCCTGGGCGAGGGCGTGCAGGCGCGCGGCGAGGCCGTGCGCTCGGCGATCGCCTCCGGTCACGGCGTCGGCAAGTCGGCCCTGGTCTCGTGGATCATCCTCTGGGCGCTGTCGACGCGGCCTGGTACGCGCGGCGTCGTCTCGGCCAACACCGAGGGTCAGCTCCGCACCAAGACCTGGCCCGAGCTCGCCAAGTGGCATGGCCTCTGCCTTGTCCGTGACTGGTTCACCTACACCGCCACCTCGCTCCATTCCGTCCAGCCCGGCCGCGACAAGACCTGGCGCGTCGATGCCGTCACCTGGTCGGAGAACAACACCGAGGCTATTGCCGGCCTGCACAACAAGGGCCGCCGCGCCTTCGTGCTGCTCGACGAGGCGTCGGCCATCCCCGACGCCGTGTGGGAGACCATCGAGGGCGCGCTGACCGACGCCGATACCGAGCTGCTGTGGGCCGTCTTCGGCAACCCGACGCGCAACACCGGCCGCTTCCGCGAATGCTTCGCCGGCGGCCGCTTCGCCCATCGCTGGAAGGCCGAGCAGGTCGATTCGCGCTCGGTCTCGATCACCAACAAGACGCAGATTGCGGAGTGGGTGAAGGATTACGGCGAGGAATCCGACTTTGTGCGGGTGCGCGTGCGCGGGCAGTTCCCGCGCGCCGGCAGCATGCAGTTCATCGACTCCGAGCGGGTCGACCAGGCCTTGAAGCGCGAGCTGGTCGAGGATCCCGCGGCACCCCTGGTCATGGGCATCGACGTCGCCCGCAGCCTCAGCGGCGACCAGAGCGTCATCCGCTTCCGCCGCGGCCTGGATGCACGCTCGATCCCGGCCGTGAAGTTCCGCATCGCCGACCTGATGCTGATCGCCGGCCGCGTCATGGAACTGGTGCAGGAGCACGCGCCCGACGCCGTCTTCCTCGACGGCACCGGCATCGGATGGGGCGTCCACGACCGCCTGCTACAGCTCGGCTGTCCGAACCTGGTCGGTGTCGATTTCGGCGGCAAGCCCGATCGCGAGGGCGCCACGGCCCGCTACGCCAACAAGCGCGCCGAGATGTGGGGCTTCATGAAGGACTGGTGCGTCGCCGGCTGCCTGCCCGACGATCGCGATCTCGTGGCCGACATGACCGGCGTCGAATACGGCTACGACGCCGGCAATGCACTGCTGTTGGAGCGCAAGCAGGACATGCGCCGCCGCGGCCTGGCGTCGCCGGATGATGGCGACGCACTCGCCCTTACCTTCGCCTATCCGGCGATCCGCCGCGACTGGGCCGCCGAGCGGCGTTTGGAGGAGAAGCTCGCGAAGCTCAAGCGATGGGTAGTATGATGCCTGATTGAGTAAGCCATTAGCACGCTTCGAGCTATCGGGTGCCGATTTCCCTCACGCCGAAGGCACGAGCAGGAAACTCGGATCCATCCGAGGAAAACTGGACCGAGAGATTTTGATTCAAGTTGTAGGCTGGGGATTTGCCTCCAGTGCGTCCGCCCCTTAACCAAATCCAAGAACCGGCTCCAATCTTGGAGAAGATGGGATCGATGTGGGCCGGAAAGTTCTTGCCCGCTGTGAAGTACCCTGTGCCGGCTGTCTTGGCCGGGTCGAACAGCGTTGCTACTTGCTGACTCGTGGGCAAAGACCAATTGCCACCGCAACTCTGCAAGTTTCGGACCCATGACGACGCGTCTGACCAGCTCAGATTGTCGTCGGGCCCAACATACCACTCCAGATTTGTTTGCCTGTCTTTAATGCTCCCACAGGGTTCTGGGATGTATCGAGCATTCAGAGCGGCCGATTGCTGGGTTTGAGCTGGCGGCGCGGGTGATGGAGAAACGTGCGGTGTGGGCGCTGGAGACACCAATGGTACAGGCGCTGGGGACGCAGGCGGCACAGGTGGCGCTGAAGGTGGGGCGTCGCCTTTCGGTGTGGCTTGAGGGCTTGGAGAGGTTCTGTTGTCCGACTCTTGAGTCGGCCGCATCGCTGTCGATGTTGTGATGAAGAAGAACTCGCCGCTGTTGTTTCCAATCCGGGAGTAGTAGATGCGCGGCGTCATCTTTATCTCATCTCTTACTTCAGCGCGCTTTCGATCCAGAGCCTTGTTTATCTGGACCAACACCTCACTAAGAGACACATAGAGATCTCCAGTGCTATAAGCGCTATTGCCACGTGCGGCCGAGAGAAACGCCTGAGTAAATAAGCTCTCGCCATTAACGATAAAGCTTTGTTCACCCTCCGTGCCTGCAGTCAGAAGATGGTGTGCGGGCTGCCGCAGTCGACTCAGTGTTTTCCTTTCCACCTCCGACTTCGGCTCGAATGCCGCAAGCCCGCTAAAGCATGCATCAATGAGAAACAGGCTGTGCCGTGCACTAAAGAAGTTTTCTGTCCACTGCCGAAGCCGCGGCATGTCTATCATCAAATTCCAGCTATCCCTCGTAGCGTCGGCCAAGGCCAAGTAGCCTCTCTTCTGACCATCCGCCAACGGCCGCGTCAGTCCATGGCCAGAGAAGTAGAAGAGGAATCGGTCACTCGGCCCTACCATACTGGGCAAAACCTTATCCATAAGCTCTTCAATACGACTTTTGGACGCGTGCTCATCTGTAAGTGTCACGATGTAGTCGAAGCCCGCCTCATCTTTCAAAAAGTTATGCATGCGCACAGCATCAGATGCAGGCGCCGAAAGGGAAGGGAGTCGCGGATCCTTCCGATAGTTGCCAACGCCAATGACAACAGCATAGCTCTTGTTGAACGTGCTGCCGAAGACTTGCGACACGGCTTGTCGGACCGCATCTGCAGTGTCTTGCTGCCGAACATAGGCTAGCTCGCGCGCGTCGGCGCTACCTGCAGCCAGAACGAGAAGGCAGAGAGCAAACCAGTAGCGCAAATGCATTTCCGCCTCCTATTTTGGATTTCGCTGTCCTAGGAGTTCGGCTTGCTTGTCGAAAATCACCTTCCAGAAGAAGCCGTTCTGAAACGAGACGAGCAGGATCATCAATTCAGGTAGGCCGACGTTCGTCAGGTTGACAAGGATGTCTGGTACGATGAGATGAGGGGGATGAAGATAATTGGCGAAGCAAGAGCAGGCTTGAGCCACGACCATCGGACCTGTGCACCATCTCCAAAATAGTATGATTGGGCGACGATGCCGGCAACCATTGCAACGTACATAACGACTACCATGCCCCAGGATGTCGTTTCGGAAACGCCTTTTGGTTCTATCGCCGAAGGCAAAGAAGATCGGACTAAAACGGCAAGGGCGACCAAGACTGCCAGGCCCAGCGCAACGGCAATGAGGACCGACACGCGCATGCCGATGCTTCTCGTCGCGGGTGATTCTGAACGACGCGGCTTCACCCAGAACTCGATCAAGAAAACGCCCAGGAGTGCGATCGTGGAACCCGCGAGGATCCAAATGCTTCCATGATCCATGTCCACCTCCCCGCGAGATCAGACCCAGACGAAGCACCTACGACGATGAACCCTATTATCCCATATGCACTGAGAGTGGTCGCGTCTTATCCGCCGGCGAAGGAAACCTGAGCTGCAACTATTCGCTCGATCACCTGACGTCCGCTCTGTGACTTCAAGCACCTTAATGAACGCGTAGAGAAATAGATTGAGGACTTATAGCACAATACACGCATAAGTAGGCGCTTGAGTCAACCCCGATGGTTGGCGGCAGAACAAGTGGGAGCGGTGGCTGGGCAGAGTTTCAAGCATTGACTTCCCCGCAGGAAATTGTGGCCTATCCCTGCCGACTCCCATTGGAGGATCGGCAGTGCCCCACGACAGCAGCGTAACCCACGGACCTCAGCGATTGGCCGACAGTGACCTCCTGGCCCTCCTGCGCCAGGAGCAGGCAGCAGGCGCCAAAGTCGGGGCCGAAGCCACCTCCAGCAAGACCGTCCCCATGGACACCTTCAAATGGGTCGTCGGCGGCCTGCTCGGTGCCATCGTGATCGCTGTCGGCTGGTTCCTGAATGGCATCCAGTCCGACATGCGCGACGTCCGCAAGGAGGTGACCGGCATCCGGGTCGAGGCGGCCGTCACCAACACCAAGCTCGAAGAGCTGATCGCCGAGTTCCGCCGCCGCAACCCGCGCTGATCCGTGCCTCGTCCCAAGCCTGCCCTTTCCGACGAGGATCTCCTCGCCCTCCTGCGCAAGGAGGAGCAGGCCGCCGCTGGGTTCCAGGACGGCACCCTCGCCGCCCTGCGCCGCCAGGCGCTGGCCTACTACGACCGCCAGCCCTACGGCGACGAGCAGGAGGGCGCCTCGCAGGTCGTCACCTCGGAGTTCGCCGACGTCATCGAATCCCTGATGCCCGGCCTGATGCGCGTCTTCACCGCCGCCGACGATCTCGTCCGCTTCACGCCCGGCGCGCCGGGACAGGAGAAGTGGGCCGAGGAGGCGAGCGCCTACGTCCCGCACGTCCTGATGCGCGAGAACGACGGCTTTCGCATCATCTCCGGCCTGTTGAAGGACGCCCTGATGTACCGGCTGAGCGGCGTCACCGTCGACCTCGAGGAGGTCGACGAGACACGTACCCTGCCGGTGCAGGGCCTCCCGCAGGACGCCATCGATCTCGTCATGGCCGCCGCTGAGCAGCAGGGCGCGACGGTGACCCTCGACCTCGAGCCGGAGTTCGCACAAGGGCGGCCGGCGCCGATGTCCTTCCTGGCCGCCCTCGACGCCGGACCGTCGCAGCCGCCGGCGGCGCCCGGCGAGCAGCGCCTGTCCGGCACGATCACGCTGACGCATCGCCGGCAGCGTGTCGCCATCGAGAACATCGCCCCGGAGGACATCCGCTTCAGCCCGGGCGCGCGCACCGAGGACAAGGCCTCGTTCCTTGGCTTCATCAAGCGGGTCACGGCCTCCGACCTGGTCAAGCTCGGGCTGAACCCTGGGGAAATCGACGACCTGAACGCCGACCGCCCGCCCTCGACCGAGGAAGCGCAGCGCAACGAGGGCCTGGTGGACGGCGAGCCGCGCAGCGGCCAGGACGCAAACGGCCGGCCCGACAGCGAGCGCCCGCTGTGGCTGGTCGTGGCCTACATCCGCGCCGATACCGACGGCGACGGCAAGTCCGAGCTGGAGCGGGTCGTCTACGCCCATGGCGGCACGAACGGCGGCCGCATCATCGAACGCATGCCCTGGGAGGGACCGGCCGCGATCGCGCTGGCCACGCCAATCCTGATGCCCCACAGCCTCGTCGGCCGCTCGCTGTTCGACCAGACGCAGGACCTCCAGCTGATCGGCTCGGTCATCACCCGCGGCCTGCTCGACAACCTCTACCTCGTGAACCGGCCACGGCCGGTCATCAGCGACCACGTCAACATCGACAGTCTGATTGACTGGACACCGGGTTCGCCCATCCGCCTGCGCGCCGGCGCCCGGCCGGGCGACAACCACGTCGCCTGGCTGCAGGTGCCCAACGTCACCGACGGCGCGCTGACGGCGCTGGAGCATCTGGCGACGGTGCGCGAGAATCGCACCGGCGTCAGCCGCTACAACCAGGGCCTCGATGCCGACAGCCTCAATAAAACGTTGGGCGGGCTCAACCGCATAATGTCGGCAAGCCAGCAGCGACAGGACCTGATTGCCCGCGTCTTCGCCGAGACCGCGATCAAGCGGCTCTATCGTCTGATCTATCGCGCCATCAAGCGCGCGGCGGCGGGACCGCTGCACTATTGGCCGGGGGAGGGCGGCGCGTTCGTCAGCTGCGATCCCAGCCAGTGGCCCGATGACATGGACCTGTCGGTCGACGTCGTGGGCATAGGCAACCGCGAGCAGGCGTTGGGCCATCTTGCCCTGGTTGGCAGCCTGCAGGAAAAGCTGATCGCCCTGCAGGGTGGCGCCAACGGACCGTTCGTGACGGTCGCCAACATCGCGAATGCCGCGCAGAAGCTCACCGCGACACTTGGCTATCGGACATCCGGACTGTTCTTCCAATCGCCGGAGGCGGCAGCCAGGACAGGCGCCGCGGGCCCGCCATCATCACCGGTTGATGCAACGTTGCTGGTGGCACAGGCCGAGATCGAGATCATGCGCGACAAGGCTGCCGCCGAGATTGCCATTCGACGGGACAAGGCACGCGCCGATGTCGAGATCGCCTGGTTCAAGGCGCGTCAACGGGTAGTGTGACGCCGGCGCACGACCTTCCCGCCGGAGCGCGAGGCAATTGGGCGTACTGACCCTCTTAAGCCAGTGGACCGGCTTATCGTCAGTCACGTCCCAGATTTGCTCATCGTAGCGCCTGGGGGCGGTAGCGTTTTCGCCAGTTCAAGGTATCGGCAGAAGCCGTTTGCGAGGAGCATTTGTCGTGGTGTTCTCGTCTCGGCCTCGAACACGCTTGGCGATCCGACGAGTATGCACAGACACCGCGCACGAGATGTCGCCACATTGAGCCGATTGGCACTGTAGAGAAACTCCATGCCGCGAGGTGCGTCGGCGTGACTGGACGTCGTCATGGAGTAGATGACAATAGGCGCTTCCTGCCCCTGGAACTTGTCGACTGTTCCGATGCGGCCGGCGGGGATTCGACGTTGAAGCTCGAAAACTTGGGCGTTGTAGGGGGCGATGATCAGGATGTCGTTGATCGTGATGGGTGCTTCCGTCCCTTCGCGGTTTACCCAAGTCGATTTGGCTGACAGAATCGAGGCGACCAAGCCTTTGACGACTTCGGCTTCCTCTACTGATGAGCTCTGGTTGCCCTTGTGCTGAACAGGAATGTAGCGAAGACCGGTCCCATAAAGTAGCCCGGTTGACCGAATGGTCTGATGCTCAAGCCCCTGCCGCGAGTGCAGGCGGCTGTCGTAGTAAAGCTCCGATGTGAACGTGCAAATGTCGGGGTGCAGTCGCCAGGTTTCTTCGAGGAAGAGCCCCCTATCTGGCGGAATGGTCGCGTGCTCCCCGAGGATGTGGTCGAGAGCCGAGACGTCGGTGCCCTCCGGATGGCTACCCTGCATGGGTTGCTCGAGCTGGCGCGGGTCGCCGAGCAAGACCAAGCTCTTTGCGGCCTGCGATACGGCCAGGACATTGGCGAGTGACATCTGCGCAGCTTCATCGATGAAGAGCACATCGACGGCCTCGAAGGCTTCCGGAAGTGCCCAAAGCCAAGCGGTGCCGCCCGCCACGGGGTAGGTGCCACCGATCTTCGTCAGCACTTCGTCGTTCTTGAGCGTGAAGTCGATGCTTGCGATGTTGTCTGTCTTCTCCCTAACGCGCTGGAGAGAACGTACAGGTGTGTTGGTCTCCTTCGCTGCCTTGGCAACTTCGTCCAGCAGGTTTCGGATGACCTTATGGCTATTAGCCGTGACGCCTACGCTCATACTGGCCCGCGCAAGAGCGCAGACCATGCGGGCACCTGTGTATGTCTTGCCCGCTCCGGGTGGGCCCTGGAGTGGCAGGACGGCTCGATCGAGCAACGTGGCTAATCGAGTAGCTGCCTCAGCCGCAGTTTCTCCGGGTTTCCTGAGCTCGTCATTACCAATGCGAGGCGCGATCATCATGAGGAGATCGCGGGCCGCTCTGTGCGGCCCATCGCCTTCAATACCGTTGATCGCGACATGTTCGGCGAGACGGAAGAGCGACTCCGCCAACACGTCAGTGCCAATGACTTCGTGAGCGTAAACGGCGGGTGGGTGGACTTCTGCGGTGTCCTTGCGCTTCTTGATGTCGACCGTGCGGGCTTCTTGGTCGATGTCGACGACGGAGCCGAAGTGCTGGCCGC
Source organism: Reyranella soli (assembly GCF_007992495.1). GTDB lineage: Bacteria > Pseudomonadota > Alphaproteobacteria > Reyranellales > Reyranellaceae > Reyranella > Reyranella soli. The sequence goes on from NZ_BKAJ01000069.1 coordinate 56,018, forward strand.
CAGCGCTGCGGAGCTTGGCGTCGGGCCGGATGTCGGTGTCTTGGGGCAAGAAGGCATAGCGATGTACCGGTGTGCGTCCCGCAGCGGGAACAACGGCTTGGAACGAGAGCCCGGATACGGCAGCTCGTTCGTCAAGCAGGTCGTCTGCGGATAGGTCTCTCAGTCGAAAATGCTCCCACCAGGTGGCTTTTTGCTCGCGCCGATGCCAGTCGAGGATATAGGCCAGAATCCATCGGGCGTGTTGGGCTGTCGTGCGATCCTTCGGGTCGACCGGTACATTGCGCGTCAGGCGTTCGATGATGGGTGCAATGCGCCGCTGCCACTCGGCGATTTCTTCGTTGGCTTCGCCAGGCTTTGGAATGGGGCGGGGGATCTGGTAGCCGTTGGTGATCTGCTGATTGCGCAGTTGTTCCAGCCATTGCCGCAGTTCGGCTGCCGCAAGGCAGTCCTCGCGGTTGTAGGCTTGGACGATGTCCTTGTCCTGGGCGAGGATACTGTCAATGTCACCGAGCTCAAGGCAGGCTTGGACCTTGATGAGCGCTGTGCCGGATTCATCAAGGGCCTGGGCTCTCTTGAAGCCGAACAGTGGTTCGAGCTTCTTGATGGAATAGCTTTCGACGCCGGCGCGGATAGCGTGTCGCACCACGGCGTACAGATCGACGAACAGCTCGGCCCTGAGCATGTGGTCGATTTCGTTCTCCCGAGTCGCATAGCGCCCCATGAGCCGCTTGAGTGCCGCAGGCTCGTATGGCGCAAAGTGGTAGATGTGAAGGTCCGGAAAGGTCTCAAGACGCTTCATGACGAAATCAACGAAGCGCTCGAATGCCGCCTTCTCGGCCGCGCGCGTGATGGCCCAGTCGGCGGTGTAGGTGAGAGGGCCGTCCTTGGCGTAGGCGTACCCGAAGAGAAACTCGAGGCCGCCCTTGTCGACGAACGGGTCGCCTTCGAAGTCGAGGAATATGTCACCTTCCGACGGCTGCGGTAGGCGCGATAAGCCGAACGCTGGAACGACCGGCAAGAGTTCGTAGACAGGCGCAGTCGCCGTCCGGGCCTGCACCTGAACCCGAGCTTGTTCGCGAACCTTGGTGTAGGTCTCGATCGCGCCCCGTTCCGGCTTCCAGGTCAAAGGAAGTGGTATAGTTGCGAGTGAAGTCGTTGAGCTGACACCTCTGGCGGTCAGCTCGTAGATCTGTGCCTTCGATATGCCCGCTACGAGGGAAAGGTGATCGTCCGCCCGCCTCTTGCTGTCGCAGTGGTTACGCCAGCGGCAAATGTCACAGTGAGGATTGGGCTCGGGGTAGGTGTCTGGAGAAGGGACGGCAGCGACTGAGCTCTCAAGACTGGCTCGTACGTGGCGATAGTAGGCCGCATAGTCGGCGATCCTGTAGGGCTCGGGCTCGGCAAGCTCCGGCGTGACGATGTATGCATATTCCGGGGCTTGGCCTTGTGCATGCTCAACTAGAGCGGAGTAGAGGCACAGCTGTAGGACTGAACCTCCCTTGGTTTCGCGAGCGAGCTTGGTGTCGGTGACTTCGTAGGACCACGGACCAAATGCGCTCGGTGTCTCCTTCCGGCGCAAGATGTCGGTCCGGCCACTCCATCGGCCATACTGAAGTGCGCCCTGAACGATGACCTGGGCGCCAGCGGCCATAGCAGCAATGGTCGCGTCGACCGCGAACTGGTCGACCGTAATTCCGTCAATGGTAACGATCGGCAGTCCCTGCCCCTCAAGGCGTTTGACGTATTCCGCCTCATGGCGTTTGCCTCGCTCAGACAGAATGTCGAGAAGCGGGTCCCAGATCACAGGTCGCGTAGCAAGGCCGTCCGCGACACGCCGATCGAGCATAGTTAGGTAGCGGCAATTGAGGTGGCCGACCAAATCCGACGCGGTGAGGTGCAGCTCTGCGTTGATCTTCTGCATATTGCCACACTTATCACAGCTCGGTTTTAGAAGCCAAAGCTCGGGAGGGAAGGTTGTCGGACATCAGCACCAGATGACTCGTCCTCGCCTCAGCCAGAAGTGCGAACCGCATCCCTTCTTGCGCCACACCGACGGATGGAGCGTGGGCGTACCGTCCTCTTCCTGGCGAACTGTCCAGCAGGGTCGCTCGTCGGTGAGGAGGTTCATGTGGAGAACCTGCTTGCAACCGCACGGGCAGATCATCGCGGCCTGCTCATCGTAACCATCCTCGCTGACCACGTAGAGCTTGCGGCGGCCGAGGTGGCGGGGCAGCGCCTCGCTCACCGGCTCGATTTGGATGGACGGCTGGATGGCCGCCCAGACTCGCTTTGTCTTGGTGCGGCAGGTGTCGAGCAGCGACGCGAAGAGTCGGACAATCCAGTTCATGCGGCGCTCCTGCGAGCGAAGTCCATCAAGCCGACGAGCGGTTCGACGTCGCCACGTCCGACGCACTTCTTGAGGATCGGACAAGGGTCGCTCTCAGGATCGGTGATGATCTCCATACTCGAGAGGCTGAAGGTGACGGCAGCGAAGTCGCCGTTTGGCTCCTCGCGAAACGGATGAAGCCGGGCCAGGAACTCGTTTGCGGCCAAGGACGATCCGAGCATGTTGACGCTGATCACGGCGGGCCGGTGGCCCTGCACACCTTTGATGTAACCGTCCTTTACCTGCCGCGCGTGCGCGGCGGGATCCTTGCGCCTGAGGCCGGCGGCGGCGATCTCCTGCATCGTGAAGAGCCCGCGGCTCATGAGGCTCGATCGCCCCGGTTGGATGTAGTTGATCGTGCCGCAGACCTCGCGAATCTTTCCCTTGCGCGGTCCGTCGGGCACGGCATCCAGGCGCACGCCGATGTCGAAGTATGGGATGTTGTAGTAGGTCGCGATGGTGTTGAGCAGGAAGCGGCCGTCAACGGTATCCATGCAGCCGAAGAGGACATCACACTCGGCGATCGCGCGGACAACCTCGAGGTCCCAAAGGCTGCGCGTGAAGCGCCTGACCTTCGTTCCGAGCCCCATACGCTCGACGGCGTCGGCGAGCACATCGACCTTGAAGCGCGCCTGGCGCACGTCCTCCATGGTCGAGTTGATAACGCGGTTGACGTTCCGCGCCTCCATACGATCATCGTCGACCGAGACGATTTCGCCGGCGCCGAGTCGGGCGAGCTGCTCGACGGTCGGCGATCCGGTGCCGGACGCACCGACGGCGCCGGCGGTAAGGCGCTGCAGGCGCCGGATCGTGCCGACATCGAAGGCCTGAGCGTGGGAGGCCACGAAGGCGGGAACGCTGTCGCCGGCCTCGTCCGCAAACCAGAAGTGCAAGTCGTCGCCCGCGACCGAAATCAGTTCGATGGGCCTGACCGTGTCATCGCTGTCATAAATCCGGCCGAACATGCGGCCGCACGGCAACATGATTGCACTCCCATGCGGCACGTCGGCCTCGACCCAGCCGTGGACGAGCGGAAAAAGCTTGGCGTCGGCGGCGTCATCGAGCGCGGAGAACCTGCTGTATCCGCCGGGATGGCTGTGCACCTTGATGAGGGTGAGACCGAGCGCGGCCGCGCGGTCCAGCAGCGGCGCTATGGCATCGGTTGGCCACGTCACCTGATCGGGCGTTCGAACGGTACAAGCGTCATGCGGCACGTAGAAGACGTCCTGGACCGTGAGACGGAGCTTGCGCTCGCCGTCACGACGGCCGCAGGCGAGGAAAGCGACAGCTTCGTTGCCGTCGCCGGGATAGATTCGCGCGGAGTGCGCAATGATGCATGCCCGCCAATGCGAGCGTCGTCGATCTGGTCATTCGCCGAATTCCCGAGCCAGCCAATCTTCAATGAGGGCGACGTGGGAGCCGAGGTCGTCCTCGCCCGGCTTCCACGGGTTCTGGGTCGTGCGGTGCCTCGACCAGCGCTGATAGGATCGGCCCGCAATGATCTGGTTGGCGCTGGTGGCACCGATGGGCTTGCCATCGATACGCACGAGCGCCGGATAGAAATAGACCATGTCGAGCTGCGTCAACGGATAGCCGGTCTCGAGGCGGACCGCCGTGGTGACAACCTTGTGGTTGTAGCCCGGATGCGTCGGAAATTCGTGCATCAGAACCCACGGCGAACCGTCTTGGACCGCCTCCCACGGCAGACCGTAGTTCTGGAGGAACAGGTGGTCCGGCGGTAGGAGCTCGAAGTCGCGGCGGAGGGCCATTACTGGCCCTCCGTCTGATCGCGCGGCAGCGCCTTGAACTTCTCGACGCCGGGGCGGCGCAGATCGACCTTCTCGTGCAAGCCGATCTTCTCGGGGCGATGGCCCGCAAGCTTGATGCGCAGGGTGTAGTCCTGCGGGGGCACGAGGCCCGCGAGGGTGAGGATGGCGGCACCGGTCGGCGTCGGCTCGTTCACGACGTAGGGCTGGCCGTTCACCTTGATACGGTAGCCCTTGGCGAGCGGCGGCCGCTTGCCGAGCTTGGCGTACTCTTCGAGGTCGACGACTTCCTCGACGACGAGTTCGACACCGTCATCGATCATCTGGCGGACATGGTCTTCCATCTTTTCACTCCGTTTAGCGCTTCGGCCGAAAATGGCTTCGGTCCTTCAGTATATAATAGCTAGTTTTTAGCTATTCAAGGATCTAGAATTGGCTTCTTTTCATTGACAAAATACATATTTATCCTATATAGAAGTCAAATGGAGGTGCCATGACGAAGAGGACAATGACCCTCAATCTCACGGACGCTGAGATGCGGGTCCTAGAGGAGCTGTGTGCCAAGAAAGACCTGAGCAAGACGGCTCTGCTGCGCCAGGCGCTTCGCCTCTATCAGGTCGTCGAGGCGCGCCTGGAGAAGGGTGACAAGCTGTTCTTCGAGGACGACAGGACCAAAGAGAAGGCCGAAGTGATGATGCTATGACCGTCACTGTCAGCCCGGTTTACCTTTTCGATGTTCAGCGTGGCGAAGCAGCGGCTGCGGAACTGTGGGATGCCGTTACAGAACGCCAGCTTGCCGATTGGGAAGCCGAATGGCTGCCGGAATTGTTCAACGCGATCCAGCGCCTGCACCGAGCGGGAGTAGAGCGTCGGCTATGGCCTCAAAGCCGCCAATGGAACTGGCGCCGGAAGGTCCAAGTCTTGCAGGGCGTGCTTGCTCATCCGGGATTCAGCGTGGTCTGCGAGAACGTCACACAAGGAATGATGATCGTCGATACGACAACGAAGCGTTGTCGTATTGAGAGCCAAAAAGGCCAGCATCTGGTCTATGTAGAGTTCGTCGCGAACGCGCCTTGGAATCGACCGGAGCTGGTCAGTCCGCCGCGCTTTCGCGGCATCGGAAGCGTTCTCATCCGGGCCGCGATCGCTCTCAGTCAGGAAGAGGAGTTCAAGGGACGAATAGGCCTACATTCACTCCCGCAGGCCAATAGCTTTTATGCCAACACCTGCGGAATGACGGATTTGGGCGTCGATCCTAACTACGAGGGTCTGCGCTACTTCGAGATGACACCCGAGCAAGCGGAGGCCTTCATCGCAAAAGGAAATCAGCCATGAAGATCGAGATTACGAAGGAGTGGTGCCTCAGGATGGCGCAGCGCGAAGCTGACGCTGAGATTGGTGCTGGCCTGTTCGCGGTCGATCCAGTCTTTGATGGCGCGGCATCGCCCGTCACAGAAGCTGCGGAAGAGTCGAACATCGCCTTTGGACGTTTCGTCCACCTGATGCGGCGACGTCGTGGCTTGACACTCGAGAAGCTCGCCGAAGACGCTGACATTGAGATCGGTGAACTCGTCGAGATAGAGGACGATACTCGCCACAAACCGAAGTTGCGAACGGTTTATCAGCTCGCGAACTATTTCCGGGTTCCGCAGACCAAGCTGCAGCAAGTGGCAGGGCTAACTGTGCCTAGAGACTCGCATCTACTAGAGGAGGCGGTGCGCTTCGCGGCCCGCTCCGAATCTGTGTCAGCACTCACGCCGGAAGAAAGTGCAGCTCTTGAAGCATTCGTCGCCGTGCTGAGCGAGCAGAAGTAAAGACGAGGCGGTCCATGGCAAAGAACTACCTTCTTTCCCCTAAGACCGCCCAGGACATCGACCAACGCGTCGAACGCGTTTTGCGGGGGCTCGGTAGTCCCGAGCCCCCCTTGCGGCTAGACGATGTTCGTCAGTTGCTAAAGCTCGATCGCGCTTTCTACGCGGCCGACGATCCCAGTCTAGCGCGCGAGGCCATCAGCAGGATCAGGGTCGCAACCATTCAATTGTACCATCGGCCAACGCTCATCATTGATGCGATCCGCAAGTTCTCACTCAAAGCGCTTTACCTGCCAGATCGCAAGCGCATCCTCCTTGACGCGGCTTTGCCGACCAAGAAACACCGTTGGAATGAAGCGCACGAGATTGGTCATAGCCTTATTCCTTGGCATGAAGACATGATGTTGGGCGACAACGCCCATACCGTCTCGCCCGACTGCCACGAGCAAGTCGAGGCCGAAGCAAATTTTGCAGCAGCACGCTTGCTCTTCTTGCGTGAGCGCTTTGTGGCGGAAGCTCGCAGCCTCGAACTCACGATTGCCTCTATCCAACAGCTACATGGCACCTTCGGGAATACTTTGTCGACAACGCTCTATCGCTTCATAGAGTTTGCAGGTGGTGAGCGGCCGATCGTCGGGCTGATCACCGGACACCCGCACATCACACGGAGAGGCTCGAACTACGACCCTGCCAAACCTTGCCGGCATTTCATCCAGTCACCGGCTTTTGCTGCGCGATTTGCGCGCATGTCCGAAGTCGCGCTTTTCGAAGCGGTCGTTGGCTATTGCGGCAGCCAGAGCGGAGGCCCGCTCGGTGGGACCGAACTGATTTTGACTGATGACAATGGTGACCAACATCGCTTCCTCTTTGAGACCTTCTTCAATCGCTACGATGCCCTGACTCTCGGGGTTTATCTTCGTCCCGAAGCGCGAGTTCTCGCGGTTTCTGCTTAGGCATTCAGAACACTCGCGCTTTCCGCGAACATTGTCGTTGACTTCTTCGCCGGAAATTGTGGCCTATCCCTGCCGACACTCACCATGAGGGATCGGCACGATGGCCTCGAACGGCCCCTTCCTTTGCCACGATACCGAGCGCGCTTCGGCGCAATCAGCTGATCGCATTCAACGCGCCCGCGAGCTGCTGGCCGATGCCGGCTGGCTGTTCGACGACTTCGTCAATGCCGAGATGCGCCGGGTCCTGACCAGCGATCCCGACGACATGACGACGCGCGAGATTGCCTACAACCGCGCCCGCGTTGCCACCGAGCTCAAGGCCGGGCTTGCCGCCCTGGTCGAGGAGCACGAGGCGAATGCGCGCCTCAAGGAGCGGCGCGATCTCTTGAAGGAGAGCCTCTATGGCCGCAGAGACTGAAACCAGCCTCTCGCTGGAGACCGTCGACATTCCGGAAGCCGTGGCCTTGATGGCCGGCGCGGCTGACGATCCGGCCACTCCCGTCGAGCCGAGCGCATCCGAGGCATTGCCAACCGACGACCAGATCGACCGGACCGAAGAGGACGTGCCCATCGCCGGCCCCGAAGCGGAATCTTCCGATGGGCCGCCCGACTTCTGGAGCGCCGAGGACAGGCCGCTGTGGGCTGAGGTGCCGGAGCGTGTTCGTGCCGTGCTGGGCAAGTACGAGCGGCAGCGCGCTGCCCATGGTCATCAGAAATCCCAGGAGGCGGCGCGGGCGCGCCAGGAGGCGGCGCAGGCGGCGCGGGCTGCGACCGGCATGGTCGAGCAGGCGGCTGCCTGGTGGCATCAGAACGGACCCGCCTTCAAGAAGGCCTTCGCTGACAAGTGGGCCGGCATCGACTGGAAGGCGCTGGCAGAGAAGGATCCGGCAGAAGTGCAGCGGCTGATCGGCCAGCGCCAGGAAGAGGAGGCTCTACTGGCCGAGGCTGATCGGCGGAGCAAGGCCGACATCGCGGCCGCACAGGAGAGGGCAGAGCAGGAGCTGATGGCGGCCCGGCAGGGCGAGCACGCCAAGCTCGCCGAACGCCTTCCCGAGTTCTTTGGTCCCGAGAGGGCCCGGCAGACCTACGACGCGCTGAGCCGCTTCCTGTTTGCCAAGGGCATCCCGGCCAACCGCATCGCCGCCATCTACGAGGCGCCCATCATCGAGCTGGCCCTGAGCGCCATGCGCTTCGAAAAGGCACAACTTGCCCTCCGTAGCCGCGACAGCGGCGGAGGAGGGAGGAATCCCGCGAAGACGACACCGACGCGCATCGCTCCCGGACCGGGCTCAACGCCCGACAACCGGACCGGCGAGGCGATTCGACAAGCCGGCGAGCGGTTCAGGCAGAGCGGAGGAACCTCGATCGCCGATGCGGCCGAGCTCATCCGATTGAGCGGCCTCTAGGAGACCGCACCATTCCAACCCGAAGGAGGAGCGCGGCGCATGCCGGCACCCACCAACACCTTCATCACCAACAGCGCCGTGGGCAACCGCGAATCGCTGCACAACATCATCACCATCCTGAACAAGGACGAGACGCCGTTCATTAGCACGATCGGCTCGGGTGATGCCGATGCCACCTACGAGGAATGGCAGTTGGACGCGCTCGGCAACGCCGACACGAACAACTCCAACCTCGAAGGCGACGATACGACCGCGGCGGCCATCGCGCCGACGGCGCGCGTGGGCAACCGCACGCAGATCCTGAAGAAGCCCTTCACCATCTCCAACACGCAGGAGGCGGTGAAGAAGGCCGGCCGCGACAGCGAGATCAGTTACCAGACCGCCCTGGCCGGCCGGCGCGCCAAGATGGATCTCGAGGCCATCGCCTGCCAGAATCAGGCGTCCATCGCCCAGTCGGGCGCGGTGACGCGCAAGCTTGGCGGTTTCGAGAGCTGGATCACCACCAACGTCTCGCGCGGCGCTGGCGGCGCCTCGGGCGGCTTCTCCGCGGGCAACACCGTGGCGCCGACCGATGGCACGCAGCGGGCTTCGACCGAGACATTGCTGAAGACCGTTATCCGCGCGGCGTGGACCGCCGGCGGCAAGCCCACCATCCTGCTGATGGGCGCTACCCAGAAGCAGGCCTTCTCGGCCTTCACCGGCATCGCCACCCAGTACCAGGAGCCGAAGGGCAAGGCCGCGACCGTGATCGGCGCCGTCGATCGCTACGTCTCGGATTTCGGCACCTTCAATGCCATGGCCAGCCGCTTCGTGCGCGGCCGCGAGATCGAGGTCATCGATCCCTCGCTGTGGCGCCTGCTGTGGCTGCGCAAGTGGAAGAAGGAGGAACTCGCCAAGACCGGCGACGCCCGCAAGTTCCACATCATCGGCGAGGTCACCCTCGAAAGCCGCAACGAGGCCGGCAACGGCATCGTCGCGGACCTGACGTGAGCGGACACGCTGCCATGACTGTGCCGTCCAACAAGCGCAAAGCGTCCACCGCGATGACGGGACCCGTGATGGTGGGCATCGTCATCACGGTGGACCACGTCTACCTGCCGCTCGACGCCGAGGGAAATGTTGTAGCCGGCTGGACGGCACCTAACGTTTCAACCTCTAAGGTTTTGCGGCGGACCCATCTCAAGGCGCCCGCCGACCTTGCCCGCTTCCTGGCCGATCGCGACCAGGCCGAGATCACGACGCCGGCGGTCGGGGAGGGCGTGCAGTGACTCAGCGCCTTCTTGGGTTCGATCCGGTCACCGGCCTTGCTCACTGGTGGCTCGAAGATGGCGAGGGCAACTGGGCGCAGAAGGCGAGCCAGCACGTCGCAGGCCTGCTCGACCTGAACCGCGAGGCCCGTACCTACTGCGATCCGTACAACGCGGCTCGTGACGTGCGCCTGGTAGCGCGCATCCCGCTGATCGTGATTGCCAAGTGGCGCAACGAGCTTGGCGTCGACTACTGGAACCTCGACCACCAGGACAAGGTCGATGCGCTTCTGAACGATGCGGACTGGCGCTGGCTGCGTACTGACGAGGGGACGATCTAATGCCGGCGCAGATCACGACATATGGCGGCCTGAAGGAAGGCATGCTGGCCTGGCTGGCGCGCACCGGCGACGTGCTGCTGGCCGGCCGCTTTGACGACTTCCTGCTGAACTGCGAGCGCCGGATGTACTACGGCCACGCGGTCGACGAGCCGGGCAATCCGATGCGCTCCGACCCGCTGCGCATTCCCGAAATGGAGACTGCCGACACGGCGTTCGCCCTGTCCGCGGGCACGGTCGCCCAGCCACCGGGCTTCCTCGAGCTGATCAGTGCCAAGAGCAACAGCCCCGAAGGACCGCTGCAGCAGGTGAGCCAGCGCACGCTGGACGGCTACGGCACGCAAAGTCTGGGCGGCACGAAGCTGATCGCGATCTCGGGCACGAATTTTCGCTTCCTCGACGCGCCGTCGAGCGGCACCGCGACGCTGCGGTACTACCGCAAGCTCTCGACGCCGTCGGGCTCGACCGTCAACGACATCCTGACGAACTATCCCGACGTCTATCTCCAAGGCTGCCTGGTCGAAGCCGCGATCTTCACCCAGGGCGAGGCCGAGGCCGCCCGCTACCTGCAGCTCTACAACGCCAGCGTGGCCGGCCTGAATGCACGCACTCAGCGGATCTCGGCGTCGTCGGTGCCGGTCATTCGCGTCCGCGCGGGGATGACGCCATGACGGTGATCCCCTTCGCCGAATGGCGCCCCGACATGCCGGCGCTCAGCCAGTGGGCGCGTGAGGCGCTGAACGTCGTGTCGGCGGAAGAGGGCTACGTGCCATTGAATGCGCCGGTGGCCGTGTCGTCGAACGCCCTCGGCGCCCGTGCGCAGGGTGCCGCCTGGTTCCGCGGCACCGGTGGCCCCGTGAAGATGTTCGCCGGCGACGGGACCAAGCTCTACTTGCTTTCGAATGCGGCCTGGAGCGACGTCAGCCGCACCGTTGGAGGCGTCTACACGTTGGCCGGCGATGGCGCTTGGCGCTTCGCACAGTTCGGCAGCCTCGCCATCGCCGTGAACGGCATCGACGCGCCGCAGAAGTTCGATCTCGGCGTCGGGACGAACTGGATGGCGCTGGGCGGCAGTCCGCCGGTCGGCACCTTCATCACCACGGTTCGCGACTTCGTGCTGATGGGCAAGATCGGCTCGACGCCGCAGCGCGTGCAGTGGTCGGGCTTCAACAACGCCGAGAACTGGGGCACCTCGCTTGCCACGCAGGCCGACTTCCAGGACCTGCCTGACGGCGGCAACGTCACCGGCCTGGTCGGCGGCGAGTACGGCCTGGTCTTCCAGGAAACCAGCGTGCGCCGGATGACCTATGAAGGGCCGCCGGTGATCTTCCGTCTCGACAAGATCGCCAACGACCTCGGCTGCAGCATCCCCGCCAGCGTTGCCGGCCTGCTCGACATGGCGTTCTTCCTGCACAAGTCCGGCTTCTACATGGTGAAGGCCGGGCAGACGATCACGCCGATCGGCCGCGGCAAGGTCGACAAGACATTCTGGGCGGAATTCGACGAGATCAACCACTTTCGCGCCTCGTCGGCGATCGACCCGGTGCGAGGCCTTTATGTCTTCGCCTATCCGTCGAACACAAGCGTCAACGGCAAGCCGAATCGGCTTCTGATCTACAACTGGCGGACCGAGCGCTGGACGCGCGCGGCCGTCGATTGCGAGATCGTGTTCGGCGGAGTGAGCCAGCAGGGCTACACGCTCGAGCAGCTGGACGCCTTCGGTGACGGCACCTTGGAAGGGCTGCCGTACCCGCTGGACAGCTCCTATTGGTCCGGCTCGCTGTCGCTGCTGCTGTTCATATTCGACATTGCGCACAAGAGCGGGTCGTTTTCGGGCGCAACGCTCGCCGCCACCGTGGAGACGGGGGAATTCAATCCCGGCAACGGCATTAGGTCGGTCGTGCGCGGCTGTCGGCCGCTGATCGATGGCGGCAGCCCGCAGATCCAGCTTGGCGCTCGCGAGACGCAACAGCAGCAGGCGGTCGTCTACGGCTCCGCGGTAGGCCTCACGCCTGCCGGCCTCGCTCCAGTTTACGGCAGCGGCCGCTATTTCCGCGTCAAGGCGACGATGGCGGCGGGCTCGGCGACGGTTCCGTCCTGGTCGAACATGCAGGGCATCGATGATCTCGATGTCCGGTCGGCGGGTGGGCAATGATCCTGCTTCGCTGCTGCGCAGCTTCGCAGGACTTGTCCTCCGAAGCCTCCGAAGGAGGCGTAGGAGGATGAGCCTGCCCGCGCTGCCCGTGACCGCTGACACGCGCTCGATCACCGAGCGGGTGAACGTGCTGATCCGCGACTACAACTCTCTGCTGAGCGTGCCGCCGGGCTGCCTCATGCCGTATGCCGGCGCGGCGGCGCCCGATGGATGGCTGCTCTGCAACGGCCAGGCTGTTTCGCGCACGACCTACGCCGATCTCTTCCTGGCGATCGGCACGGCCTACGGACCGGGCAACGGCTCGACGACGTTCAACCTGCCCGACCTTCGCGGCCGCGTGGCTGCTGGCAAAGACGACATGGGTGGCAGCGATGCGGGCCGCCTCACCGGTGGCGTCGCCAACCGGACGACGCTCGGTGGCGCCGGCGGCGCGGCAACCCATACGCTCGCCAGTGGCGAGATGCCGTCGCACAACCACGGCGTTACCGACCCTGGCCACGCGCATACGACGCCCGCCGGCAATCCCACGGCCATCTTCACGGGGCGAGCCTCGTGGGGTGACGGAAACAACCTCAACGTCGCTGGCAGCAACGGCGCCACCACCGGCATCTCAATCCAGAACGCCGGCGGCGGCGGCGCGCACAACAACACGCAGCCGACGCTGATCCTCAACTACGTCATCGCGACATAGGAGACATTGATGCTGCAGGTACAAAGCACCAGCTCCCAGAGCAAATCCGAGCCGCACCCGTACATCCAGGGCGACCTGCTCGGCTTCCTCGATCAGTTGCGCAGCTGGTACGGGGGCAACCAGACCGCGCCACAGTACCAGGTCGCCAATCCGTCGGCGGCTCAGGATTCGGCGCGGATGTCCACTTGGCAGTGGGGCAACAACCAGCTCAACGGCCTGGACGACCAGTACGATCCGACACTCAGCTACCTCCGCAGCGCCGCGCGCGGGGATTTCTTCGACAAGAGCAACGACATCATGGCGCGCAAGCTCGACGCCATGAACCGGCCGCAGAACGAGCAGTTCCGCGACATCATCGCTCCGGCGCTCAATGCGACTTTCGCCGGGGCAAGCCGGACCGGCGGCGGCCTGCATGTCGACAACATGCTCAACAGGTACACGACGGGCATCGCCCAGGCCCAGGCCGATGCTGCCGCGAAGACTGCTGGCGACGTGTATGGCGTGGAGCGTGGTCTGCAGTCGCAGGCGGCCTCGGCGCTGCCCGGCGTCCTGCAGCAGAAGACCGGGCAGGCGCAGAGCTGGCTCGGCATGCTCCAGAACGTCGGTGCCAGCGACACGGCCAACGATCAGCAGCGCCTTGACGCTGCTCGGGCCAACTTCTTCGCGCAGCCCGATTTCCTGACCGGCATGGCGCAGCGCTCCCTCGGCATGTTCCCGGGCGGGCAGAACATCAGCTCCGGCACGACCATGGGCTGGGGCAGTGGCGGTGGTGGCGGCGGAGGCTTCGGCAGCGTCGCCGGCCCGATCATGTCGGGTCTCGGCACCATCGCGCAGTTCCTGCCGATGCTCGGAATCTCCGACGCGCGCGCAAAGGATATCGAGGGCCGCGTCGGCCAGACCGACGAAGGGCTGCCGCTCTACCTCTATCGCTACAAGGGCGATGACCAGCCGCGCATCGGCCCGATGGCGCAAGAGGTCGCGCAGATGCGGCCCGAGGCCGTCGCTCGTCATCCCTCGGGCTACCTGATGATCGACTACCGCAAGGCAACGCCGCCCGGAGGGCTGCTCTGATGGCTGGATTCCTGGGCGAAGCCGACCAGCAAGACGCCGACGAACGTGGCGACGATGTGTGAATTGCGCGTGACGGGAGCCTAGGCATGGACATCGACGCCAGCAACTGGAACGAGGATGACAATTCCAACACCACGGCGGCCCCGGACGGCGCGCCCGAGGGCATGGCGCCGAGTGGCGTGAACAACGTGCTGCGCGCCATCATGGGCGCCCTGAAGCGCCGACGGAACTGGGGCGCTCCCAAGACCACAGGTGGGTCAGCGACGGCCTACACGCTCACCTATGGCGTCGCGCCGGGCGCCCTGGTCGACGGGATGGCGCACCTGGTGCAGTTCAACGTCGCCAACGGTGTGGGCGCGACGCTCAACGTCAACAGCCTGAACCCGATCCCGATCTACTATCATGCCGCTGGAGCATGGCGGGCCGCGCCTCCAGGCCTGATCGACGTCGACGAGATCTGGCGCGTCGCCTACCACGCCACCAGCGCCACCTATCGGCTGCTGGACTTGCGGAACCGGACGGGCGAGGTCGTGCCCTTCGCTGGCTCGGCGGCGCCGGCGGGAGCGCTGTTCTGCTTTGGCCAGGTCGTCAGCCGGACGACCTACGCCGGGCTCTTTGCCCTGCTCGGCACGACCTACAACACCGGTGGCGAGGCCGGGACCGACTTCAGGTTGCCCGATCTGCGCGGCCGCGTCGTGGCCGGCAAGGACGACATGGGCGGATCGAGCGCCGCGCGCCTCAACACCATGGCCAGCACGACGCTCGGCGGCGCTGGCGGCGCACAGACGGCCCCACTTTCCGTCAGCGGTCCCGTGACCGTGAGCAGCGGCAGTGTCGGCGGCACATTCGCGGGCAGCGTTACGTCGGTCGGCATCAACGTTCAGGGCGGCGCAGACGCCACAGTGGCCGCCATTGGCAGCTCGGTTGCTGGCACCATCGCGACAAATCCGATCACGTCGAACGGCGGCAACACGCTGACCGGTACGGGCAACGTCGTCCAGCCGACCATGATCCTCAACTACCTGATTCGCATCTGACAGGGAGCATCCCATGGGCAACGTACCAACCACTCTCGGCAATGACCGCTACGTCGGCACGGAGCAAATCACGTCGCTGTCGACGGTAAAGAGCTTGACGCTGCCCGACAACGCGCGCGCCGCCGTGCTGATCCCGGAAAAGAGCTGCAGCTGCAGCTGTGGCAGCTAACGCCAACAGGAGGTCGATGATGACACGCGAAGTCAGTGCGGAGGGCCGCGCCCTCATCCAGCAGTTCGAGGGCCTGTCGCTGACGGCCTATCTCTGTCCGGCGGGCAAGTGGACGATCGGCTATGGCCATACCGACGGCGTCCAGCCTGGCGACAGGATCACCAGGGCGCACGCCGACAATCTCTTGGAGGCCGATCTGGTCGGCTACGGGAGAGCGGTCGACGACGCTCTCGGCGCCTGCGAGGCGACCCAGTGTGAGTTCGACGCCATGGTCTCGCTTGCCTTCAATGTCGGTATCACCGGCTTCAAAGGGTCGACGGTGCTCCGACTGCACCGCCAGGGCGATTACCCGGGCGCCGCACGCGCCTTCGGCATGTGGAACAAGGCGATGGTAAATGGCCGGCTGCAAGAGATGCCCGGCCTGACGCGCCGCCGCGCTGCCGAAACGGCATTCTACCTGACCCCTGAAACCTCGACCGAGAAGGACATGCCGCAGGTCGTGGCCCCACCGACGTCTGCCGCCAGCAGCAGGACTGTCATCGCCGGTGGCGTGACGGTCGCCGCCGGCGTCGGCTCGGTGGCCGATCAGCTCACGCCGGTGCTGAACTCGATCGCCACGACCGGCGCGTCGCTGAAGAGTGTGATGGCGCTCGGGGGGACGGCGCTGTCGGTGGTCGCCCTGGCGGCCGGCATCTACATGCTTTGGCGCTACCTCCAGAAGCGACGGCGGGGCGAGGTGCTGTCGACATGACGCACCGGCTCTGGCTGATCGCCGGCGTGCTCGCGGCAGCACTTGCGATCGCCGGCGGGATCTACCTCGAAGGCCGATCCGCCGGCGGGAATGCCGAGCGCGTCGACCAGCTCGGCAAGACCATTTCAACTCAACGGAGCATCACCGATGCGGACGCTCATGGCCCTCGTACTTCTGACGACGTCGACCGCCGGCTGCGCGACGGCAGTTTCTAACGCCTGCCCGCGCGAGGTCGAGTATTCGATCGAACAGCAGCGGCGCGCCGCCGACGAGCTATCGACGCTGCCTCGTGACGGCATGGTGCGCGGCGTGATGATGCCGGACTATGGCCGGCTGCGGGACCAGGCACGGGCTTGCAGGGGAGTGCCTTAGTCCGCCGCCTTGATCTGTCGAAGGAGGAATTCAGCGATCAACCGATGGGCTCGTGCATTTGGGTGATGGTCGGTGGGGCTCAAAATGTAGTCATCCATCGCAAAACGGTAGCGTGGGATGACAGCCTCAAGCGGCAGCGGCATCACACCCACTTTATTCAGCTCGAATTCAAAGCTCACCAAGTCGTCGACGGTGAGGTCGACATCGCTCCATGAGGCAACTCGGTAGAGGATGAAATGCGTTCTAATGCCAGAGTAGAGTCTCTTCAACTCGGCCATGGCCTCGCCAATCACGGCGGTCGCGAGCTGCAAGGCCTCTTGTTTCCCGACCGGCGGCAAGCCGAACCATCGCCGCCAGTTGTAGGGATCGGGATCGCCAAGCCTGCCATCTCGCACTGGGCGACCGTCGGCGCCGAGCCGATAGCGCGGCCCGTTTGTGTCCCATGGATTCGTGACGCCGGCGGAGCGCCAGATCAGAGAGGGGATCATCAGGAAAACTGCATCCGTCGGCGTGCACTGAATCGACCGCTGAAAACGGCCAGACTGCAGGCCCGCCAAGAATTGCTGTGGCCCCCATCCCGATACCGCGAAGTTGTATGCCGCTACCCGACCCTGACTCTGCCTCACGATCTGTGCTGCGAAGGTTTCATCGTCGGCGACACCATCCCCAAACGAGAACGAGTCGCCAAACACCAGGACGCATCGGTCCGGGCTTGTAGCTGCCCCTGGGGTGACGCGAAAGTGGTCGGGTCCAGTGGTGTAGATGACGTCATGTGCGAAGGTGAGGCGCTCGACCTCGGAACGCGTCATTCGAGTGTTGGCCCGCGGGATGTAACCGACATCGTCCGCCAACTGGTAGAAGCGCCCGTGGATATCGGTCGGTCTTTGGGGCGCCTGGATTTGCTGCCAGGCAGCGAAGCAGAGAACGGCAACGACGGCCGCGGCCAGATTCACAATGACGGCCAGGGCCCAGCGATTCCTAGTGGTAACGGTAGTGTCGGCGGACACACGGTACCTGCAGGCTGTTCGACCCCCGGATGGTACTCTGTTGCGTACCGATGCCCAAGCCCGGTGGCTGCCACGCGCGGCTTGCCGAGGCGAAGGCCGATAACCTACTGTCGCTGTATGCTGTCTTGTCGTGAGTTGATCAAAGGCCATCCGGCGATCCTCGAGGATCGTCACGGACTGTCCTTCACCGGCCATACGCCATTCCCGACGATCATCGATGCCCTCAACAAGTCCGGCGTCGTGATGCTGCGCGGGGCACTACCGCCAAAGGAACTGCGGTCATGCCGCCGGTCCTTTGAGCGATTTGCCAGGAGACTCGGCAAGCGTGTTGCGCCAGATCCCACCGGCGACGAAGGACCAAGCACGGAATGGGCGACGGGCGAGCGCGAAGAAGGCAGCTGGCATCGGCCCTGGATCGTGCGCGATCGGGATGATACACCGGCGGCGGCTGTGATCGCCCTGCTGTTGCGTTCGTGGGCTTGGAAAGTGGTCGAGACGGTCTGCGGCTCGACCGACGTCGTATTGCTTTTGGCATCGTGTGCGGCGCGGCATGCGATCGACAAGGAACTGCCCATCGGCGCCCACCAGGATTGCAAGGTGGTCTCGCCCGACATCCCGTTCTCGATCTGGGTGCCGCTGCACGACGTCGTGCCGCTTCGAACGTCAGGGCTCGGCTTCATCGTGCCGCCACCGAGCGAGATGCTGCCGACGCTGCCGCACGGAGACATTGGGGCCGATTACGTCGCCGAGCGTGTGGCCGGCGCCTGGACGCCAACCTACCGCGCCGGCGATCTGACGTTGCATACCAAGCTGTCGCCTCACTTCACGACTGGCTACGGCACTCGCTCGGATCGCTACAGCTTCGAGATACGGGCCATGGCCTGGACCGACGCGCCCGAGCAGCTGCAGGACCCCGCGATCTATGTTCGCCGACGTGGCGATGGGGCACCCGTCGTTGTGCAGACCAGGTGCTCAGGCGACACCCGGGCCCAGGCCTTCGTCGCCAAGACAGCGCTGCTGGCGGCCAGGGGGCTCTCTGCAGGTTTCGCGTGATAGCCGCGGTACTATCGCGTTGGGCGCTCAGATCGGCACTGGCAATCTTGCCAAGGCGAGCGGCGGCGAACCGGAATCCGCCTGCCATGAAAGGTCGAGCTCAAGCGTGAAGAGCTGATCGTCAAACTCCGGTGGCGACACGACGGACAGTCTGCGCCCCAGGAGATGATCGATCGAAGCTTCGCCGGCCAGGTCGATCCGCACGCTGCCCTCGATCCGCTCTTCCTTGACCCACCGATTCGCGTTGGCAAAACCTCGGAGATAGATCTGGTACAGCAGGACTCCCTTGCACGGTTGGACGACTTCAAACCGCAGGCCATTCAACTGAGGTGTATCGATCCATGCCTGGCCCCAGGAGTGAGGGCCGTCGCCGATCGACAGATGGTCGGGCGCGTGCAAGAGCACGAACGAAGTATCGGGCAACGAGGCGCGCTCTCGTTCGAAAGGCTTGAACGGATGGTAGTCCGCCATGGCGCTGCCGATTTCGCGCCAGGCCGGATTGGCGGCAAGGAACAGCCGCGCGGCCTTGAATGGTCCCGACTGCTCCGCATTGTCCATGACCACGATGCCGCCGGGCCTCACGAGGCGCGCCGCCATCTGCAAATCGAAAAGCGCGTACTCGTAGTCGTGATTGCCGTCGATCAACAGCAGGTCGAAGGTCTTGCTTTCCAGGACCATCCTGGAGAAGAAATCCATCGAGCTCTTCGCGTGGAACTGCGCATGACGTTGCAGCTCTTCCGGCCATTGCGCGATGATCGCCGGGCATCGCTCGCCGCCGTACGGATCGGCCGTGTGCACGACGCCGCCGCCGTTCTGCCACAGCGCACGGGCAAAGACCTCGGTCGTGCCGGCATGGAGGGTGCCGATCTCCGCAATGAGTTGCGGCCGCATCAGGCGCGCGAGGCTGTACAGTACACTGCGCGAATGATCGCTCATCAACGAGCGACCGGGGTAGAGCGAGAAGTATGCGAGTACCTCCGCGTATTCGGGCGACGCCATCACGGCGGCTATGTCGGAAACGTGTCCCTTCGGGGTAGCGATGGGCGCAAGCGGCCGCACATCGATGCGGTGCTCTTGGGACGAGTCGTTTGGTGGCGCTTCACGCTTCAGGAACTTCCGGATGATGTTCATGCCGCGATTGGCTCTCGTTTCTACGCGGGGTGCTCACGAAGCATTCGCGGACGGCCACAAGCCTCGATGAATGGCGGACCCGGCGAGATTCGAACTCACGACCTCTGCCTTCGGAGGGCAGCGCTCTATCCAGCTGAGCTACGGGTCCGGCGCGCGGAACATACCGGAGGGGCCGCGGCGGCGCAATGCGTGGCCGCCCGGCACCGTGGACCGGCAACCGCCGGTTCCGTAAAGTTTCGCATGGCCATGGCGGATCCCGACGATCGATGAGAACGCGCTCGCGGTTCCGGGCTGTCCTCTATTCCGCAGTCACCGTGCTGATCGCGCTGGTGGTCCTCGAAGGCGCCGCGTCGTGGATGATGCTGGTCTACTACCGCGCCACCGACCAGCAGAAGTTCGAGACCGACGATCCGAGCTACCTGTCCGTCGTCAACCTGGCGCGGCGGTTCAGCCGGCTGCTGGGCTTGAGCGAGCCCGAGATGGTACTGGAGCAGAGCTCGCCATCGCCCTTCTTCCGCGCCGATCCGCTGCTGGGCTACAGCGCCGCGCCCGGCGTCTATACCCATTCCTATGCCCGCCGGAACGGCTCCACCGGCGAGTGGGAGTACTTCCGCAACAAGGTGACGATCAACCCCGACGGCACGCGCTGGGTCGGCGCGCCGCGGCCGGGCAAGCCCACCGTCTATGTCTTCGGCGACAGCTGGGTGTTCGGCAACGGCGTGCCCGACGAGCTCACCTTCGCCGCCCGACTCTACGAGGCACTGCCCGACTGGAACGTGCGCCTGGTGGCGCTGGGCGGCTATTCGCTGACGCAGGCCTGGCTCACCTTTGAACGCCTGAAGGAGATCGGCCCCGACGACATCGTCATCCTGGGCTATGCCGACTACTTCGACGTGCGCCACGTCGAGGCGCCGTCGCGCCTGCTCGAGATCGAGCGTTGGCTGGAGCGCATCAACCAGCCAATCCCGCCGTTCCAGCTGCCCAAGGCGACGCTGGCCTCTGGCGGCGGCCTGGCGATCGGCTATATCGACCAGCGCTGCGCCATGCTCGGCGACTACTGCCGCCGTCCCGATCCGTCGCAACAGGAGATGACCGACGTGACGGCAGCCCTGGTCAACCAGATCGCCGCCCGGTCGCCGGCCAAGGTCTACCTGCTGCACTTCGCCGGCTCGCCCGATAACCCGGTGCGCCGCAAGGTCAGTCCGAAGGTCCAGGTCATCGGCGCCGTGCGCAGCGAATTCGACTCCGTCGTCCAGGACGATATCATCGGGTTCGATGGCCATCCCGGTCCGTTTTGGCACTACGCCATCAGCCGCCGACTTTTGGACAACATCGCCTGGCACCCTTGACCTTCTTGTCGGTCCCTTCTTGTCGGAGTGGGGGCAATTGGGCGAAAGTTCGCGCCGATACGATCCATCGGGGGCAACGTTCATGACTATCAACCGCCGCCGCCTCGTCGGCGCTTCCAGTGCCGGCGCCCTGCTCGCTGCGCTCGGCCTGCCGGGACGCAGCGAGGCGCAGCCCGTCCAGCCGCTCGACGCCGTCAAGATCGTCACCGGCTTCCCGCCGGGCGGCACGTCCGACACGCTCTGCCGGCGCGTCGCCGAGAACCTGCGCGGCACTGCCTTCACCAAGAGCGCGCTGGTCGAGAACAAGCCGGGCGCCGGCGGCCAGATCGCCGTGCAGTCCATGAAGGGAGCGCCGACCGACGGCAGCGTCCTCCTGCAGACGCCGGCCTCGATGCTGATGATCTACCCGCACATCTACAAGAACCTTGCCTACAACGCCTTCACGGACGTCACCGCGGTGACCCTGGGCTGCACCTTCGATTTCGGCTTCTGCGTCGGCCCGGCCGTGCCGGACAGCATCAAGGACATCCCGGGCTTCCTCGCCTGGTGCAAGGCCAATCCCGAGAAGGCCAACTACGGCTCGCCGGGCGCCGGCGCGGTGCCGCACTTCATCGGCGTGCTGCTCGGCAAGGCGGGCGGCGTCGAGCTGAAGCATGTCGCCTATCGCGGCTCGGCGCCCGCCGTGCAGGATATGGTGGCGGGCCAGATCCAGGCCGTGTCCGGGCCGGTCGGCGAGTTCATCCAGCAGGTCAACGCCGGCAAGGCGCGTTTCCTCGGCGTATCGGGCGCCCAGCGCAGCCGCTTCGCGCCCAAAGTGCCGACCTTCGCCGAGCAGGGCTACAAGGACCTGGTGTTCTCCGAATGGTTCGGCTTCTTCGCGCCAGGCGGCACGCCCACGCCGGTGGTGCAGCGCGCCAACACGGCGTTGCGGACCGCGCTCGAGCAGAAGGATGTGATCGACGGCCTCGCGGTCATGGGCCTGGAGGCGACGTCGTCGACGCCCGATCAGCTGGCCGCGCTCCTGAAGCAGAGCTACGACCGTTGGGGCCCTATCGTGAAAGAGATAGGTTTCACCGCCGACTCCTAAACGGTCGGGCTCAGCGCGCTCGCGGATGAAACTGCGAGCCGCCATAGGATTGGTCGGTGGGCACGATCTCCATGTAGCTCACGTCCATGCGCTGCGGCGCGCCCAGCACGAACATGACGGCCTCGGCGATATCGTCGGGCTGCAGGCAGTCGAAGGCGTCATAGAAGCGGCGGCGGCCTTCTTCGCGGTCCTCCACCAGGGCGAGATGGGCGCCGGTCTCGACCCGGCCCGGCGAGATCTCGCTCACGCGCACGCCCGTGCCGTGCAGGTCGATCCGAAGCGTCTGGCCGAGGCTGCGGATCGCGGCCTTGGTCATGGCATAGACCGGCATGCCGGGAATGGGTGACACCGCTGCGATAGAACCCAGATTGACGATATGGCCGCGGCCGCGCGCCTTCATGCCGGGCACCGTGGCGGCCAGGCAGTTCAGCGTGCCCTTGATGTTGACGGCCATGAGCTGATCGATCGCATCGGGTGCGGTCTCCCACGACAAGCCGCCGCGCACCAAGGCGGACGCGTTGTTGACCAGGATGTCGGCGTCGAGGCCGCTCATGGCGCTCAGCACGGCATCGCGATGACTGATGTCGAGCGCCAACGGCCGGCAGCCGGTTTCGCGTGCCAGCTCGCTGAGATCGTCGGCCGAACGCGCGACGGCCCAGACATCCAACCCGCCGATGCGCAGTTGCCGGACGATCGCGGCGCCGATGCCGCGGCTGGCGCCGGTGACGATGGCGGTGCGATAGCGGTCGAGCGACATGGGTCTCCTTTACGCGGCACCGGCTGGCCGCCTAGATTGCGCGCCCACGATAGGCGAGCAAACCATGGCGAAGAAACTCTTTCCCGACGGAACGGAAGTCGTCCCCTTCTATGTCCGCGCGATCCGCAGCGGTCCACTGGTCTTCGTATCGGGCACGACCTCGCTCGATTCAAGGGCCGGGTGCAGGGCAAGGACGCCGCCGAGCAGACCACGATCACGGTCGCCAAGATCGAGGCGGCGCTGAAGAAGGCCGGCTGCAAGCTCAGCGATCTCACCCAGATGACCATCTTCGTCACCGAAATCCGCGACATGGGCGCGGTGTCGAAGGCGCTGGGCAAGGCGCTCAAGGGATCGGTCGTGACCTCGACCCTGGTGGCGGTGAGCGCGCTCGCCGTGCCCGGCCTGGTGGTCGAGATCGAAAGCATGGGCGTGGTCGGGAGCTGAGTGATCAGTACTGCGCCGGCGGATAGGAGAGGCGGTTGCGACTGAGCAGGTCCTCGAGCGCCTTGATGCCCTGGGCATAGCGCCCCTTCTGGCAATCGATGCCGGCGCCCAGCCGGATCATGTCGGGACCACCGGAGCCTTCGCTTCGCCGCGTGCCGTACCTGTCAAAGATGGCGCCGAGCTCGGCGCAGCGCGCCGCCAGCTGCTCGTTGGTCGGCTGTGCCCTGGCGCTTGATGCCGCGATTCAGGATCAAAGAAGCGACACAAGCCAATCGCATCGAGTTCTCCAAAACGTCGACCCTATACGAGCGCCCTGGTGCGAGGTACTGTCATGTGCCCGGTCGGCCACCGGCAAATAAGGGGGGAGAGAACATGGTCTTGCGCGTGACGGCTCGGTCGATTGTTGTCCTCGGCATGGCTGTTCTTGCCGTCGCTTGCACCGATCCCAAGACAGTGCCCGGCCCAGATCCCAGCTCCGACACCAATGCCACGATGGTCACCTGGACTGACGGCAAGCAGGCGATCCAGATCACTTGCGGCATGCCGGGTGGTTGCCAGAACCGCGCGCTGGCCATGTGCAAGGGCAACTACACCGTCCTCAACATGGACAACATGCCGACCCGAGGCGATGCCAGCGCCGTGCGCGGCAGGGGCACGGTCGTGGTGCGCTGCGCCGGCGCCTAGCGGCGCTTGGAGCCCCACAACGCTGCCAGTTCGGGCTGAGAGCGCTCCGCTTCGGCGCCCGAGGGCAGCGCGGCGTCATGATTGGCGATCCAGACGGCAACGTCGGCCGCCACCGTCTTGCCCTCCTTGTCGCGCAGCAGCAGGTGGTAGCCCTCCTTGTAGAAGGCGAGCTTGGAATCGGGTCGGCGCGGCATGACTTCGATGGCCGCCTTCACCGGCTGCTGCGGAATGATGCGATCGCCGAGGCCGTGCAGCATCAGATAGGGCACATGCACGCGCGTCGCCGACTCGCGCGCGGCATCCATCAAGTCGACCAAGCCGTAGCCCATGTCGAGCCGTGCCTGGCGCAGCATCTGCGGATCGTTGCGCAGCTTCTCCAACGTCTTGGGATTGTCGGTCGGCTTGTAGTCGATCGAGGTCGGGCCCGAAGGAAGCCACGGGATGGTGTGGGCAAAGAACCACAGGCCGGCGGTCGCCACCGGGCCGAAGGTATCGCGCGAGCGTAGCGCCGTGGCGAGCAGGATCAGCCCGTCGATTTGCGCGCCCTGGTCCTCCGCGACCAGCGCCACCGCGCCGCCCATGCTTTCGCCGGCGAGATAGATCGGCACGCCGGGATACCGGGCGCGCAGCAGCGAAACCATCGTCTTGGCATCGTCGACCAGGGCCTCGGTGCCGGGCCACCGGCCGCGCGTCGGACTGCCGCCGAAGCCGCGCTGGTCGTAGGAATAGGTGGTGATGCCATCCTTGGCCCAGATCTCGGCCGGCTCGTCCCACGCCTTGCGATAGTCGCCGAAGCCGTGCAGTCCCAGAATCACCGCCTTCGGCTTGCCTCCCTCGGACTTGTCGGCGGCGGCCGGCCAGACGGCGACCGGTAGCGACGTGCCGTCGGCTGCGACATAACGGTCGGACGTGAGGGTAGGTGCATGGGCCGATCCGTTTCCCGACTGTCCGTTGCCCGAAATTGTGGGCCGAACGGTGGGGGCGCAGGCGGAAAGCATGACCAGGGCCGCCATGGCCGCTATCATCGCCAGCCGCGAAAGGAGTGAGATTGTGACCGAGCCGTTTGAAGTCATCACTGTTGATACTGACCGTGTCGCCTGCGATGGCGGGGGCGGTGCCCTGGGCCATCCTAAAGTTTACCTCAACCTGGGCGAAGAGGGGCGGGTGGAGTGCCCCTATTGCAGCAGGCTCTATGTGCTGGCCGAGGGCGCCAAGCCCGACGCCCACGCCCATTGACGGCCACGACCATGAAGCAGCTCGGCGAGGGCTGGAACTGGCGCGAGCTCAAGATCGGCGACTGCTTCGTCACCTATGGTCGGACCTTATTCGAAGCTGATCTGCTGAATTTCGTCACTCTTTGCGGCTTTTCCGAGGAGTTGTTCACCAACAAGGAGTACGTGAAGGAGCACGCGCCGATGCGCGGCGGCCATCCCGTGCCAGGCGCCCTGGTCTATTCCATGGCCGAGGGGCTGGTGATCCCGACGACCCTGCAGGGCACGGGGCTCGCCTTCCTGTCGATGGGCTTCGACATTAAGGGGCCGACTTATGTCGGCGACACGATCCATGTCGAGATCGAGCTCACCGAGATCCGGCCGACTTCCAAGGATCCGATGCGCGCGTTGGTGCGCACCACGAACGCCGTGAAGAAACAGACGGGCGAAACGGTCCTGGTCTACACGCCGCTGCGCATGATGCAGGGGCGCTAACAGCGGGAGGCGCGCATGGCCAAGGTCGCTGTCGACAAGCAAGGGGCGATCACGATCGTCGCCATCGACCGCTTCAAGGAAGCGCGCAATGCCGTCGATCCGGAGACCGCGGTGCTGTTGCGCGACGCCTTCCTCGCCTTCGATGCCGATGCGAGCCAGTCGGTGGCGATCCTGACTGGCCGCGGCGGCACCTTCTGTGCCGGCTACGATCTCAAGGTGGCGGCGGGCCGCAATCCGGACGAGGCGTCAGCAAGCGCGCTGCGCAATGTCGAAGGTCCGGGGCCGATGGGTCCGACGCGGCATTTGCTCTCCAAGCCGGTGATCGCTGCGGTCGAGGGCTATGCCGTGGCGGGCGGCCTCGAGTTGGCGCTGTGGTGCGACATGCGCGTAGCCTCCGACAGCGCGAAGTTCGGAGTCTTCTGCCGGCGCTGGGGCGTGCCGCTGGTCGACGGCGGCACAGTGCGCCTGCCGCGCCTGATCGGCCACAGCCGCGCCCTCGACATGATCCTGACCGGTCGCGAGGTCGGTGCGCGCGAGGCGTTCGATTGGGGCCTGGCCAATCGCCTGGTGCCGGAAGGCCAGGCCTTGCCCGAGGCGATCGCGCTTGCACAGCAGCTCGCCCGCTTCCCCCAGACCTGCATGCGCTCCGATCGCCTGTCGTCCTACGAGCAATGGGCGCTGGAGGTCGGCCCGTCGCTGGTCAACGAAGCGCGGCGCGGCGTGCCGGCCCTGCAGGCCGAGGCTCGTTCCGGCGCCGCGCGCTTCGCCGACGGCAAGGGCCGCGGCGGCAGCTTCGGGCATATCTGATGGTGGGCTTGCCGACCGACGAGGAGGTCGTGCGCTACCGCGCCGCGGCGCTGTCTGCCTGCGCGGTGCTTTCCCGCTCGACTGGATCGAGCGCCTGCGCGAGGCGATCGATGCCGACATGGCGAGCCCCGGCCCCATGGTCCGGCGCAACACGCCGCAAGGCGCGCCGGGCCTGTTCTTCGTCGACTTCCAGCTCTGGCAACGCCATCCGGCCGCCCGCGACTTCGTCTATCGCTCGCCGGCGCGCGAGATCGCGGCGCGCCTCATGGGCTCGCGCGAGGTCGTCTACTATCACGATCACCTTCTGGTGAAGGAGCCGGGCACGCGCGAGCGCACGCCCTGGCATCACGACCAGCCGTACTATCCGATCGACGGCGAGCAGATTGTCTCCCTTTGGCTGCCACTCGATCCGGTCGATCGCGCGACCTGCGTCGAATACGTGAAGGGTTCGCACCGCTGGGGCCGATGGTTCCAGCCGAAGTTCTTCCGGCAGGGCGGTGTCGACCTGGCGGTCGCCGATCCGCGCTTCGAGCCGCTGCCCGACCTCGACGCCGAGCGCGAGCAACACGAATTCCTCGCCTGGGACATGGAACCAGGCGACGTCATCGCCTTCCATGCGCTCACGCTGCACGGCGCGTCAGGCAACCTTTCGACCTCGCGCCGGCGCCGCGCCTGGGCCACGCGCTGGTGTGGCGACGATGCGCGTTACGCCGCGCGCGTCGGCCAGATCTCGCCGCCGCTGGAAGGGCACGGGCTCAAACCCGGCGACAGGCTTGAATGCGAAATGTTCCCGAAGGTGTTGTCCGCTTGAACGAGCTCATCGTGTTTGCCGGCGTGATCGCGCTGGCCTCTGTGTCGCCCGGCCCCAAGGTCATCCTGGTCGTCAATCACACCCTGAGCTTCGGGCTGCCGCGCATCGTGCCGACCATCCTCGGCAACATCTCCTTGCTCTTCCTGGTGGCCGTGGCGGCGGCGCTCGGGGTCAGCGCGGTGCTGATGAGCGTCCCGGCCGCCTACGATGGGCTACAGGCCATCGGGGCAGCCTATCTCGCCTATCTTGGCATTAAAGCGTTGCGCAATGCCTGGCGGTCGCGTGGCGGCGCGGTCGTCGATGGCCAACCGGCGGAGTCTGCCGGCCCGGTTCGGCGCTATCTCCAGGCGTTCTTCGTCAGCGCGACGAACCTCGGCTCGGTGTTCTTTCTGGCCGCGCTCTTTCCCAACTTCCTGCATCACGACCAGCCGCTGCTGTCGCAATTTGTGGCCCTGTTCGCCACGCTCATCGTTGTCGTTGGCGCTGTCCATTTCGGTTACGCCCTTTCCGCCGCCGCGGTGCAATCACGGCTCGGCGCCCGGCGTTTCCGGTCGGCGGTGCAGACGGCTTCGGGCGTCGCCCTGCTGGGCTTCAGCGCTGCGATTTTCGGCAGTGTACTGCGTCGAACCTGAGATCAACCGCCGGGCTTCGGAGGGCTATCCGGCTGCGAGTCCAGCCACTGCCGCGCCAGGTGGAGCTCGCGGAAGATCTTGATCGGCCGGTCGGCCTCGGCAAGAGCGACGAACATGCGGGCCTGCTCGTAGCTCTTCTGGGTCGTGGCGACGATGGCCAATGGGCCGATCTTGCCCAGCGGTATGTAGGCGCGGATACGCGCGCCCAGCGCCATCAAGTCGTCATCGCTGAGGTTGGGCGTCGCCAGCGTCATGTCGAAGATCTTGCGATACGCCAAGGCATTCGCCGTCATGACGCCATCGAGGTAGTGCTCGATATCCAGAAGGCGGAGGCTACCCTTGGCGACCGCGATCACCAGGCGCGTCGGGTGAGATACGGTCCACTGTACCGGCATGCCTGCGAACTATGCCGGAAGGCCACTGACAGACAAGCCTCCCGTTAGGGGACAAGAACGGCCTTGCCCACAACCGTGCGCTCCTCGATCAGCTTGAAGCCCTGGACCCAGTCGGCGAGGTCGAAAGTGCCGGCGACCGTGGCCCTGAGCTTGTCCTCGGTGAACCAGCGCATCAGCTCGGTCTGCGCCGCCGTAACCATGGCCCGGCGCTTCGCCAACGAAGCCATGTCCTTCTCGGTTGGCTCGCCGCGGCCGCCCCAGCCCGTGTAGTAGCCGTAGTAGAAGCCGATCACCGTCACATTCTTGACCAGCAGGATGTTGGCCGGAATTTGCGGAATGGTGCCGCTGGCGAAACCCATCGGGATCAAGCGGCCCTCCGGCGCGACGCAGCGCAGCGAGACGTCGAAAGCCGATCCGCCGACGGGATCGTAGATGACGTCGGCGCCGCGACCACCGGTCAGCTCCAGCACGCGGCTGCGAAGATCTTCCGAACGATAGTCGATCAAATGATCGGCGCCGGCTTCCTTCGCGGCGGCGAGCTTGTCGGCGCCGCCGGCCGAGGCGATGACGACGGCGCCCATCGCCTTGCCGACCTCGATCGCTGTCAGGCCCGAGCCGCCGCCTGCGCCATGCACCAGCAATACTTCGCCTGGCTGCATGTCGGCCTTCCATTTCAGCGCGCCGTAGGCCGTCGGGTACAGCGTCGGGAAATTGGTTGCCTGCGCGTAGGGCATGGTCTCCGGGATCGGCACGACATTCGCCGCCGTCGCCACGGCGTATTCGGCAAAGGCGCCCTGGCTCACGCCAGTGGCGACACGTTGGCCGACCGAGAGGTCGGTGACGCCTGGACCCAGCGTGACGATATGGCCGGCCATCTCGTTGCCGGGAACGTAGGGCAGGGGCGGCTTGTTCTGGTGCTTGCCTTGGACACCCAGCATGGCGGCGAAGCTCACGCCGGCCGCGCCGACTCGCAGCAACACCTCGCCTGCCTTGGGCTCCGGCACCGGCACGTCGGCAATCTTGAGACTATCGATCGGCCCATAAGCTTCGCAAACCAACGCCCGCATTCACTGCCTCTCGAATTTGCCGTGGCGACCTTCACCTTCGGCGAAGCGCGCTGCGCCTTTCTGCGATTCCTGCCGCCGCGCCGCCAGCGACAACTCCATTTCCCGCCGCACCGCGGAAGCCTGGTCGCGATCGAAGCTCTCATAGGCCGATTGCCGGTCCGAAGTCATGGCAATCGGCGGGAAGCCCGCGATCTGGCGGGCGAGCGCTTCGGCCTCCATCCGCGTCGTGCCCCGCGCCACCTTGCGGGTGGCGAGCCCGATGGCGATCGCCTCGTCGGCGCCGACGGCGCGACCGGTCAGCAGCATGTCGAGCGCGCGGCCCTGGCCGACGATGCGCGGTAGGCGCACGGTCGTGCCGTCGCTCATCGGCACGCCCCAGCGACGCGAGAACACGCCGAAGGTCGCCGTGTCATCGACGATGCGGATGTCGCAGAACAACGCCACGCCCAGCCCGCCGGCGCAGGCATGGCCCTCGATGGCGGCGATGACCGGCTTGGCAAGCGGCGCGCGCAAGGGGCCGTCATCGCTGCCGGCCCATGGAAAGTAGTCGGTGCCCGAGCCCAGCTCCTTGAGGTCGGCTCCGGCGCAGAAGGCGCCGCCCGTTCCCGTCAGCACGGCAACGCGTGCCTCGGTGTCGGCCTCGAAGGCTTTCAGTGCCGCGGCCAGGGCGTGGGCCGCCTCATTGTCGAGGGCGTTCTTCGCCTGCGGTCGATTGATGATGATCGTGGTGACGGGCGGCGCCGTCTCGACAAGGATTTTCGGCTGGTTCATCAGGCTCTGTTCAGCGAATAGTCGCCAGTTCGTCCTCGAGCTGGCCGTTGGAGCTGAGTGGCGTGCGGAAGTACCACCAGTTCCTCTGCGGCGTCCATTTCTCCTTCCGGGCCGTGCCCTTGCCCCAGACGCACTTCTTGAAGTCGCGGGTCGCCGCCAGGAACGCCTTGTCGGCCTGCTCGAGCTTGAGCGCGTGCTCGCCCAGCTCCTCGCTGCTGAACATCGGCAGCGCCTCGAGGATCAGCTCGCGCACGTCGACGTCGTTCAGCCAGTTGTCGAGGTCGAAGCTGTAACCCTTGGCCAGGTCGGTGGTGAATTCGGCCCACTGGTCGACAAGCTCGCGCAGGTCGGCCACGTCGGGCGGGCCGGGCGGTGGCGGTGGTTTCATTCCCCACGCTCCGCCTGGCGCCGCCAGTAGCGCTCGCCGTCGTTGGGCTTGAAGAAGGTACGGATGACGCCGTTGGGATTGAAGGCGATGAAGGCACCTGTCTGCTGGTCGTAGCGTGTGACGACGCCGTCGCGTCGAACGGCTTCGAGCACCGGTCCGCCGACCTTGGTATCGCGCAGGAGCTGGGCCTGGCGCAGATAGTCCTGCTTGGTGATGCGGCCGAACTCGGCACCGTGCTTCTCGAA
Organism: Reyranella soli; assembly: GCF_007992495.1. Lineage (GTDB taxonomy): Bacteria > Pseudomonadota > Alphaproteobacteria > Reyranellales > Reyranellaceae > Reyranella > Reyranella soli. Next base: position 86,505 of record NZ_BKAJ01000069.1, read on the forward strand.
ATGCTCGTCGAGCCGGCGCTGGTCGGCGAAGCCAATGGTTGGCCCGAAGCCGCGCCCCTCGAGCTGCGCCGTTTCGGTGGCGGCGGCACTGCGCACGACATCGCGCTGGCCGCGTTCGCTGACATGCGTCCAGTAGAGAAAGATCGCGATCGCCGCCAGCGCCGCCGTCAGCAAGCGGCGCCATGGCATCTGTCCCGGGCGGGCCATCATGGCGCTATTGTGCGCCGCCCTTGAACCAGCGCGCAATCAGGCGTCGCTCGGCATCGGTAATATGGGTCAGGTTGCCAGGCGGCATGACCCGGGTCACCCAGACCTGCTGGTTGATCATCGCCGCCCGGGCCCGGATTTCCTCGGGCGTTTCGAGGAGGACGCCCTTGGGCGGCGCGGCGAAGCCTTCCTGCGTGGGCTTGGTGGCGTGGCAGGATTGGCAGCGTTCCTTGAAGATCGGCTGGACCTCGGCAAAGGACGCGGGTGGGCCGATGTCGGCCTCGGGTCGGGGCAGGGAGACGATGGCGGTGATCGCCAGCATGACCAGTCCTGCCGCCAGCACCAGAGGGTTCTGGTTGCCCTTGTGGCGCTGCACGAACCACACCCGCACGAGGGCGCCAGATGCCGAGATCAGGAGCAGCAGGACCCAGTTCCACGGATGCCCGTACAGCCCGGCGTAGTGGTTGCTGATCATGGTGAACAGCACAGGCAGCGTGAAATAGGTGTTGTGGACCGAGCGCTGGCGGCCCATCAGCCCGTACTTCGGATCGGGTGTGCGGCCTTCTTCCTTGGCCTTCACCAGCTCGCGCTGGCCGGGGATGATCACGAAGTAGACGTTCAGCACCATGATGGTGCCGAGCATCGCGCCGAAATGGAGGTAGGCGCCGCGACCGGAGAACAGGTGGCAGAGCGCCCAGGCCGACACGGCGCAATAGATGATGAGCAGGCCGCCCAGGAGGGCATCGTCCTCGCCGAAGGCCGAGCGGCAGAGCCCGTCATAGACCAGCCAGCCCAGCACCAGGAAGCCGAGGCCGATGGCGATCGCCTCGACTTTGGTGAGCGGCATCACCGACGGGTCGATCAGCGCCACTTCCGCGCCGTAGTAGTAGACCAGGCACAGCAGGAAGAAGCCCGTGATCAGGGTGGTGTAGGCCTCCCACTTGAACCAGTGCAGCTCGGGCGGAAGCTTCTCTGGCGCCAGCGTGAACTTCTTGGCGGTGTAGAAGCCGCCGCCATGGACCGCCCAGACCTCACCGCCGATGCCCTTGGCGGCGTCGGCCGGATCGAGCGGCGGATGAAGATGGTTGTCCAACCAGATGAAATAGAAGGAAGCGCCGATCCAGGCGATGCCCACGATCATGTGGGCCCAGCGCAGCACCAGATTGAGCCATTCAACGACGAAAGCAGCATCCATGCGTTGTCGTAGCGCCTTGCCCCAAGTGCTCTCAAGGCCCTATATCGCGCTCCCCTGCGAGCAAATTAGCGATTTTGAGGGAGTGCATATAGTGGCGTTGGATCTTCCCGAAGGCGTTTCGATCGACGGCGTCATCAACCCCGATTTCGAGAAAGTGCTCACCAAGGAGGCAGTGGCCTTCGTCGCCGACCTGCAGCGCCGCTTCAATCCACGCCGGGAGGAACTGCTGGCCGCCCGGGCCGAACGCCAGCAGCGGCTGGATGCCGGGGAGAAGCCGGATTTCCTACTCGAGACGGCGCAGATCCGGGAGAGTGACTGGACCGTGGCACCCCTGCCGCAGGACATCCTCGACCGCCGCGTCGAGATCACCGGGCCGGTCGATCGCAAGATGATCATCAATGCCCTGAACTGCGGCGCCAACGTCTTCATGGCCGATTTCGAGGATGCCAGCACGCCTACTTGGACCAACATGGTCGACGGGCAGTTCAACCTGGCGAGCGCCGTGCATCGCGAGATCGACTATGTCGATCCGCAGTCGGGACGCGAATACCGGCTGAATGAGAAGACCGCCGTGCTCTTCGTGCGGCCGCGCGGCTGGCACCTGCCGGAAAAGCACATGACCGTCGACGGCGTGCCGATGTCGGGCTCGCTGTTCGATTTCGGCCTGTACTTCTTCCACAACGCGGCGGAGCTCGTGGCGCAGGGCACCGGCCCGTACTTCTATCTGCCCAAGATGGAGAGCCATCTCGAGGCGCGGCTGTGGAACGACGTGTTCGTCCATGCCCAGGATGCGCTCGGCATCCCGCAGAAGACGATCAAGGCCACGGTGCTGATCGAGACCATCCTCGCGACCTTTGAGATGGACGAGATCCTGTGGGAGCTGCGCGATCACTCGGCCGGCCTCAATTGCGGCCGCTGGGACTACATCTTCAGCTTCATCAAGAAGTTCCGCGAGCAGGAGTGGTCGGTTCTGCCTGATCGCGCCCAGGTCACCATGACGGCGCATTTCCTGCGCTGCTACAGCCAGCTCCTGATCAAGACCTGCCATCGCCGCGAGGTCCATGCCATGGGCGGCATGGCCGCTCAGATCCCGATCAAGAACGATCCTGCGGCCAATGAGGCGGCGATGGAGCGCGTGCGCGCCGACAAGAAGCGCGAAGCGAGCGATGGTCACGACGGCACCTGGGTCGCCCATCCCGGCCTGGTGGAGATCGCCAAGGCGGAGTTCGACGCGGTGATGAAGGGCGCCAACCAGATCGCCCGCAAGCGGCAGGACGTGCACGTCAGCGCGGCCGACCTGATCGTCGCGCCCGAGGGTACCAAGACCGAGGCCGGCCTGCGCCAGAACGTGGCCGTCGGTATCGGCTACGTCGAGGCGTGGCTGCGCGGCATCGGCTGCGTGCCGCTGTTCAACTTGATGGAGGATGCCGCCACCGCCGAGATCAGCCGCGCGCAGGTCTGGCAGTGGGTGCGCCATGGCCAGACCCTGCAGGACGGCCGGCCGGTCACGAAGGAGTTCGTGCGCGAGATCGTGCGCGAGGAGAACGACAAGGTGAAGGCGGCGATGGGCGAGGACGCCTACGCCAAGGGCCGCTACGAGGATGCGGCCCAGCTCATGATCGACCTGGTCGAGCAGCCGGTCTTCGAGGAGTTCCTGACCCTGCCGGCCTACGAGCGCATCCTGGCCGACGAGAAGGCATAGTCATGCCGGAGCGCGGACCTCCAGGTCCGCTCAAGTAATCGCTTCAACGATAAGATGAGCGGACCTGGAGGTCCGCGCTCCGGCAAGAGATCAGTGCCGGCTGAGCTCGGCCCGGCCCACCACCATGTGATGGACCTCGTCCGGGCCGTCGGCCAAGCGCAGGGTGCGCTGCTGGGCGTACATCTCGGCCAGCGGCGTCCATTGCGAGATGCCGGTGGCGCCGTGGATCTGGATGGCCTGGTCGATGATCTGGCACACCCGCTCCGGCACCATGGCCTTCACCATGCTGACCCACACGCGGGCCTCGCGGTTGCCCAGCACGTCCATCGCCCTGGCGGCCTTCAGAACCATCAGCCGCATGGCCTCGATCTCGATGCGGGCGCGCGACACGGTCTCGAGGTTCTTGCCGAGCGCGATCAGGTTCTTGCCGAACGCCTGGCGCGTCGAGCCGCGCTTGACCATCAGGTCGAGCGCCTTCTCGGCGGCGCCGATCGAGCGCATGCAGTGGTGGATACGGCCCGGTCCGAGGCGGACTTGCGAGATCTCGAAGCCGCGGCCTTCGCCCAGCAGGATGTTTTCCTTGGGCACCCGGACATTCTCGAACTTGATATGCATGTGGCCACGCGGCGCGTGATCGTGGCCGAAGACGCACATCGGCCCCAGGATCTTCACGCCGGGCGTGTCGATGGGCACCAGGATCTGCGACTGCTGGAACTGCGGTGAGGCGTCGGGGCTGGTCTTGACCATGGTGATCATGATCTTGCAGCGCGGATCGCCGGCACCGGAGATGTAGTACTTCTCGCCGTTGATGACCCAGTCGTCGCCGTCGAGCTCGGCGCGGGTGGCGACGTTCTTGGCATCCGACGAGGCGACGTTCGGCTCGGTCATCGCATAGGCCGAGCGGATCTCGCCGTTGAGCAGCGGCTTCAGCCACTTCTCCTTCTGCTCCGGCGTGCCGACCTTCTCCAGCACTTCCATGTTGCCGGTGTCCGGCGCCGAGCAGTTCAGAGACTCCGACGCGAGCGGCTGCTTGCCGAGCTCGGCGGCGATGTAGGCGTAGTCGAGGTTGGTGAGGCCGCGGCCGATCTCCGAGCCGGGCAGGAAGAAGTTCCACAGGCCAGACTTCTTGGCCTTGTTCTTGGCGCCCTCGAGCAGCTCGAGCTGCCCGGGCGCCCAGCTCCAGTTATCCTTGCGGCCTTCGCCCAGCTCGAAGAACTTGTCCGAGATCGGCGCGACGTTCTCCTCGATATGCTTCATCACCGCGTCGAACAGGGGCTGGGCCTCCTTCGACATGGCGAGGTTGTTGAGCTCGGGATTGTTGAGGTCGGGACGCACCGGCGCGTCCCGCTTGGCCATCACGTTCATCGGGGTCTCCTCTTTCTTGCTGGAGAGACCCTAAAGCGAATTCCGGAAAGGCGAAACCTTGCGGACACGACTCACGTTCCTCTCCCCCGCTAGGGGGAGAGGATAGGAGAGGGGGCTGCGACAGCTCGTGCAACCCCCTCTCCCAACCTCTCCCCCTAGCGGGGGAGAGGAGCATGAGTGCTGCGCGTGGGGAGGAGGTCCTTAGAACAGGCCGACAATCTTGCCGTCAGGGCCGATATCGATGCTGTTGGCAGCCGGGACCTTGGGCAGGCCGGGCATGGTCATGATGTCGCCGCACACCGCCACCACGAACTCCGCCCCAGCCGACAGGCGAACTTCGCGCACCGTCACCACATGGTCGTTCGGCGCCGCCTTGGAATCGGGGTTGGTCGAGAAGCTGTACTGCGTCTTGGCGATGCACACCGGCACTTTGCCGAAGCCCATGGCCTCGAACGAGGCGAGCTGGTCCTGCACCGGCTTGGCGATGGCAATGTCGCGGGCGCGATAGATCTCCTTGGCAATGGTGCGGATCTTTTCGACCAGCGGCATGTCGTCGGGATAGAGCAGCTTCATGTTGCTCTTGCCACTGTCGACCGCCTTGACCACGGCACGGGCCACATCGGCGGCGCCCTTGCCACCCTCGGCCCAGTGATCGGCCATCACCGCCTCGACGCCGAGCTTGGCGCAGGCCGACTTCACCAGGGCGATCTCGGCGTCGGTGTCGGCGCTGAAGCGGTTGATCGACACCACCGGCACCAGCCCGAATTTTTGGACATTCTCGACATGGCGCTGCAGGTTGGACATGCCCACTTCGAGCGCCTTCAGGTTCTCGGTCTTGAGGTCTTCCTTCTTCACGCCACCATGCATCTTGAGCGCGCGGATGGTCGCCACCAGCACCACCGCATCGGGCTTGAGCCCGGTCTTGCGGCACTTGATGTCGATGAACTTCTCACCGCCCAGATCGGCGCCGAAGCCTGCTTCGGTGACCACGTAGTCGGCGAGCTTCAGCGCCGTCGTCGTGGCGAGCACCGAGTTGCAGCCGTGGGCGATGTTGGCGAACGGGCCGCCATGGATGAAGGCGGGCGTGCCCTCGAGCGTCTGCACCAGGTTGGGCGCAAGCGCATCCTTCAGCAGCACCGCCATCGGCCCATGCGCCTTGAGGTCGGCGGCGCGCACCGGCTTACGGTCGCGCGTGTAGGCCACGATGATGTTGCCCAGCCGCGTCTTCAGGTCCTCGAGGTCCTTGGCCAGGCAGAAGATCGCCATGACCTCGGAAGCCACGGTGATGTCGAAACCGTCCTCGCGCGGGAAGCCGTTGGCGACTCCGCCCAGCGACGACACCATCTGGCGCAGGCTGCGGTCGTTCATGTCGATGGCGCGACGCCAGGCGACGCGGCGGCCGTCGATGCCGAGGGCGTTGCCCCAGTAGATGTGATTGTCGATCAGCGCCGACAGCAGGTTGTGTGCGGCGCCGATGGCGTGGAAGTCGCCGGTGAAGTGAAGGTTGATGTCCTCCATGGGCACGACCTGGGCGTAGCCGCCGCCGGCCGCGCCGCCCTTCATGCCGAAGGACGGTCCGAGCGACGGCTCGCGCAGGCAGAGCATGGCCTTCTTGCCGATATGGTTCAGCGCGTCGGTCAGGCCCACCGTGGTCGTGGTCTTGCCTTCGCCGGCCGGCGTCGGCGAGATCGCCGATACCAGGATCAGCTTGCCGTTGGGCTTGTCCTTCAGCGACTTGACGTAGTCCATCGAGACCTTGGCCTTATAGTGGCCGTAGGGATCGAGGTTCTCCGGCGCGATGCCCAGTTTCTCTTTGGCCAGCTCCATGATCGGCCGTTTGATGGCTTCCTGGGCGATCTGGATGTCGGTCTTTGGATTGGTGTGCTGAGACGCAGGCATCGGACGTTTCCTCTCGATTACGAAAACAACCTCACCCTGAGGAGCCACGCGAAGCGTGGCGTCTCGAAGGGTGGAGCCAGTCTTTTTGTTGCCCACCCTTCGAGACGCGCCCTGCGGGCGCTCCCCAGGGTGAGGAAGTTCGTTTGCTCCAAGCTCAGACCAGTCGCGCGCCAACAGCGAGCTTGGCGGCCGCCGCCCATTCGCCGGCCGCGACTTTCGGGCCGTCGGCAGGCTTCACGCGCAGGACCTTGATGCGGCCGTCAGGCACGACGACGGTGAAGCCGTCAGCCGAGACGTCGACGATCTCGCCATACTTGCCGCCGATCCCCTTGGGATCGCGTGCCGGCAGGGGCTGGATGTCGAAGATCTGCAGGTTCTTGCCGTCGATCGTCGTCCAGGCGCCGGGCGCGGGATTGCAGCCGCGGATCAGCGGATCGATCTGGCGCCACGATTTGCCCCAGTCGATGCGGGCGATATCGGCCGTGGCACGGCCTTCGTAGGTGGCCTTCGACTCGTCCTGCTTGATGCGCGGCGCTTTGCCCGCCTTCACCAGGTCGACCGATTCCAGCATGGCGTCGACGCCCATCGGGAACAGGCGGTCGAAGTAGACCGTGCCCAGCGTGTCCTTCGGACTGATCGGCGTCGTCTTCTGCAGCAGCACGTCACCGGTATCGAGACCGTTGTCGGGCCAGAAGATCGAGAGGCCGGTTTCCTTCTCACCCAGGATGATCGGCCAGTTGATCGCGCTGGCGCCGCGGTAGGCCGGCAGCAGCGACGGGTGGTACTGGATCGAGCCGTGCGTCGGGATGTTCAAGAACTCCTCGGGCACGAACAGGGTCACGAAAGCCATGACCTGCAGGTCGGGCTTCAGCGCCTTGAACTCTTCCCATACCTCGGGCTTGCGGTAGGAGGCGGGTTGGAACACCGGCAGCTTGGCCGCCAGCGCCGCCTCCTTCAGCGGATCGGCCTTCTGGCCGGGCTTCTCCGGCGCCACATAAACGCCGACGATGTTTTCGCCGCGCTTCAGCAGCGCTTCCAGCACGGCCTTGCCGAAGGCCTGCTGGCCATGGACCACGATGCGCATGATGTTCTACTCCGCCGCTTGGGCCTTCGGTGCCTCGCCCGTCGCGCCCGATGCCTTGATCTCGGCGATCTCGCGCGGCGTGAACTTCAGCACCTTGGTCAGGATCTCGTCGGTGTGTTCGCCCAGGAGAGGCGAACGCTTCACTTCGGAGATCGAGTCGGAGAGCTTGATCGGATTGCCGACCGACAGGTACTTGCCGCGTTTCGGATGGTCGACCTCGACGATGGTGCCGGTGTGGCGCAGCGACGGCTCCTCGGCCAGCTCCTTCATCGACAGGATCGGACCGACGGGAATGTCGAGCGCGTTGCACTCGTTCATGACGTCGAACTTGCTCTTGGTCATGGTCCACTGCTCGATGCGCTCGAAGATCTCCTTCAGACGGGGCAGGCGGGCCGGCGGCTTGGCGTAGTCCGGATGGGTCTTCCAGTCGGGCTGGCCGATCAGGTCGCAGATCTTCTCCCAGACCGGCGCCTGGGTGATGAAGTAGATGTAGGCGTTGGGATCGGTCTCCCAGCCCTTGCACTTCAGGATGACGCCCGGCTGGCCGCCGCCGGAGTCGTTGCCGGCGCGCGGCACAGCATCGCCGAACGGGATGCCCTGGCCGTACTGCGTGTATTCCTTGAGCGGGCCGTGGGCGAGGCGCTGCTGGTCGCGCAGCTTGACGCGGCAGAGATTCAGCACGCCATCCTGCATCGAAGCCAGCACGCGCTGGCCGCGGCCGGTGCGCTTGCGCTGGTAGAGGGCGCTCACGATGCCCAGCGCCAGGTGCAGGCCGGTGCCGGAATCGCCGATCTGCGCGCCGGTGACCAGCGGGATGCCGTCATGGAAGCCCGTGGTCGAGGCCGCGCCGCCGGCGCACTGCGCCACGTTCTCGTAGACCTTGCAGTCCTCATAGGGTCCGGGGCCGAAGCCCTTCACCGAGGCCACGATCATGCGCGGGTTCAGCGCATGGATGTGCTCCCAGGTCAGCCCCATGCGGTCGAGCGCGCCCGGTGCGAAGTTCTCGACCAGCACGTCACAGGTCTTCACCAGGCGCTCCAGAACCTTCATGCCCTCCTTGCTCTTGGAATCGAGCGTGATGGAGCGCTTGTTGTGGTTGAGCATGGTGAAATAGAGGCTGTCGGCGCCCGGCACGTCGACGAGCTGGCCGCGCGTGATGTCGCCCGTGCCCGGCCGCTCGACCTTGATCACGTCGGCGCCGAACCAGGCCAGCAGCTGCGTGCAGGTCGGTCCGGACTGGACGTGGGTGAAGTCGAGGATCTTCACGCCGTCGAGCGCCTTGCCGTCCTCGCCCCAGGCCTTCTTCGAAACCTTCGGCAGGCCGTTGCCGTTCGCCTTCTTGGCGACGACCTTGAGCACCGGCTTCTTGGCCGCCTTGGCTTTCTTGGAAGCCTTGTCCTTGCTCTTCGCCTTCTTGTCCTTCTTCTTAGCCATGTCTTTCTCCGGTCGCTTGAATGTCGTTGATGCCGCGAAGACCTACTTCTTGCGCAGCTTGCTTTGCGGATTGAGGTTGCCGATGCGGCCGCTCTCGGCGCCGGCTGCCGGGTCGATGACGGCGTTGATCAATGTCGGCTTGCCTGAGTCGAGCGCCTCGTTGACCGCGCGCCGCAGGTCGTCGGGCGTGGTGGCGTTCACGCCGACGCCGCCGAAGGCCTCGGCCATCTTGTCGTAGCGCGCGCCCTTCACGAAAGCCGTCGTCGCCGGGTCCGAGCCGCCGCCGGTGTTCACACCGTCGCCGCGATAGATGCCGTCGTTGTTGAAGACCACGACGCAGACCGGCAGCTTGTATCGGCAGATCGTCTCGATCTCCATGCCGCAGAAACCGAAAGCGCTGTCGCCTTCGACCGCCAGCACGGGATGGCCGGTCTCGACGGCGGCGGCGATGGCCGAGCCCATGCCGACACCCATGACGCCCCAGGTGCCGACATCGAGCCGCTTGCGCGGCTTGTACATGTCGATCGCGCCGCGGGCGAGATCGAGGGTGTTGGCGCCCTCGTTGACCAGGATCGTGTCCGGCCGCTCCTTGATGATGGTGCGCAGCGCACCCAGCGCGCCGTGATAGTCCATCGGCGATTTGTTGTTCATGAAGCGCGGCGCCATCTTGGCGATGTTCTCGTCGCGCTTGGCCGTGACCGTGCCGGTCCAGTCGGCGGGCGCCTTCGGCCAGCTGCCACCCATGCCGTCGAGCAGGGCCTCGACGCAGGAGCCAATATCGCCGACCACGGGGGCGGCGATTTCGACGTTGCTGTCCATTTCGCGCGGCTCGATGTCGACGTGGATGAACTTCTTGGGCGCGTCGCCCCAGGTCCTGCCCTTGCCGTGTGAGAGCAGCCAGTTGAGCCTGGCGCCGATCAGCATGACGACGTCCGAGTCCTTCAGCACCGTCGAGCGGGCCGCACCGGCGCACTGCGGATGCATGTCCGACAACAGGCCCTTGGCCATGCTCATCGGCAGGAAGGGCACGCCGCTCTTCTCCACCAGCGCCTTGATCGCGTCGTCGGCTTGGGCGTAGGCGGCCCCCTTGCCCAGGATGATCAGCGGCCGCTTGGCGGCCTTCAGCACATCGAGGGCGCGCTTGACCGCGGCCGGGCCCGGGAACTGCGCCGGCGCGGCATCGACCACCTTGACCAGCGACTTGGCGCCGACATCGGCATTGATGACCTGGGCGAAGAGCTTGGCGGGCAAGTCCAGATAGACGCCACCCGGACGGCCGGACACCGCGGCGCGAATGGCGCGCGCGAGGCCGATGCCGATGTCCTGCGCGTGCAGCACGCGATAGGCCGCCTTGCACAAGGGCTTGGCGATGGCGAGCTGGTCCATCTCCTCGTAGTCGCCCTGCTGCAGGTCGACGATCTCGCGCTCCGACGAACCCGAGACCAGGATCATGGGGAAGCAGTTGGTGGTGGCATGGGCGAGCGCCGTCAGGCCGTTGAGGAAGCCGGGCGCGGAGACGGTGAGGCAGACGCCGGGCTTCTTGGTCAGGAAGCCTGCGATCGCCGCGGCGTAGCCCGCGTTCTGCTCGTGACGGAACGACAGCACGCGGATGCCGGCGGCCTGCGCCAGGCGGCCGAGGTCGGTGATGGGAATCCCCGGCACACCATAGATCGTGTCGATGCCGTTCAGCTTCATGGCATCGATGACGAGGCTGAAGCCGTCCGTCAGGTCCTGGGTCTCGTCTACTGTTTCCTTGAGTGCTGCTTCGGCCATGCGTTCCTCCCGAATTCCTCTCTCAGTCCAGATAATCGGCGTGCTTTGCGACATGCTCGGCGAGACCGAGCGCATGCTGGCGCACCAGGTCCTCGGCGCGCTCGGTGTCGCGCGCCTCTAGTGCCTGGATGATATTCATGTGATCGCGGATCGAGCGGTCGACGCGGTCATCTTCGCCGATCGTGGCGCCGCGGATCATGCGCATGTGGGTGAACAGGTTCTCCGCCAGCCGGATCAGCGCCTTGTTGCCGCTGAGCTCGATGATGCTTTGGTGAAAGTTGATGTTGACCTCGGAATAGTCGTCGAGCTTGGCGTGCAGCTTGTCGCCTTCGAAGGTCGTGAACATTCGCCGCAACCCGGCAATGTCCTCGTCGCTGGCGTGCTCGGTGATCAGGCGCGCCGCCATGCTTTCCAGCGCGGCCCAGGCCTGGATCAGCTCGATCACCTCGCCCTTGGTCTTGCGCACGACATAGACGCCGCGGCGCGGGACGGAGCGGACGAAGCCCTCGCGCTCGAGCTGCGCCATCGCCTCGCGTACCGGCGTGCGCGAGATCCCGAAATCCTGCGCGAGCTGGCGCTCATCGAGGCGGATGTCCGTACGCGAACGATAGATGCCTGAGGACGTGATGACGTTCCGCAAGGCCGCATAGGCCTTGTCCTTGAATGTCTCCCGACTATCGATCGGGGCGACCACCAGGCGCGCTTCGCTCATGGAAACGGACTGTTCCCTCGTTGCTGCCGGCCCCACCGGCTTATACATTATTCATAATACCACGGCGGACCATCGTCCAATGGTCCGCCGTGATATTTTATTGCGCGGTGAGTGCCCGATTACGCTGCCGCGAGATCGTCGCCACTGTCCTCCGCGTGGCCTTCGGCCTGACGCTCGACCAGGCGGCGGTAGATGCCGCCCTTGATCCGCATCAGGGCGGCATGGTTGCCGTCCTCGACGACGCGACCGTGGTTGAAAACCAGGATACCGTCGAGCTCGCGCACCGTGGACAGGCGGTGGGCGATCACGAGCGTCGTCCGGCCCTGCATCAGCGTATGCATGGCGTCCTGGATCAACGCCTCCGACTCGCTGTCCAGGCTCGAGGTTGCCTCGTCCAGGATCAGGATCGGCGCATTGGCCAGGAAGGCGCGCGCGATCGCCACCCGCTGGCGCTCGCCGCCCGAGAGCTTGACGCCGCGCTCGCCGACCAGGGTGGCGTAGCGCTGCGGCAGCCGTTCGACGAACACGTCCGCATGGGCAAGCCGCGCCGCCGCCTCGATCTCGGCCATGGTGGCGTCGGGCCGGCCATAGGCGATGTTGTCGGCGAGCGAGCGATGGAACAGCACCGGCTCCTGCTGCACGATCGCCACCTGCCGGCGCAGGCTCTCTTGGCGGACGTTGGCGATGTCCTGACCGTCGATCGTGATCTGTCCACCATCGAGGTCGTACAGCCGCTGCACCAGCTTGACGAAGGTCGTCTTGCCCGAGCCCGACCGTCCGACCAGGCCGACGCGCTGGCTGGCTGGAATGCGGACGGAGAACCCGTCATAGACCTGCCGGTCGAGCGCCGGATAGCGAAAGCGCACCTGGTCAAACTCGATGTCGCCACGCGTGATCGCGAGCTCGCCCGCGCCGGGCCGGTCTTCCACACCGAGCGGCTGCTCATGGAAGTCGACCAGCTCCTCCAGGTCGCTGGTCGACCTCTGCACGTTGTGCACGTGGTGGCCGATGTCGCGCAGGTAGCCGTTGATCACGCCATAGGCCGTGAGCACGAAGGTGACGTCACCCAGCGTCGCCGCACCCTGCCACCAGAACAACAGGGCGAGCCCGATCACGACGACGCGCAGCACCATCAGGATGGCCTGCTGCAGGATGCCGGTGAGGGTGTGCCTGTTCCAGGTCACCCAAGTGCGGGAGCGCCAGCGCGCCAGGACGCGGCCAAGGCGCGCGTCCTCGCGGGCTTCTGCGCCGAACGCCTTGACCACGGGGTTGCAGCTCACCGCATCGGCCAGCGCGCCGCCCAGGAGGCTATCCCAGGCGTTGGAGCGGCGCGTCGCGGGCGTGACGTAGTCGAGCGACAGCTTCACCGTCACCAGCACATAGAGGACGCTGCCGATGCCGACGGCCAATCCCATCGATGGCCAATGCCAACCGAACAGGATCGTCGCGCCAAGGAGCACGACCAGAGACGGCCACAGCGCCACCAGCACAGTGTCGTTCAGCAGGTCGAACGCCCACACGCCGCGCGTGAGCTTGCGCACCGTGGCCCCGGCGAAGCTGTTGGCATGCCAATCGGTGGAAAAGCGCTGGACGCGCCAGAAGGTCTCGTGCGCCACCTCGCTCATCATGCGCAAGGTGAAGCGTATGATGCCCCTGAACAGCCCGTAGCGCAGCGCCACGAGGGCCGCGCCGAGCCCGACAATAGCGAGGAATGCCTTGAGGGCGTCCAGCACGGCAGCATCGCGCGTCCGCGCGACGTCGGCCAAGGCGTCGATCATGTGCCCGGCGAAGAGCGGCACAGCGAGCTCGGCCGCCGCGATCAGCATCATGCCGGCCGCCATCACCGAGGCCAGGCGCCATTGCAGCCGCCAGCGGCCGGCGACGAACCGGATCGTCCGGATGAGCGGGTCTTTCCCTCGCTCGGATCTCCGAGAAGTCATTGCTCGATGCCACGCCCGCGAAAAGGCGATGGCCCCCGAAAAAGTCGTTCGACCGGCCGGGTGAACCGGCAACGTCCGACGAACGTGAATGGTCAGAAAAGCGGAAGAAGCAGGCGGCGCCCTCGGCGGCGGCCGCGCCCGGACCTAATGCCTGAAGCGGGCGAGGTCCGATTCGCAGCCGACGGGAGCGATGGCGTTGAACATGATGGAAAGCATCAACGTCTCCCTGGCTGGGGTTGTATCGAGGGCGCGCAAGCTATGCCGCGAAACGCCCGCAGGCAAGAGTACTTCGCTGAATTTCCGACCGAGGCTGTCGCACTGTGGCGGCGACGCCACAATGTCCC
>NZ_BKAJ01000070.1 GCF_007992495.1 Reyranella soli
GGCTCTAGCTCAACTGCGGGCTGAGTTTGTGCGACGTGCTGTCCGTGGCTCAGGAGCAAAAGTGGTAGAGCTCGGAACGTCGCGTTCCAGCACGAGCAACGCATAATCGGAAAGGCTTGATCACTCTAACGGCTGGTTGGCCTTTGGGCTTTCGGCCGCGACACTGTGTTGTGACAACACCTGCTTCAGGCGGCTATCGCGCTCGCGCGAGCCCTGATCATAGGCGCGGTTCCAATAGACAACCCGAGCATCGCATTCCGCCGCCAAGGCGACGATGACCCGTTCTGGCCGAACCGCGGCGCAGGGTCAGGCGCAAGCCGAGGGCACGCAGGCTATCATCCAGCGATCGCAGGCTATGGTGCAGCCACCAGCGCGCGGCTGCTCCCGGCGGGCGCACAAGTTCGGTCTCCTCGTCGAGCACGTAGACCGGCACGACTGGGCGGCCCGAACCAAGCGCCGCGATCAGTGCGGGATTGTCGGCCAAGCGAAGATCGCGGCCGAACCAGACGAGGACATACCCCTTATACGCGATGCAAGCTGCATGGATTTGTGCATGACAGGCATTAAACCGCTACGTGCGTAAGCTTTGAGGTGAAGCCATACGATCGTGACATCCATGCAATGTTGTTGTTTGGCTCATGGTCGAACTGCGTCTTTGCCGGTGGCCGGCGACGTCATGGCGCATGCTGTCGTCCCCCAGCAAGCGTGCACTGCCTCAAGGTGCAGTAGGGTCGCGACACCTTCTGGCTACGGATCAGAAGGTTAGGAGTTGGAATCTCTTCGGGCGCGCCGCTCTCACAAACTCGTTTAGTTCAAGCTGGCCAGCGTTTTAGGGCAGCTCTGCTGTGATCCACAGAGAGAACGAACAGGGGAATCCGTCGCACGTCCGAGTCGCACGCGTTGAGAGGTGCCACTGAGGCGCTCCGCCCTCGGCTTCGTAGGCCAGTCGGATATTGAGGGCCGCTGCAGCTTGGTCAGCGGGTTACGGCCGCGTAGCACTTCAGGACTTGGTCGATCGTGTTAAGCTCGTGGCCCGTAATGCCGCGGATCAGCTCACGCGGGACGCCGGCGTCGTGGTTTAGTGTTATGCAAGTGTGTCGCATCGTGCGCATTGTTAGTTTGTTCGTCGGCAGTCGCAGAGCATCCTTGGGATCGAGGCCGACGTAGTAGCGCGTCTCGAAGCTTGCGTGGTTGTTGGCGAGGCGGTCGCGCAGCGCGTTGAAGGCGTCGCGAAAGGCGTCGGCGTCTTTCCACGGCCGCCCCGCCGGATCATGAAAGAACGTCGTTACCGTCATGCCCCGGGGCTTGGCGGCGTTCGCGCGCCGCCGCCACGCGCTGCACCAGCGCCGGCACCAAGCGCCAGGGCGGTACCAGCGGATTGCTGGTCTTCTCCTGCCGGAAGACCAGCAAATCCGGTCATGTCCGAGGGGACTGAGGCCATCCTCAAGTAATTTTCGCCCTTGAAAGGCAGTGGCTTCAAGTGCGTGGTCGGCGAGAGGCGCACCATTGCCCTGGGCGACGGTAGGGCTGCGCGGGGGCTCCACGACGCCCGTGCTCAAACATCCCTCAATTGTCGTGATCGGGCTCGTCGGGACCCGGCGGCTGTACGGTGAACTTCTTGTCGCGCAGCAGCTTCTCGATGGTCGCGATGCCTTCGGCATAGCGGTCGTTGCGGCATTCGATGGCCGCTGCAATGCGCGCGTGATTGCGTCGGCCGTCGGAGTTCGTGCTGCCGACGCCGTAGCGATCGTAGTAGGCCACGAGTTGGGCGCAGCGGCCGGCGGAAGGCTCCGCCTGCGCCGGGGCGGGCACGGCGATCGTCGCGTCGAGCAAGACCGCGACGAGACCGAGCAGGCTGGCACGAGATGCCTGCAGCGTTCCGTGCAAAGGACTGTTACCGGGTCGCACGCGCATGCGTGTACCCTCAATCTGGACAGGGCTGCCCGGCTGCTCCCCACAGAGCCATGTCCCTGACGTGATCCTCGAAGGTCCCCGGCGGCGGCGTGCGGCCCGTTCCGGGTGCCCACGCCCTCGGAATGAAGCCGCTCAGCGACGCGTCGTGCTTCAGGTGCTCAACGAGACCGGCAGCGTCGCGACCGCCATTCCGTTTGGAATCCTTGAGCTGGGCACAGATCTCGGACCCACTCTTGCCGAACCAGATGAATTCCACGGGTGCGAGCTGCCAGTCGATGCCCGCATGCAAGGGCGCCGGAGCGGGCGGGTTCGGCAATTTCGACGTGACGTGGCACGTCGAACACGGGACTGTTTCTGCGCCGATGCGGCTTTCTCCGCCACGGATGTTCATACCGTGTATTCGGGATTTGCTTTCGCCAGCCGGCGTCCAGATCGGAATGGCCCTGGCATCGACATGGCAATTGGCACAGCGTGGATGCGTCACCACCGCTTCAATTCTCTTCCAGGCCTCCAGCCCCTCGGCCCGGCTGATGCTGCCCAACGGCAACGCATCCTTCGACTCTTCCTTGGCCAGAACAAGTCCCGTCAGGGTGACGATTGATGAACTGGCAAGGGTGAGCGCGATCAGAATTGTCTTCCTCATGGCTCACCCTCAGACGAAATCGATGAACTTGTTGAAAGGCATTTCCCGTATGCGCTTGCCGGTGGCGGCGAAGATGGCATTGGCCAGCGCTGGCGCCGCAGGAGGGACAGGCGGCTCGCCGATGCCCCTGACGGTGTAGTCGTTTTCCAGGCCGCGCACCTCGATCACCGGGCACTGATACATGCGCATGCCTTCGTGGTGATGGTAATTGGTTTGCTGTACGCCCCCCTTGGCATAGGTGAGTTCGCAGTTCATGGCATGGCCCAGGCCCCAGACGACGCCGCCCTGGACGAGATTCTCGAAATTGACAGGATCGACGACCGTGCCGACATCGGCCGCCACCCAGACCTTGTCGATCTTGATGCCGGCGTCGGTCATGGACACTTCGACGATCTCGGCGACGGCCGTTCCGAACGACTCGACGAACGCAACCCCGCGGCCTTTTCCGCG
Source organism: Reyranella soli (assembly GCF_007992495.1). Taxonomy (GTDB): domain Bacteria; phylum Pseudomonadota; class Alphaproteobacteria; order Reyranellales; family Reyranellaceae; genus Reyranella; species Reyranella soli. The sequence goes on from NZ_BKAJ01000070.1 coordinate 3,008, forward strand.
TCCCAGAGGCCCCTTCCAGTCGGCCATCTTACCGACGGTTTCCAGGACCTTCCGGTAGATCGGGATCTTGCACATCTCGATGCGCGCCCTGAGCGGGTCCAGGCCGGCGGCGTGAATCAACTCGTCGATGAAGCTCTCGGTGAAGAATCCGTTGGCCGAAGCGCCGACGGACCGCCAGGTCGTGGACGGCGACAGTCCCTGTATTTCGAAGCTTTTCGCGCGGTAGTTGGGAATGTCGTAGTACAGGTTCCAGATGCCGACCGCGAGCTGGCCATCGGGATCCTTCGTCGGCGTCCCCATTCTCGCCAGGAGTTCCTTGAAGGGCGCCGTTGCCGCCACCTGGAAATCGGCGGCAACGATCCTTCCATCCTTGACGCTTCCCCGATACTTGCCCATCGCGATCTGCCGCGGAATGTCCTGCCGGAAATCCTCCTCTCGCGAGAAGATGAGCTTCACCGGAATTCCGCGCATCTGATTCACGATCTCCGCAAGCACCCTGACATTCTCGAACTCGAGGCGATGGCCGAAACTCCCGCCCATCCACTCGTTGTGGAACGTCACCTGTTCCGGCTTCAGGCCGATCGCCGTTGCCGCGATGGCCTGCACCGATTGTGGCGTCTGATGCCCCACCCAGATTTCCATGCCCTTGTCGGTAACGATGCCGATGCCGTTGAGCGGCTCCAGCGGCTGATGCCCGACATAGGGCGCGCGGTATTCCGCCTCGATCAGCGTGCCTTCCTTCAATCCGGCGTCGACATCGCCGTCATTGCGCCATTCCTTGCCGAGGAATTGTGGAACGAAGGAAGAGGCGGCGACCTTCCAGTGCTCGGCCTGTTCGGCCGGGTATTTGCTCGGCGCCCATACGCAGTCGACACGCTCGGCCGCCTGCATGGCGTACCAGCTGTTCGTTGCGATGACGGCGATGCCGTTCGATATCTTGAGGATCTTCCGGACCCCCGGCATCGACTGGGCCTTGCTCGCGTCGAACGACACGATCGGCTGCCCCTTGTTGGGGTTCAGTTGGACGGCCGCGTACACCATGCCGTCCATCTTCCGATCGATGCCGAACTTCATTTCGCCGGTGACTTTCGACCGGATGTCGAGCCGCTCCATCGGCTTGCCGATGAATCGCCATTGTGAAGGCTCGCGGAGCTTGGTGACCGCAACCGGTGTGATCTTCGCCGCGTCGGCCGCCAGCGCGACGTAGGGAATCTTCGTGCCGTTCGGCAGGATCACGTTTCCGGCCTCGGTGCGCAGGTCGGCAGCCGCGATTCCGGTGCGCCGGGCTGCCGTCGCCTTCAGCGTTTCCCGCGCGACCGCCCCGGCCATGCGCAGCTTGTCGAACGTATCGGGGATCGCGCTGGAGCCCCCGGTCATCTGCAGGCCGGCCTTCCTTAGCCATTCCAGCGCGGCCGCGCGCGCCTTCTCGGCTTCGGGGCTTCGGTCCGGCGCCATGAACGGCGCCAGTTCGTGGGAAAAGCCGGTGTTGAAATAGGCGGGACTGGGTCCGGCGAAACGGATCTCGAACTGGTTCGGTTCGAGGTCCAGCTCCTCAGCGATCATCAGGGGCTGGATGGAACCGACGCCCTGACCCTTGTCGGCATGCTGGGCGATCAGCGTGATCTTCTGCGGACTGATCTCGACCCACGGATTGAATGTCACCGAGTTCGGCCCGAGGTCCGCCGTCAGCGGATTTGTCGCGGCGGCAGAGGCAGGGGCCTGTTGCGCCCGGGCATACTGCCCGAACGCCACGCCGCCGGCGGCCGCGACGGAGGCGAAAACGAAGGTTCTCCGGGAAAGAGTGGGCATGTCGGCCATGTCACTTCCCTCCCATCTTCTCGGCCGCCGCATGGATCGCGCCACGGATGCGCTCATAGGTTCCGCACCGACAGAGGTTCCCCGACATGACGACGTCGATGTCCTTGTCGCTCGGCTTCGGAATGGTTTTGAGAAGCGCGATGGCCTGGATGATCTGGCCGGCCTGGCAGTAGCCGCATTGCGGCACCTGATGCTCTATCCAGGCTTCCTGCACGGGGTGCAGCTTGCCGTTGCCGACCGCTTCGAGGGTGGTGATCGCTTTGCCGGCGACGTCGGCCATGCGGGCCTGGCAGGACCGAACGGCCGCGCCGTCGATCTGCACCGTACAGGCGCCACACTGAGCGATGCCGCACCCGTATTTAGGACTCGTGATGCCAAGCTCGTCGCGCAAGACCCAGAGCAGGGGCATCTCCGGAACGACGTCTACCTGGTGTTTGGTTCCATTGACGGTCAGTTCGAACATGTCGACGCCTTCCTTCTGTAGCGGTTGCTATTCGTCACGGCGAACGTCGCCTTCTATGGGGCCGCCGTGCTCCGCCTGATGGCGGCGGCCGCCGCCTCGGCGACCGCGATGTCCTCTTCTACCGAACCGGCGCTGGTTCCGACCGCGCCGACGATCTGGTCATCGACCTTCACCGGCAGGCCGCCGCCAAAGATCACGACGTTGCCGCCATTGCTCTGCTCGATCCCGAACAGCGGTGCCCCGGGCTGGGCAAGCTCGGCGAGATAATCTGTCGTCTTGTCGAACATGCGCGCCGTCTTCGCCTTGCCGATGGCGAGGTCGATGCTTCCTGCGAGAGCGCCGTCCTGGCGGGTGAAGGCGATCAGGGCGCCCCCGGCATCGACGACCGCGATATTGTAGGGAATGCCAAGGCTGGCCGCCTTGGCCTCGCCGGCCTCGAGCATCTGCTTTGCATCGGCCAGCGTCAGCGTCTCGAGCGTGCGAGGCATGCGTCTCCTCTCGATCCGGTTTCCACTCTGTCAGTCGAGACGAGCGCGACCGGGGATGGCCAGGAATTGCGACCGGCAGGCGATGTCCAAGTACCTGAATGTTTTTGTGCCAGGCGATTGGCGCCTAGACCCTTACCGGACCTGGCCAGGAAGCGGAAATAGCATCGAGGTGCTGGGGGCGCAGGTTAAAAGAGGTAAAAACTCAGACCGCGGTGGTGACTGTCTCGGCCCGGCCTCTGGCTCGATCCGTGCCAGATGGCGTCGATCTCGACCGACAATTTTCGCCATACCGGATTTGACTTCGTCGGCGCGCAGCGCCTCCTGGATGCCGCCGTCGAGACTCTCGACGATGTCGGCGGGCGTCTTGGCCGGAAGGAAAAAGCCGAACCATGCAACGTCCTGGAGCTCCGGATAGCCAGCTTCCGCCATCGTCGGCACATCGGCAAGAAACAAGCTTCGATGCGGGCCGGTGGTCGCCAGGGCACGAAGCGCTCCGGTCGTCGAGCTGGCCGACGCTGAGGGCGAGACGTCGATCGGCGACGCCATGGTAATGATGAGCTGGCTCGGCGTCCGCCGGCAGGACTGGCTGGGCTGGCCCGCCGATTTCTTCGACCGCGATCTGATCGCCTTCAGCCAGGAGAAGACGGACCTCCCGAACGTCCTGCCCTGGTCGATCGTGCCCGAACTTGTCGAGAGGGTCGCCGCTGCAAAGAAGCGACGCGCTGACAGCGCGGTATCAGCGCGGACTTCTTCCATGACCGGGAAGGACGGCCCTGGGCGAACGCTCTAGGCCTTCCGCCGGGCATTCAACCGCGTGCGGGCCAAGCTTGAGTTGCAGTACGGCAGCTTCACGACCCGCTACTACGTCGGCCTGGTCGACGGCGACCCGCTGGCGGTACCGACGTCAGAGCTGACCATGCGGACGATGAGGCACACCTGCGTGACGCTGAACTATGACGTCGGCGTGCCGCCGCATCTGATCCCCGGCATAACTGGGCACCGACAGGACGAGATCGACGAGATCCTGGCGCACTACCGGGCGCGCACGGCCGACCAAGCCCAGGCTGCACCCGAGCTGCGCATGGCGAGCGAGAAATTGAGGGGAGAAGGTTAGGCGTTGTTGCACGTTTGGAGACGTGCAACTGACACATGCAACAAAGGGCACGATCCGTTCACGTCTGTGCAAAACGCGCGACGGAGAGAAAATCCAAGCAGAGATGAATTTTGAGATGGTGCCCCCGGTCGGACTCGAACCAACACTTCCGTGAGGAAACCTGATTTTGAGGGGCGACGGACGGCTTATCCTTTCTCTAGCCGGCAGTACGACAAGGTACGATAAGCGCCTGATCCATCTGGCATTTCCACGTCGTACCGTGATCCAGTCCTAGCCGGTCGTACGCCACGGTTGGATTTCTGGCTGCACCTATTTTGCACCTGAAGTCCCGCCTCGCCGGAGGATAGGAATGCCGAAACTCAAACTCACGAAGACCGTTGTCGACTCCGCCCAGCCAGAGAAGGCCCCTTATGAACTCCGCGACGCAGCGATACCGGGTTTCTTGCTCAAGGTCACGCCGGCCGGCCGCAAGGTCTTCATGGTGGCCTATGTTGCCAACAACGGTCAGCGCCGCAAGCCAGCAATCGGTCGCTTTGGCGAGATCACTGTCGAGCAAGCCCGGGCCATCGCCCAGGACTGGCTGGCCGACGTCCGCAAAGGCAAGGATCCGAGTGCCGAGAAGAGCGCCGCGCGTCGGGCACCTACAGTGAAAGAGCTCTTTGAGCGCTTCATCACCGACTACTCCGAGCCGCGCAACAAGTCCTCTACGGTCGACGCCAACCGCGGCTACGGCAAGCTCTACATCATCCCCCATCTCGGCAAGACTAAGGTCTCCGACGTCACGCGCGCGGACATCTCAAACCTCATGCAGAAAATGGCGAGAACCCCGCCCAATGCCAACCGGGTACTCTCAGCGGTCCGCAAGATGTTCAACATGGCGGAGGTCTGGGGCATGCGCCCGGACGGGTCGAACCCATGCCGCCATGTGCCAAAATATCCGGAACGAGGAAAGACTCGGCTGATCACCGATGCAGAGTTGAAGCGGCTGTATGACTATTTGGACAAGGCGGAGACCGAGGGCCTCGAGCATCCGTTCATTCTCCTTGCAGTCCGGCTACAATTCGAGTTTGCGGCTCGGATGTCCGAGATCCTCAAGCTCGAATGGGCCTGGATCGATGTCGACAACCACCGCGTCAACTGGCCCGACAGCAAGACCGGCGGCATGTCGAAGCCGATGAGCGCCGAGGCGGTCCGCCTGCTCGAGACGGCGCCGCGGCTGGAGAAGTCCCCTTATGTCTGCCCCTCCATCTTCGATCCCAGCCGGCCGATGTCGAAGCACACGTACTACAAGGGTTGGCGGCGCATCCTTGGGCGTGCTGGGCTGCCGCGCATCGGCACGCACGGCATCCGGCATCGCTCGGCGACCGATATCGCAAACTCGGGAATCCCCGTGAAGGTCGGCATGGCGCTCACAGCACACAAGACCGTTACGATGTTCATGCGCTATGTCCATACCGAGGATGATCCAGTCAGGGCAGCGGCCGAGGCGGTGGCGTCTCGACGTCGGCGACTTATCGGCAGCGCCTCGCTGGTGGCTGCGCCGGTTCTCGCGCGGATGATGGTGCCTGAGAAGGTTGCGGAATCGGCACTAGAACAAGACAAACCGCTCGGCTTTGACGACGGCAATTACAGATCTCGGACTAAGCTCGGAAACTACCGGCCGTTTCGTCACCGTCGCGGCCCCAACCGCGCTGTTCCCCCTGGCACTAGGCGGACCGCAAATGAGACAAAGGAGGCGGCCGACGCCTGATGGACTCGACATCACATAGGCAGAGGTACTTCCCTTTCATGAGAGGCCATTTGCAGGCGACGCAGGTTCACATCTGGCGCGCGCAACCACGGCCATTTGATCGATCATACGCGGATTTCAGCGCGATTTCGCAAGCACTTCAATATACGGCGCTTGCCACCCATTTTATCTGGTGTCGCGCCAAGGCATGTCTAACGCGATGGAAGAGCAACGTCGACGCACAGCCCACCAAGCTCGGATTTCGAGAACGCTAGTTCACCACCATTGAGGTGCACAAGATCTGAGACGATCGCAAGTCCCAAGCCCCAACCTGGCGACTTCTCGTCCAACCGCCTCCCACGCCTGAGGAGTTCAGCCTGCCGCTCGGCCGAAATTCCGGGTCCGTCATCCTCAACGCGGATGAGTAGGTTGTCTTGGGCCTGCTGCGCCGACACACGCACGCGGCGGATAGCCCACTTGCAGGCGTTCTCCATGAGGTTACCGAAGATTTCTTCGAGGTCCTCGCGGTGACCCCGGAACATGGCGCCAGGCGGGATATCGACGTCCACTTCCAGCCCCCGTTCTTGGTAGATCTTGGCCAGCACTGCCCGCACCGCTTCCGCCACGGAGCGCACTGGTGTCTTCAAGCCCAAGCGACCTGTGCCGGCACTGGCGCGAGCACGTCCGAGGTGATGTTCTATCAGGCGGCGCATTAGCTGCACCTGTTTCGTCAAAACAGTCCGGTCGGCATTGCCCTGTACTTCGGCAGACACAACCGCGAGCGGCGTCTTCAGTGCATGGGCCAAGTTTCCGACGTGGGTGCGCGCGCGCTCGATCAGCTCTGAATCCTTGTCGAGCACGTCATTCATCCCGTCAGCAAGGGGCGCGATTTCCGAGGGATATCGACCGGAGAGGCGCGCCGCCGCGCCTTCGCGAACAGATCGCAGATCGGCGAGCATCTGTCGCAGTGGCCGCAGGCCGTAACGCACCTGGATGACAATCGCGACGATCATGCCGAAGGCGAGCGTCCCCAGTGCCAGCATCAACAACAGCTCAAAGCGCTGCACGCCGCCACTGACTTCGCGAAGGTCGCTCGCAACCAGAACATGCGCAGCCCCCTGCTGGCCGGGGAACTCCACGTCGCGCTCAACGACCAGCAGCTTTTCCTGGTTCGGGCCCTCCGCACGGCGGACCTGCATATCCGGTCCACCTGGTTCGACAGGGATCGAGCTGTCCCAAAGTGATCTCGAGCGCAGCTGCCTTCCGTCCGGCTGGGTGACCTGCCAGTACCAACCGGAATAGAGGCGATCGAAGCGCGGATCGCCCAGCGGCCGGGACATGGCAAAACCACCGCCCGGTACGACCTCTATGGAGGCAACGATCGTCTTCAGGATTGCATCGAGTCGATAGCTGAACTCCTCTTCCACAGCACCGCGAAAGGCCAGCGCCAGAACGATACCGCCTACGGCCAGGAGCAACAGCAGCCAGGCCGCGGCAGCAAGAATGAGCCGAACAACGAGACTGGTCGCTCGTCTCGGCGGGTCGGCTGCGGTCATGCCTTGCTCCCGGCAGTCAGCATGTAACCTTGTCCGCGTACGGTCCGAATCAGCTCCGTTCCAATCTTCCGGCGGATGCGGCCGAGCAGAACTTCCAGGACATTGGAATCGGCATCGAAGTGGCGGTCGTATACGTGCTCCATCAGCTCGGTGCGGCTGACGATCCGTCCAACATGGTGCATCAGGTAGGAGAGGATGCGGAATTCCTGTGCCGTGAGTTGGATTGAATTGCCGTTCAGGGTGACACGACCGGTGTTGGTATCGAGGCGCAGGGGCCCGCACTCCAACTCCGGCTGGGCATGGCCGGCAGAGCGGCGGATCAGCGCGCGCAGACGATAGACGATCTCATCGAGTTCGAACGGCTTGATTACATAGTCGTCCGCGCCGGCGTTGAAGCCTGCCATCTTCTCTGTCCAGCGGCTGCGCGCTGTCAGGATGAGCACGGGAGTCGACCGACCAGCCTTACGCCAGCGCTGCAGGATGGTGACGCCGTCGATCTTCGGCAAGCCGAGGTCCAGGACGATGGCGTCGTACGGTTCCGCATCGCCGAGATGCCAGCCCTCCTCCCCGTCATAAGCGACATCGACGACAAAATCCGCCGCTTCCAATGCGCGCTGCAGGCGGAGAGCGAGCGCCGGCTCGTCCTCGACGACGAGCACCCTCATCGCCGTCCATCCTTGTCATTGGAGTTCAGCAAGGCACCAGTGAGGGCATCATAGCGGACTTTCACGACGCGACCCCCGCGGGTGAGGACTTTGATCTCGTAAGTCGGCAGCCCCCGTTCATCTTCCAGCTCGGCTTCGACAACCTGGCCCGAAAACGTGGTCTCCGCCCTCACAATGATCTCGCGCAGCGGCAGCATGCGTCTCTGCTGCACGGCGCGACGCGCTCTGTCCTGGTCGTGGTCGTCCTCGGCTGCCGCGGCCCCGCAGCAAGCGACCGCAGCCGCCAAAAGGCAAGGCAACAAACGTCTCATCCCCCAGCGTACCTCGCGCTTCCTGAACGAGAGGTGAACGAGCGAGTCAGCCTCCGTTCAGGCACCGGTCGTTAGTTTAGCCGCGTCCACAAATGAAGGAGGACAAATTGCTGAGGAAGATGCTGTTGCAAGGATTGGCCGCCGCCGTGCTGATTGGCGGGGCGGCCGTTGTCTATGCGCAAGCGCAGGACAATGGGTATCTGTCGGCGCCGCAGACGAAGACTGTCGACAATCCTAACCGGAAAGAAGGCGTGAAGGAGCACGCCGACCGGCGGGCAGAGCACGACCGGGATCGTGCCAACGGCGAACGGCACGCCGGCGAGGACGACTAGGGGAAGCGAGCCATGGCCGGCCATCAGACCTCGCGATTGCATTTGACGCTCCTGAAGGCGTGGCATGCCTGGTTGGCGGGTGCCTTTCTGGTCGCCTATGTGACGGCCGGGGAAGACGCATACGCCATCCATCAGTTTGCCGGATACGCCGTCCTGGCGGCAATCGCGGTGCGCGTCGTGGCCGGCCTGCTCATCCCCGCACCAAGTCCATTGCGCCTGCCGCATCCGAGTTGGCGCGCGACGCGCGACTGGCTCGCGACCCGCAGGGGACGCCATCCGCTGTTCGCGCTGTTCGCCGCCGCCTTGCTCGCCGTCGTGGGCCTGGTCGCGGGTTCAGGCGCCCTGGCCGACGGCACGCCCTGGTTTGAGGATCCGCATGAGGCGATTGCCGAGGCATCCCTGTGGGTCATCGCCGGGCACGTCGCGTTCGTGACCTACATGTATGCCGGCAAGAAATGGCTGAAGCAGATCACCGATCGGTCGGCGCCGGGCCGGCATGAGAGGGCGCTGTGAGTAGTCGTAGCTTGCTTGCCATCGCGCTGGCGATCTCCGCCATTTTAGCGTTCGCGGCGGATCCCCGGCGCGATGCCATGCTGTCGGAATATGCTGTCGAAGCCAGGCGCCTGGACGCTGGTTTCACGTCCTTCTCTGCCCAGCGGGGTGAGACGCTCTTTCGCGCGAGCTGGAATGGTGGAGATGCGCGTACTGCGTCGTGCACGGCCTGTCACACAGCCGACCCGCGGCAGGCCGGCCGGAACGCAAAGACTGGCCGCCCCATTGAACCTGTTGCTGTTTCGGTCAGCCCACGCCGCTTTACCGACAAGGCGGAAGTGGAGAAGCACTTCTTGCGGGACTGCAAGAGCGTGCTCGGCCGCGAGTGCAACGCACTAGAGAAGGGCGATTATATCACCTTCATGGCCGGGCAATGACGACGCCGAGGCTCGCCATCCTCGGCGTGGTGTTGATGACGGCATTCCCGGCGATTGCCGACGATCGAGTCCCGCCGGTTACTGACCCCGTCGTGATCAAGGAATGTGGATCGTGTCACATGCCATTTCAGCCCGTCTTCCTGCCGGCGCGCTCGTGGAGGGCTTTGCTGCATGGGCTTGGCGACCACTTTGGTGAGGATGCGACGCTGCCACCCGAGACGGTGGACATCATCCGTGCATACATGACGGCCAACGCCGGGGACGTCATCGGGCAGGGCGCAGGCCGCAAGTTCATGAGGTGGGTCGCGCCGAATGGTACACCCAAGCGTATTACGGAGAATCCGGTCTTCCTGAAGGAACACAACTTTCCGGAATCCGTCTGGAAAGACCCAAAGGTGGTGACAAAGTCCAACTGCCTTGCCTGCCATCCGGCCGCCACCAACGGGCGTTTCGAATAGGATTGAGCAGCACACCGCGGTGTTGCGATAAATCAATGCCATAAAGCTTCCAACGGGACTTAAGGAAGCAATGTCACCTCAAGGCCTTACCCAACAAGAAGCAAGCCGCCGATTGGCAACCGACGGGCCGAACGAGCTCCCTGCCGCCGACCGCCGCTCCGCTTTCTCCATCGTGTTCGAGATCCTGCGCGAGCCGATGTTCGGCCTGCTCCTGGGAGCCGGTGCCATTTACCTGATGCTGGGTGACGTACTGGGTGGATTGGTCCTTTTGGTGTTCGCGAATCTCTCGGTCGCGATCTCCGTGGTTCAGGAGATCCGCAGCGAACGTGTGCTCGACGCCCTGCGTGCCATGACCAGCCCACGTGCGCTTGTCATCCGCGATGGACAGCGCCGGCGCATTCCCGGACGGGAGGTAGTCCCGGGCGACGTGATCGTCATCGGAGAGGGTGACCGTGTCCCGGCAGACGCCATCGCGCTGAATGCACGCGAGCTCGTCGTTGACGAATCCCTCCTGACAGGCGAGTCGGTCCCGGTTGCGAAGCGCGCTCGCCATTCTGATGAGGAGAAGCCCGGACCACCCGGCGGCGACAATCTTCCGACTGTTTTTTCAGGCTCGCTCGTCGTGAGAGGAGCCGCTGTCGCCGAAGTCTACGCGACAGGCGTTCACGCCGAGATCGGCAGAATCGGCAAGGCACTCGCGTCCATCGATACTGCCGTTCCCAGGTTGGCATCCGAGACGCGACGGTTGGTTCGGATCTTCGCCACTATTGGATTGGCCGCGAGCGTGCTTGCCGCGGTCATGTACGGCCTAATGCGGGGGTCCTGGCTGGACGCCTGCCTGGCCGGCATCGCCCTTGGCATGTCAATGCTCCCCGAGGAGTTCCCTTTGGTACTGGCGGTGTTCATGACCATGGGGGCATGGCGTATCTCGCAGGCCCGCGTTCTGACGCGACGTGCCTCTGCAATCGAGACACTCGGATCGGCCACCGTCCTGTGCACTGACAAGACCGGCACACTCACCGAAAATCGCATGTCAGTGGTCAATGTCGCACCTGCCGCAAGCATCGCGTCGGCGCAACTGATAGGTGCGGCAGCGCTGGCGAGCGCGCCAGAAGGTTTCGACCCCATGGACCGGGCGATCATTGCCGCAGCTGGCCAACAGGATGACGGCCTTGCCCTGCTCAGGACGTACGGTCTCAGTGCGGATCTTCTGGCAGTCACACAGGTCTGGCGGAAGCCCGAGGCGGATAAAGCCGTCGTTGCCACGAAAGGTGCTCCCGAGGCGATCATTTCGCTCTGCCATCTCACGGACGAGGATGCTTCATTCGTTCGAGAGGCGATTGAGAGGATGGCTGCAAGCGGCCTCCGAGTCCTCGCGGTCGCCGGTGCGAGCCATCCATTGGCTCATCCTTTGCCTGAACGACCTCAGGAGTTCAAATTCGCCTGGTTTGGGCTCGTCGGGTTGGGAGATCCGCTTCGAGCAGAAGTACCCAAAGCCATTGAGGAGTGCCGCGAGGCTGGCATCCGCGTGGTAATGATCACCGGCGATTATCCCACCACGGCGAGGGCTATTGCTCGAAACGCGGGACTTGATCACGAAAGTGTAATTGCCGGATCCGCCCTGGCTCAGCTGCCCGACCAGGCACTGAAGGAGCGCGTCAAGGAAGCCAGCGTGTTCGCGCGCATTCTCCCCGAGCAGAAACTCGGCATCGTCAAGGCGCTGCAGGCCAATGGCGACGTCGTGGCAATGACGGGGGACGGTGTCAACGACGCTCCTAGCCTCAAGGCAGCGGACATCGGCATTGCCATGGGGGGTCGGGGAACCGATGTCGCACGCGAAGCCTCCTCCATTGTCCTGCTCGACGACGACTTCGGCTCGATCGTACGGACCATCCGGCTTGGCCGACGCATCTACGACAATCTGCGCAAGGCAATGTCATACATCGTCGCCGTGCATGTTCCGATTGCTGGCATTGCCCTTCTGCCGCTTCTGACTGGCTTCCCGCTAGTACTGTTTCCGCTGCACATTGCGTTCATCGAGATGATCATCGACCCGGCGTGCTCCATCGCCTTCGAAGCGGAAAGAGAAGAGCCAGACCTCATGCGGCGTCCACCGCGCTTGCCTACGACGCAACTGTTCTCCGCGGCTATGATCGGATGGAGCGTGTTGCAGGGCTCTATCGCCCTCCTGACTATCGCGTGTGTTTACTTCTTCGCGGTGCATCAAGGCTTGCCCGCGGAAGACATACGCACCTTGTCATTCTTTACGCTCGTTCTCGGCAATCTGATGCTGATTGTCGTCAACCGATCCTATCGGGGACACGCCTTCGACTTTCTAACGGGCGGAAATCGCGTGCTCTTGGGCATATATGTGCTCACCGGGACACTGCTTGCGATTTCAGTCACATGGCCTCCGGCTCGCTCACTATTTGGCTTTGGTCCATTGCATGGCGATGACCTCGGCATCGTAGCCGTGGCCATTGGCTTACTTCTCCTGATTCTTTTGCTGCTCCGGCAGTGGCGGTATCGACACGCAGCTGACATCTGAGGCGCAATCCCGCTGCGCCCCTGAAGGTCAGATGCGTTTGATCGAGGTCAAAGCGGCAGACATTCGTAACCGGGTATAGAAGTTCGAGCCGCGAGAAGGAGAGTGTCATGGCCACACTCGAAGGACAGACATCGTACGGGCCGGTTGCCAAGTCGTTGCACTGGATTGCAGCAGTTTGCGTCCTGCTGGCATGGGCGATCGGGAACATCGGCGACGAAATTCCGCGGGCGTCGGAAGCGACAGCTCTCACCATCCACATGTGGCTTGGGTTTGCGGTGCTCGCAATCTTGGTATTGCGCCTAGTAGCGCGCGTCGCGAGCCATCCCTCGTCGGACACGACCAGTTTCAGTCCCTGGCTGAATTACCTGGCCACCGCTAGTCACTGGCTCCTCTACGCCCTGATGGCGGCCGTTCCGGTGGTGGGCATCGTGCTGCAATTCGCTCGCGGCGAGGCCCTTTCGGTGTTTGGACTCCTACACATTGCTTCGCCGTGGCTGGCCGATCGGGCCTTCGCACATTCCTTGAAGGAGGTTCATGAATTTCTCGCCAATGCGATGGTAATCGTGGCCGCTTTGCACATCGCTGCCGCCCTCTTCCACCATTTCATCCTCAGGGATAGGACGCTCCAGCGCATGCTCCCACAGCGTCGGTTGCCTCAATAACATCAGGCCGGCCGAGAGAAGCGAAACTGCAGGCGACTGTGCCCGCCTGTGCTGCCTTAACGGGCTTCCAGTTGCTCGGTCCCCACGGCACCTTCAAGGAAGAGATGACGCCCAGCGAGTTCCGCTTTGGTCCGCTGGTCTACATCGAATCGCGGTCTCACCGTGATCGGCGTGCGCGGACCTGACGAGTTCACCGGGACCGCTCGGCCACAGCGCTCCGCACCCAATTTGCACCTAGCACTATTCAGCGCTGTCACGCCATTCGTGGCCTGCCCGAAGGACTTTCGACACTAAAATGCCAGCCCGCTAGCATTTTAGAGGTGGTGCCCCCGGTCGGACTCGAACCAACACTTCCGTGAGGAAACCTGATTTTGAGTCAGGCGCGTCTACCAATTCCGCCACGGGGGCACGCTGAGGTGCGGCGCGAATAAAGCCGATGAGCGGAACCGGGTCAACGCTTGCGGGAGCCCTTTTCGTCCGGTTTCATGCGCCCCCACATGCATCCGTACCTTCACGCGCAAAAGCACCCCGACAAGCCCGCCTACATCATGGCCGGCAGCGGCGAGACGGTGACCTACCGCCAGCTCGACCAGCAATCCAACCGCATCGCGCAACTATTCCGCTCGCTCGGCCTCAAGGCCGGCAGCCACATTGCCCTGTTCCTGGAAAACAACGCCCGGTTTTTCGAGATCTGCTGGGCCGCCCAGCGGTCGGGCCTGATCTACACCGCCATCAGCTCGCGCCTGACGGCGGCGGAGGTCGACTACATCGTCGGCGACTGCGGCGCCAAGCTCTTCATCACGTCCAAGTACCTCGCCGACAAGGCCGCCGAACTGGCGCCGCTGCTCAAGGGCGCGCCGCACCGCTACATGATCGACGGCACGATCCCGGGCTACGAGCCCTGGGAGGCCACGGTCGCACGCTTCCCGGCGACGCCGGTCGCCGACCAGACCGCCGGCCACGACATGCTTTATTCCTCGGGCACGACCGGCCAGCCCAAGGGCGTGCTGCCGGTGGTCGAGCCGCAGCCCATCGATTTCGACAATCCGCTGCTCGCCATCACGCGCAAGCTCTACGGCATGGACGAGGACACCGTCTATCTCTCGCCGGCGCCGCTCTATCACGCCGCTCCGCTGCGCTTCAACATGAGCGTCATGCGGCTGGGCGGCACCTCGGTGATCATGGAGCATTTCGACGCCGAGGAGTTCCTGAAGCTGGTCGGCAAGCACAAGATCACGCACAGCCAGCTCGTGCCGACCATGTTCGTGCGTTTCCTGAAGCTGCCCGAGGAGGTGCGCCAGAAGTACGACGTCTCGTCGCTCAAGTGCGCCATCCATGCCGCCGCGCCCTGCCCCATCCCCACCAAGGAGAAGATGATCGAATGGTGGGGACCGATCGTGTGGGAATACTACGGCGGCACCGAGGGCAACGGCCTCACCATGTGCAATGCCAGCGAATGGATGGCGCACAAGGGCACGGTCGGCCGCGCCGTTGTCGGCACGCTGAAGATCTGCGACGAGGACGGCAACGAATTGCCCCAGGGCGAAGCCGGCACGGTCTATTTCGCCGACGGCCGGCCGTTCCAGTATCACAACGATCCCAAGAAGACCGCCCAATCGCGCAACGCCAAGGGTTGGACCACGCTGGGCGACGTGGGCTACGTCGACGCCGACGGCTTCCTGCATCTCACCGACCGCAAGGCCTTCATGATCATCTCCGGCGGGGTGAACATCTACCCGCAGGAGGCCGAGAACCTCCTGATCACCCATCCCAAGGTCATGGACTGCGCCGTGTTCGGCGTGCCCAACGCCGACTTCGGCGAGGAAGTGAAGGCCGTCGTCCAGCCGCGCAACGTGGCCGATGCCGGCCCGGCGCTCGCCGAGGAGCTGCTGGCGTTCTGCCGCCAACACCTCGCCGACATCAAATGCCCACGAAGCATCGACTTCGAGGCCGAGCTGCCGCGCCATCCGACGGGCAAGCTCTACAAGCGCCTGCTGCGCGACCGCTATTGGCAGGGGCGCGAGAGCCGGATCGTCTAGTACGCTCGTCATAGGGGCTGACGCGTTGGCGAGCGACCGACACGATTGCCTGCACTGCAGGCACTCGATCCCGACTTTTTGCGTCGTTTGGCCCCTTATGGGGCGCAAAAACTAGAACCGGGGTTTACTTCGATGAGCACCTAAGTTATATTGGGCGTGTGTCGCTTCGTGGCGGCTCTGCTCTATGCATCGTTCATCCGATATCCATCGGCCCGGCCGCCGCCGGGCCGGCCTGACGGGTCGTGCGAAGCTCGGCACACCCATGGCTAGTGGATCGGCTTCCGTGGAAGCGCTAGGCAGGTACCGGCGGAAAGGGCGGAAAGGGCGCTAAGTCGCTCGATCCGCTTCAAGCTCATGATCATGATGCGCGAGGCCGCGTCAGACGCGACCCGGCGCACGGTCCGGAAGAGGGCAATCCAACCAAAGTATGGCCTCGCCAAACCTGCGTCCGAAGGGCTGATCCGACCGCGGCGCACTAGCGTGCAGCCTCCATCAACGAGGAGGCACTGGCGCCATGGACAAGGTTACGCTCGCGGAGTTCGCCTGGGATCCTCTCGTGCAGACGGGGATCGTGGCCTTCGCCGGCGCCATCGTCACCCAGGTGCTGTTGCGCCGCTATCCGACGCACCGCGTGATCTTCCAGTTTGGCTTCTTCGTCGCGCTCACGGCGCTGCTGCACCACCACGACATCGTCCCCTACCAGCCGATCGCCGCGGATACGCCGGTCTTCGAGCGCGTTTTCGTGGCCACGGCCAAGATCATCTGGTGGATCAACGCCGCCTGGCTGCTGACCGGCTTCACGCGCATCGCCCTGTTCTTCGAGCGGCGGCCGCAGGAAAGCCGCCTCGTGCAGGACCTGGTCGTCGGCACGATCTATCTCGGCGCCGCGCTGTCGATCGTCGCCTATGTCTTCGGCGCGCCGATCGGCACCCTGATCGCCACGTCGGGCGTGCTGGCCATCATCCTCGGCCTGGCGCTCCAGAGCACGCTCGGCGACGTCTTCTCCGGCATCGCGCTCAACGTCAGCAAGGCTTATGAGGTCGGCGACTGGGTCGTGCTCAGCGACGGCATGGAGGGCCGCGTCGTCGAGACCAACTGGCGGGCCACGCACCTGCTCAATGCCTCCAACGACCTCGTCGTGCTGCCCAACAGCAAGCTGGCCAAGGCCGAGCTGACGAACCTCAGCAGCCCCAACCGCAGCCACGGCGTCAAGCTCAGGGTCCGCGTGATGCCAACGATGGCGCCGGCCGCCATCTCGGCCGTCATGCGCAACGTCCTGCTCAGCAGCAGCTCCATCCTCTCCGTCCCCGCGCCGTCGGTGGAGATCAAGTCGCTCGACGCGCAGGCGGTCGAGTTCGAGCTGGCCTTCCGCGTCGCCGATTTCGAGACGGCCTCGACCGCACGGCACGAGGTGTACGACCTGATTTTCCGCCATGCCCGGTCGACTGGCTTGCTGCTGGCCTGTCCAAAGGAAGCAGGCGCCGTCGCGCCGACCCCGATGCCCCCGGCACAGCCCCGCGGCACCGCGTTGCGGCTGGTCGACGCCGTTCCGCTCTTCGCCTCGCTGACCAAAGACGAGAGGACCGCTCTTGCCGACGCCATGACTCGCAAGACCTACCGGACGGGCGAGGTGCTGGTCGAACAGGGCGCAAAGCTCGATTCCCTGATCATCGTCCGCTCCGGCGTCGTTGTCGTGACGTGCCACAGCGAGGAAGGCGAGCTCGAGCTCGCGCGGCTGGCGCCGGGCGACTACTTCGGCGGCAGCGTCGACGCCGCCGGCAGCGGCGCGTCGGCCACCCTGCGCGCCCTCGCCTTCACGGTCGCCTACGAGATCGGCCACGAGGCCCTGGCGCAGCTCCTGCTCGATCGGCCGACCATCGCCGAGGAAATCAGCACGACGCTGGCGCAGCGCCGGATCGGCTCGGCCGTCAGGCCTGGCAACGTCGCTTCCGCCGCGCCACCGTCGGTCTCCGCACTCGTATCGCGCCTGCGTCACCTCCTCGATGCACGCACGTGACCCAGCCAACGTTCGCGTCGGGATGGGCCCGCCCGTCTAGGCCGCGACGCCGATGCCGCGCTGATCGAGAAAGCGGTACCAGGTGATGAAAGCGGCGAGATAGAGCTTGTTCAGCCCGTGGAAGGGCAGCGGCTTTATTGCCGTCGGCGGCAAGGGCAGCGCCGCCGGATCGCCCGAGGCGATGTAGGCCGCCATCGCCCGCCCCATCGCCGACTGCAACGCCACGCCGCGTCCCATGCAGCCGATATCGATCAGCAGCCCTGGCGCCGGCTCGTGCAGATGAGGCAGGTGATCGCGCGTGGCGGCGACCCGGCCGCCCCAGCGATAGTCGATCGCGACACCCTTCAGCTGCGGGAAGACCCGGCCCATCATCGCCTCCAGATGGTCCCAGTCCTGCGGGCCGTCGGGCTCGCGCATCGGTCCGCGTCCGCCGAGCAGGAAGCGGCCGGTATGGTCGAGACGGTAGTAGAGCACGACGCGGCGCGAATCGGACGTCGCCTGGCCGCCCGGCAGGATCGACTTGCGGACATTGTCCGACAACGGCTTGGTCGCGATCTGGAAGGAGTTGGCGGCGATGATGGTCTGGCGCAGCCGCGGCCACAGATCGCCGGTATAGCCGTTGGTGGCCAGCACAACGCGATCGGCCGTCACTGTGGGGCCGCCGGCAGTGCTCACGACCCATTTGCCGCCGTCGCGGGCGAGCGCGGTCGCGGGCGTCCGGCCGTGGATCGCGGCGCCGGCCGCGAGCGCCGCCCGCGCCAGGCCGCGCGCATAGGCCAGCGGCTGGACCACGCCGCCGCGACGATCGATCCACGAGCAGAGATACTGGTCGGTGCCGATGTGCTGCTCGGTCTCGGCCTTGTCGAGCAGGGCCACGGGGGCGCCGCGCCGCTCCCACTGGGCGACGCGCGATTTCAGCGTGCCGACCATGTCGGCCGCATGCGCACTCTGGATCCAGCCGTTGCGCGTGTTGGGCACGTCCATGCGGTGCTTGTCGATCAGCTCCCACACGACGTCCGCTGTACGGCTCGCGAAATCGACGAGAGCCGGGCCGCGCTCGGGTCCGAACATGGTCTCGAGTTCGTCGGGATCGAACTTCAATCCGGGGATCACCTGGCCGCCGTTGCGGCCCGAGCCGCCGAAGCCCGGCTCCTTTGCCTCGAGCACCACGGCCTTGATGCCGCGTTCCGCCAGATGCAGCGCCGTCGACAGGCCGCAATAGCCGCCGCCGACGATACAGACATCGGCGGTGACCGACTCGCCAAGAGCGGGCGTGGCCGGCGCGGCTGGCGCCGTCGCCGCCCACAGCGAAGGTTCAAGAGGAAAAGGCTCAGCCATGACGCCTCACAAGCACGGAACGTGCCGCCGGATTGATTGCCACTCATACCAAGGTAGGTGGCGCGCCAGCTCTATCGGCAACTGCATGGCCGGCGCGCTGTATGCGATTTGGACCATCATCAGCCAACACCGAGGTCACCGCCATGTCGAACCGACATCATCGAGTTGCCGTCGCTCTTGCAGCCTTGCTGGCCGTCGCCACGCCACTCGCGGCAAGGGCGGAGCCCATCAAGAACGTCGTCCTGGTGCACGGCGCCTGGGTCGACGGCTCGGGCTGGCGTCAGGTGCACGACATCCTGGTCAGCAAGGGCTTCCATGTGACGGAGGTCCAGGAGCCCGAGACCTCGTTCGCGGCCGACGTGAACGCGACCCGGCGCATCCTCGACCTGCAGGACGGTCCGACCCTGCTGGTCGGTCACAGCTACGGCGGCTCGATCGTCACCGAGGCCGGCATCCATCCCAAGGTGGTCGGCCTGGTCTATGTCGCGGCGCACGCGCCGGATGTCGGCGAGGATGAAGGCGCGCTCGGCAAGCGCATGCCGAGCGTCCTCGGCCAGACCCCGGGGGCCATCGCCCGGACGCCGGACGGCTACACCTATCTGCAATCCTCCGCCTTCCCGACGCTGTTCGCACCCGACCTGCCGCGCGCCCAGGCGGCGTTCGAGGCGAGCTCGCAAGTGCCGGCCGCCGCCGAGGTCTTCACCACGCCGCTCTCCGCCGCCGCGTGGCACACCAAGCCGAGCTGGGGAATCGTCGCCGGCAGTGACCAGATCATCAATCCCGACCTCGAGCGCTTCTACTACCAGCGGGCCGGCAGCCATACGACGGTCATCGAGGGCGCGAGCCACTCGGTCTACGAATCGCACGCCCCCGAAGTCGCCGCCGTGATCGAGAACGCCGCGCAGCAGGTCGGATCAGCCAACTGAGCCGGCCCATCTCCCCGGAATCAGGCTGGACTCTTTGGATAACCGGTTATACGGTTATCCAACAGAAAGGAGGACTGCCATGACCGCCGAGCTGCGCGCGCTGAACGCCCGGTTCATCAACAACTTCATCACCAACGATGTCCCGGGCCACGATGCCATCCTGCACAAGGACTTCATCTGCATCAGCCCAATGGGCGCCCGGGTGAGCCGCGACGACTATCTCGCGGCCTGGGCGACCGGCTTCGACGCCGAACGCATCCCCTACTACGACTATCGCGACGAGAAGATCGACGTGTTCGGCGACACCGCCCTGGTGCGCTCGACCAACAAGCGCGTTGGCCTGAAGGACGGCGTCGAGACCGTCAGCATGACCATGTACACCGACATCTATGTGCGCGACGGCGGGACGTGGAAATGCGTGCAGGCGCAGATCACCCCCGTGCAACCCGCCAACTATCCGCCCGACGAAACGATTGTCGCCAAATACGTGAAGGGCGAGGCCCAGCCCTAGCCTCCAAGGCAGCGCGCCGTGCTATGGGGAACCTCCGATCCAGGGAGGCTCCCATGAAGGCTGCCGTCGTCACCGAGAATGGCGTCCAGTACACGGACGCGCCGAAGCCCGAGCCCAAGCCGCACGAGCTCTTGATCAAGGTGCGCGCCGCCTCGCTGAACCGCGCCGATCTTGCGGTTGCCTCCGGTCATGCGCATGGGCGCATCGGCGGCGCGGGCACCATCGTCGGCCTGGAATGCGCCGGCGAGGTCGAGGCGGTGGGCAGCGAGGTCAAGGATTTTAGGCCGGGCGACCGCGTCATGAGCTCAGCGGCGGGCGGCTTCGCCGAATACGCTGTCACCGATGCCGGCCGCGCCCACAAGATCCCGGCCAACAACATGACCTACGAGCAGGCCGCCTGCATGCCGGTCGCCGTGCAGACCATGCACAACGCCCTGGTTGGCGCTGGCCGGCTGAAGAAGGGCGAATCGGTGCTGATCCAGGGCGCCAGCTCCGGCGTCGGTCTTTTGGGCATGCAGATCGCCAAGCACATGGGCGCCTCGATCGTCATGGGCACCTCGACCAACGACGGGCGCCGTGCGCGGCTGAAGGAATTCGGCTGCGATCTCGCCCTCGACACGCGCGATCCCAAGTGGCCGGATCAGGTGAAGGCCGCGACCGGCGGCAAGGGCGTCGACCTGATCGTCGACCAGGTCTCGGCGAGCGTGGCCAACCAGAACATGGAAGCGGCCGCCATCCTGGGCCGCATCGTCAATGTCGGCCGCCTGGGCGGCATGAAGGGCGAGTTCAACTTCGACCTGCATGCGCTGAAGCGCATCGATTACATCGGCGTGACCTTCCGCACCCGCGGCCCCGAGGAAGTGCGCGCCATCGTCAAGGCGGCCCGCGCCGACTTGTGGCCGGCCATCGAAGCCGGCAAGCTCAGCCTGCCCATCGACCGGACTTTCCCGCTCTCCCAGGCGGCCGAGGCGCTGGCGCACATGAAGGCCAACGCCCACTTCGGAAAGATCGTCCTGGTCGTCTAACAGGGGGAGGTATGCCCATGGCCAGCCAGACCTATGTGAAGACGGAAGTCGTCGGCAGCTCGGACAAGTCGGTCTCCGATGCCATCGATTCGGCGATCGGGACGGCGTCGCGCTCGCTGCGCAATCTCGACTGGTTCGAGGTGGTCGACGTGCGCGGCCGCATTCGCGACAACAAGGTGGCAAGCTACCAGGTCACGCTGAAGCTGGGCCTGCGGTACGAGCCGAAGGCCTAGCCGACATCGAGCTTGCGCCCGCCGCGGCGAATGCCCATTTTTGGCAAATGAAAGGGCATTCGCCATGAGCAAATCGATCAACCATCTCGCTACCGCCGACAACCTGTTCTTCGGCCAGGGGAGCAAGGGGGGCGGTCTCGACCGTCGCAGGACGGAGAAGATGGTCAACGACGCGTTGGCCGGCTGCGACGACGGCGAGCTGTTCCTCGAGTACGAGCAGAGCGAGAGCCTGGCGTTCGACGACGGCAAGCTGAAGAGCGCCTCGTTCGACACCACCCAGGGCTTCGGCCTGCGCAGCGTCGCGGGCGAAGCCACGGGCTTTGCCCATGCCTCGGCGCTCGATGAACAGGCGCTGAAACGCGCCGTCGCCACCGTCAAGGCGGTGCGCGGGGGCCACAGCGGCAAGATGGACGAATCGCCACGCGGCACCAACCAGCTCCTCTACACCGACGACAACCCGATCGACGACGAGGCGTTCGCCCGCAAGGTGGCGCTGTTGCAGGAGATCGACGCCTATGTGCGCGGCAAGGAGCCCAAGGCGCGCCAGGTCTCGATCTCGATGTCGGCATCCTGGCAGGTCGTCGAGATCATCAAGGCCGGCGGCTGGCGCGCCGCCGACGTGCGGCCGCTGGTGCGTCTCAACGTCAGCGTGGTCTGCGCCGACGGCAGCCGCATGGAAGCAGGCGGCACCGGCTCGGGCCGGCGCGCCGCCTACGGCGACATCTTCAAGCCGGAATACTGGCAGCGCGAGGCCGACGAGGCGATCCGCCAGTCATTGGTGAACCTGCAGTCGGTGCCGGCGCCGGCCGGCGAGATGCCGGTGGTGCTGGGCTCGGGCTGGTCGGGCGTGCTGTGGCACGAGGCCGTGGGCCATGGGCTGGAAGGCGACTTCCATCGCAAGAAGACGTCGATGTTCACCAGCATGATGGGCGACATGATCGCCTCGCCCGGCGTCACCGTGGTCGATGACGGCACGCTCGCCGACCGCCGCGGCTCGCTCACCATCGACGACGAGGGCACGCCGACGCAGCGCAACGTGCTGATCGAGAACGGCCGCCTGGTCGGCCTGATGCAGGACCGCCAGAACGCGCGCCTGATGGGCGTGAAGCCGACCGGCAACGGCCGGCGCCAGAGCCACGCCTATGCGCCGATGCCGCGCATGACCAACACCTTCATGCTGGGCGGCAACAAGGATCCCCAGGAGATCATCGCTTCCGTCAAGAAGGGCCTCTACTGTGCCAATTTCGGCGGCGGCCAGGTCGACATCGTCTCGGGCAAGTTCGTGTTCACCGTCACCGAGGGCTATCTGATCGAGGACGGCAAGCTCGGCGCGCCGGTCAAGGGCGCGACCCTGATCGGCGCCGGCTCCGAGGCACTGACCAAGGTCGGCATGGTCGGCAACGACATGTCGCTCGATCCCGGCATCGGCACCTGCGGCAAGGACGGCCAGGGCGTGCCGGTCGGCGTCGGCCAGCCGACCTTGCGCATCGATGCGCTGACCGTCGGCGGCACGGCGACGTAGTCTTGCCGGAGCGCGGACCTCCAGGTCCGCTCACACTCTTCCGGACCGCGCGCATCCTGCGCGCTCACAATTCATGAGCGGGCCTGGAGGCCCGCGTCCGGCAAGACAGCTTTAAGCCTTCGTCGGCGCCTTGCCGTAGTCGGCGTCGCTGACCGGCTCGAACCAGCTCGTCGCCTCGCCCTTCTCGTTGGTCTCCGACATGGCAAGATGGACCATCATCGTGTCCGGCGCCGAGCCGTGCCAATGGCGCGCGTTGGGCGGGATGACCACGGTGTCACCCGGCTTGATCTCCTGCACCGGCTCACCCTCGAGCTGATAGCGACCCACGCCCGAGAGCACGTAGAGGACCTGGCCGACGGCGTGCTTGTGCCAGTTGGTGCGGCCGCCCGGCATGAACGAAACGCGCGATGCGCGCAGGCGCGACGGTCCCTCCGGCGCGAACACCGGATCGGACATGACGGTACCGACGAAGTTGGCCGCTTCCGCCTTGCTCGTCGGGCGGGATGCAGCACGCATGATCCTAGGCTTCATGGCGTTTCCTCGATCATTGTGACGTTCGGCCGATCCTAGCGCGTCTGCCGCCCAGGAGTCAGGGTGTATAGAGCCCCTTGGCGTGGGCCAGGGCCACGCTGATCGCTTCGATGGCGTCCAGCGTCGGCGTGTCGACGCCGGCGCTGCGGGCGAAGGCGACCGGTGCACGCACAATTGACTCGATCTCCATCGGCCGGCCGAGATCATAGTCCTGCAGGATCGACGGCCGGTGGCTGGTGTAGACGCGCTTGGGCCCGTAGCGCTCGTCCGGATGGTCGTTGAGAATTACGCCGTGGGCGGCGGCGACCGCCAGCGCCTCGGCATGGGCGCGCCGCGACAGCCGGTTGATCAGCGGCGTCTTCTGGACGTGAACGGGCTGCCCCGTGAGCAGGCAGACCGTCGAGCCCGTCAGGTTGGCCATCAGCTTGTGCCAGATCTCATAGCGGATGTCGGTCGTCGCCGGCGAGCCGATGCCGGCCGCCTTGAGCGCCGTGCGCAGCGCTTCGATGCGCGGGCTGGGCCGGTCGTCCGGCTCGCCGACCCAGAGGATGTTGCGGTCCGGCACTTCATTCTCGACCACGCCGGGCTCGATCACATGGTTGGGCGAGCTCACAACCGCGCCAACCACGCGATGCATGCCGACCGACTTGGCAAGCGCGCCACCCGGGTCGAGGCGGCTGAGATCAGGTGCCGGCGGGCGCGACTTGGAAAGCCCGTGGCCGTACCACCAGGGAATGCCGTTCTGCACGAAGGCGACGGCCGTGTCAGGCCCAAGCAAGGGTTCAATGTTGCCGGCGAGGACGTGCTGGCCCGACGCCTTCAGCGTCACCAGCACGGCGTCCTGCGGCCCGAGATCGGCCGGCCGGTCGGACGCCTTCACGTTGGCCGTGATCTTCTTGTCGCCAGCCAGCAGGGTGAGGCCACGGGCGCGAATCGCCTCGAGATGGGCGCCGCGCGCCACGATCGAGACCTCGTTCCCGGCATTGGCCAGTCGCGCCGCGAAATTGCCGCCGATGGCGCCTGCCCCGTATACGCAAATCCGCATGCTCCGCTCTCCGCTCCTGCCGTAGGCTTCCTCCAAACCGGAGGAAACAGCCATGGCCGACGCTGAATATCGCGGATTGATCCATCGCAACAATGCCGATCTCGCCGCCTGGCTGGCTAAGCGCCCGGCCGAAAAGGCGCTCGAGCCCGACCTGCCGATCATCGACCCGCATCACCACCTGTGGGATGCCCCGCACCGCGACCGCGGCCGCTACTTCCTGTCCGAGCTGCTGGACGACACCGGCGGAGGGCACAACATCGTCTCAACGGTGTTCCTCGAATGCCAGGCGATGTTCCGCGCCACCGGGCCCGACGAGATGAAGCCCGTGGGCGAGGTCGAGTTCGTGAACGGCATCGCCGCCCAGAGCGCCTCCGGCCAGTACGGCAAGATGCGGGCCTGTGAGGCGATCATCGGCTGGGCCGACCTGATGCTGGGCAGCCGCGTGCGCGCCGTGCTGGAAGCCGAGATTGCCGTGGCCGGCGGCCGCTTCCGCGGCGTGCGCTACGGCACATCGTGGGACGAGGG
Organism: Reyranella soli; assembly: GCF_007992495.1. GTDB lineage: Bacteria > Pseudomonadota > Alphaproteobacteria > Reyranellales > Reyranellaceae > Reyranella > Reyranella soli. Next base: position 27,793 of record NZ_BKAJ01000070.1, read on the forward strand.
CCTGGCCGGCAAGCATGTCTCGCGGCCGATCCCGCGGCACCGCCTGCTCGATCCGAAGTTCCGCGAAGGCTTCGCCGAGCTCGGCAAGCTCGGGCTCACCTTCGATTCCTGGCACTTCTTCCCGCAGCTTCCCGACCTGCTGGATATCGCCCGCGCCTTTCCCGGCCAGACGATCATCGTCGATCATGTCGGCGGCCATCTCGGCATCGGCCAGTATGCCGGCAAGCAGGCCGAGACCCTGCCGGTGTGGAAGAAGAACATGCAGGACCTCGCCGGCTGCCCCAACGTCGTCGTCAAGCTGGGCGGGCTCGGCATGACCTCGTTCGGCTTCGGCTTTGAACTGCGTGAGATGCCACCCTCCTCGCAGGAACTGGCGGCCGTCTGGAGGCCCTACATCGAGACTTGCATCGAGCTGTTCGGTCCCGAGCGCTGCATGTTCGAGAGCAACTTCCCGCCCGACAAGCAGTCGTGCGGCTACACCGAGCTGTGGAACGCCTTCAAGCTCATCACCAAGGGCGCGTCGGTCGCCGAGAAGAAGGCCCTCTACAGCGGCACCGCCGCGCGCGTCTACAGGATGATCGCGCCTTAGCTGGGGGCGCGCCACTCCAGTGGCGCGTTATGGTCTTCCGGACCGCGAGCTTCCAGCTCGCTCATGATTCATGAGCGCGCAAGATGCGCGCGGTCCGGAAGAGCATGAGAAGACGCGCCACTGGAGTGGCGCGCCCCCAGCGAACTACTTATCCAGCCACACGTCCTCGAAGCGGGCGCCGTTGTAGATGCTGTTGGAGTGCAGCACCACGCCCTTCACGTAAGGCTGCCAGCAGCCGGCGGCGCGGCCGTGGTAGATGATCGGGCGGGCGATATCTTCCTGCAGCTTGCGGTCGATTTCCCACACCATCTTCAGGCGCTTCTTCTGGTCGGTCTCGCGTGATTGCTCTTCGAAGAGCTTGGTCATCTCCGGATTGCAGTATCCGTTGTAGTTGCGCAGCGAGCCGCAGGCATAGCCCTCGAAGAAACCGACGTCGGGATCGTCGACGGCCGTCCCGGAGAGGTTCAGCGCCACCGAGTAGTCCTTCTTGAAGACGCGATTGTAGTAGACCGAGGTGTCGATCACCTCGAGCTCGCCATCGACATAGATGTGCTTGAGATGGTCGATCAGGATGGTCGCGGGATCCCGGAACGTCGCGATGTTGCGCGTGCTGACCTTGACCTTCAGCCGCTTGTCGGGCCCGTAGCCCAACTCCTTCATGAGCTCGCGCGCCTTCTCGCGATTGGCGGGCACGTTGTCGTAGCCGATGATGGTCTTCAGCATCTCCGGCGGCATGCCCCAGACGCCGGAGGGTGGCGGCAGCATGACGCCGCCCATGCTGCTCTCGCCCTCGCTCAATATGTCGATGAAGGCCTTGCGATCGAGCGTCAGCGCCAGCGCGCGGCGGATCTTGGGATCGTCGAACGGCGGCACCTCGCGATTGACGATCAGGTTGGTGCTGACGCCGGTGTCGCGCATGGTGCATTTAACGTGCGGCGCGTCCTTCTTCATGTTCTTCCACAACGGCACCGTGAGGTCGGTCGGGAAGGTCATGTCGAACTTGCCGCTGGCGAAAGCCAGCATGCGCGTCGAGCGGTCGGCGATGATGGTGTACTCGATACCGTCGAGGTAGGGCCGGCCCGGCTTCCAGTAGTCGGGGTTCTTCACCAGCTTGATGCCCTCGTTCATCTTGAACTCGGCGAGCTTGAACGGACCGGTGCCGATCGGCCGGCGACGCATGTCCGCCGACGGGATGTGGCAGGGGTAGATGGGCGTGTAGCCCGAAGCCAGCAGGGCGATCAGCGCTGGCTGTCGCTCTTTGAGATGGAAGGTGGCGGCGAAATCGCCGTCGGCCGTGACCCTGTCGACGTTCGTGTACCAGGCGCCGCGCGGATTGCGCCTGATCTTGGTCTCGCCGCCCAGCAGCATGTCGAAGGTGCAGGCCACGTCCTTGGCCGTGAAGGGCTTGCCGTCGTGCCACTTCACGCCCTGGCGCAGGGTGAAGGAAAGCTGCTTGCCGTCGTCGCTCCACGCCCATTTGGTGGCGAGATCCGGCACGATCGAGGCGAAGCTGTTCTTGGCGACGTTCTGGTCGAACATGACCAGGTTGTTGTAGAGGCCCATGAACGGGACGGCCGTGGAGACGGTGGCCTCCTCGTGGATCGAGGCGCTGGGCGGCGTGTCCATGTGCTGGATCTTGAGGACCCCACCGGGCTTCTGCGCCCAGGCGGATCCCGTCGTCGCCACCAGTGCGGCCGCCAACGCGGCCGGGATGAGCCATCCCGTTCGGATTTTCATGTTGTTTCCTCCCATGCGCCGCGCAAACGGGCACGGCGTCGACTGCTCTACGCGTGGCCTCCTGACTAACTCACACTGACTGAATCGAGAGGACTGTGAGGGGGAGAGGGAGAATTGGCAAGCCGGGAGCGCGGGCCTCTGGCCCGCTCATAATCTTCCGGACCGCGCGCGTCCTCGCGCACCTCATGATCATGAGCGCGCGAGGACGCGCGCGGTCCGGAAGACCATGACCATGAGCGGGCCTCCGGCCCGCGGTCCCTTAAGAGGGTCGCGTTTCAGCCAGCCGCAGCGAATCGAGGAAGCGCTGGGCGGCAGCCTTGGACGGCTCGTTGTTCTTCGCCGTGACCAGCAGGCGGAAGAGCCGGTCTTTGACGATGTAGGTACGCATCTGAACGAGCGCGCCCTGGGCGTCCTCGATGTCGAGGGCATAACCGTCCCAGCCCTGCAGCGTGACAGGCTCATCGCGTATGTACTTGAACTTCGCCCGCGGGAACGCCTTCTCGGCCTCGCCGCGGCCGAGGTCGCGCGCCATCTGCTTGGAATCGCGCTCGGAGAACCAGCCGGGCTGGTAGTCGACATAGTCGAAGTCGAACATCTCGCCGTCGCGCTTGGATGCCCAGGCGATGCGCTCCGAGGTGTGGCCCTTCTCCTTCTCGGCCGCCTTGGTCTCGGTGGCGGGCGCCGGCATCTCCAGCCGGAAGCGCAGGTCGCGGCCGACAATGGTCTGCCAATCCGCGGACTGGGGGGCGGCAGGCTGCGCGTGAGCCGCAAGCGGCGCGGCGATCATCATCAAGGCGAACGAACGACGTTTCATACCGATGGCACCAATTCCTCGCGTCCCGACCAGTCCCAGGCGAGCCCCGTGCGCGAGACACCGAGCAGCAGCCCATGCAGTCCCTTGGGATGCACCCATCCGCCATCAGGATCCGTCGCGGGATCAGAACCCCTTGGCGTATAGCGCGCATTGGCCTCGAGCAGGCGGCCGCGCACCGCCGGCCAGTCATGGACCTCGACGTAGCACATGTAGAGCGAATCGCCGTGCTTCTTGACGAAGCGGCCCATGGCATGGACGTCGTCGGTGACCTGGCTGAGCTCGATGCGGTCGAGCCTGTTGGGTGGATCGAACAGGGTAAGCGTGCCGACATAGCCGAAGCGCTCGCTGCCGATCTCGCTGAAGCGCGCGGGATCGAGGCCGAACAGGCCGGCATAGACAGCGGCGACGCGGCGCCAATCGCTCGCCAACGTGTTGGTCGTCTCGTAGAGGAACGACACCGGCCCGACGCGCGGCCGATACGTGCTCTCCGAGATCACGATCGGCAGGCCGAACGTCGTCTCGGGCGAGAGATAGAGCTGCTCGGCGTCGCGGTCGTAGGCCACGCCCAGCCCCTCCCAGCGCTTGACCATGCTGTCGAGATCGGCGGTGCAATAGCCCGCCGTCATCAGCCCCTCGCCGCGCTTGGCCAGGAAGTCCTGAGTCAGGCCAGCACCGTCGGCCTCGCAAAGCTCGAACTCGCTTTCGCCGACCGCCAGGATCGTGCGTCGTGCGCCGAGATGGCGGCTGTGATCGCGGCGCGCGACGGCGCTGCCCAGGAGCTGGCCGTAGCGCTGCGCCGCCTTGGCGGCGTCATGCACGGCGATCTGGACGCGGTCGCAACGGTCGAGCATGGGCTCGACGATACCTCAGTAGGCGTGGTCGCGGAACAGCGGGACGAAGGAGCCCTTCCACTCGCCTTGCCACTTGGCCAGCAATTCGTCCGCCGGGGCGAGTCCGCTCGCCACCGCGCGATCGAGCGGCGCAAGGTAGGTCGTCTCGTCGTTGCCGTGGGCATCCAACCGCTTGCGGGCGCGCAGGCCGGCATGGGCGATCTCCACGGCCTCGCGCGCCCATTCCGTCAGCGGACGGCCGCGGAAGACGGTCGCCAAGCCGGTCTTCGGCGTCTCGGCGCGCAGGAAGTCGTGCTCGGCGATGGTCCAGTCCTTCACCAGGTCCCATGCCGCATTCAGCGCCGTCTGGTCATAGAGCAGGCCAACCCAGAAGGCCGGCAGCGCGTTCAACGCCGGCAACGGCCCCGAATCGGCGCCGCGCATTTCCAGATAGCGCTTCAGGCGCACCTCGGGGAACGCCGTCGTCACGTGGTCGGCCCAGTCGTTGATGGTCGGCAGTTCGCCTGGCCGCGCCGGCAGCTTGCCCTTCATGAAGTCGGCGAACTTCTGGCCCGAGGCATCGATGTATTTGCCGTCGCGATAGACGAAGTACATCGGCACATCGAGGATGTAGTCGGCATAGCGCTCGAAACCGAAGCCGTCCTCGAACACGAAGGGCAGCATGCCGCAGCGGTCGGGATCGGTGTCGGTCCAGATGTGGCTGCGATAGCTCTTGAAGCCCGAATCCTTGCCCTCCTTGAAGGGCGAGATGGCGAACAGCGCGGTGGCCAGCGGCTGCAGGGCCAGGGACACGCGAAACTTCTTCACCATGTCGGCTTCGGACTCGAAGTCGAGGTTGGTCTGCACGGTACAGGTGCGCAGCATCATGTCGAGGCCGAGCTTGCCTTTCTTGGGCATGTACTCGCGCATGATCTTGTAGCGCCCCTTGGGCATCCAGTGCATGTCCTCGCGTGTCCACTCGGGCGCGAAGCCGAGGCCGATGAAGGCCGCGCCGATCTCGCCCGCGACCTGGTTGACCTCGTTGATGTGCTGCTGGTTCTCGGCCGCCGTGTCGTGCAGCGTCTCGAGCGGCGCCCCGGACAGTTCGAACTGCCCGCCCGGCTCGAGCGTGATGCTGGCGCTGTCGCGCTTCAACGCAATCGTGTTGTTGCCTTCGGTGACAGGCTCCCAGCCGAAGCGTGTCAAGCCGTCCAGCATGGCGCGGATGCCGTCCGGCCCGTCATAGGCCAGCGGCTTCAAGGTCGACTTGTGGAATCCAAACTTCTCGTGCTCGGTGCCCATGCGCCAAGCGTCGCGGGGCTTGTTGCCGGCCGCGAAGTATTCGATCAGCTGCCGCCGATTCTCGATCGGCGCGCCGCCGCCCGACGGTGGTGCGGACATTCGATCATCTACTCCCTGGCTCACCCGCGGCCTGGTCAGGGCTGCGAGCGGCGCGGCCACATGAGGTATTCTCACGCGAGCACGCGGCTGGTTCATCGTGTTCAACTCCCCCTGTCTCACACCGACGGGGGCGAGCGCAAGCGCAGACGCAATGGTCAGACGACAGTCCGAGATGTGCGATAATCGGCGTGCAGACGGGGTGTCGGCCGCTGCCAGTCACCGACCAGTGCCTGCCAGCATGCAAGCGCTGCAAGCGCTGCCGTATCGGCGCGCAGGATGCGTGGGCCGAGGCCCACTGCCATCACATCTTTTATGCGACGCAGACTTGCAAGCTCGGCCGCGTCGAAGCCGCCTTCCGGCCCGATCACGATGGCCCAGGGCGCGGCGCGCGCGGTCTCGTCGAGGCCGGCCAGCGCCTGAGCGATGGGCGGACCGCCGCCGGTCTCGTCGCAGACCAGCAGTCGCCGCTCGGTCGGCCAGCCGTCGAGCAGACGACCGAGCGCCAGCGGCACCCGCACCTCGGGTACGCTCAGCCGCTCGGTCTGCTCGGCCGCCTCGACGGCATTGGCGCGCAGGCGCTCGACATTGACCCGATCGACGATCGTGTGATGGGTCAGGATCGGCTGCAGGACGGCGACGCCGAGCTCGGTCGCCTTCTCCGCCACATAGTCGATGCGCGCGCGCTTCAAGGGCGCGAAGCAGAGCCAGATGTCGGGCTCGACGGACTGCTCGCGCGTGCGTTCGGTGACCTGCGCGACCGCGGCCTTCTTACCGCGGCCTTCCAGCGTGCCTCGCCATTCGCCGTCACGGCCGTTGAACAGCAGCAAGGGCGCGCCGTCGGGACGGCGCATGACATGGCGCAAATAGTGGACCTGTGCCTCGTCAAGCGGCGCTTCGACGCCAACGGCGAGGTCCGCAGCGACGAACAGGCGTGAGAGGCTCATGGAGTTTGCCCGATCATCGCTGCATGATGCCGTCATGACCGCCGAGCGGACAACCAGTTACACCGACATCAACCAACAGCACTGGTCGTTGCGCTACCTGCCCCCTTGGGCACGGCCCTACGGCAGGCTGGCGCGCTGGGATCGGCCGATCGGCATCTGGCTGCTGATGTATCCCTGCTGGTGGTCGGCGGCGCTGGGCACGGCCTCCGAATGGGGCCGGCTGGTCGGCTGGATGGCGCTGTTCTTCATCGGCGCGCTCTCCATGCGCGGCGCCGGCTGCACCTGGAACGACATCATTGACCGCAAGGTCGACGCCCAGGTCGAGCGCACCCGCGGCCGGCCGCTGCCTGCTGGCGAAGTGACGCTGCGCAACGCATTGATCTGGATGGTGCTGCAGTCGCTGGTCGGCGTGGCGATCCTGTTCAAGCTCAACAAGTTTGCCGGCGGCGTGGCGCTGCTGTCGCTGGTTCTGGTCGCCGTCTACCCGACGATGAAGCGCTTCACCTACTGGCCGCAGGTCGTGCTCGGGCTTGCCTTCAACTGGGGCGCGCTGGTGGGCTACGCGGCGGTAACCGGCACGCTCTCATGGGCTGCCGCCGCGCTTTACGTCGGCGGCGTCGCCTGGACCCTGGTCTACGACACGGTCTACGCCATGCAGGACCAGCGCGACGACGCCATCATCGGCGTGGGCTCGACGGCCCGCCGCTTCGCCGAGGCGCCGCGGCGCTGGCTCACCCTGTTCGCGGTGCTGGCGCTCGTGGCCTGGACGCTGACCGGACAGCTCGGCGGACTGGGCCCATATTATTTCGTGGGGCTGCTCGCGATCGCGTTGCACTTTGCCTGGCAGATCGCCCTGCTCAAGCCCGGCGATCCCGCCGACTGCCTGATGAGATTCAAGTCGAACAACTGGCTCGGCCTGCTGCTGACCGTGGCTATCGTCGCGGGGCATTTGTGATGACCTCAT
>NZ_BKAJ01000071.1 GCF_007992495.1 Reyranella soli
CCTCCCCCGTCATACGGGGGAGGATAAAGGAGGGGGCAAGCCACAGTCCGCGCTTAGGCCAGTTTCAGATCAGAATGATCGATACTTCGATAGATCACCCCTGGGGCTTTCCCCCTCCTGTATCCTCCCCCGTATGACGGGGGAGGAGATGAAGTGGTAGCCGGATGTCCCGCCTCCCCGCCGATCCCGAAGGCTTCATCCGCGCCAACACCGCCCTCGAGGCGCCCGCCATGGTGCCGGAGTTCAAGCTGTGGCTGGCCAGCGAATACGTGCCGATCTGGCAGGCCACCGAGGCGTGGCTGGAGGAGCAGAACATCGATCCGCCCTACTGGGCCTTCTGCTGGCCGGGCGGCCAGGCGATCGCGCGCTATCTTCTGGACAATCCTGACCAGGTGCGCGGCAAGCGCGTGATCGATTTTGCCGCCGGTTCCGGCGTCTCCTCGATGGCGGCGGCGCGCGCCGGTGCGGCGTCCGTGCTGGCGAACGACATCGACGCCCTGTCGCTGGTGGCGGCCCAGCTGAATGCCAAAGCCAATGTGCTGTCTTTCGAGGTCAGCACCGAAGACTGGCTGGCCGGACCCGATGGAGCCCCTGCTGCCGACGTGGTGATCGCAGGCGACGTCTGCTACGAGCGCGACATGTCGGCGCGTGCCTTGGCATGGCTGCGCAGCCACGCGCGCCTCGGTCGCCTGGTGTTGCTCGGCGATCCAGGCCGCAATTACTTCAGCGCCCAGGGCCTTCTGGAGCGCGCCCGCTATGAGATTCCGACCTCCCTTCAGCTCGAGAACCGCGGCATGCGGGAGACCGTCGTCTGGCAGGTGTTGCCTCACCTATAGGCAGGCCTAGCCAAGGCCGACACAATTCCTTAACTGTTCTTTCATAATCAATTCGAGTAACACCGCGTGGCCATGCCCAAGGCAACCATCAAGCCACAGGACTTCGCCACTCTTTATGAGGGCTTCACCGCACCGGTGTCGCGCTTCGATTGCGGCCGCAAGTGCGCGCCCCTCAATGGCGGGGAGCCGGTGTGCTGCTCGACCCAGAACGCCGTGCCGGTGGTCCACAAGGTCGAGTTCGACCTGCTGAAGACCCGCACCGACCTGTGGTCGAAGTTCAAGCCCTACGACTATGCCACCCGGCAGATCGTGGCCGAGCTGACCAGCGACTGCATGGCCATCCATTGCAAGGGCGCGCGCCATTGCGAGCGCGACAACCGCACCATCGCCTGCCGCGGCTTCCCCTTCTATCCCTACCTGACGCGGCAGAAGGAGTTCGTCGGCATCGGCACCTACTGGGTGTTCGAGGATCGCTGCTGGATGATGTCCAATCTCGAGATCGTCGACCGCGCCTTCGTCGAGCAGTTCGTCGCCACCTACGAGGCGCTGTTCATCAAGGACCACAGCGAGTTCACGACCTACGTCGACTTCTCCGCCTCGGCGCGCCGTGTCTATTCGCGCTGGAAGCGCGAAATCCCCCTGCTCGGCCGCCAGGGCGAGCTGCTGATCGTCGAGCCCTCGACCGGCAACATCCGGCCGGGCAAGAAGAAGGACTATCCCAAGATCGCGCCCTTCAACTCCGAAAAAGAGTATCGTGAGGCGGTGAAGGAAGCGGGCGGCGAGGTTCCGAAGGAAGGATTGCGCGCCGCCTGACCCCCCAGGGAGCAGCGGATCATGCGCCGAACTATTCTCGTCACGCTTCTGTCGTTGCTGGCGCTGCCGGCGTGGGCCCCAGCATGGGCCGAGGACATCGGCTCGGTCGGCTACCGCTTCAAGTGGCTCGGTCCCAACGACAAGATCGTCGTGGAAGCGTTCGACGATCCCGACATATCCGGTGTCACCTGCTACATCTCGCGCGCTCGCACCGGCGGTATCAAGGGCGCGCTGGGCCTGGCCGAGGATCCGCCCTATGCCTCGATCTCCTGCCACCAGGTGGCGCCGATCGACGCCGACAAGGTCGAGAAGGTCAAAAGCCCGCACGAGGTGTTCAGCGAGCGCGCCTCGCTGATCTTCAAGACCACCCAGGTCGTGCGCTTCTTCGACGCAAAGCGCCGCGCACTGGTCTATCTCACCTACACCGACCGCATCATCGAAGGCAGCCCGCAGAACTCGATCAGCGTCGTACCGATCGGCTTCCGGTAGATTCTTGCCGGACCGGGGGCCTCCAGGCCCGCTCATACTCTTCCGGACCGCGAGCCTTCGGCTCGCTCATGATTCATGAGCGGACCTGGAGGTCCGCGGTCCGGCAAGACCAATCAGTATTTAACCTTCGGCTGGAAGTCGCCACGGCCTTCCGGGGTGACGTCGAACATGTTCCACAGCGGGTCTACAAGGTCGTTGTGGCGATACTCCTGGCCGGGCTCGGCCGGCACGTACAGGAGCTCAGACGCCCAGAAGTGCCGGATCGTTCCGTCTTCTTCGCGCCGGAACACGTTCAGGATCGGCATGTCCCATTCTTCGCCGGGCTTGAACTCCTGCTGGTCGCGCATGGCCTCCGACAGAGCCGTCGAATCGCCGTAGTAGTCGCGGTCGTAGGTGTTGTCCGCCGTCGACAACAGCCGCAGATGCTGCCAGCCGCGCTGCTTGGCGAGATCCTGCAAACGCTTGAACGGTGACTTCGCCACAACGACGAGGTTGATGCGCTGGCAGATATGGAGCGCCGCGCCATCCAGCCCATCGAGGAAGTGCGTGCAGCCGGGACATGGTTCGGCGCGCTCCGGCCCGAACATGAAGCTGTAGACCGCGAGCGTCTCCTTGCCCGGCGCGAACAGCTCCGAGAGCTTGAGGCGTCCAGTCCTGCCGCTCGGCCGCTTGCCCTCGAAGACATAGTCCTCAGGGATCTCGCCGCCCTTCGGCAGGGCGCGGCGCTGCTGGGCAACACGCTCGATGTGCCGGCGCAGCTCCATTTCCTCCTGCAGCAAGGCGTTGCGCGCCTGACGGTAAGAGGTGCTTTCGTTGGGGAAGTGCAGGTGCTCTAGGCTCTGGTTCATTTCGCCGAAACGACCCACGGCCCCGTTCGGTTGCCTTGGGCGTGCCATAGCCACAGCCCAACACTGCATAGGCAATAGCCAGCCCGACGGTGCGGACTTCGACATAGGGGATATGCGCCACCACGCGCGACTTGATCAACACGTCGTACACGCCGCCGACGCCCAGGCTGCCATCGGAACAAGGCCTTCATCGATCCACCCGTCAACGATACAGGAAGGTTCCCAGCAGCACCCAGCGCGCCGCATCTTTCCCGCGCTTGGCGACCAGCGGCGTCGTGTAGTGCCAGAACGGCAGGCGATAGGCCGTCACCGTCGCCGGCTGCGCCACCGACACGATCTCACTGAAATGACCGGCCCGGCTGTAGACCAGCCATTGGTGGGCGACGCCCTGTGAGCACAGGCTGAGGTGCAAGTCGATGTAGCCCGAGCGCGCATCCTTGTTCTCGGGATGATGGTCGTTGTGCGGGCCGGCATAGTCGCCCGGGCCGTAGCGCAGCACCTGCAGGCCCCAGCCAGCAGCGAGGCGGCGGCCCACCAGTGCTTCGGCGAAGGCGCGGAAGGAGGCCGACCGCATCATGCGCGCAAGCCCGATGCGCTCTGCCGCTTTCACGCCGCGCTCGCGCCGGCTCTCGAAATAGATCGTGCGCGCGCGGCTGGTCTTGGGCAGCAGCTCGCCGTAGTCGTGGCGCATGGCGGAGATGCTTTCAGGCGGAATCGGCCGCTCCATGAGCTCGAGCTCGTCGACCAGCGACGCCTCAAGCGCCCGCCGCACGCGCTCGGCCTTGGAGCGGTCGATCAGGTCCGCTTTTGCCAGGAAGCGCGTCCGGGGATTGGCCAGCGCACCGCAAAGCGGGTGAGCGCCCGCCAGCACCCGCCGGCCCGTAGCGCTCAGCAGGTCCTCGAACTCCGTTGGAATGGCCGTCCGCGACATGATCCTCAACCGAGATTGCGGCAATCGCCTGTATCACACTGGATAGTTGTGTTGAACCTGTTTGATTCCCGCCGGCCCGGTCATTATGGATCGCCATGCCTTACGCCTCGCTTCGGGATTTCATTGCCCGGCTGGAACAAAGTGGCCGGCTGGTGCGCGTCAAGGCGCCGGTCTCGCCGCACCTGGAGATGACCGAGATCCAGACCCGCCTGCTGGCCGAGAAGGGCCCGGCGGTGCTGTTCGAGAACGTGGTGCGGGCCGACGGCACGCGCTCGGACATTCCGGTGCTGGTCAATCTGTTCGGCACTGTCGAGCGCGTCGCGTGGGGCATGGACCGCGAACCGCATGAGCTGCGCCAGGTCGGCGAGACGCTGGCCTTCCTGCGCCAGCCCGAGCCACCCGGCGGCTGGCGCGAGGCGCTCGACATGCTGCCCATGCTGCGCACCGTCATGGCGATGAAGCCGCGCACCATCAACAGCGCGCCCTGCCAGGAGATCGTGCTCAGCGGCGACGACATCGACCTTGGCCGCCTGCCCATCCAGACCTGCTGGCCGGGCGAGCCCGCGCCGCTCATCACCTGGCCGCTGGTCGTCACCCAGGGCCCCAACCCGAAAGGCGACAAGCAGGACAGCTTCAACCTCGGCATCTATCGCCTGCAGGTGACCGGGAAGAACACGACGTTGATGCGCTGGCTGAAGCATCGCGGCGGGGCGCAGCATCACCAACGCTGGAAAGGCGCCGGCAAGCGCGAGCCCCTGCCCGCCGCCGTCGTGATCGGCGCCGATCCCGGCACCATCCTCGCCGCCGTGACGCCGGTACCCGACACCCTGTCGGAGTACCAGTTCGCCGGCCTGCTGCGCGGCAAGAAGGTCGAACTGGTCGACTGCCGGACCGTGCCGTTGAAGGTGCCGGCCGAGGCCGAGATCGTGCTGGAAGGCCATGTCAGCCTCGACGACTACGGTGACGAAGGCCCCTTCGGCGATCACACCGGCTACTACAACAGCGTCGAGCGCTTTCCCGTGTTCACGCTGAGCGCCATCACCATGCGGCGCAATCCGATCTACCTCTCGACCTTCACCGGCCGGCCACCCGACGAGCCGAGCGTGCTGGGCGAGGCGCTGAACGAGGTGTTCATCCCCCTCTTCCAGCAGCAGTTCCCCGAGATCGTCGATTTCTGGCTGCCGCCCGAAGGCTGCTCCTACCGCATCGCCGTGGTGTCGATGAAGAAGGCCTACGCCGGCCACGCCAAGCGCGTGATGATGGGCGTGTGGAGCTATCTGCGGCAGTTCATGTACACCAAGTGGGTGGTCGTGGTGGACGCCGACATCGACGCGCGCAACTGGAAGGACGTGATGTGGGCGGTGAGCACGCGCATGGACCCGGCGCGCGACATCACCGTGATCGAGAACACGCCGATCGACTATCTCGACTTCGCCAGCCCGGTGTCGGGCCTGGGATCGAAGATCGGCCTCGACGCAACGACCAAGTTCCCCGGCGAGACCAACCGCGAATGGGGCCGCCAGATCCGCATGGATCAGGCCGTCATCGACAAGGTCGATGCGATGTGGAGCGAGCTCGGGTTGCCGGGCAGCGGGAAGAAGATCTGGCGCTGATCAGCGCCGCATTCCGGTCAGCACGTTCTCCGCGACGAGCTTTCGTCCGACCGCTGCGTCCGCTTCCGCGGCGCCTCGCGTCGCGCCGCTGATTGCCACCTTGTCGAGTCCGAGGGCTTGCACCTCCTTCAGGCGCTCGATGCAGCGTTCGGGTGGGCCAACAATGGCCATGCGGTCGACGAAGTCGTCGGTGAGCGTCGTCGCCTGGCGGGAGTCGCCTCTTGTATGCGCCTTCATGTCGTAGTTGCTGTGCAGCGCCTTGAGCACCTGCTGGTCACCGGCTGAGGTCGGCACCTCGGTCTTGCCGTGCATCACCGAGAAGCGCGCGAAGGTCGTGAGGCCGCCGCGCACCAGGCTGCGGGCGACATCCATGTCGGTGTGGCAGCCGAGATTGAGATAGGCGCCGAAGGTGATGCCGTCGGGATCGAGACCCGCCTCCTTGCGCGTCTTCTTCGCCAGCGCAATGCCCCACGTCAGGCGCTCGACGTCGGCGCCCAGCGCGAACATCACGCGGTCGGCCAGAAGGGCGGCGATGGCGATCACCTTGGGGCCGCTGGCCGCGACCTCGACCGGCACCTTGGCGCCGCCCGCGATCCAGGCGATGCGGCTCGACGGCGGCGCGTCGTGCAGGTGCAGTCCCGACATCGGCGGCGCCACGTCGGACGGGATATCGATGTCGTCGAAGGCGACGGCCTCGCCCTTGAGGTAGGTCTGGAGCTGGCGCAGATAGCGCTCGAACTGGGACAGTCGCGCCGGCGCGCGGCCAAGATGGGCCAGGGCCGAATCACCGCGGCCGATGCCCAGCACGGCGCGGCCGCCCGAGACGCGGTTGACGCTGGTGATGGCGGTCGCCGTCGCCGCGGCATGGCGCGTCACCGAGTTGGTGACGCCGGTGCCCAGCCCCAGCCCGGTCGTTGTCGTGGCAGCCAACGCCAGGGCGACATAGGGATCGCCCGACAGGTTCTGCGAATCGACGACCAGCATGCCGTCCCAGCCGGCGGCCTCGATTTCCTGCGCGGTGCGCGCGGCGCCGCGCGCCGAGGCCACGGTGGTCATCCACAATTGCACGTCATCCCTCCCCTGCGAGCTTGGTGCGTCCGTTGTGGGATGGACCGGCGGCGATGTAAACTCCCTTAACATGAGCTGGAAAAAGCGCGATCGCGAGGAGCGGGGCTATCACCATGGCAATCTGCGCGAAGCGCTGATCCAGGCCGCGCGCGAACTCATCAAGGAGAAAGGCCCGGCAGGCTTTACCTTCGCCGATGCCGCTCGCTCGGCGGGCGTCAGTGCGGCCGCCCCCTATCGCCATTTCCGCGATCGCGAGGCCCTGCTGGCCGACGTGGCGCGCGAGGGCTTCCAGCGCTTCGAGGCCATGCTGTCGACCGGCTGGGCAGGCGGCAAACCGGATGCACTCACCGCCTTCAACAATGTCGGCAAGGCCTATCTCGCCTTCGCCCGCGCCGAGCCCGCCTACTACGCCGCCATGTTCGAGTCAGGCCTGCCGCCCGATCTCAATGCAGATCTGCGCGCCGCCGCCGATCGCGCCTTTGGCGTGCTGCGCAGCGCCGCCGATGCCCTGGTGGCCCTGCTACCGGCCGGCAAGCGGCCGCCGGCCCTGATGATGAGCCTGCATGTCTGGGCGATGGCGCACGGCATAGCCTCGCTGTTCGGCCGCGGCGACGCCGGCCGCCGCACCCTGCCGATGACGGCCGAGGAGCTGCTGGAATCGCAAATGCTCATTTACCTACAGGGATTGGGTTTTCCCCAAAAAGTCTGACCGGCCCTTGACTCCGCGGGCCACGATGCCCAATGTAAATGTCGTTAACATTTACATCCGTTAACGCGCAAACGAGGGAGCCCCGCCATGACGGGCAGCTTGATGGAACGACTGGACGACATCCCGAAGCCCGCCTGGATCGCCCTTCTGGTCGTGAGCTTCATCCTCTTCTGGCCGATCGGCCTCGCCCTTCTCATCTACCTGAAATGGAGTGGACGCATGTTTTGCTCTCGCCGTTATGGCCACTGGTCCGGACCTGATGGCCGCGAAGCCCGTCGCGAAGCGCGCGAGGAATGGCGCGCCTGGAAGCGTCGTCATCGCTGGGGCGGCCCGAGCAGCGGCAACGTCGCCTTTGACGAGTACCGCGAGGAGACGCTGCGCAAGCTCGACGAGGAGCAGCGCGAGTTCCGCGACTTCCTCGACCGGCTGCGCGCCGCCAAGGACCGCGCCGAGTTCGACGACTTCATGAACGAGCGCCGCAACCGGCCGCCCGCCGCCGAACCGCCGGCTCCGACTCCCTCCGTTTAAACAGCCGGCTCTCCGCCCCTCCCGTCGCCCCCGACGGGAGGGGTTTTTCGTGGTCAATAGTCAAGCTTCATCGGCAGCCTGAGCTCGACCGACCGCTCAGCGAGATCGAGCAGCACGGCGAAGGCATAGCGGGCGTTCTGCTCGAGCGGCGCATTGTCGGCGAGCGCATCGCGCCCCCAGAGAGTGACGGTGTCGGCGTTCGCCTTCCAGGTCGCGGCATTGAGCTCCTCGAGCTGACGCCGCAAGGTCGCCGTCGAGCCCACGACCACGCGCCGGCCGTCGACATCCTCGCCCTCGAAGGTGAATTCGAACGGGTTGGGCAGCCACAGCTCGACGTTGTGCACGAGGTGGGAGTAGCGCGAGCGAAAGCCCGCGACGTTGCTGCGCATCAGGACGGGATCGTTGTCCCATTCCTCGGGCAGGGTGGCCGGCAGGCGCATCGCCGGGTGCTCGGCGTAGGCTGCCCACAGAACCAGCGATCCGAAGCCGTCCCATCCCGGGCGGCCCGTGTAGTAGGGCGCATCGAGGTCCTCGCTCCAGTCGAGCGGCTGGGCGATGCGGGTGTCGAGTGACTGGTTGAGCTCGACGCGCCAGGTGAGGATCGCCTGGAGGATTTCCTGGATATCCGGCTCCGGGTCGCCGGAGCCGACACGGCGCCCGATGCGGAACTGCGTGCCGCGCTCGCGAGCCGTTCTCTCCGAAACATTTTCCCACTCACCGGCATAGTAGCGCGTGAGCGACCCGACATAGACGTCGAGGGCCATGAACGAGGGGTCCTTTTTGCTTGTCCGGGCGGTGATCCGCCTCTGCCACTTCCAGTTGTTCTAGGCGGAATTTGAACCCGCGCAAACCACCGAAAGCAAATACCTGACTGACAGCGCGCGCATCGACATTTCCGTTGCGCAGGACAGCGTTGCAGGCCCCTCAGGGAACACTATCCACAATAGAATTCCACACAGGATATTCTATGGGAAGCTTAATGACGCCTATTGCGGCTCGATGTTGAGGCTCTTCACCAGCTCGATCCAGACCGGTCCCTGCTCCGCCAGGACCTTCTCGAAGAAGACATGGTCCTGGGCCGCCGTGTCGATGCCGAAGGTGTCGAGGATCTTCTGGATGCGCTCGCTCTTGCCCGCCTCGACCATCATGTCGGAAAGCTTGATCACGATGTCCTTGGGCATCGCGGCCGGCCCGACCAGGCAGATGAAGCCCTGCACCTGGAAGGCCTTGTCGTTGATCCCCTGCTCCAGGAACGTGGCGACATCGGGCAGCTTGCGCATGCGTGTGTTGGTCGGGACGGCGATCGCCCGGCCGTTGCCGCTTTGCAGCACGCCCGCCGCCGCGGCGTAGCTGCCGCTGCCGCCCTGCACCGCACCGGAGCCGACGTCGATCCACATCGGCGCCTCGCCGCGATAGTGGACGGCTTCCATCTTGAGCTCGAGCGAGCGGTTCAGCGCCTCGACGGCGCAATGGCTGTAGGAGCCCGCGCCGTAGGTGCCCAAGCTGACCTTGTTGTTGCGGGCGTACGCGGCGAACTCCTTGATGTTGTTGGCCGGCACGTTCTTGTTGACGATGGTCGGCAGGTGGCCCGCGTCCATCCATGAGATCGGCACGAAATCCTTGTCGGGGTCGTAGGGCAGCTTCTTGAACAGCACCTTGTTCATGATCATCGTGGTCGAGATCGTCCACATCAGCGTGTGGCCGTCGGGGGGCGCGCTCTTGACCTGCTCGGCGGCGATGGCGCCCGAGGCGCCCGCCTTGTTCTCCACCGTGACCGGCTGGCCGGTCTTCTGCGAAATCGCCTCGCCGTAGGCGCGCGCGAACGTGTCGGTGAGGCCACCAGCCGGGTAGCCGCAGATGATCCTGATGGGCTTGCTTGGCCAGGCCTGGGCGATGGCCGGGGCCGGAAGAGCGGCCAACGCAGCGGCGGCGGAACCATAGCGCAGCAACTCGCGACGCGACGCACGCACGATCATGAACATCCTCCCTGCGGCGCGTCTTTTGATTGACGACGGTCTTGACCGTTCTTGCTCGCGCCAAGCGTTTAGCATGGCTGCTAATTCAGGGACCGTAAAGGCGGTCCGCCGGCGAATATATGGCGACTTCGTTCCTTGGAGCGCGGACCTCCAGGTCCGCTCATGCTCTTCTGGACCGCGAGCTTCCAGCTCGCTCATGATTCATGAGCGCGCTGGGTCGCGTCAGACGCGACCAAGCGCGCGGTCCGGAAGACGAAGACCCATGAGCGGACCTGGTGGTCCGAGCTCCAATGAGTCCGGGTTATTGCGGCTCGATGTTCAAGCTCTTGACGACCTCGATCAGGACCGGCCCTTCCTCGTCGAGGATCTTCTTGAAGAAGACGCGGTCGCGGGCCGCCTCGTCGATGCCGAAGGTGTCGATGATCTTCTGGATGCGCTCGGTCTTGCCGCCTTCGACCATGAGATCGGACAGTTTCTGCACGATCTCCTCGGGCGTGCCCGCGGGCGCACAGCAGCCGACCCAGCCGCGCACCTGGAAGGCCTTCTCGGTGAGGCCCTGCTCGTAGAAGGTCGGCACGTCCGGGAGCTTCTTCATGCGCTCCATGGTGGGCACGGCGATCGGCCGGCCGGCCCCCGACTGCAGCACGGCGCTCGCCGAGGCGTAGCTGCCGCTGGCGCCCTGGACCGCGCCGGACGCCACGTCCTGCCACATCAGCGCCTCGCCCCGGTAGTGGACCGCTTCCATCTTGAGCCCGTAGTGGCGGTTGAGCTGCTCGGCCACGACGTGGGCGTAGGAGCCGGTGCCGTAGGTCGCGAGCGATACCTTGCGATCGCGCGCCCAGGCGGCGAACTCGGGAATGGTCTTGGCCGGCACGTCCTTGTTGATGATGGTCGGCAGGTGGCCGGTGTTGAACCAGGCGACCAGGGCGAAGTCCTTGTCGGGATCGTATGGCAGTTTCTTGAACAGCACCTTGTTCTGAACCATCGTCGTGGAGTTGGTGAACATCAGCGTGTAGCCGTCGGCCGGCGCGCTCTTCACCATCTCCGCGCCGATCGCGCCGGCGGCACCCGTCTTGTTCTCAACCACGACCGGCTGGCCGACTTTCTGGCCGACATATTCGCCGTAGGCGCGGGCGAAGACGTCGGTCAGCCCGCCAGCCGGATAGGTGACGATGATCTTGATCGGCTTGTTGGGCCAAGCCTGCGCAATGACTGGCGCCGGGAATGCCGCCAGCGCCGCTGTCGAACCGTAGCGCAACACGTCGCGCCGCGTCGGGCGAACAATCATCTCTGCCTCCCGGACGCGCCCGCCGTGACAGTCTTCTACGCCGTCTTGGTCGCGCCCGATTTCAGCATGGCGTCGATTTCGGCGGCGGTAAAGCCGGCCTCGCGCAGGATCTCGACGCTGTGCTCGCCGAGCCGCGGCTGTAGGCGAGTCACCTCGGGCTTGGTCTTGCTGAAGCGCGGCGGGATGTCGGGCATGCGCAGCTTGCCCTCGGTCGGATGATCGACTTCCTTCCAGAAGCCGGTCGCCTGAAGCTGCGGATCGACGAACAGGTCGTCGAGCGTGTTGACCGGTCCGTGCGGCACGTTCGAGGTCTTGAGCAGTTCGACCCATTCGGCGTTGGTGCGCGTGGCGCAGATCTCGGCCAGGGTCGCGTAATAGTGCTCGACGTTTTTCAGGCGATTGGCGAGCGAGGTGAAGCGCGCATCCGCCGCGAGATCGGGCCGGCCGACCAGGCCGCAGAACTCCTTCCAGTGCCCGTCGGTATAGGGCAGCAGGGCGAAGAAGCCGTCCTTCGAGGGATAGGGCCGCCGCTCCTTGTTGAGCACGCGCTTGTAGCCGGCCGTCTCGAGCGCCGGCCGAAAGGTCTCGCCGTAGAGATGCTCGACCATCACGAACGAGACCAGCGTTTCGTACATCGGCACTTCGACCGCCTGGCCCTTGCCCGTGCGCTCGCGCGCGAACAGGGCGGCCAGCAGGGCGGAGACCACGCCGTTGGAGCTGGTCTTGTCGGCGACGATGGTCGGCAGAAAGCGGGGCTGGCCCGCCACGACGCTCTGCAGCGCGGCCAGCCCCGAGCCTGCCTGGATGATGTCGTCGTACGCCGCCTTCGGCCCCATCGGGCCGGCCGAGCGGTAGCCGTAGGTCGCGAGGTAGACCAGGCGCGGATTGATCTTCTCGAAGGCCTCGTATTCCACGCCCAGGCGCTTGGCCGGCTCGGGCCGATAGTTGTGCATCAGCACGTCGGCGGTCTCGGCCAGCTTGAACAGCGCATTGCGGCCGGCGTCCTGCTTGAGGTCGAGCACGATCGAGCGCTTGGAGCGATTGCAGCCAAGATAGAACGCCGCCATGCCGGGATTGCGCGCCGGCCCGAGCTGGCGCGTGGTGTCGCCCTCGGGCGGCTCGATTTTCACCACATCGGCGCCGAGATCGCCCAATTGCTGCGCCGCCCACGGTCCCAGCACGACGGTCGTGCAATCGAGAATCCGAACGCCGGCCAATGGACCCGCCATGTACGCTTCCTCTTCTTCCAGTGTTTCCATCCGACTAGCACACCCACCCCCGGGCCGGCCACAGATCGGTCACCGGCTGCAGAATGGATGCCGTCGCGAACTTCCACGTACCCCTTTGCATCGGGAGACGCGCAACGTCACCCCCGACCAAACAGGAGGCTGTAATGCGTGGAGTAGCGATGAAGACCATCCTGGCCGCGGCGATCGCGGGCTCCAGCTTGCTCGTTGCCGCCCAGGCCAGCGCCCATGACTACGACAAGTGGGATCGCTGGGAGCACAAGCATCATTGGAAGCATTCGCGCGACTGGGACCGGCCATCGCGTGTGATCGTCGAACGCGAACGCCCGGTCTACATCGCCCCCGCCCGTCCGGTGGTGCTGGCGCCGGTGGCTCCGCTGGTCCCGGCCTACGGTTACGGCGGTGGTGGCGGCTACCACCAGGATCCCAGCGTGAACTTCAACTTCAGCTTCCCGATGCGCTAGCACTCACCCGCGCACCGGCCCTGCCTCCCCCTTTGCAGCCCCCGCGAGGGGGGAGGTTTCGGGCCAGTTGACTCCTGCCGTTTGCGCCCTATTGTGGCGCCCATGCTGCGACTGACGACGCTTCGACTTATTGGCTGATCCGCCGCTCCGGGCCTCCCGGGGCCCTGCGGATCGCTTGTCGTTCGTCTCATACAATCCACCAGTCGCCGCCACCCTCTCCGTATCTATCGCAGTGTTCGCCCCAAAAGGGGTTGCCCAGTAGCCGTTTGGCCGTGCGCGGCGCGAGGAGTCTATCGATGTCACCCCAGAAACCCATGATGCCGACCGCGGGCGAGAAGTACGTACCCTTCAAGCCTATCGACCTGCCCAACCGACAATGGCCGTCCAAGGTCATCACCAAGGCGCCGATCTGGTGCGCGGTGGACCTCCGGGACGGCAACCAGGCGCTGATCGAGCCGATGGATTCCGATCGCAAGACGCGGATGTTCAAGCTGCTCTGCCAGATGGGCTTCAAGGAGATCGAGGTCGGCTTTCCGGCGGCGTCGGAGACCGATTTCGACTTCGTGCGCGAGTTGATCGAGCAGAAGATGATCCCGGACGACGTCACCATCCAGGTGCTGACGCAGAGCCGTCCCGAGCTGATCGAGCGCACCTTCGAGGCCTGCCGCGGCGCCAAGCGCGTCATCGTCCATCTCTACAACTCGACCTCGACGCTGCAGCGCCGCGTCGTGTTCGGCATGGACTATAGCGGCATCATCGACATCGCCGTGTCGGGCGCCAAGCTGGTCAAGAAGCTCGCCGATGCCGATCCCAAGACCGAATGGGTCTACGAGTATTCGCCCGAGAGCTTCACCGGCACCGAGCTCGAGTTCGCGCGCGACATCTGCGCCGCGGTCTGCGACGTCTACCAGCCGACACCGCAGCACAAGGTGATCATCAACCTGCCGGCGACGGTCGAGATGGCCTCGGCCAACATCTACGCCGACCAGATCGAATGGTGCCATCGCAACTTCAAGTACCGCGATGCCATGATCCTGAGCCTGCATCCGCACAACGACCGCGGCACCGGCGTGGCGGCGGCCGAGCTCGGCTACATGGCCGGCGCCGACCGCATCGAAGGCTGCCTGTTCGGCAACGGCGAGCGCACCGGCAATGTCGACCTGGTGACCCTGGGCCTCAACATGTTCACCCAGGGTGTCGATCCGGAGGTCGACTTCTCCAACATCAACGAGATCCGCCAGACGGTCGAGTACTGCAACCAGCTGCCGGTCCATCCACGCCATCCCTATGGCGGCGACCTGGTGTTCACGGCCTTCTCGGGCTCGCACCAGGACGCCATCAACAAGGGCTTCAAGGCGCTCGAGGCCTCGAACAGCAAGGTCTGGGAGGTGCCCTACCTGCCGATCGACCCGGCCGATCTCGGCCGCAGCTACGAGGCGATCATCCGCATCAACAGCCAGTCGGGCAAAGGCGGCATCGCCTACATCCTGAAGACCGACTACGGCATCGACATGCCGCGTCTTCTCCAGGTCGAGTTCTCCAAGGTGATCCAGCAGATCGCCGACGAGACCGGCAAGGAGATCCAGCCGGCGCTGATCTGGGACACCTTCCGCAAGGAGTACCTCGAGAACCGCACACCGGTCGACTTCGTCAGCCACACCACGGTGCCCGAGCCCGGCCATCCCGACGTGCGTCTTCTCGATGCCCAGGTGAAGTTCAACGGCAAGGACCAGAAGATCAGCGGCCGCGGCAACGGCCCGATCGCGGGCTATGTCGATGCCCTGGGCAAGAACTGCGGCGTTGGCATCCGGGTGCGCGACTATCACCAGCACGCCACCGGCGCCGGCTCCGACGCCCAGGCGGTCAGCTTCATCGAAGCTGAAACGAGCGACGGCCGCGTGCTCTGGGGCGTCGGCATGGACTCAAACATTGTTACCGCTTCGTTGAAAGCGGTGACGTCGGCGGCCAATCGGTCGGTTGTCGCCAAATAGGGATTCCGTCCAACAGCGACGCGCTCTACCATCAGAGCGGGCGGGAACTTCCCGCCCGCTCTTTGTCTATCTGGAGGTTCGCATGCATCGTTTCGCTCCCGCCGTCTATGTACTTACCGGCATAATCATCGGCGGCTTGGCAGTGGCCTGCACCGCGGGGGCCAATCAGCCCAACATGCAGGCGGCCTTGAGCTCGCTGCAGGCGGCGAAGGCCGAGCTGATCCAGGCGCGGCCCAACAAGGGCGGCCATCGCGAGCGCGCCATCAACTTCGTCAACGCTGCGATCTCCGAAACCGAGAACGGCATCGCCTACGCCGGCAACTGACACGCCACCGAGAGGACCACTCCATGCTTCGCTCTTTTTCCAAGTCGCCGATCGCAATCCTGGTCACCGGCATCACCATCGGCACGATCGCCGGCGCCTGCATCGCCATGGCGGCCCAGCCCAACATGCAGGAAGCGTTGGGCCAGTTGCAGGCGGCGCGCGCCAGCCTGGTCAAGGCCGAGGCCAACAAGGGCGGCCATCGCGACCGTGCGATCGGCTTCGTCGATTCCGCGATCGCCGAAACCAGGGCGGGCATCGCCTACGCCCGGTGAGGTCGGTTGATCTCGACGAAACGGCTGTTTAGCGCGTAGAAGGGCGGTCATGGCCAAAGCGAAAAAGACCGCCCCCCGCAAGAAGCGCCCGGCGAGCAAGCCTGCTGCGAGTGCGCCGGACGCCAACCTGCTCGCCGACCTGATGAAATGGGCGAAGGCCGCCGGCGCCGACTCGGCCGACGCGCTCTACGTCAACGGCGAGTCCATTTCCGTCGCCCAGCGCATGGGCAAACGCGAGAAGCTCGAGAGCAGCGAAGGCCGCGATCTCGGCCTGCGCGTGTTCGTGGGCCAGCGCCAGGCCTTTGTCTCCTCAACCGACTTCGCGCCGGCCGCCCTGCGCACGCTGGCCAGCCGCGCCGTCGACATGGCGCGCGCCGTACCTGAGGACCCGGTGTGCGGCATCGCGCCGGAGGAACTGCTGGCCAAGGGCTGGCCCGATCTCGATCTCCACGACAGGAAGCGGCCGTCGGCCAAGGCGCTGCTGGCCATGGCGGCGGAGGCCGAGGATGCCGCGCGCGCCGTCAAGGGCGTGACCAACTCGGAAGGCGCCGAGGCAAGCTGGGGCCGCACCGCGGTGATGCTGGCGGCCAGCAACGGCTTCTCGGGCGGCTATCGCCGCAGCGGCTACTCGCTGTCCTGCGCCGTGCTGGGCGGCGAGGGCACGGGCATGGAGCGCGACTATGAATGGTCGAGCGCCGTGCATCTCGAAGACCTCATGGCGCCCGGCACGGTCGGCCGCAACGCCGGCAAGTTCGTCGTGCGCCGGCTCAATCCGCGCAAGGCCAAGAGCGCGCGCGTGCCGGTGATCTACGACCGGCGCATCTCGGGCGGGCTGATCGGCCATCTCGCGGGCGCCATCAACGGCCGTGCCGTGGCGCGCGGCACGTCGTTCCTCAAGGACAAGATGGGCGAGAAGATCTTCGCCGACGGCATCCGCATCCTCGACAACCCGCATCGCAAGCGCGGGCTGGGCAGCCGCCCGTTCGACGCCGAGGGCCTGCCGACCAAGCGCTATGCCGTGATCGACGACGGCCGGCTCACGACCTGGCTGCTCGACCTCGCCGCCGCTCGCCAGCTCAACCTAAAGCCGACGGGCCATGCCGCGCGCGGCACCTCGGGCCCGCCCTCGCCGACGACGTCGAACTTCTATCTCGAGAAGGGCAAGCTCTCGTTCGACGCACTTCTGGGCGACATCAAAAGCGGCCTCTACATCACCGACCTGATCGGCTTCGGCGTCAACGGCGTCACCGGCGACTACAGCCGCGGTGCCTCGGGCTTCTGGATCGAGAACGGCAAGCTCGCCTGGCCGGTGAGCGGCATCACTGTGGCCGGGAACCTGAAGGACATGTTCTTGAACATGACCCCGGCCAACGACCTGCAGTTCAAGAGCTCGACCAATGCGCCGACGGTGCGAATCGAGGGCATGACCATCGCCGGGTCATGATATTGTAGGGGCATGAACCCCCTCCTCAAGACAACGATCCTCGCCGCAACGACGGCATTCCTAGCCGGCACAGGAACAGGGCCGGCACTGGCGCAAGGTGATTTCCTCGACTGCCTGCAGACCATCAAGTCCGAGGCGACACGCCAGGGCGTGTCGGCAGCCATCGCCGACGGCGCCTTCCGCAACCTGACGCCCGACCAGAAGGTGGTCGATCTCGATGGCAAGCAGCCGGAATTCTCGCTGACCTACTCCAAGTATGTCGGCAGCGCGGTGTCGAACGATCGCATCGTCAAGGGCCAGCAGCGCATGGCCCAGCACCGCGCATTGCTCGACCAGCTCCAGGCCGAGTACGGCGTGCCGCCGCAATACATCATGGCCTTCTGGGGCGTCGAGACCAACTACGGCGGCTTCATGGGCGATTTCCAGGTCGTGCGCTCGGTGGCGACCCTGGCCTGCATGACCAAGCGCCGCGACTTCTTCAGCAACGAGACGGTGCAAGCGCTGCGCATCCTCGCCATGAACCACATGACGCGCGAGCAGATGCGCGGCTCGTGGGCCGGCGCCATGGGCAACATGCAGTTCATGCCCTCGACCTTCATGAAGTGGGGCGTCGACCGCACCGGTGACGGCCGCATCGATCTCTGGAACAGCCTGCCCGACGCCTTCGCCTCGGCCGCGAATTTCCTGCGCGGCATCGGGTGGAAGCCGCCGCTGCCGGCGGCAGAAGAGGTCTTCCTGCCGCAGAACTTCCCGCTCGAGCAGGCCGACACCACCATCGAGAAGCCGGTGCGCACCTGGGCGCAGATGGGCGTGCGCAAGGCGGGCAACGCGGCGCTGCCCAACTCCGACGAGCCCTCGTCGATCATCCTGCCGGCCGGCTATCGCGGCCCCGCCTTCATCCTCTATCCCAACTTCAAGGCGGTGATGAACTGGAACCGCTCGACGCTCTATGCGCTGTCGGTCGCCATTCTGGCGCAGCAGATCGCGGGCGGCCCGCCGGTCGCGCAGGGCGCGCCGGCCGACGACGAGCCACTCTCGCGCAACACCATCATCGACATGCAGAACCGCCTGGCCCGCCTCACGCTCTACACCGACGAGGTCGACGGCCTTTTGGGGCCCAAGACGCGCTCGGCAGTGCGGCTCTACCAGAAGCAGATCGGCATGCCCGCCGACGGCCATCCGACGCCGGAGTTCGTGCGCCGGCTGCAACAGGCGCGCTAGTCGCGCCGAAGGCTGCCGTTGACGGCGTTCATCGTCCTGAACAATCGGCGAGGCATTCACGGTCTCGCCGGCGCTTCGCTCCCGGCGGTCGACGCTTGGTGTACTGCCCATTTCGGCCGCGACACGCTGCAGTTCTGCCAGGTGCTGACGGCGCGCTTCAATGCCGGCTTTCTTTCCCTGAGAACGGTATCTGCAGGGCGCCTGTTCGTGCGGGCGAGCGTCTATCAGGCTGGGGTGCGCGTGGCCACGATCGCCCTTCGCTTCGATCCGCCGCAGCGGCGGGCGCATATCAGCTGGCTGGTCGTCACGCCGACCGGCCGCGGCGGCCCGACCAGCCGGCATCTGTTGCAGAACCTCCTTCTGATCGAGCGCGATTGCGGCATCGCCCGCATGACCCTCCAGGCGGGCCTCACCCATGGCGGCTACGTCTGGGCCGTCCACGGCTTCCTGCCCTCGCCGGACACCACCTGGCCAGCCATCGCCGCCCGATTGACGACAAAGTTCGCCGCCATGGCCTCGAGCTTCACGCCGGCCCAGGTGGCCGCGGTCGACGGGCTTCTGCGGTCTCCAGATCGGCGCGCCTTGCGGGCCATTGCAGCGCTCGCCATGCCGTTCGCCGGCACGACGCTCGGCAAGCACCTGCTGATGGGAGAGAGCTGGCCCGGTGAACTTGATCTTTCCGACGTGGCTTCTGCGACTATATATTTGCGGCGAATAGGATTGATCCCATGACCAGGAAGTCGAATCGCACCGCCCTCGCGTTTCGGGTGCCGGCCAATAGCGGACCGAAGCGGCTGGGCGTTCCCTTCACCCATCGCGGCGACAACCGCCGGCTCGTCGCGGTGGAAGAGGTCCTGTTCGCCGAAATGGGCGACCCGGATCTTGCCGGCGCCTTCGCGGGAGCCGAAATCGACCGGCTGGCGGCGATCTTCGGCCTGTCAGCGGAGGAGGTCGCCGAGCTCTACCGGCCTGCCGAGCTCAAGCCGGCCGCAGCAGGCGAACTGCACCGGCGGCGAGCCCGATCGACACGGGCAAGATAAGCGCATTGTCGCCGTCGATCTGGACGGGCTGATCGCGACCTTCGCCGGCGTCGTTCAGCACCGACACTTTCACGGAACGGCCGGTCACCACGCGATAGCCCGCCGTGCGCGGCAAGCGACCCAGCAGCAGCGCCATGCCGTAGCGGAAGGTATGCGAGCGGCCCCAGCGCTCGAACAGGCAGACATGCAGCAGCGGCTCGCCGAGCGCGGCGTTGGGCGCCACGACGTAGGGTCCGGCATAGTGGCGGCTGCGCGTCACGATCACCGACGACGCCTCGTGGCGGACACCGTCGATCTCGACCTGGTAGCGCACCGGCCGATAGCGGCGCGCCTCGACCAGTGAGCGCCAGACATAGGCGGCACGGCCCAGCCGGCGCTTGAGCGGCGCGCTCACGCCCGCCACGACCTTGGCGTCGAAGCCCGCGCCCGCCATCAACGAGAAGCAGCGCGCCCCGGTGCCGTTGGCCGCCTCGCCCGGCTGCATCACAAGCGCGCGGCCCGCCGTCATGGTGCGGGCGACCGCGGCGGCGGAAAAGCCCAGCCCCAGCTCATGCGCCAGCACGTTGGCCGTGCCCAGCGGCACGATGCCCACCGCCGGCGCGTCTTCGCCGCGTCCGGCAAGCCCGTTGACCACCTCGTTGATCGTGCCGTCGCCGCCGGCGACGGCGATCACGCCATAGCGCCTGGCATCACAGGTCGCCGCCAGTCGCCGCGCATCGCCTGCCGCCGTGGTCTCGACGACATCGACCGTCCACCCTTCCGCGCGGACGCGGGCGGCGACGGCATCGACCAGGCCGCGACGACGGCGTCCGGCGGTCGGATTGACGATCAGCAACAGCGCCTTGGCATCGATGGCGTTCATTGAACTGTCACACTCGATTAACAGCCACGCAACCGCCGACATACACAATCCGCTGCGTCACGCGCAATCGTGCCCAACAGATTTTGTGCCGGTCGAGTTTTATCCACATGACCGTGATCGAGCGTCATCAACCTGCCCGCCATCGCGCGATCTTCCTGTCCGATATCCATTTGGGCACGCGTGGTTGCCAAGCCGAGCTGCTGCTCGATTTCCTGAAGAGGAACGAGAGCGAGACTCTGTACCTGGTCGGCGACATTGTCGACGGCTGGCGCCTGAAACGCTGGTGGTACTGGCCGCAGGCGCACAACGACGTGGTGCAGAAGATCATGCGCAAGGCGCGCAAGGGCACCAACGTCATCTACATTCCCGGCAATCACGACGAAGCGGCGCGCCAGTACTGCCAGCTCACCTTCGGCGACGTGAAGGTCGAGGAGGAGGCGATCCACACGCAGCCGGATGGCCGCAAGCTCCTGATCATCCACGGCGATCAGTTCGACGGCATCGTGCGCTATGCGCGCTGGCTCGCCATCCTGGGCGACTGGGCCTACAGCGTGGCGCTGCGCATCAACACCACGTTCAACTGGGCGCGCCGCAAGCTCGGCCTGCCCTACTGGTCGCTGTCGGCGTACCTCAAGCACAGGGTCAAGAACGCGGTCCAGTTCATCGACAACTACGAGCACGCTGTGGCGAGCGAAGCGCGCCGCCGCGGTGTCGACGGCGTGGTGTGCGGCCACATCCACCACGCCGAGATCCGCACCATCGACGGCATCCTCTACTGCAACGACGGCGACTGGGTCGAAAGCTGCACCGCCCTGGTCGAGGACTTCGACGGCCGCCTGCGCATCGTGCGCTGGGCCGAGGAGGTCGCGCGCCGCGACGCCATGCTGCCGCAGCTGGCGCCTGTGCGCCTGGCGGCGGAGTAGCCGGATTGCGCATCGCCATCGTCTCCGACGCCTGGCGGCCGCAGATCAACGGCGTAGTGCGCACCATCGAGACGGTGTCCCAGCTCCTGCGGACCGACGGGCATGAGGTGGAAGTGTTCGGCCCCGACCGCTTCCGCACTCTGCCCTGCCCGAGCTACCCCGAGATCAGGCTATCGCTGTTCCCCAGTGCACGGCTGGCGCACATGCTGAGGCTCTACGCGCCCGACGCCATCCACCTGGTGACCGAGGGACCGCTGGGCTGGGCGGCGCGCAAATTCTGCCTCGCCCGAGACATTCCTTTCACCACCGCCTATCACACGCGCTTTCCGGAATATGTGCAGGCTCGCATCCGCTTGCCGCTATCCTGGAGCTACGCCTTCATGCGCCGCTTCCATGCGCCGTCGGCTGGAGTGCTGGTCGTGGCGCAGTCGATCCGTGACGACCTCACGCAACGCGGCTTCAAGAACCTCGTACCGTGGTCGCGCGGCGTTGACATAGCGGCCTTCCATCCGCGCTCGCGCACCCAGACAGGCGACGCCCGGCCGATCTGGCTCTATGCCGGCCGGGTCGCCATCGAAAAGAACATCAAGGCCTTCCTCGATCTCGACTTGCCGGGCACCAAGTGGGTGGTCGGCGGCGGGCCGCAGCTCGGCGAGCTCAAGCGCCGCTACAAGGATGCGCGCTTCTTCGGCTCGGTCGATACCGACGAGCTATCGTTGCGCTATGCCGAGTCCGACTGCTTCGTCTTCCCCAGCCGCACCGACACGTTCGGCCTGGTCATGGTCGAGGCGCTGGCCTCGGGCATACCGGTTGCGGGCTATCCCGTGCCAGGCCCGCTCGACGTGGTTACCGATCCGAAAGTCGGCGCGCTCGACGAGGATCTGCGCACCGCCTGCCTGGCGGCGATCGACCGCGATCCCGCCGACTGCCGGCGTCACGCCGAGGGCTTCACCTGGGAACGTTGCGCCGCACAATTCCTGGCCGCGCTGCAGCCGATCCCACGCGGCGTCTGGCAACCCTTGAAGCGCCGCGCCTTGCCGGATGCGGCGGCCTCATAAAGGCGGTTGAACTCCTCCAGGCTGCGAACCATCTTGAAGTCAGCCAGTGGAGGTCGCTATGCCAGCCCTCAACCACATCATCATCCCCGCCAAGGACAAGGACGCATCGGCGACCTTCCTCGCCGGGATTCTGGGCGTGCAGCCGCAGCCGCAATGGGGGCCGTTTCGTCCGGTGCAGACCAGCAACGGCGTCACCCTCGACTTCGTCGATTCCAAGGACGTGCGCACCCAGCACTATGCCTTCCTGGTCGACGACCAGGAATTCGACGCTTCGTTCGCGCGCATCCAGAAGGCGGGCGTCGCCTATTTCGCCGACCACGACAAGAGCGGACCCGGCGAGATCAACCATCACTGGGGCGGCCGCGGCGTCTACTTCGAGGATCCCAACGGGCATTTGCTCGAGCTGATCACCAAGCCGTACGGCAACGCGTCGGAGATCCATCCGTAACGCGCTTGATCGCCTCCCCCGTCATACGGGGGAGGCCGGGAGGGGGAAGGCCTCAGCAAGACTTCCGCAAGTTTCAGATCTGAAATTTTCGAGACCGCGTCTGCTGCTCGCCCCCTCCCTACCCTCCCCCGTAAGACGGGGGAGGAAAGAGAAGGGTTACTGAATCTGCATCGTCCGCTGGCCGGCCAGCACGGCCGCGCGACCCGCGTCGAGGCTGGCCTCGCGGATCGAACAGACTGACGAGCCCGGCGGCATCTCGACATCGATGAAGCGCATCTGACCCGGCGCCAGCGTGATCGACGAGGGATTGGCCGAACTGGCCGTGGTGCAGCTCATGGCGTGCCAGCCAGGGGCAAGCTCGACCCTCATCCAGGTCGTTGGCGCCAGGCGACCAATCACCATCGCACCGACCGTCACGTTGATGGGGGGCCCATTGTTCGTGGGATTGTAGAAATACACCGCCGCCATGCCGGCCGGCGGCGGACTGAATTGCTTGCCCGCTGCGTCCTGGGCCGGCGGCGCCATGGAGACCGGCGGCGGCCCGCTGCATCCCGCGACCAGCAACATCGCTGCCCCAACGATGGCGTGACGCATGGTCTCCCTCTCCTCAGCCGTTCGGCGGCTCGCCCGCCTTGATCCAGGCCTGATAGAGCTTCTTGGTGTCGTCGTTGGGCGGATAGGTACCGGTGATCGGGATGCCCTGCGAGACGCGGATGGCGACGAACTTCTCCAGCCGCTCCTGCTCGAAGGAATCGCGCGCCACCTCGTCGGCGAGATGGCGCGGCACGCAGATGGCACCGTCCTCGTCGGCGACGATGACGTCGCCGGGATAGACCGGCACGCCGCGGATGCCGACCGGCGCCTGCACCTCGACGGGATGGAGATGGTTCATGCTGGGCGGCGCGGCGGCGGCCGCGCAATACACCGGGAAATCGTCGATCTTGGAGATCACCGGCGTGTCGCGCATAGCGCCGTCGCTCAGTACGCCCGCCACGCCGCGCACCTTCAACCGGAGCGCCAGGATGTCGCCGATCGTGCCCGAGCGCGTGTTGCCTTCGGTGCCGATCACCAGCACACAGCCGGCCGGCGTCTCCTCGATCGCCTTGCGCTGGGCAGACGGCGGATCCTGGGGTGTCGGCGGCTTGTCGAGATCCTCGCGGCCGGGAATGTAGCGCAGCGTGTAGGCCGGCCCGACCAGCCGCACCGCCTTGGGATTGACCGGACGCACGCCGCTGATCGAGGTGTTGCGAAAGCCACGCTTCAGCATCTGCATCGAGACGGTGGCCGTGCTGGCATACATGAAGTTCTTGATGGTCTCGGCCGACAGCGGCTCGTTGCTCATGGTTCTTCCCCCCCAACATGACTCTCATCCCGAGGGCGAAGCCCGAGGGACCTTTACTGATCCGTAAAGGTCCCTCGCTTCGCTCGGGATGACAACGTTGCCTTCATCAACTCTGGTGCGTCACAACAACGAACCCTGATTGCCGCTGCCGCCATCGCGGCGGCGCGGCGGCGTTGCCGGACGTGGCGCTGGTCCCGCACTATCGGCCACGCGGGCGCCGATCTTGCCGTCGGCGAACTCGATGCTGAGCGTGTCGCCCGCACGCGTGCCGGCAGCGGTCAGCACCGGATGGCCGTCCTGGTCGCGCACCAGCGCGAAGCCGCGCTGCAGCACCGAATGGAAGGAATAGCTCTCCAGCAGCTTGCCGAGCTGCTCGACCTGGCGATGGCCGCGTTCCAGTGTTTCCGTCGCACTGCGACGCAGCCTGTCCGCGTACTGCTCGATGCGGTCTGCGCCGCGCTCCATCTTCTGGCGCGTATCGCTTACATAGCGCTTCATCACGCCTTCCAGCACACGCGCCTCGGCGCTGAGCGCCTGCTGCTTGGCGACCAGCACTGCCACCGGGCTCACCAGCCGGGCCGCCGCCAGGGCATGCGCCCGGCGCTCGACCAGGCCGCGGGTCGCCAGCGCCAGGCGTTCCCCGCTGACGTCGAGCCGCTGCTGGCGCTCCTCGATCAGGCGCAATGGATCGCCCAGGCCGCGCGCCAGGCCGGTCACAGCCAGCGTCGCCTCGCGCAGCACGCGGTTCATGCAGGAGATGGCGCGCTTGCCGAAGTCGAGCGTCTGCGCCACGAGATCCGCCCGTACCGGCACGGCCATCTCGGCCGCCGCCGTCGGCGTCGGCGCGCGACGGTCGGACGCGAAATCGATCAGCGTCGTGTCGGTCTCATGCCCGACCGCCGAGATCAGCGGGATGGTCGAGGCCGCCGCGGCGCGCACCACGATCTCCTCGTTGAAGGCCCACAGGTCTTCCAGGCTGCCGCCGCCGCGCGCCACGATCAGCACGTCGGGCCGCGGCACCGGTCCGCCTTCGGGCAGGCGGTTGAAGCCCGCGATGGCCTTGGCGACCTCGCCCGCCGCCTTCTCGCCCTGCACCGCCACCGGCCAGACCAGCACGTGGCGCGGGAAGCGGTCGGAAATCCGATGCAGGATGTCGCGGATCACCGCGCCGGACGGCGAGGTCACGACACCCACGACCTCGGGCAGGAACGGCAACGCTCGCTTGGCGCTGGCGTCGAACAACCCTTCGGCCGCGAGCTTCTTGCGCCGGTCCTCCAGAAGCTTCAGCAGCGCGCCTTCGCCCGCGAGTTCCAGGCGGTCGACGATGATCTGGTAGCGCGACGAGCCGGCATAGGTCGTGAGCCTGCCGGTGGCGATGACCTCCAGCCCCTCCTCGATGCGGATGCCGAGCCGCGGGATCGTGCCCTTCCAGCACACGCCGTCGATCACGGCGTTCTCGTCCTTCAGCCGGAAATAGCAGTGGCCCGAGCGCGGGAACGACGGCTGGCTGATCTCGCCGCGCACGCGCACGCGCGGAAACGCCGTCTCGATCTCCCGCTTCAGGGCAAACGAAAGCTCGGAAACGGTGAATTCCGGGACGTTGCTGGTGACTTGCTCAGGCGCCGTCGATTCCATGGCCAGACGCTACACCCGTGCATCAATGCGGGCGAGAGGGCCGGTCCAGGAGAGCAGTCGCGCGTCAGAGGTGACTAGTACGGCTCGCATCTTCAGCGCCGTGGCCACAATGAAACGGTCGGCCGGATCAGGATGAAGATCGGCGAGCGCAACCGACTCAATTGCGATCTCCCCATC
Source organism: Reyranella soli (assembly GCF_007992495.1). Classification (GTDB taxonomy): domain Bacteria; phylum Pseudomonadota; class Alphaproteobacteria; order Reyranellales; family Reyranellaceae; genus Reyranella; species Reyranella soli. The sequence goes on from NZ_BKAJ01000071.1 coordinate 25,549, forward strand.
CAGTGGAATCTCCTCGATACCGAGCTGAAGGGCGTCGATGCGCCACCGATCAACGGACTTCGTCAGAGCAACACGGTTCTTGGCGACCAGTATGGCGACTTCCCAAACGGACGCCGACGAAATCATGACGCGACTCGTACGCAACGCTTCGTCGATCTGCTCGACCGCCCGCGTCCCTATCCGGGCATTGCGTTCGAGTAGCCAAATGAGCGCGTTCGTGTCGAGGACTACGCTCATTCCTTGAGGGCTTCCCACTCGACGTCGAGCGGTTCGTCCAGATCACCCAGGACCTTTATGGACCCCTTCATGGCGCCAAGCAGCGTTGCCGGCTTTTGAACGAAAGGCACGATCTCGGCGATCGGCTTGCCATTCTTGGTCACGATTACCCGCTCATGCTTGGAGGCGACGTCGTCCAGCACGCCCAAAAACTTCGCTTTGCACTCCGAGGCTTTCATGGTTTTTGTCATCTCAGAACCCGCGATGTGACCATGGTCATGACTATTGGTCATATTGGCAGACCAGGGCGTGATTTCAAGGGGTTGTCGATATGCGGATTCTGGTCGTAGGCGGCGGTGGCCGCGAACATTCGCTCTGCTGGGCCATCTCCGCTTCGCCCCTGTGTACAAAGCTCTACTGCGCGCCCGGCAATGCCGGCATCGCGCAGGTAGCTGAATGCATCGACGTAGCCGCGGAGGACATCGCAGGCCAGGTGGCTCTGGCCAGACGGGAAAAGATCGATTTCGTCGTTGTCGGGCCCGAGGTGCCGCTGGCGATGGGTCTGGCGGATCGGCTGGCCGAGGCCGGCCTGAAAGTGTTCGGCCCGTCGCAGAAGGCGGCCCAGCTCGAAAGCTCCAAGGGTTTCACCAAGGAGCTGTGCAAGCGCCACAACATCCCGACCGGCGCCTACGAACGCTTCACCGACGCCGACAAGGCCGCGGCCTACATCAGGGCGCAGGGCGCGCCGATCGTGGTCAAGGCTGATGGGCTCGCCGCCGGCAAGGGCGTCGTCGTGGCCGAGACGGTCGAGCAGGCGATCGAGGCGGCACGCGACATGCTGTCGGGCAACCGCTTCGGCGCGGCCGGCGCCTCGGTGGTGATCGAAGAATTTCTGGTCGGCGAGGAGATGAGCTTCTTTGCCCTCAGCGACGGCGAGCATGTCCTGCCGCTGATCGGCGCCCAGGACCACAAGCGCGCCTTCGACAACGACAAGGGCCCCAACACCGGCGGCATGGGCGCCTATTCGCCGGCGCCGATCTTCGACGCGGCCATGCAGAAACGCGTCATGGACGAGATCATCCTGCCCACGGCGCGCGCCATGGCCGCCGACGGCATGCCATTCAAGGGCGTGTTCTATGCCGGGCTGATGATCACGGCCCAGGGGCCGAAGATCTTCGAGTACAACTGCCGCTTCGGCGATCCCGAGTGCCAGGTGCTGATGATGCGGCTGAAGTCCGACATCCTGCCGGCCCTGATCGCCTGCGCCGACGGCAGCCTGAAGCATTTCGACCTGCGCTGGTCATCGGAATCGGCGCTGACTGTGGTCATGGCCGCCAAGGGCTATCCCGATGCCTACCAGAAAGGCACCGAGATCCGCGGACTCGACGCCGCATCAAAGGTAGAGGGCGTGCAGATTTTCCATGCCGGCACGAAATTCGGAACAATGGGCCCCGACGGCAAGCGCGTGCTGGCCAACGGCGGCCGCGTGCTGAACGTCACGGCCATGGCGCCCACCGTCGCGGAAGCCCGCAACCGCGCCTACCGCGCCGTCGACCTCATAGACTGGCCGGAAGGGTTCTGCCGGCGGGATATCGCATGGCGGGTCGTCGGTTCGCACCGGTGACAGGCCGCTCGCTCAGGGGCTAGGGTCGATCCATGCCCGATTCACCAGACCTCTCGCAGCGCCTGCTGGCGCAGCTTCGCTTCCCCTGCGGCGACGTGCCGGATCCCGGCACCATCAAGAACGTCGCGCCCGGCATCTACTGGCTGCGCATGCCGCTGCCCTTCCAGCTCAACCACATCAACCTGTGGCTGGTCGAGGAGGAGGATGGCTGGACCATCGTCGATACCGGCATCAACACGCCCGAGACGCGCGAACTGTGGGAGAAGATCTTCGCCGAGAAGCTTTCAGGCAAGCCGGTGAAGCGGGTCATCGCGACCCACCTGCATCCCGACCATGTCGGCTTGGCCGGCTGGCTGTGCGGCCGCTGGGGCGCGCCGCTCTGGATGACGCTTGGCGAGTACATGAGCGCCATCGCCGCCCGGAACGACTTCATCGAGAACGAGGATCTGCGCGCTGCCCATCTGGCGCGCAACGGCGTGCCGGCCGATAGCATCCCCCTGTTCCATCGTCACAAGGGCGGCTACGCCAAGGGCGTGGGGCCATTGCCGCCGACCTTCCAGCGCCTGATCCATGCCCATCCCATCACGCTGGGCGGCCATCGCTGGGACGTCATCGTCGGCCGCGGACATGCGCCGGAGCACGCGTCGCTGTGGTGCCCCGAGCTCAACGTGCTGATCGCGGGCGACCAGGTGCTGCCCAAGATCAGCACCAATGTCGGCGTGTGGCCCAACGAGCCTGAAGCCGATTCACTCACCTGGTTCCTCGACGGCTTCTCGCGCTTCCGCCGGTTGCCCGCCAACGCGCTGGTGCTGCCGAGCCACGGCTTCCCCTTCGTCGGCCTGCACACCCGGCTCGACCAGCTCGTCGCCCATCACGACGCGCGGCTGAACGACATGACCGCCGCCATCGCCCATCGCGGCGCCGAAGGCTCCACCGGTTGGGACATGGTGCCGGTTCTCTTCCCGCGCCATCTCGACAACAACCAAATCGTCTTCGCCTTCGGCGAGACCTTGGCGCATCTGCACTGCCTGGAGACGCGCGCCCGCGTGAAGCGTGTCGTCGTCGACGGTGTGTCCCGCTTCGTCGCCCTGGTCGATCCTCACGCCCAGCCGCCGGCAGACGATTCGGACGCCGACGTCATGGATGTCGGAACGGCTTAGTCCTCGAAAGTCGCGAACTCGACGCAGACGCGCTGTCATCCCGAGCGAAGCGAGGGACCTTTCCTGTCGCCTCAAAGGCCCCTCGCTGCGCTCGGGGTGACAGCTACTCGCGCGCCCAGCGATAGCGGACGTCGGGCGTCTTCGGCGAGCATGGGTGTTGGCCTGGAAGCACCAGAGCTCCAGTGCCGCCGCGCCCGAGCGCTTGGCGGCCTCGATCAACAGGCTGCCGGCGCCCGCGCCGATGAAGTCCGGATGGGTGTAGAGCATGCCAACCTCCTCCCCTTGCTGGGCCAGGAACGCGACGATGCCTGTTTCTCCTTCGGCGACCGTGACGGCACATTCCTTCAGGATCACGTTCTCGACGAACCAGCGATCCTCTTCTTCGGTGTGGAGCATGGGCAGGAAGCTGAGCAGCCGATAGGAGGGCGAGAGCACCCGGGCGATCGCCGCAGCGTCTTCGGCCCGCGCCGGGCGGGTTGAGAATTTCGCCATCGCGTCATATTGAACCCGCCTCAGATGCGCGTCGACCTCTTCGACTTCGACCTCCCGGACGAGCTCATAGCCCAGCGGCCCATCCAGCCGCGCGACGCTGCACGCCTGCTCGACGTCGCGCCCGACGGACTGCACGACCGCACGGTGCGCGACCTGCCGTCCCTGCTGCGCCAAGGCGACCTGCTGGTCTTCAACGATACCAAGGTGATCCCGGCCCGGCTCAGGGGCGTGCGCGGCGGCACCGCCGGCCGGCAGGACGTCGCCGTCGAGGCGCTGCTGATCCGCGACCTCGGCGCCGGCCGTTGGCTCTCCTTTGCCCGGCCAACCAAACGCCTGCGGCTGGGCGATCGCATTGGCTTCACGGATTTTGGCGCGACGGTGGAGACCAAGAACGACGACGGCTCGCTGGTCCTCGCCTTCGACACGACGGGCCCGCGCTTTCTCGCGGCCCTCGAGCACAGCGGTGCGGTGCCCCTGCCGCCTTATATCCGCAGCGGCGTAGCCGATGCGCAGGACCGCGCCGATTACCAGACCATGTTCGCCCGCTTCGACGGCTCGGTCGCGGCGCCGACGGCGGGCCTGCACTTCACGCCCGAGCTGATGGCCTCGCTTGCCGACGCCGGTATCGCCACGGCGAGCGTGACCCTGCATGTCGGCGCCGGCACCTTCCAGCCGGTACGCGTGGACGATACCGACGCGCACACCATGCACGCCGAATGGGGCGAGGTGCCGGCCATCACCGCCCAGGCCATCGCCGAGACGCGCGCCCGCGGCGGACGCGTCGTTTCGATCGGAACGACGGCGCTGCGGCTCCTGGAAACGGTGGCGCGCGATCATGACGGCGCCGTCGCCGCCTGGATCGGCGAGACCGACATCTTCATCACGCCGGGCTTTCGTTTCCGCGCCGTCGACCTGCTGCTGACCAACTTTCATTTGCCGCGTTCGACGCTTTTCATGCTGGTCTCGGCTTTCGCCGGCCTGGAGCGCATGAAGGCCGCTTATGCGCATGCCGTGCGCGAGCGATACCGCTTCTATTCCTACGGCGATTGTTGTTTGTTGCGGCGATGAGTCTTTCCTTCGAATTGCTGGGCACCGACGGCGCGGCGCGACGCGGCCGCATCGGCACGGCGCACGGCACCGTCGAGACGCCGGCCTTCATGCCGCTCGGCACCGGCGGCACCGTCAAGGCGATGCTGCCGCAGTCGGTCGCCGAGACCGGCGCGGAGATCGTGCTGGGCAACACCTTCCACCTGATGCTGCGGCCGGGCGCGGAGCGCGTCGCGGCGCAGGGCGGCCTGCACAAGTTCATGAACTGGCCGCGGCCCATACTGACCGATTCGGGTGGCTTCCAGGTGATGTCGCTGAAGGACCTGCGCAAGCTCGATCCCGACGGCGTCACCTTCCGCTCGCCGTTCGACGGCTCGCAGCATCGGCTGACGCCCGAGCGCTCGATCAAGATCCAGCACCTGCTCGACACCAACATCACCATGTCGTTCGACGAATGCACGAGTTGGCCGGTTGCCGAGGACGCCGCCGCCTTCTCCATGCGACTGTCGATGAAATGGGCCGAGCGCGGCCGGCGCGCCTTCGTCGACCGGCCGGGCTACGGCCTGTTCGGCATCGTGCAGGGCAGCGTCTTTCCCGATCTGCGGGCCGAAAGCGTCAAGGCCCTGATCGACATCGGCTTCGACGGCTATGCCGTGGGTGGCCTGGCCGTCGGCGAGGGCCAGCAGGCGATGTTCGGTGTTCTTGATGTGACAACGCCGATGCTGCCCGACGACCGGCCGCGCTACCTGATGGGCGTGGGGCGGCCAGCTGATATCGTCGGCGCCGTGAAACGCGGCATCGACATGTTCGACTGCGTGCTGCCGACGCGCGGCGGCCGCACGGCTCAGGCTTTTACGCGCCGCGGCGAGCTCAATCTGCGCAACGCCCGCCATCGCGACGATCATCGGCCTATCGACGAGCAGTGTGCCTGTCCCGCCTGCCGGCATCACAGCCGCGCCTATCTGCATCACCTGATCCGCGTCGAGGAGATCCTTGGGGCGATGCTTTTGACGTGGCACAATCTGCAATATTACCAGGACATCATGCGCGGCCTCAGGGACGCCATCGAAGGCGGCTCGCTCGACAGCTGGGCTGCCGCCTTCGAGGAGGAACAGGGCCGCGGAGACATACCGCCATTGTGACGGAGCGTGCGTAATGCCGAACGAGGCGCTGATCGTGGTCGACGTGCAGAACGATTTCTGCGAGGGCGGCGCTCTCGCCGTCCCGGGGGCGCGCGCGATCGTGCCGCTGGTCAACCGCCTGATCGGCCGCCACGACCATGTCGTTCTGACGCAGGACTGGCATCCGCCGGGCCACGCCTCGTTCGCCAGCGCCTGGCGCGATGCCGAGCCCTTCACCACAACGCAGTTCCCTTACGGCCAGCAGACGCTGTGGCCGGACCATTGCGTGCAGGGCACATCGGGTGCGGAATTCCATGCTGAGCTCGAGATCACCAAGGCGCAGATGATCGTGCGCAAGGGCTTCCATGCAGGCATCGATTCGTACTCGGCATTCCGCGAGAACGACCGCATGACGCGCACCGGATTGGACGGCTACCTGAAGGCACGCGGCTTCACGCGGCTGATCTTCTGCGGCTTGGCGCTCGACTACTGTGTCGCCTGGTCGGCGATCGATGCGCGACAGGCCGGCTTCGACGTCGCCGTGGTCCAGGAAGCGACCGCCGCCATCGACCTCGACGGCAGCAAGAAGCGCATGCTGACCGAGATGCGCCAAGCCGGGATCAATTTGAACGCGACGGCGTAGCCCCTCATCCACCTCCTCTGTCATACGGGGGAGGCCGGGAGGGGGAAGGCGTCAGTACCGCCTCCTCCAATTTCAGATCTGAAATCTGATAGGCCGCCACTGCGGCTCGCCCCCTCCCTACCCTCCCCCGTATGACGGGGGAGGAGGATGAGGAGACTACTGCTTCACCAGCTCCACCCGCCGGTTCTTCGCCTGGCCGTCCTCGCTGTCGTTGGGCGCCAGGGGACTGAGCGGGCCGACGCCTTTGGCGACCATGCGGTCGGCGGCGATGCCGTACTTGGCGGCCAGCGCCTTGGCGACGGCCTCGGCGCGGCGCTGCGACAGGTCGGTGTTGTAGGCCAAGGTGCCCTTGTTGTCGGTGTGGCCGACGATGAAGACTTTCAGCCCAGGCGTGGACTTCAGCAGGGTCGCCATCTCCGCGAGCTACTTGTCGGATTCGGGCTTGATGTCGGCCTTGTCGAAATCGAAGTAGATGCCGTAGATCGCGACACGCCCGTCCTTGCCCAGCGCGCCACCGATCTGATCGGCCGAGACGAAGGCCAGGTTCTGCTGCATGGCCTTGGTCTCGAGCACCTCGACGATGGCCAGCACGCGGCCCTTCAGCGCCGCCGAGATATTGCCCATCGAGCCGCCCGTCTGGGTCGCGACATAGATCGAGACATAGACGTCGCCGCCGCTTTCACGCTTCCACTCGCCGACCCACAGCCGCTGGTCGGCCGCCGGATCGACATACTCCAGGGCATTGGACGTGAGATCACGGCGCTCGCGGTTATACGCGGCACCTTCCGGCTTCAGCGCCCGGGCCACGGCATAGAGCTTGTGGAACTCCTCGCCGCACTCGGCCTTGCTGCACTGGAACAGGGTCTTGGCGCCCTTGGCCTCGAGCTCGCCGGTGTAGTTGCGCAGGACTTCGAGCGTCGAGCGCCCCTCGGGGATCACATAGACGGTGCGCGTCAGCCGTCCCTCGACGACCTGCGTCTTCTCGTAACGCAGCTTCTTGTCGGGCTCTTGGTAGTAGGACGCGCCGATCGCCTTGCCGAGCGGCAGGGTGAGCTCGTCGAAGTCCTTGCGCGTCTGCGCCAGGACGAACGAGCCGGCGTAGCGCGGCACGACCTGGTCGCCCGAGCCCGGCGCGTTCGAGCCGAGCTCCTTGGTGAAGCGCGGCTCGACCTGAGCGTATCCCGTTAAGGGGGCGGTAGCTGCGAGAAGGGCGACGACGGCGGCGAGAAGCGCCCGCCGCATCAGACGCGCTCGATGGCGAGTGCGATGCCCTGGCCGACGCCGATGCACATGGTGCAGAGCGCACGCCGGCCGCCGGTGACCTCGAGCTGGTTCAGCGCCGTGATCATCAGCCGGCCGCCCGAGGCGCCCAGCGGATGGCCGAGCGCGATGGCGCCGCCATTGGGGTTCACGTTCTCAGCGTCGTCCGACAGGCCGAGCTGGCGCAGCACGGCCAGCGCCTGGGCGGCGAACGCCTCATTGAGCTCGACCACGTCGAAGTCGCGGATGGTCATGCCGAGCTTGGCGAGAAGCTTCTGCGTCGCCGGCACCGGGCCGATGCCCATGACGCGCGGCGGCACGCCGGCCGATACTGCGGCGAGGATGCGCGCCCGCGGCGTGAGGCCGTTGGCCTTGGCGGCCGCTTCCGAGGCCACGATCATGGCGCAGGCGCCGTCGTTGATGCCCGACGAGTTGCCCGCCGTCACCGAGCCACCGTCGCGGAATGCCGCCGGCAGCTTGGACAGTGTCTCCATCGTGGTGTCGCCGCGCGGATGCTCGTCCTTGTCGACGATGATCTCGGTCTTACCCTTCTTGACGCAGACCTTGATGATCTCCTTGTCGAAGAAGCCGCGATCCTGCGCGGCCTTGCAGCGGCGCTGGCTGCGATAGGCGAAGGCGTCCTGGTCGGTGCGGCTGATCTGGTGCTCACCGGCGACGTTCTCGGCGGTCTGGCCCATCGGGTCGACGCCGTAGACGGCCTTCATGCGCGGATTGATGAAGCGCCAACCCAGCACCGTGTCTTCGAGCTTCATGCCGCGGTCGAACGCACCCTCGGACTTGCCCATGACATAGGGCGAGCGCGTCATGCCCTCGACGCCGCCCGCGATCATCATGTCGGCCTCGCCGAGCTTGACGGCGCGGGCCGCGTGGCCCGCCGCCTCCAGCCCCGAGCCGCACAGGCGGTTGACCGTGGCGCCCGCCACCTCGACCGGCAGGCCGGCCAGCAGGCCGGCCATGCGGGCGACATTGCGATTGTCCTCGCCCGCCTGGTTGACGCAGCCATAGATCACGTCGTCGACCGAACCCCAGTCGACATTGGCGTTGCGTTGCATCAGCGCCTTGATCGGATGGGCCGCGAGATCGTCGACGCGCATGGCGGCGAGGCCACCGTTGTAGCGTCCGACGGGGGTGCGAATGGCGTCGCAGATGAAGGCTTCGGTCATCCTGGGTACTCCCACACTTTGCGTCTGCCCGGTTAGCACTGCGCCCCCCGCCTCGCCAGTGCCTTGCCGGTCGGGGCATTGCAGGGCAGCCCGCGCTGCCGCACGCGGCTCGGCAAGCTTTTCCCTCGACGGTTGCGAAAATCGAGTAAATTCCTAGGGGCGGAACCGCCGTGGGGGAGGCTTGGCTGCTCACCCTATGAGACCGCCGAACCTTGGCGGGCATTCCCACAGGAAGCGCCGGATGCCGATTGTCCCCAAAAGAAGCCGGCCAAAGCGCGACAGCTCGGCCTAGTGGTAGCCGGCATCATGGGCAGCCAACGCTTCTAGTTCGACCTCTGGGCGATGCGGTCGACACGACGGCGCGCATCGCCTCGGTCTGCCACGAGTGCCGCGGCCGCAGTCGCGGCCCGATCGCGCTCAACGGCAAGGGCAATGTCGAGCTGATCGAGGTCGTGTCGGCCTGACGCCTTCCTCGAGACAACTCATGTTCCTCTCCCCCGTTAGGGCAGGGCAATCGCATGTGGCGTTTTCGGATTCCGATCGTGCACCAAGGGCGGCCGGCGGATTCCGAAATTGCGCTGGCACAGCTCGGCGGATTCCAACCTTTCGCCAAGCCCCGCAAAATGGGCCACATGCGATAGCCCTGCCCGTTAGGGGGAGAGGAACATGAGAGGGGAGGAAGATCATTTCTTGGGCCGACGGACAGCCCTCACCTTGCCGCTGGTGCCGCCGCCGCAGAAGAACCGATCGCCGCCGTCGGATTCGAGGCCCGACACGCCGGTGCCGGCCGGCATCTCCAGACTTTCCAGGACCTCGCCCGTCCGCGGATCGATCCGCCGCACGTCGCTCTCCTCGCCCTCCCAGGTGCCGTGCCAGAGCTCGCCGTCGACCCAGGTGACGCCGGTGACGACGCGATTGGATTCGATGGTGCGTAGGATGGCGCCGGTCTCGGGATCGATTTGGTGGATCTTGCGGCCGCGATGCTGGCCCACCCACAACGTGCCTTCGGCCCAGGCGAGGCCCGAATCGCCGCCGTTGCCGGGAGCCGGGATCGTCGCCAGCACTTGGCCGGTCTTGGGGTCGATCTTGTGGATGCGATCCTCGGCGATCTGGAACAGGTGCCGGCCGTCGAAAGCCGTTCCCGCATGCGAGGCGACGTCGATCGAGCGCTCGACGTTGCCGTTCGCCGGATCGAAGGCCTTCAACGCATCTCCGGTGGCAAACCAGACGTGCCGGCCATCGAAGGTGACGCCGTTCACGCGGTCGGCACCGGGGAACGGTCCGTATTCACGGAGGATTTCAGCGGGGGATCGTTTCATGTCGTTTCTCCTCGACCAAGGCCCCTCGCTGCGCTCGGGGTGACAGCCACGTCTGATCTAGTCGCTCGGCAGTGGACCGGGGAGTAACAAGGTTGTCGTGAAACCCGGCACCGGCTGGCTGAGCCAGCGACGCGCCCGCCCGAGGCCGAACGATTGAACCTTCCCTGCCGCCGCCAGCGCATCGAGGGCGCGCTGCACGGTCCGCTGGCTGGCCCCCAGGGCCAACGCTAGGGCCGAGCTCGACCACGATTCGCCATCGGCCAGGAAGGCAAGAACTTCCGCATGCTCCTCCTCGACGGGCCGCGCCAGGACGACGATCTCGCGATTGCGCCGCGGCGCCAGCGCAAACCCCTGGCTGGTCGCGCTCACGTCGGCCAGCTTGCGAAGCGCCGAGCGCAGCCGGCCGATCTCCACCCGCAACCGCGCGCGATGCGATTCGTCGGCATGCCGGCCGCGGAATGCCCGCGCAATGAGCGTGGCCCTCGGCACGTCGGCCGGCCACGCCTCGCCCAACGCCCGGGCGAGCGCGAACAGGACCGGACGCCGTGCGAGTGAGACCACCGTGCCGGCATCACGCACGGCATGTCGGCACGCATCGACGACGAGCGCCTTCGATTCCAGCAGCGCCTCGACGTCCTCGAGCCTGAGGAGCCGTTGGTCGCCCTGCGTCACCAGCCGCGCCGCTGGCGCGTCCAGCACCTGCGATGCGCTGTCGACCTCGGCGATCAGCGCCGGAATGCCGGCGTCGTGCGCCGCACGCGTCGCCCGGGCGAGAGCCGCCCGCGCGGTCTTCGTGCTCAGGCGCCGCAGCGCGATCCCGGCCACGACCAGCTCGTGGTTGGCTTTCAACGCCGCCGGCAAGGGCGCGGGATCGACGCCGGCAAGCACCCGCTCGGCCTCGTCGAGATGGCCAATGAGGAGCAGGCGCCGGAGCTCGAGGATACGGGCATGGGCGGCATTGATGGGATCGCCATGCGCCTCGAGGGTCGCCCGCGCCGCATCGAGCGTCTTCGCCGGCCAGCCCAGGTCGCGCGAGACCAGGGCGATCTCGGCCTCGGCGACGACGCAGCGCGCCCGGGCCACGGCTTCCCTCGGGCCGAAGGCGCGGGCGGCACGGCGCAAGAGAACCTTGGCCCGGTCGAAATCGCCAAGCTGCGCCATTGCGATGCCGCGAAGGGCAAGGGCCGGCGGATCGTCGCGCAGGGCGACCCGCTTCAGGGCGCCCAAAAGATCGCCCGTTGCCAGGGCGCGCGCGGCGGCCGTGATCAGGGAGTCCATTGGACTCCAAGTCTATCACGCAGAGCCGGGCGACAACCTTACCGTCGGAACTGCGCGTATTGGGCGTAGCCGCCGTAGGGGCGTTCGAAGCGCACGACCTTGCCGCATTGGCGGGCGAGCGACGACAGCTCGGCCTGCAGCGCATCGCGCGGGCTGACATGAAAATGGCGCAGCCAGCGCCGCAGGCCGGCGCGGAACAGCACCGGCAACCGCTCCTGGCCGCCGAAGTCGACGATATGCAGCTCGCCATCCGGCGCCAGCCAGGTCGTCGCCTGCGCCAGCGCCGAGGTCCAGCCGGGGATCATCGACAGGCTGTAGGAGAAGAAAACGCGCGAGAAGCAGGGGACGCCGAACAGCCAGGCGGGATCGAAGGCGGTGGCGTCGGCGCGCGCCAGCACGATGCGGTCGCCAACCTCGGTGCGTGCCACGACCTGGCGCGCGGTGCTGAGCATCTCGCCCGAGATGTCGATGCCGTAAAACCGCGCCTGCGGCCATCGGCGCGCGGCGGCGATCAGGTTGCGCGCGGTGCCGCAGCCGATCTCGAGCACGCGGCCGTCGGCCGGCGGCGCCAGCCGGTCGATCAGCTCGTCGCGGCCCAGCAGGTAGTACTTGCGCGTAAGATCATAGACGTGACGCTGTCGCCGATAGATGCGGTCCATCAAAGCCGCCTCGCCCGCCACGTCAGCCCTCGAGGACATAGAGATGGAAGCCGCCATAGATCGCCGAACGGTCGCGGTCGGTGAGCTCGCGCGACAGCGTCTCCTCGTAGTGCCAGCGGCCCAGCAGGTCGGGATCGAGCCGTCCCGTCAGCAACGACGGTTCGGCCGCCGTCCGGAAGATGACGCGCGCGCCAGGCTTGGCGGTGCGCGTGATCTGGCGCCACAGCGCGTCAAGTTGGTCGTCGGTCATCCAGTCCTGGGCGTCGAGCAGGATGTAGCGGTCGCGCGACGCATCGGGGCAGCTCGCGAGGTACTCCGTGATCGACCGGTTCATCACCTCGACGCGATTGGCGCGGCTGCGCACGGCATGGAAATGTTCGCGCCGGAGATAGGGCGGCAGCGGGCCATTCGCCTCACCGGCGTAGGAGCGGCCGAAGGCCTGCCAGGCGAAGTAGTTGTCGTCGAGGCTGAAGCCGCAGGCCAACCGCTCGACGCGCGAGCGCAGCACGGTGCGCATGTCGCTGCCGCCGGCCAGCGCCTCGTACTGGGCCGGCGGGATGCCGAGACCGTAGAGGGACAGGCGATTGGCCGTCGCCCAGCGCACCGCGGGCTTGTCGAACAACGGCGCCAGCATGGTCTCGAAGAAGCGCCGCTGCTCCTCGATCGACCGGGCGGTCAGAAGCTGGCGCAGGTCGACGCCGTAGAGACGCGCCGCCACGTGGCTGACGCCGATGAAGCGGCCGAGCACGCCGTGCCGGTAGGCATTGCGCGCGAAGATCGAGATCCGACGCCGGCCACCCTGATGCAGGCTGCGGCCCTGCCAGTAAAGACGGCTCTCGACGTCGAGATAGGGCGCGATCAACCGATCGTAGGCGTCGATGTTGGCCGGATCGTCGGCCGCGCCGAAGAAGCGGTAGAACGCCTGCCACGTCGGCAGACGGCGGGCGGCCGTGAGCTTCAGCCGGTTCAGCGCGACATGCGCCAGGCTGAGATCGACGGCGGTGATCTTGGCCGGATCGGCCGTCAGGTAGGAGAGCACATTGCAGCCGCCCGAGGCGATGGCGACGACATGGCAGTCGGGGCCGAGCGCCAGCGCCTCGAGGTCGATCTCCGGGTCTTCCCAGATCTGCGTGTAGACCAGGCCGCGGAACAGCCGCTCGAACAGGCGTTCGAGAAGACCTTCCCGGGACAATGCTCGATGGCGGCGTACCGCATGCTTCAGGCGGACTCGGCTCTCGCCTCGCGGATCAGCCACTCAAGCACTCCGAAAACAGCTCAATCCGCTACATATAGCCCACGATCCATTCCAGTTTGATGACGGTCATCGATATGTTGATCGGCGGGCTTGGCGCCGTTGATCGTCCTCGGACGCCGGCGCCGGTTGCCGGCGATCAGGTCGCGATAGATTTCCAGATATTCCTCGGCCATGCGACGCGCGGTGAAACGCTCCTCGAAGCGGGCGCGGATGCGCGGGCGCGACAGGTGTGCGAGCTGATTGCGGATGGCGTCGACGGCAGCGGCCTCGCTATCGACGATCAATCCGGTCACGCCATGCTCGATGACCTCGGGCACCGAGCCGCTGGGGAAGGCGATGACGGGCGTGCCGCAGGCCATCGCTTCGATCATCACCAGGCCGAACGGCTCGGGCCAGTCGATAGGCATGAGCAGCGCCAGCGCGTTACCCAGGAATGCCGACTTCTGCGAATCGTCGATCTCACCGATGTACTCGACGCCCGGCAGGTCGAGCATCGGCCGGATGTCGCGCTCGAAGTAATCGCGATCGACGCGATCGACCTTGGCAGCAATCTTGAGCGGCAGCCCCGCCTCCACCGCGATTCGAATCGCGCGATCGACCGACTTCTCCGGCGCGATGCGTCCGAGGAAAGCGAGGTATGCAGGTTCTACCTTGCCTGGAGTCAGCAGGTCTCCAGGCAGGCCGTGATAGATCGTCTTCATCCAACGTGCCTGCGGCACCGGCTTGCGCTGCATGTCGGAGATCGAGATGACCGGCACGGAGCCAAACGCGTTGAACACCGTTTGATGTTCGGGCAGGTCGAGGCGGCCATGCATGGTGGTGATGAACGGCGTGGCCTGCCGCGAGAACACCGAGAAGGGCAGATAATCGAGATGGAAATGCAGGACGTCGAAGCGGCTGGAGAGCCGGCGCACGCGCTCCAGCATGGCGATGTGCAGCGCCATCGGGTCGCGCACCGTGTCGTCGAGACGCAGGGCGCGCGGCCACATCGCTTCGAGCTTGGCCGCGGTGCGCGAGTTACCGCTGGCGAACAACGTGACGTCGTGACCAAGCGCCACGAGCTCTTCGGTGAGCCAGGACACGACGCGCTCGGTGCCTCCGTACAGTTCCGGTGGGATCGCCTCGGTCAACGGTGCAATTTGCGCAATTCGCATGAAACCCGCCTCCTTGTTGAACGCTGTGGCCGGACACGACAAACCCCGGCTTGGACCGGGGTTCGACGAATGAGCGTAGCCGGTGTTGACCGCGAAATGTGGTCCGCGGGCGGCAGCCCTTTTTTTGTCACAGCGCGTCTCGCGAATCTTCGGTAACGACAGAGGACCCCAAAATCGTGACGAACGGAATGGATCGCCTCAGCGCCTACGCCAAACGACCCGTTGCTTTCCTGCTGCGCTACGTGCGCCGGCGGCCGCTGTCGCATGCCGCGATCCTCGCGGCGGTGATCGGCGCCGTCGCCTGCTCGGTGAGCTCGCAGTATGGCGTGAAATTCCTGGTCGACGTCCTGTCGGGCAACGCGGCCGACGGCGCGATCTGGCTTGCCTTCGCGCTGCTGGTGTCATTGATCGCCGCCGACAATCTGTTGTGGCGTCTGGCCGGCTGGATCACCAGCCATGCCTTCGTCGGCGTCACCGGCGATCTGCGCAGCGAGCTCTTTCGCCATCTCACGGGACATGCGCCGAACTATTTCTCGCAGCGACTGGCCGGCACGCTGACGGGCCGCATCACCGCGACGTCAAATGCCGCATTCGCAGTGGAGAATCTTTTCATCTGGAACGTCCTGCCGCCCTGCCTGGCGACGCTGTGCGCCATCGGCTTCCTCGCCGTCGTCAGCGTGCCGATGGCGGCGGCCCTCACCGCCATCGCGGCCCTGGTCATGCTGCTGCTGTTCAAGCTGGCGGCCCGCGGCACGCCCCTGCATCACGGCTTCGCCAATCGTGCGGCCAAGGTCGAGGGCGAGCTGGCCGACGTCATCGGCAACATGCCGCTGGTCCGCACCTTCGGCGCCATCCATCGCGAGCACAGCCGGTTCGACCGCACGGTCGGCCGCGAGCTGACCGCGCGCCGCCGCAGCCTGCAGTACCTGGAGCGGGTGCGCCTGCTGCATGCCGTTCTGACCATCGTGCTGACCGTGGCGGTGCTCGCCTGGGCGATCGTGCTGTGGCAGCGCGGTCAGGCGAGTGCCGGCGACGTCGTGCTGGTGTGCACGCTGGGCTTCACGGTGCTGCATGCCACGCGCGACCTCGCCGTGGCGCTGGTCGACGTCACGCAGCACATGGCGCGTCTGGCCGAGGCCATCGGCACGCTGCTGCAGGAGCACGAACTGCGCGAGCATCCCGCGGCAGTGCCGCTGGCGTGGCGGAGCGAGCGCATGCCGCACGCGGCCTTCGACAACGTCGCCTTCAGCTATCCCGGCGGCCGTCGGGTATTCGAGAACTTCACGCTCGACATCACCGCGGGTCGTCGCACCGGCTTGGTCGGACCTTCGGGCAGCGGCAAGTCGACGGCGCTCGCCCTGCTGCAGCGCTTCCACGACCTCGAGCGCGGCCGCATCCTGATCGATGGCCAGGACATCGCCCACATCACGCAGGAGAGCCTGCGCCGCGCCATCTCCTTCGTGCCGCAGGACATCTCGCTGTTGCACCGCTCGATCCTGGAGAACATCCGCTATGGGCGGCCCGAGGCCTCCGACGTCGAGGTCAGGGCGGCGGCCGAAGCGGCGCGCTGCGACTTCATCGAGGCGCTGCCCAGCGGCTACTCGACCATCGTCGGCGACCGCGGCACGCGCCTGTCGGGCGGCCAGCGCCAGCGCATCGCCATCGCCCGCGCGCTCTTGAAGGACTCGCCGATCGTGCTGCTCGACGAGGCGACGTCGTCGCTCGACACCGAGGCCGAGGAGATGATCCGCCAGGCGCTGGACCGGCTGATGCAGGGCCGCACCGTGATCGCCATCGCCCACCGCCTGTCGACCTTGCGCGGCTTCGACCGCATCGTCTTCCTCGAGCACGGGCGCGTGCTGCAGGACGGCCCGCCCGACGATCTGATGCGCCGCCGCGGGCCCTATCGCGCCATGGTCGAGAGCGAGGTCGCGCGCCTGCGCCAAGCGGCCTGAATCGCCGGCCTGAAAGCCTACTTGACGGGATGACTGGTTAGGTGGACCGTGCGGCCATGGCCGCCCAAGCCTTTGCCCTTTTTGACACGCCGATCGGCAGCTGCGGCATCGCCTGGAATGCCAAGGGCATTGCCGGCTTCCATCTGCCGTTGGCGACCGTCCAAGCCACGCGCGCGCGCCTGCAGCAGCGCTGGTCGGGCGCGGTCGAGAGCACGCCGCCACCCGGCGTGCAGCGTATCATCGAGCGCATCCTGGCGCTCCTGAACGGCGAGGCGATGGATCTCAGCGACATCCCGATCGATCTCGCCGATGCGCCCGAGTTCCATCGCAAGGTCTACGAGGTCGCGCGCACCATTCCGCCCGGCCGGACCATGACCTACGGCGAGATCGCCAAGCGCTTGGGCGTGCCGCACGAGTCGCGCGAGGTCGGTCAGGCATTGGGGCGCAATCCCATCGCCATCATCGTGCCCTGCCACCGCGTGCTGGGCGCCGACGGCAAGATGGGCGGCTTCTCAGCCTCGGGCGGCGTCGCCACCAAGCGGCGCATCCTGGAGATCGAGGGTGCCGCGGCGCTTTCGGCCGGCCCGTTGTTCGACCGGCGATGACGGGCTTCGGCTTCGATCCCAAGCGTGCCGTCGCTCACCTGCGCAAGGCCGACCCGGGGCTGGCCGAGGTGATCGGCGTGGTCGGCCCGTTCGGCATGCAGCTGAAAGTCTCGCGCAGCCTGTTCGGCGCACTGGCCGAGGCGATCGTCTATCAGCAGCTGTCCAACAAGGCCGCGGCCACCATCTACGGCCGTATCGAAGCGCTCTATCCGCGTGCCAAGGATGGCTTCACGCCGGCGCACATCCAGCGCACGGCCGACGACAGGCTGCGCGGCGTCGGCCTGTCGCGCGCCAAGGTGCTGGCTTTGCGCGACCTTGCGGAGAAGGTCGCGCAACGTCGGTTGCCGACGCTCGATGAGGCGCATCTACTCGACGACGGCACGCTGATCGAGCGGCTGATCGAGGTGCGCGGCATCGGCCGTTGGAGCGCCGAGATGTTCCTGATGTTCCGGCTCGGCCGGCCCGACGTGTTGCCAGTCGACGACTACAGCCTGCGCAAGGCCTATGCGACAGCGTTTCGCAAGCGCACGCTGCCCACGCCTGAGGCGCTGGCCAAGGCCGGCGAGAAATGGCGGCCCTTCCGTACGGTGGCGAGCTGGTATCTTTGGCAGACCCTTAACAAGTGAAGCTTCGTTCACGCGTGCCACTGGAGTGACACGTTCGCCGTGACATAATCGGGTCATGGCACTTCCCTTCTCGAACACTGTCCCCCGTACGATCGAACGCCTGCGCAATGCCTTCGTCGAAACCGCCCGTGGCGCCCGCGAAGTCGCAGGCCTGCCGCTCAGACCCGACCTGCCGGACGACGACATCCCGCGCCTGAAGGGCCGCATCGACGCCTGCCTCGAGGGCAAGGGCGGCGAGACGGCGCGGCGCGGGCGCGCGGCGGAGCTGGGACAGGCCTACCTCTCGCTGTCGCCCGCAGGCCGCAAGAAGTTCCTGCTGACGCTTGCCCACGGCTACGGCCTGCCGCGCGAGGCGGCGGCGGCCGCCGTCGAGCGCTGGCGCGCCGGCAAGGAGCCGCCGCGCGCCCTGGTCCGCGCGCTCGAGCCGCCGGCGGTGCGCCTGCTGCGCGAGTTCGTCGGCGTGCCGCAGGGCGTGAAGTTCGTGGTCGACTTGCGCGCCGAGCTGTTGACCCTGGGCAAGAGCGATGCCGCCGCGCGGGCGCTGAGCGAGGATCTGCGTCCGTTGCTCAGTGCCTGGTTCGACGTCGGCTTCCTCGACCTGGTGCGCATCGATTGGAAAGCTTCCGCGGCGCTGCTCGAGAAGCTGGTCGACTACGAGGCCGTGCATGCCATCCGCTCGTGGCGCGATCTCAAGAACCGGCTGGATTCGGACCGCCGCTGCTTTGCCTTCTTCCATCCGCGCATGCCGGACGAGCCGCTGATCTTCGTCGAGGTGGCGCTGGTCGACGGCATGGCGGGCAACGTGCAGCGCCTGCTCGATGCGCGCGCCGAGACGCACGATCCCAAGGACGCCAACACGGCGATCTTCTATTCGATCTCCAACTGCCAGCAGGGCCTGGCCGGCATCAGCTTCGGCAACTTCCTGATCAAGCGCGTGGCCGAGCAGCTCGCCCGCGACCTGCCCAACATCAAGGACTTCGCCACCCTCTCGCCGATCCCCGGCCTGCGCCAGCACGTCGACGGCCGCCTGAAGAACGAAGGCGACGATGCGCTGACGCAGGGCGAGATCGCCTCGCTGGTGCCGGTGACCAACCAGGCCGCCGGCGCCGCCGCCGTGCGCCAACTGCTCGACCGGCCGACCTGGTGGGAGGTGCCGGCGATCAACAAGGCGCTGCGCCCCATCCTGTCGAGGCTGGCGGCGCGCTACCTCACGACGACCGACGAGAAAGGCCGCGCGCTCGATCGCGTGGCGCATTTCCATCTCGGCAACGGCGCGGTGGTCGAACGGCTGAACTGGCTCGCCGACACCAGCGCCAACGGGCTGAAGCAGTCCTACGCCATGATGGTGAACTACCGCTACAAGCTGGGCGACGTCGACGCCAACCACGAGGCCTACGCCACCGGCAAGATCGTCGCCAGCCGCGAGGTGCGGGCGCTGGCCAAGGGATAGGCGCTGTTCGGCAGTGAGATGAGTTTCCGGCATTATCGGCATTTCCGACGTAGGTCGTAGTGCTGCGTCGGACGTCGACCCACTATTTGTGGGGGCTTGCCGGCGAATTCGGACATTTCCGCAAATATCGCAACGGGATTTCGCTCGGCCAGATGAACCGGCCCGACGGCAGCCGCGCGCGGTGGTGTCGGATGAACGATGCATAGAGCGGAGCCGCCGTATGGCGACACACGGCAAATATAACTAAAGTGCTCACATAGATCAACTATAGTTTTGGCGACCATGGACCGCCAAAAACCGAGGCGAGCATCGGCACCAGCAGAGGGCTAGGGCAGCGGATCGCCGTCTCGTCGTGCCTTCGCGATGCGCTCGGTGGCGCCCTCCTCATTGATGGTGCCGATGCCTTGCGCGGCCTTGGCTCGAACCCACCAGCCGACCAGCAGCATGAACGCGCCGATGCCCGACAGCGTGAGCGCGAACGAGCTCGGTCCCGGCTCGAGAAAGGCCACAGCGGGATTGCCGGGATCGTAGGCGACCTTGGCCTGCGAGCCGATGGGATGGCGCTCCCTCATCTTCGCGGCACCGGCGGAGTTCTGCATTCCGAAGTCGTAAGGCTCGACGCCGCCCGCCACGTAGTCGCGATCGCCGACACGATACTGATAGAGCACATGGAAGCTGTTCCAACCGTCCTCGATCGAGCGGCCGTCGGGGCCGCGGCTGGTGCTGGTCTGGCGCAGCAGCTCGGCGCTGGTGATGGTGGCATCGGCGCGCGGCCACTTCAGCGTCAGCGCGCCCCGCGCGACGCCGTAGATGCCGATGGCCAAGATCACCGCGGCCAGCACCATGAGGTTGCGGCCGAACGCCATGCCGCCGCGATTGGGCGGGGCGTTCTGCTTTCGCCCGCGCGCCACAAGCGGCCTACTTGTTGAGATACTCGAGCTTGAGCCCCGGCCGCGGCCATTCGAAGCTCACCAGCTTGCCGGTGAGCGAGAGCGTGGCGAAGGCCGTACGCAGATCCTTGCCGCCGAAGCAGACGTTGGTGACCATCGGGTCGGGCAACTTGTACTGCGTCACCGACTTGCCGTCGGGCGAGATGTCGGAGACCGCGCCGGTGATCAGGGTGGCGACGCAGATATGGCCCGCCGAATCGACGGCGAGCGAATCGAACATCTGATAGCCGCCCAGCCCCGTGACCACGCGACCCTTCTCGCCGCGGAACGGCCCGTTGGCCGACTTGATCTCGCCCGGCGAAGAGAGCTCGAACGACCAGCAGCGCGCGGTCGGCGTCTCCACGACATAGAGCGTCTTGCCGTCCGGCGAGAGGCCGCAGCCGTTGGGCCGCTCCAGCGGGAAGATCTTCTCCTCGATCTTCGAGCCATCGGCCTTGGCGTAGTAGACCGCGCCGCGGTCGGTGTGGCGCTCGTGCGTCTTGCCGAGGTCGGTGAACCAGAAGCCGCCGGCATCGTCGAACACCAGGTCGTTGGGTCCGTTCAGCTTGCGGCCGTCGCACGAATCGTAAAGCGTCTCGAACTTGCCGGTCTCGGGATCGACCACCTGAATCGAGCCGCCTTTGTAGTCGGCCGGCGCCGTGCCCGGGAACGTGCGGCCGTCCGGCAGCGTGATCCAGTTGAAGCCACCGTTGTTGGTCACGTAGATCTTACCCTTGGGGCCCATGGCCGCGCCGTTTGGACCGCCGCCCAGGTTTGCGATCACGTGCTGCTTGCCGTCGGGCGTGACGCGGGTCAGCGTCTGGCGCCCGATCTCGACCAGGATCACCGAGCCGTCGGGCATGGCGACGGGCCCTTCCGGAAATTTCAGGCCCGAGGTGATCTCCTTGTGCGGCGTCGTCATGCTTGCTTTCCCCCTACTTGCCCTTGAAGGCGGGCTTGCGCTTGGCGAGGAAGGCCAAAACGCCTTCCTTGAAATCCTCGCTGCGGCCGAGCTCGCGCTGGAAGTCGCGCTCGAGATCGAGCTGCTGGCTGAGCGGATTGCCCGAGGCGCGGTTCATCGCCTCCTTGATGCGCGCCAGCGACAGGGTCGGCCCGTCGGCCAGGCCGCGCGCCACCTCGGTCGCCGTCTTCATCAGCTCGCCGTCCTCGACGACATCCCAGATCAGGCCCCACTCCTTGGCCTGCTCGGCGCTGATCTTGGGCGCCAGCATGGCGAGCGCGCGCGCCCGCTGCTCACCGACCAGGCGCGGCAGGAACCAGGTGCTGCCGCCATCGGGCAGCAGGCCGATACGGGCGAAGGCCTGCAGGAAGCTCGCCGATTTCGCAGCGATCGCGATGTCGGCGGCGAGCGCGAAGCTCATGCCGACGCCGGCCGCCGGTCCGTTCACCGCGGCCACGATCGGCTTGGGCATCGAGCGCATCAGGCGGATCACCGGATTGAAAAACGTCTCGAGCGCCGAGCCCGAATCGCCGCCCTCCTTGCCTCGGTCGGGATCGCTGAGGTCGGCGCCGGCGCAGAAGCCGCGGCCTGCGCCGGTCAGCAGCACGGCACGCACCGAGCCATCGGCGGCCAGCGCCTCCCAGCACTCCTTCAGCTCGGCGATCATCTTGCGCGAGACGGCATTGAGCTTGTCCGGCGCGTTCAGCGTCAGCGTGGCGAGGCCCTGGTCGTGGGCGACGGTGATGGCGGTGTAGCTCATGGTCTTCAGCGTCCTGCGAACTCGGCCGGCCGTTTGGCGAGGAAGGCCGTCACGCCCTCGCGGAAATCGGCGCTACGGCCGAGCTCGCGCTGGCTGTCGCGCTCGAGGTCGAGCTGCTGGTCGAGCGTGTTGGTGGCGGCGGCGTTGATCGCCTTCTTGATCGCGGCATAGGACAGCGTCGGCCCGCTGGCGAGCTGGCGCGCGAGCTTGGTCGCTTCGGCCATCAGCGCCGCGTCATCGACGGTCTGCCAGATCATGCCCATGCGCTCGGCCTCCTCGGCCGGCACCGACTTGCCCAGCATGGCAAGCCCGCGCGCCCGCGCGTCGCCCACGGTGCGCGGCAGGAAATACGTGCCGCCGAGGTCGGGCAGCAGCGAGATGCGCACGAAGGCCTGGTCGAAGCGCGCCGACCGCGCCGCCAGGACGATGTCGCAGGCCAGCGCCAAGTTGGCGCCGCCGCCCGCCGCTACGCCGTTGATGGCGCCGACGATCGGCTTGGGCAGCTCGCGCATGGCGCGGATCATGGGATTGAAGATGCGATCCATGTTGGCGCCGAGATCGGGCGGCACGTTGGCCGTCGAATCGACCGTGCCGCCACCCGACAGATCGGCGCCGGCGCAGAAGCCGCGGCCGAGCCCGGTCAGCAACACGCAGCGGATATCGGCATCGTCGCGGGCGCGCGCCAGCTCGTGGTTCATCGCTTCGATCAACGCGTTGTTCATGGCGTTGAGCCGCTGCGGGCGGTTGAGCATCAGGGTTAAAACGCCGCCTTCGAGAGCGGCGATGACGGGGGTTCGTTCCATGGTTCGGCAGCCTTACACGCCGGCCCCCCTCGTCGCCAGCCGCGCCATCCGGTCGCGTCGCATCGCGGCACGTGCTGGCCTATCCCCTCGGCGATGACCACGATCCTGATCCTGGTCGGCACCGAATCGGGCAATGCCCAGATGGTGGCCGATGCGCTGAAGCCGGTGCTCGATGCGGCGGGTCATGCCGTCGACGTCACCGACAAGGCGGCGACGACCGCCGATCTCATGGCGCACGATGTCCTGCTGGTGATCTGCGCGACCCACGGCTCGGGCGACATCCCGACCAACATCCTGCCGCTCGCCGAGACGCTGGGGCGCGAGCGGCCCGACCTGTCGGGCCATCGCTACGGCGTCATCGCGCTCGGCGACATGACCTACCAGGACACGTTCTGCGGCGGCGGCAAGAAGGTCGACAGGGTGCTCGAGCTCTGCGGCGCGCGCAGGCTCGGCGACCGCCTGGAGGTCGATGCCTCGAGCCAGCCCCTGCCCGACGAGGAAGCGCTGGGCTGGGTCGAAGGCTGGAAGGTCCTGGTCTAGCAAGCGCGTCAATCCGGCAGGGTGAAGATCTCGACCGGCGCAGGCACGCCGCGCAACCGGTGCTTGCCGAGCGACTTCATCGGCACCTGGCAGGCTTCGTTGAATTCGGCCGAGGCGCAGACCTTCACGCCCAGTGCCTTGGTCATGCCTTCCAATCGCGAGGCGCGATTGACGGCGGGGCCAATGACGGTGAAGTCGAGCCGGTCCTCGGTGCCGACATTGCCGAAGGTCACGTCGCCGACATGCAGCCCGACGCCGAATCGCACCGGCTCGTGGCCAACCGTGGCACGCGCCTCGTTGGCCGCCTCGATATCGGCGATCAGCTGCCGCGCGGCGCCCACCGCCTGGCCCGTCACCATGGGCAGGAACAGCGCATCCTCGGCCGGGAAGTAGGCCATCACGCCGTCGCCGATGAACTTCAGGATCTCCCCACCATGGGTCTTGAGCGCATCGCCGACGAGCTGCAGGTAGTTGTTCAGGAGATCCAGCACTTCGGCTGCCGGCAACCGCTCGTTCATGCCGGTGAAGTCACGCAGGTCGGAGAACCACAGCACGGCGCGGATCTCCTCGCCCTCGCCGCGGCGGATGGCGCCGTTCAGCACGCGCTGGCCGACCTCGGGTCCGAGATAGGTGTTGGCCACGGTCTCGGCGACGGAGTGCTCGATGTGCATCTCGGTCACCGCGCCCATCAGGTCGACCAGCCGCGTTAGGTCGGCGACGTCCTCGTCGGAGAAGCCCAGGCGATTGTCGGTGGCGAAGGTGACCACGGGCAGCGCGCCCTCGCGGCGGATGTGCATGGGCAGCGCCATGTAGTCGACGCCGCCGTCAGCCCTGAGCTCGTGCAGCAGGACGTGGTCCTGCTCCGTGAGGTTGGCCAGCCGATGGCGTACCAGCCGGCCCTGCTCGCGCGCCGCCTGCAGGGGGCTGCCGATATAGGCCGGCGTGAACTGGATTCCCCAGGCGCGGGCGATCTCCTGCACCCTCTCGCCACGCCGCCACATGTAGCCCATGGCCTGGAGCTGGGGATGGACGAGCTGCAGGCCGATATAGGCGCGCCATACCGGGATGCCGGTCTGCAGCACGCGGTTCATCAGTTGCTCGATGAAGGCGGCCGGCCGCAGCACGAGGCGGCCCTCGTGCGCCAGCCACTCGCCGATCGGCGCCAGGCGGTCGCCCGTGGAGACGCCGGCGTTCAGGAGCCCACCACCGCCGCCACCTCCTCCGTCGAGGTCCGATAGACCTTGTTGGTCGTGAGGTCGGCGATCTTCTCGATGTTGTCGGCCACGTCCTCCAGGGTAGGCGCGCGGCCGGTGATGCGTACGCCCGGCGCCTCGCGGTACTCGATGCGCGCGAAGTTGCCGGCGCCGGCGCTCCAGATCTCGCCGGTGCGCTGGCACTGCTCGCTGCAGAGGTAGGCGACCATGGGCGAGACGAAGGACGGGTCGAGCTTGGCCAGCATTTCCGGCGTCATCAGGCTCTCGGTCATGCGCGTGCCGGCGACCGGCGCGAGCGCATTGACGAAGATGTTGTACTTCTGACCTTCAAGCCGGAGCGCATTCATGAAGCCCACGACAGCGAGCTTGGCGCCGCCATAGTTGGCTTGGCCGAAATTGCCGTAGATGCCGGAGTTCGACGAGGTGACGACGACGCGGCCATAGGCCTTGGCGCGCATAATCGGCCACGCCGCATGGGTTACGTAGGCGGTACCGAGGAAGTGGACCTTCACCACGAAGTCGAAATCCTCGACCGTCATGTTGTGGAAGGTCTTGTCGCGCAGCACGCCCGCATTGTTGACCACGATGTCGACCGTGCCGAAGGAATCGACCGCGGTCTTGACGATGTTGGCGGCACTCTTGGGATCGGCGACCGAATCGTAGTTCGGCACCGCCTGGCCACCCGCCGCCTTGATCTCCGCCACGACCTTGTCGGCAGCGGCGTGATTACCACCCTTGCCGTCGACCGCACCGCCCGGATCGTTCACCACCACCTTGGCGCCACGGCTGGCCAGCAGCAGCGCATGCGCGCGGCCGAGCCCATTGCCGGCACCGGTGACGATGGCGACGCGATTGTCGAAGCGGATTGTCATTCCTTGATCTCCCCAATGTCCTTGTTCATGAAGCTACCGATGTTTGTTCGCGGAGCGCTGGTTTCAACCCTCTTAGGCCGCTCGAGCCGCGATGATCTTGCGACGCTGTGCAGGCGACAGTTCCTTGGTAGCCATCTTGAGGTCGTACCAACTCTGCAGGTTCATCCAGAATTCCGCACTATTGCCGAAGAACAGGGCCAACCGCACCGCAGTATCGGCCGTGATCCGCCGCCGATTATTGACGATCTCCGCAATGCGATTGGGGGAAACACCGATGGCCTGAGCCAGCTCGTTTTGCGACAGGCCGTACGCGGCGAGAAATTCATGCTTCAGCATATCGCCCGGCGTTACGGGTGCGTACTCGGACTTCGCCATCTCAAACCTCAGTGATAGTCGATGATCCGCACGTCGTGTGCATCACCATCGATCCATCGGAATATGACTCGCCATTGGTCGTTGATCCGAATGGAGTGAAAACCATCGAGATCGCCCCTCAGCTTCTCCAGTCGATTCGCTGGCGGCACGCGCAAGTCTTCAAGTCGTGACGCCGCGTGGATCGCTACCAGCTTCCGTTTTGCCCTGTCGGCGAATCCGTGAAACGCCCGAACCAGTTCATCGTCAAACAAGGCCCGGGTTCTGCGGTCGCCAAACGACCTGACCATGTCTTCGACTATACCGCATCCCGGTATACCATCAAGATTCGACTCCTCAGCCTCGCTGTAGAATCACCACCGATGCGACGGCTTCTTCCATGCCGATGACGCCGCCGCCGTTCTCGGCCAGCGCAATCTCCGCGCCCTTCACCTGCCGCGCGCCGGCCTCGCCGCGCAACTGCGTGGTGAGCTCGGCCAGCATCGACAGGCCCGTGGCACCGACCGGATGGCCTTTCGAGACGAGGCCACCCGAGGTGTTGACCGGCAGCTTGCCGTCCGGCCCGGTCGCGCCGGAGTCGATGAACTTGCCGCCCTCGCCCTCAGGGCAGAAGCGCAGCATCTCGCACTGGTAGATTTCGCAGAAGCTGGTGGCGTCGTGCACCTCGGCGACGTCGATATCGTCGGGCCCCAGCCCCGCCATCTTGTAGGCCTTGTCGGCAGCAGCGCGCGTCAGGCCCGGCTCGTCGAGATTGCGGTACTTGCCGCCGGAGAAGCCCACGCCGGCGATGCGCACGGCGCGCTCCCTGACATTGGCCGGCAGCTTCTCGAGGTATTCCTTCGAGCACAGCAGCGCCGCCGCGGCGCCATCGCCAATCGGCGCGCACATGGCGCGGGTCAGCGGGTAGGACACCGGCTGGTCCTCGAGGACGGACTGCGTCGTCATCTGGAAGCGGTACTGCGCCTTGTCGTTCAGCGCGCCATAATTGTGGTTCTTGGCGGCGCCGGCGGCGATCTGCGCCTGCGTCGTGCCGTACTTCCACATGTGCCACTTGGCCTGCATGGCGTAGGTGTCCATGAAGATGGTGCGGTCGTCGCCCGGCGCGAACTTGGAGCCGACCATCTCGCCCACCCGGTTCATCTCCTCGACCAGCCGGTCGTGCTGACTGGTTATGTAGCCCTGGTTGAACAGGCCGGCGGTGCGCTCGGGCGCGTCGGGGCTGAAAAGCTTCTCGATGCCGATGCAGAAGGAGAGCTCATGCGTGCCGGCCAGAATGTCCTTCCAGGCGCCCATGAAGGCGGTCGAGGCCGTGGCGCAGGCATTCTCGACGTTGAACATCGGCACGCGCTCGGGGAACAGCCCCTCCTCGACCAGCGGCTGGAACAGCGCCTGGGCGCGGATCGAGTTCTGGCCCCAGAAGCCCATGCCGCAATTGCCCATCCAGCCCGTTTCGATGTCGGCACCATTCTTCATGCCGGCATCCGAAAGCGTGCCGAGATAGGCCTCGCGCGCCAAGTCGCCCCAGCTCATGCCCGGATGCTTCTTGAAGGCCGTGGTATAGGAGCCAATTACATATACATCGCGCACGGTCGTTCCCTCGGTTGGCTTTGGCCGCATTTGAGCGTATCCAAACGACCTACGCTAGGAGAAGCAGCATGGCCGCTACGGCCCAGGTCAAAGCCCCCAACGTCGACGTCACGATCGCCGAGCTGAAGAAGCTGTTCGGCGACCGGGTCAGCACCGCGCACGCCGTGCGCGAGCAGCATGGCAAGGACATCTCCTTCCACGAAGCCCACCTGCCCGACGCCGTGGTGTTCGTCGAATCGGCCGAGGAAGCTCAGCGGGTCGTGCAGATCTGCGCCCGGCACAAGACGCCGATCATCGCCTTCGGCACCGGCACCTCGCTGGAGGGCCATATCAGCGCGCCCAACGGCGGCATCTCGCTCGACCTCAGCCGCATGAACAAGGTGCTGCAGGTCAACGAGGCCGACCTCGACGTCGTGGTCCAGCCCGGCGTCACGCGCAAGCAGCTCAACGAGTACATCCGCGCCACCGGCCTGTTCTTCCCGATAGATCCCGGGGCAGACGCCTCGATCGGCGGCATGACCAGCACGCGCGCCTCGGGCACGAACGCGGTGCGCTACGGCACCATGCGCGAGAACGTGCTGGCGCTGCAGGTGATCACGCCGGACGGCCGCCTGATGCGGCTCGGCCGCCGCTCGCGCAAGTCCTCCGCGGGCTACGACCTGGTGAAGCTGTTCGTGGGCTCCGAGGGCACGCTCGGCATCATCACCGAGATCACGCTCCGCCTCTACGGCATCCCCGAATCCATGGTCTCGGCGACCTGCGCCTTCGATTCGCTGGAAGGCGCCGTCAACACCGTGATCCAGACCATCCAGTCGGGCATCCCGGTGGCGCGCATCGAGCTGATGGACACCGAGACGGTCGACACCGTGAACAAGTACTCCAAGCTCAGCTTGCCCTTGAAGAGCACCCTGATGCTGGAGTTCCACGGCACCGAGGCCAGCACCAAGGAGCAGGCCGAGATGGTGCAGGCGCTGGCCGAGGAGAACGGCGGCGGCCACTTCGCCTGGACCAGCCAGGCCGAGGAGCGCACCAAGATGTGGCAGGCGCGCCATGATGCCGCCTGGGCGGCCAAGGCCGCCAAGCCCGGCTGGGGCATGTGGGCGACCGACGTCTGCGTGCCGATCTCGCGGCTCGCCGAATGCATCCTCGAGACCCAGAAGGACATCGTGGCGAGCGGCCTCTATGCGCCGATCGTGGGCCATGTCGGCGACGGCAACTTCCATCTCACCATGATGGTGAACCCCGACGATCCGACGTACCTGAAGCGCGCCGAAGGGTTGAACGACCGCATGATCGCCCGCGCGCTCAGCCTCGGCGGCACCTGCACCGGCGAGCACGGCGTGGGGCTGGGCAAGATCAAGTTCCTCTACGACGAGCATGGCGAGGCCATGTCGCTGATGCGCTCGATCAAGAAGGCGCTCGATCCCGACAACATCATGAACCCCGGCAAGATCATGGGTCCGATCAACTGACGGTCGGCCGGGCATTTCCGCATTTCGCGCATTTTGCGCTACCCCTCCGAGCTGAGCGCCATGCTCTTCCGGACCGCGAGCTTCCAGCTCGCTCATGATCATGAGCGCGCAAGATGCGCGCGGTCCGGAAGAGCATGAGCAACATAACACTGGTATATTAAAAGCACTACGGTTATTTTCTTACATTTTTGCGTGCCATGCTGGCGCACAATCAGGTGCTAGCAGTGCTGTCGCCCGCCACATTTCCTGCGCGGTGAAATGGCACATGTCGCGAGAGTGGCCGACCACCCACGTTTCCGGCACTGCTCGGAGTATTCGTCGCATGCTTGGCAAGGCTTGGGGTTGGCTGACGGCGCGCCTAGGTGGCCAACCGCAAGGGCGCTTGCGCTTCTCGGTGCATCGCCATCCGGCGTACGAATCGTTCTGGCGTCCGAGCGATCAGTCCCAGCGAACGCCGCGGATGGAAGTCCAGATCTACCTCGAGGCGAGCAACATGATCAACGAGCCGCGTTGGATCACCAACGCCGAGATCGAGGGCATGCCAGCCCACGCGACTGTTGTTATCGGCGTGCGAGACGCCGGCACCGGCAAGTTCGCCGCGGAGAACCCGCTGCCGCCGCAGCGCATCGCCGTCGTATCGCTGCTCTTCCTGATCGACGGACAATCCCGATCGGTCGATGAGCCGTTCCACGCCACCCTGTTCCTGACCGACAACCTCGGCGAACGGCACTCAACGAAAGTGATCATGAACTAGCGCAGCCCGGCGCGGCGCAGGCCCTCGACGAACTGGTCCATCAGCTCGCGTGTCTGATAGGGAACGTTGCCGCGCACCCAGTCGAGCGACAGCAGCGGCTGCTCGCGGCGCACGTCGGCCAGGAAGGCGCGCGCTTCGCCCACGCGTCCCGACCGGGCAAGGCTCGCACACCGCAGGCGCTGGGCACCCTGGAAGCCCGGACGCAGGCGCAGCGCCTCGGTCGTAAAGTGAGCCGCCTGCTCGTAGCGGCCGGCCGTGTAGTGGGCGACGGCAATGGCTCCCAGGAACAGCGCCATCTCCGGATCGAGCGGGCTCAGCCGGATCGCCTCGTTGCCGTGCTCGATCGCCTCGCGATCGCGGCCGGCGAAGGCGTACCCGCGGCTGAGGTGCGAGTGGGCCACGGCGGAATTGGGATTAAGGGTCACAGCCTGCCTGAATGCCGCGATCGATTCCTCGGTGCGCCGTTCCATCATCGCCCAGTAGCCGAGCGCGATGTGTCCCCAGGGATCGCAGTCGTCGAGCGCAATGGCGCGTATCGCATGGTCGCGGCCGGCCAATAGGCCTTGATCGGCGCCGATCCATCCCATGTGGGCCGCGAACACCAGGCAGAAGCCCAGCCGGCCGTGCGCCGGCGCGTAGTCGGGATGGGAAGCGATCGCCTGGCGCAGCGGCTCGATCGCCGCCTGGTGATCGGCACGCGACATCCGCCAGAAGTGCGTCTGCGCCTGGGCCACCAGTTCCCAGGCGCCAAGGTGCTGCGG
Source organism: Reyranella soli (assembly GCF_007992495.1). Taxonomy (GTDB): domain Bacteria; phylum Pseudomonadota; class Alphaproteobacteria; order Reyranellales; family Reyranellaceae; genus Reyranella; species Reyranella soli. The sequence continues at coordinate 55,622 of NZ_BKAJ01000071.1, forward strand.
CGAGCGGGCCAGCGCGCGAATGCCCTCGGCCGCCAGCAGGCGCGGTTCAATGGCGGCGGCGACGCTGCGCGTGATGTCGTCCTGCACGGCGAAGACGTCACCCACCTGTCGCTCGTAGCGGTCTGCCCAGAGATGGCGGCCGGTCGTGGCATCGGCCAGCTGGGCGGTGATGCGCAGCCGATTGCCGGCGCGGCGCACGCTGCCTTCCAGGATGTAGCGCACGCCGAGCTCGCGGGAGACCTGCTTGGCGTCGACCGCACGGCGCTTGTAGGCAAAGGTCGAGTTGCGGGCGATGACGAACAGCCAGCGGATACGCGCCAGACCGGTGATCAGGTCCTCGGAGATGCCGTCGGCGAAATGCTCCTGACCGGCATCGCCGCTCATGTCGGCGAAGGGCAGGACGGCGATCGACGGGCGATCCGGCAGCGACAGCTCGGACGGCGGCGGAGACGGGGCTCCCTCCTCGCGCACCTCGCCGACGAAGCGCAGGCCCTTGCGCGGCAGCGTCCTGATCAGGCGCTGACGGTCGCCGGCATCGCCGATGGCCTTGCGGGCGGCATTGATGCGGTTGAACAGCGCCGATTCGGAGACGGCACGCCCCTTCCAGATCGTCGCCAGAAGATCGTCCTTGCTGACGACGCGGTCGCGATGACGAATGAGGTGAGCGAGCAGGTCGAAGACCTGCGGCTCGATCGCAACTTGTTCCTCGCCGCGATGCAGCTCGCGGCGATCCATGTCGAGCGCACAGTCGTCGAAAAGGTAACGCAAAGCCGTTCCGCCCGCGGCAACGAGACCGAAGCCACACTAACACGGCGCTTCTTGAGGAAAAATGGAGGGAAGCTTGAGATGCCGCGTGAGGCCCGAAGAGCCATCCTGTACCAGCCTGCCGGCTGATCCGGCACGAAGGAGGCGAAGACGATGAAGGCTGCGCTGGCACTCTTCCTTCGGGCGATGGCCGCCTGTTCGATGGCTGCGCTGAGCTCGGCGTCATCCATGGCCCAGCAATCGCCGGTGCTCAGCGTCAAGCCGGTGGTCGAGAAGAAGCTCAAGGAGCTGCCGGCCGGACCGCTGTTCTGGCGGGTTGAAACATTCCCGACCTTGAAGGATGCCGAGGCCGCTACGGGACCGACGGCGCTTGCTGCCGAGATATCCGGCAAGGCCTGGCTGTTCACCCTCGGCGGCCAGGGCGGCGCGACGGCAGGCGGAAGCAAGGTAGCCGAGATCGGTCCGGTGCCGCTCATGCAGGCGCCGGAGTATCTGCTGCGCATCAATCATGCGAGCGGGCCGCCGGGCGCGCGAACGCCGCCGCATTCCCATCCCGGCTCGGAAGCCTTCTATGTGCTGAAGGGACGGCTGGGACAGCGCACGCCGCACGGTGTCGTCCATGCCGACGCCGGCGCCGCGATGAACGGCCACGGCGCCGACATGCCGATGGAAGTGTTCAGCGCCGGCACGGTAGATCTCGACCAGCTCGTGATGTTCGTCGTCGACGCCACGCGGCCGTTCTCTTCGCCGGCGCGCTTCGAGTGACGAAAGGCACGGTGCCGGGTGCAAGCGCCCCGATGTCATCCCGAGCGCAGCGAGGGACCTTTACTGTGGCCTTAAAGGTCCCTCGCTGCGCTCGGGATGACAGCCCCTATTTCTCCGGAACGTTCAGCCCCAGCTCAGCCCGCAGATCGTGGACCAGGCGGCGCTCGTGGAAGCGCCAGCCGTCAGACGTTCTCACCAGCCTGTCCTCGTAGGTGCCGGCGACCGACGGCACCAGACCGGCGCCCGCCGCCTGGAGGACGACCAGGTAGCTGGTGCGGGCCGTGGCGCGATCGCCGTCGAGCCGGATAAGGCTGTTCATGATGAAGTGCTTGCGCCTGGGCTCAGTCGGAATGTTGCGCGCCATCAGTGCCGCGATCTCGGCCGGTCCGCGCGCCCGCGAATAGGGCGCGATCCATTCGCCGTCGGCGGTGAACAGCGCGCCGAGCTCGGCGAACCGGAACTCGTCCATGCGGAAGCAGTACTCGCTGAAGAGCTCGCGGATGGCTTCCTTGTCCTCAAGTGGCGTCGGCATGGGCGGGTACCGGGAGACGGTAGAATGCTGCAGCATTCTGCCAGAAGAAGCGGTCGCGATCGGCCTGCGAACGATCGCCAAGCATTTTATCAAGGGAACGGACGAGCGTGTCATAGTCGATCCGGAGGCCGGCAACGGGAAAGTTGCTCGCGAAGATGCATCGCTCGATGCCGAAGATCGCGATCGCCTCCATGACGACACGTCGATTCGATTCGTAGTCCCAGGCGGCGTCTTTCAGGCCGAATTCGGAAACCTTGACGTGAACGTTCGGCTGGCGCGCCACCGCTTCCATGCCGCGGCGCCAGGCGGCGAGACCCTCTTCGCTGCGATCCCAGGGAAAGCCGGTATGGTTGAGCACGATCGGCACACGCGGGAACTGTCGCGCCACATCGGCCGCCTCGACGAGGTGCCAGTAGGGCACGCGAAGATCCCAGGACAGTCCGTACTTCTGCAACAGCGCGAAGCCGCGCAGCCATCTGTCGTCCTGCATGGTGCCGGGCGCACCGGGCGTCATGGCGTCAGGGCGAAGCGACGTCACCGGCTTCGACCGGATTCCCCGCACGAGCGGAAACCGCGACTGGGCCGCCAGGATTTCCTCGGCATTGTCCGTGTGGAACCAGGCGTGGGCGACGATGGCGCCGGGAAAGCCGTAGCGGGCATTCACGTCGGTCAGCCATTGCGTTTCAACGACCTGCCTGGTGCGATCCATCTCGGCTTCGCAATGCACCGTCGTCAGCACGTTGTGGGCCTTGGAGTCCCGCAGATAGTCTTCCGGCAAGTAGTCACGCCTGATCGCGTCGTACGATCCCAGGAAGAAGTGAGGTTCCGGCTGGTCGCTCAGGAAGGGGTAACGGTTTGCCTTCAGGTCCCAGAGGTGATGATGGGCGTCGATGAGCGTGACGGCTCCCGGCGCCTCATTCCACTGGCCGCTGATCGTCTTCATTCGACCGCCATGCCTTTTTCGGCCAGCTCCTTGCGCGCATTCTCATTCTTGGTCAGCCGCTCGAGCCGCATGCCGCGCAGCACGTTGGGCGCCTTGGTGAACTGGATGTTGTCGTAGCCCACGATCTCGACGCGGTTGCCCCAGGGATCGCGGAAGTCGAGGAACGGCCCGGGCAGCATTTCCACGCCGGCGGCCTTCAATGCCTGGCGCGCCGCCTCCTTGTCGTCGACCACCAGGCCGAAATGGCGACCGTCGTCGGGCGCCTGTTTGCGGCCCTTCTGCAGGGCGATGAACTGATCGCCGAGATCGATGAAGGCCATGTTGGCGCTCTTGCCGCGCAGTTCGAACTCGAACAGCTGACCATAGAAGACCAGCGCCTCCTCGATGTCGCCGACCTCCAGCGCCACATGGTTGAAGCCCACGACTCGCGGTCTCTTGGAATCTGCCATCGTCCGCTCCTCTAATGGTGCGCTGAAGAGGTGGGATCATCCGAAGGCCCGCGCAAGCAAAAAGGGCCGGCAATCGCCGGCCCTTTCCCATGCAGCGGATACGGCTTATTTGGCCGCCTGCACCATGATCTCGACCTTGAGCGCCGGGTTGGCGAGCTTGGCCTCGACGGTGGCGCGCGCCGGCGTGCTGCCGGGGGCGACCCAGGCATCCCACACCTCGTTCATCTGGCTCCAGGTGCCGATGTCGGTCAGCCAGATGTTGGCCGACAGGATCTTCGACTTGTCGCTGCCGGCGTCCTTCAGGAACTTGTCGATCTTGTCGAGTATCTGCTTGGTCTGGCCCTTGACGTCGGCCTTGGTGTCGTCGGCGGTCAGGCCGGCGAGATAGACCGTATTGCCATGGACGACCGCGCTCGACATGCGGGGGCCGGCGTTGATGCGCTGGATGCTCATTGTTCTCTCCTCTCAAAAAAGCGGCCGGACCTTAGCACGTCATGTGAAGGCTGCGACGATTTCATTTGTGCCGGCGACATCCTATTCTGCGGAGATGATGGACCGTAGAGCGGTTCTGACGGCATTGGCAGGGATGTCGACGCTGCATCCCGTGCTCGCCCAGACCAGGGAAGAGCTGAACATCGCGACCGTCGAGGGCGACATGGTCGTGACGCGTTGCGCCGCCGATTGTTCGGGCAAGCGTCCCTGCGTGCTCGTCCTGCACGGCAATCGCGGGCCGGAACTGAACCCCCGCGCCTACGCGCGCTATGCCGACGCCCTGACAGCGGTGGGTATCGACACCTATCTTCTTCGCTATTTCACGCCGGCCGACAGCCAGACTTTGGACCCCAAGACGAGCACGAAGGAAGAGCGCTGCGCATACACCTCACGGCGATTCGGCGGCTGGGCCAGGCGCGTTTCCTCGGTGGCAACGGCCATTCTCGCGCGCTCCGACGCTTCGGATCGCATAGGATTGCTCGGCTTCTCGTTGGGCGGCTACGTGGCGGCCGCGACGGCCGCCGAGGACAATCGCATTGCTGCGCTGGCCGTCTTGTACGGCGGCATGCCGGACGACCTCGGCTCATACGTGAAGCAGTTGCCGCCCATCATCGAGCTGCATGGCGAGGCCGACAGAGTCGTTCCCGTGGCAAAAGGCGAGGCGCTCGTGAAGCTCGCTCAATCGGTCGGCGCAAATGCCGAGCTCGTCACCTATGCGGCCAGGGACCACGGATTCGACTTCTCCGACACCGACCCCATGACCGCCGACGCCGTCCGGCGCGTTACCCAATTCTTCCAAGGTCGTCTGGAGGGGCAATGAGCCGAGAAGTCCGCGGAATGCTCCTTGGCGTCTGCATCGTGATCCTGGCGGTGGCCGCGTATGTCCTGAAGGAAAGGCCCGAGAACACGCCGGTGACAATCACGACGCCGAAGGAACGCTCATAGCCGTTCTGGCTCAGGCGATTTGGTCGATTTCGACCAGCGCTCCCTGCTCGCGCAGGATGCGCCGCACGCGTTCACCGTCCGCCCTGCCCTGATCGGCAAACAGTGCCGCGGCAACGCCCGCCGCCTGGCCCGTGGCGAAGGCCGTGCCCATGACGCGCAGGCTGGCGCCGGCCTGGCGATCGGCGTCGACGACGCGGCCGGCGGCGAAGAGGTTTTCGGTGTCACGGCTCCTGAGGCAGCGCAGCGGAATTTCGTAAGCCGTCTTGCCGGGCGGATAGATGAAGCTCGACTGCAGCGTGGCGCGATCGTGCCATTCGACGCCCCAGGCGCCGAGCGCGATGCTGTCGGGCTGCGGCCGGCCCTCGACCACGTCCTGCCAGGCCAGCCGATGCGCCGCCTCGATGTGGCGCGTCTCGCGGGTGCCGAACTCGGGCCCGGTCGAGGCGAGGTAGGCGTTGGCGCAGCCCGGCAAGCTGCGCAGGACGTCGAGATAGGCCCAGGCCTGCCGGCGGCCGCGACGTTCGGCGGCGCTCTGGCTCCGCGCGTCGCGCGGGTCGTAATCCTCGGAGGCGAGATAGCAGACGACGTCGCCCGAGATCGGCAGGCGCGTCAGCACGCTGCGGTCCTTGCTGAAGGGGCCGCGTCCCGCGGCCTTCGCGGCCTGAATGGCGGCGGTGAGCTGGTCGGCGGTCACGGTGACGTCGCGCGGGATGCCGCCGAAGCGCGTGGCGAGCGTGCCGAGGTTCACCGCGCCGTCGTTGCCGTAGCGCGTCGCCGCGCCGGCGAACTGGGCGAGATCGCCCTCGCCGCTCGCATCGACGAAGGCGCGGGACGCGATGGTGTGCTCTCCGCCATGGTCCTGCCAGCTGAGGTCGATGATGCGGCCGTCGGTGCGCGTGGCGCCGCAGACGAAGGCATTGAACATGACCTGCACGCCAGCCTCGGCGCAGAGCGAATCGAGCACCAGCTTGACCGCCTCGGGATCGAACACCACGAACACGCCGCGATGGCGCTGCGGGCCGGTGACGGCGCCGAGGCGACGCAAGCCGGCCATCACCTCTTCGGCGACGCCCATCACGGCCTGTCGCGGCTCGTCGCCCAGGGTGTAGAGCCCGCAATAGGTGAGCACATTGCGCAACGTCGCCGCGCCGCCGAGGCACGAACCCTTTTCGAGCAGGATTGTGCGCGCACCGCAGCGCGCCGCAGCGATGGCGGCGGCGGTACCGGCGCTGCCGCCGCCGACGACGGCGACGTCGTATTGCTCACCCGTCATGCTCTTCCTCTTCCGGACCGCGCGCGTCCCCGCGCGCTCATGAA
>NZ_BKAJ01000072.1 GCF_007992495.1 Reyranella soli
GGTCCCTCGCTACGCTCGGGATGACAACACTACTGCGGCCCGGCGACAACCCTGTCGTCATGGAGCTTGCCGATCTCGCGATCGGAGAGCCCTAAAATACCCGACAAGATCTCATCCGTGTGCTGGCCCAAAGTGGGGGCGACGCGCGGCCGCTGGCGCTCGAAGGCGCCGAACTGGAAGGGCGTCGCCGCCACCGGATAGCGGCCGATGCCGGGCTGGTCGAGGACAGTGAACATCGGGTTGTCGAGCACATTGGCCTTGTCGGCCGCGAGTTCTCGGAAGCTCTGGTACGGCGCCCAGAGCGCGCCGGCCTTCTTCAGCGCCGCGCTGACCTCGGCGGCGGTCTGTGCCGCCACCCATGGCTCGATGACGGCGCAGAGTTCGGCGCGCGCCGTCCAGCGACCGGCGTCGGTCTTGAGGTCGACGCCTTTGCTCGCCTCGATCTTCTTGAACGCCTTGGCGAAGCCGCCGGCCTCGGCCAGGGCATCGACATGGCGGTCGGAGAAGATGCAGATCATGACGAAGCGGCCGTCCTTGGTTTTGAAGTCGCGGCCGAAGGTGCCGAAAATCTCGTTGCCGAAGCGCGGGCGGTCGACGTTGTTGACGGCGGCTTCGCCGATGTAGCCAAGCGCCGAGGTGGCGGCCAACGCCATGTCCTGCAACGGCAGCACGATGCGCTGCCCCTGCCCCGTCATGCGGCGATGGCGCTCGGCGGCGACGATGGCGAGCGCGCCGGCATAGGCGGTGGCGAGATCCCAGGGCGGCGCCACGGCATTCACCGGTCCGTCATGGCCGACCGGGCCGGTGACCATGGGGAAGCCGGTGATGGCGTTCACCGTGTAGTCGACATGCGCGCTGCCGTCGCGCGCGCCGACGATGTTGAGCGCGATCAGGTCGGCGCGCTTCTTCGCCAGCTCCTCGTAGGAGAGCCAGCCGCGCGCCGGCATGTTGGTGGTGAAGATGCCCGCGCCTTCGCCCGGCGCGGTGATCAGCGCGGTCAGAAGCTCGTGGCCGCGCGGGTTGCGCAGGTCGACGGCGATCGAGCGCTTGCCCTTGTTGAGGCCGGCCCAGTAGATCGACCGGCCGTCCTTGGTGATCGGCCAGCGGTCGCTGTCGAGCCCGCCCTTGATGTCGTCGAACCGGATCACGTCGGCGCCGAGCTGCGCCAAGGTCATGCCGCCCAGCGGAGCAGCAATGAACGCCGAGCCTTCGACGATGCGAAGGCCGGCCAGAATGCCTGTCATCTTGCGTTTCCCGTGTCTGTCTTACTTCTTCAAGCCGACGAGGTTGTTCTTGCGCTTGTCGAGCCACCAGCCGTATTCGGGCGTCCACATCTCGAAGTCGCTGTCGCAGCCCAGCTCCTGCGCCGCGTGCAGCGCCCAGAACGGGTCGTAGAGGGCCTGGCGGCCGATTGCGATCAGGTCGGCGTCGCCCGCCTGCAGGATGGCCTCGGCCTGCGGGCCATCGAGGATCAAGCCGACCGCCATGGTGGTGATGCCGGCCTGGCGCTTGACCGCCGCGGAAAACGGCACCTGGAAGCCGAGCGAACGCTTGACCGGCAGGGCCGTCGAAAGACCGGTGAGGCCGCCCGAGGAGACGTCGATCACGTCGACGCCGAGCTCCTTCAGCGCCTGCGCGAACACCACCGTGTCCTCGACCTCCCAGCCGCCGGCGCCGTCGACAGCCGACACGCGGATGAACATCGGCTTGTGCTCGGGCCAGTTCTCGCGCACCGCCCTGGCCGCGGCGAGCGGGAAGCGCATGCGGCCGGCGCGGTCGCCGCCATACTGGTCGTTGCGCTTGTTGCTGATCGGCGACAGGAACTGCGCCAGCAGATAGCCGTGCGCGCCGTGAATCTCGATCACGTCGTAGCCCGCCGCGTCGGCGCGCCTGGCGGCCTCGCCGAACCTCTTCACCAGGTCTTCGATATCGGCGGCCTCGAGCTGGCGCGGGATCGTCCAGCCCTTGTCCGCCGGCAGCTCGGACGGACCGACTGTCTGCCATTTTTGCCAGCCCGCGCCCTCGGGCCCGAGTTGCCCCGGCTTGTCGAAGGAGCGCGGCGTCGACCCCTTGCGGCCGGAATGGGTGATCTGCGTGCCGGCGAGCGCGCCCTCCTGCTTGAGGAAGCGCACCAGCCGCCTGTGGCCCTCGATCTGGCCGTCGTCCCACATGCCGAGGTCGCCCTGGGTGACGCGCCCGCGCGGCTCGACGGCGCAGTTCTCGGTGAAGACGATGCCGAACTTGCCGAGCGCGAACTTGCCGAGATGGACCAGATGGTAGTCGTTCACCTCCCCGTCGGTGGCGCGGTACTGGACCATGGGCGAGACCACGCAGCGGTTGGGCGCGGTGACGCCGCGCAGCTTGAGCGGCTGGAAGAGAAGCGGTTTCTGCAAAGGTCGGTCCCCCGGACGGGATGGCTTGTGTGGGTCGGGAACATAGACCGGCCGGCGGGGTGCGGCCTATCCTTGCGCCATGTTTGACCTCGTCATCCGAAACGGAACCGTTTTTGACGGCTCGGGCGGTCCGCGCCGCGTGGCCGATGTCGCCGTGCAGGACGGCAGGATCGCGGCCGTCGGCCCCAAGCTCGGCAAAGGCAAGCGCGAGATCGATGCCGGCGGCCTGATGGTGACACCGGGCTTCGTCGATATTCACACGCACTATGACGGCCAGGCGACCTGGGACCCATTCGTCACGCCCTCATCGTGGCACGGCGTGACCACCACGGTATTCGGCAATTGCGGCGTCGGCTTCGCGCCGGTGCGGCCGGGCAAGTCGCCCTACCTGATCAACCTGATGGAAGGCGTCGAGGACATTCCCGGCACGGTGCTGAACGAAGGCGTGAAGTTCGACTGGGAGTCGTTCCCCGACTATCTCGATACGCTGGCCTCGATGAGCCGCGCCGTCGATGTCGCGGCCCAGCTGCCGCACGGCGCGCTGCGCTTTTACGTCATGGGCGATCGCGGCGCCGATCACGCCGAGGTGCCGAGCGAGCGCGAGATCGAGGAGATGGCGCGACTGACCGAGGAAGCCTTGCGCGCCGGCGCGATGGGCTTCACCACCTCGCGCACCACCAAGCACAAGGCCAAGGACGGCCGCTTCACGCCCTCGCTCAGCGCCCGCGAGGCCGAGCTTTTGGGCATCGCGCTCGGCATGAAGCGCGCCGGGCGCGGCGTGCTGCAGGTCAATTCCGACTTCGGGCCGGGTGAATTCGATGCATTGGAAGCAGCGTCGGCCCTCGCCGGCCGGCCACTGTCGTGCCTGCTGGTGCAGGTCGATGCCCAGCCGAAGCTGTGGCGCGAGACGCTCGACCAGATCCACGGCGTGCGCAAAGCCGGCCGCCTGGCCAATGCGCAGGTCGGCTCGCGGCCGATCGGCGTCATCATGGGCCTGGAGACGACGGCACATCCCTTCGCCGCGCATCCGGCGTGGCTGGAAATGCGCAAGCTCTCGCCGGCCGAGCGCTATCAGCGCCTCGCCGCCGACGCCGAGCTGCGTCGCCGCCTCGTCGAGGAACCGGCGGGCCCGCGTGCCTTCATGGCCGACTCGTTTCACAAGATGTTCCCGGTGAGCGACAGGCCGGACTACGAGCCAGACGCCAACGATTCGATCGCCGCCATCGCCCAGCGCAGCGGAAAGACGCCGCAGGCCGTCGCGCTCGACGAGCTTTTGGCGCGCAACGGCAAGGGCCTGCTGATGTTGCCGTTCGAGAACTACGCCTACGGCAGCCTCGACGTGGTGCACGAGATGATCACCGATTCGGCGACGGTGCTCGGCGTCGCCGACGGCGGCGCGCATGTCGGCGTGATCTGCGATGCCTCCTCGCCGACCTCGTTGCTGACCTTGTGGGGCCGCGACCGCACGCGCGGGCCGAAGCTGTCGCTGGAATTCCTGGTGGCCAAGCAGACGCGCGGCACGGCGGAGGCCTACGGCCTCTGCGATCGCGGCCTTTTAGCGCCGGGGCACAAGGCCGACATCAACGTGATCGACTACGACGCCCTCACGCTGAAGCGGCCCGAGGTGGTCTACGACCTGCCGGCGGGCGGCCGCAGACTGATCCAGCGCGCCTCGGGCTACCGCCACACCTTCAATGCGGGCGTCGAGACGGTGCACAATGACGAGTTGACCGGCGAGCGGCCGGGCACGCTTGTACGAGGGGCGCAACAGCCGTAAAGCTTGGCGGCTGCCCCGCCGATGACTGCGCTGCCCCCGCTCCTCCTACTGCTCGTCCTCGTGGCCGGCGCGCTCGCTGCTGCGGAAGTCGGCCACTGGCTGGGCCGGTGGACCGGCCCACGCGACGAGGTGTTCGACCGCCAACTCGGCATCGTGCGGGGCGCCACCTTTGCGGTGGTGGCCTTCCTGATCGGCTTCGCCTTTTCCGGCGCGGCCTCACGCTACGTCGACCGCCTCGACATCATCGTCAAGGAAGCCAACGCGCTGGGAACGGCCTGGCTGCGTGCCGAGACGCTGCCGGAGCCGGCGCGGGGCAAGCTGAAGGAGGCGCTGCGCGACTACGCGGCCGATCGTGTCGCCCTGCTGCAGGAAGAGGACATGGCGGCAATCCTTTCCCGCATCGCCAAGGCGGGCGGCTTCCACGACCGGCTGTGGAAGGCAGCGCTGGAGGGCACTCAGGGCAATCAGACGCTCACGCTGCTTGTCCTGCCGTCGATCAACGACGTCATCGACCTGCACACCGTCCACCTCTCGGCCGCGCGACGCCACCTGCCGACCGCCATCTTCGTGGCCTTGCTCGTGACCGCCGGACTGAGCCTCGGCCTGGCAGCCTTTGGCCACGGCCAGGTCGGACGACGATTCACGGCGCTCGATGCAACGTACGGAGTCGTGCTGGCGGCCGCCCTGTGGATGACGATCGACCTCGACTATCCGCGCTACGGCTTCATCCGGACCAACATCGCGCCGCTGGTCGAGACGCTCGACGGCATGAAGGTCTGAGCCGCTAGACCGTCATGTGACGGCGCACGGCCTCGGTATCGAAGGTCTCGCGTGTTCCCGACATCACGATCTCGCCGCGGTCCATCACGGCGAAATCGTCGGCGAGCTCGTGGGCGAAGTCGAGATACTGCTCGACCAGCAGGATCGCCATGTCGCCGCGCTGGCGCAGGAAGGTGATGGCGCGGCCGATGTCCTTGATCACCGACGGCTGGATGCCCTCGGTCGGCTCGTCGAGCACCAGGAGCTTGGGCCGCATGGTGAGCGCACGGCCGATGGCGAGCTGCTGCTGCTGCCCGCCCGACAGGTCGCCGCCGCGGCGACGCAGCATCGACTGCAGCACCGGGAAGAGCTCGAACACCTCGTCCGGCACCTTCTTGTGGTCGCGGCTGACCGGCGCGAAGCCGGTCTCGAGGTTCTCCTTCACCGTCAGCAGCGGGAAGATCTCACGGCCCTGCGGCACGAGGGCGACGCCGCGCCGCGCGCGATCGTAGGGCGGCAGGCGCGACACGTCCTGGCCGTCGAGTGAGATCGAGCCCGACGCGATCGGCTGCAGGCCGCAGATGGCGCGCAAAAGGCTGGTCTTGCCGACGCCGTTGCGGCCGAGCAGGCAGGTGACGCGGCCGATATTGGCGCTGAGCGACACCGAGCGCAGCGCCTGGGCGGCGCCATAGAAGAGGTTGATGTTCTGGACCGTGAGCATCGCGTCAGCGCCCGAGATAGACTTCGACGACGCGCGGATCGGCGCTCACCTGGTCGAGCGTGCCCTCGGCCAGCATCGAGCCTTCGTGCAGCACCGTCACCTTGACGCCGAGCGCGCGCACGAAGCTCATGTCGTGCTCGACCACGACGACCGAGTGCGTCTTGTTGATCTCGCGCAGCACCTGGGCGGTGGTCTCAGTCTCGACGTCGGTCATGCCGGCCACCGGCTCGTCGACCAGAAGCAGCTTGGGATCCTGGGCGAGCAGCATGCCGATCTCCAGCCACTGCTTCTGGCCATGGCTGAGACGTGCCGCCAGCATGTGCTGCTGCGGCTCCATGCGGATGATCGACAGAATCTCGTCCAGCCGGTTGTTCTCGGCCTTGGTCGGCGCGGCGAGCAGCAGCTTGTACCAACTGCGCAGGCCCGCCAGCGCCAGCAGAAGATTGTCGCGCACCGTGTGGTTCTCGAACACGGTAGGCTTCTGGAACTTGCGGCCAATGCCCAAGGTGGCGATGTCGGCCTCGTCGAGCTTGGTGAGGTCGGCCTTGCCGTCGAACACGACCTCGCCCTCGTCCGGCCGCGTCTTGCCGGTGACGACGTCCATCATGGTGGTCTTCCCGGCGCCGTTGGGGCCGATGATGGCGCGCATCTCGCCCGGCTCGACCAGCAGGGAGAGGTTGTTCAACGCCTTGAAGCCGTCGAACGACACGGTGACGCCGCTGAGATAGAGCAGCGCTGAGGTGCTTCTCTGCTCGGTCATGCTCATGCCCTTGTCCTCATGCGGGCACCTTCGCCTTGCGCGTCGTGCCGCGTGAGCGGATCTGCGACCACAGGCCGACCACGCCCTTGGGCAGGAACAGGGTGACGGCAATGAAGAGGGCGCCCAACGCGAACAGCCAGACCTCGGGCAGCGCGCCCGTCAGGTAGGTCTTGCCCCAGTTGACCAGGAAGGCGCCGATCACCGGCCCGATCAGCGTGCCGCGGCCGCCGACGGCAACCCACAGCACGGCCTCGATCGAGTTGCCGGGCGAGAACTCGCTGGGATTGATGATGCCGACCTGCGGCACGTACAGCGCGCCCGCGATGCCCGCCATCGCCGCCGACAGCACGAAGACGAAGAGCTTGTAGCCTTCGACTCGGTAGCCCAGGAAGCGCATGCGGCTTTCGGCATCGCGCACCGCGGTCAGCGCCTTGCCGAAGCGCGAGCCGACGACGGCGGCCGAGATCACCAGGAAGATCGCCAGCACCAGCGCCGAGGCGAAGCACAGCGTGGCACGTGTGGCGTCGGACTGCACGGAGAAGCCCAGTATGTCCTTGAAGTCGGTCATGCCGTTGTTGCCGCCCAGCCCCATGTCGTTGCGGAAGAAGGCGAGCATGAGGGCGAAAGTCATCGCCTGGGTGATGATCGACAGATAGACGCCGGTGACGCGGCTCCTGAAGGCGAACCAGCCGAGCGCCAGGGCAAGCAGGCTCGGCACCAGGACGATCATGATGGCGGCGAACCAGAACTGGTCGAAGCCGTGCCAGAACCAGGGCAGCTCCTTGTAGTTCAAAAACACCATGAAGTCGGGCAGCAGCGGATTGCCGTACTGGCCGCGGCTGCCGATCTGGCGCATCAGGTACATGCCCATGCAGTAGCCGCCCAGCGCGAAGAAGGCGGCGTGGCCGAGCGTGAGGATGCCGCAGAAGCCCCAGACGAGGTCGACGGCGAGCGCCAGCGAGGCGAAGCACAGGTACTTGCCGATGAGCTGCAGCACCCAGGCCGGCACGTAGAGCGCGTTGCTGGCCGGCATGAGCTGGTTCAGGAGCGGCAGGATGATGCCAATCGCCAGCACGAACAGCACGGCGACGCGCAGGCTGGGGCCCATGCCCTGCCAGAGGAAGCGCGTGATCATTCGACAGACCGGCCCTTCAGCGCGAACAGCCCGCGCGGCCGACGCTGGATGAACAGGATGATGAACACCAGCACCAGGATCTTGCCCAGCACCGCGCCGGCATAGGGTTCGAGGAACTTGTTGACGATGCCGAGCGCGGTCGCGCCGACCAGCGTGCCGAACAGATTGCCGACGCCGCCGAACACCACGACCATGAAGGAGTCGATGATGTAACCCTGACCGAGGTTGGGGCTGACATTGTCGATCTGGCTCAGCGCCACGCCGGCGAGACCGGCGATGCCCGAGCCGAGGCCGAAGGTCAGCGCATCGACGCGCGGGGTGCGGATGCCCATGGCCGAGGCCATCGGCCGGTTCTGGGTGACGGCGCGCATGTAGAGGCCGAGCGGCGTCTTGCGCAGCACCAGGATCAAGGTGGCGAACACCAGGAGCGAGAACACCACGATCCACAGGCGGCCGTAGGTGATGGTGAGCTGGCCCAGCTGGAAGGCGCCCGACATGAAGGCTGGCGCGCCGACCTCGCGATTGGACGGACCGAAGATCGAACGCACGGCCTGCTGCAGCACCAGCGACAGGCCCCAGGTGGCGAGCAAGGTATCGAGCGGCCGGCCGTACAGGAAGCGGATGATGCCGCGTTCGATGGCGATGCCGACGACGCCCGCGACCAGGAAGGCGAGCGGCAGGGCGATCAGCAGCGAGGCGTCGAACAGGTGCGGAAACGAGGTGCGGATGATGTCCTGCACGACGAAGGTCGTGTAGGCGCCCAGCATCACCATCTCGCCATGCGCCATGTTGATCACGCCCATGGTGCCGAAGGTGATGGCGAGCCCGATGGCGGCCAACAGCAGCACCGAGCCGAGCGAAATGCCGTACCAGACGTTCTGCGCAGCCTCCCAGCCGGCCAGGGTCTGGCGCACCGAGGCCGCCGCCGCCGTGGCCGCGGCTTTCACCTCGGGATCGGATTGGCTGTTGATGGCCGCCTGCAACACGCTCAGCGCGTCGCGATTGCCCTTGTCGCGCACGACCTCGAGCGCGGCGAGCTTGTCCTGCTTGGACGCATCGGAGGTAAGCACGACCGCCGCCCGCGCCTCCTGGAAGGCGGTCTTGATGCGCGCATCCTTCTCGGCGGCGATCGCCGCGTCGAGGGCGCCGAGCGCCGTGGGGTCGGGACGCTTGAACAGCGAGTCGGCCGCGTCGCGCCTAACACGGGCGTCGGGGCTCATGAGGGTGAGCGAGCCGACGGCAGCCTCGATGACGCCGCGCAGCCGGTTGTTGACGCGCACCCGGTCGAGCTCGGCCTCGGTGCCGCTGCCGGCCGGCTTGCCGGACACGGCTTCACTGAGCGCAAGCTTGTTGCCGTCGGCCTTGCCGATCACCACGACGTTGTCGGCCTTGCGGACATAGAGCTGGCCTGCCGCCAGCGCCTCGAGGATGGGCGCGGCGCGCGCCTCGCCCGAGGCGACCAGTTCGCTGATCGCCTTCTCGCGATCACCGAAACCGCCGGTGGTGAGGTTGGTCACGAGGGTCTGAAGATCGGCAGCCCAGGCCGTCGCGGTGATCAACACCACGGCCAGCGCCGACGACACCCCCGTTAGCAGGCGCAGGAAAAACATGACTCTGACGAATAACCCCAAGATCAGAACGGGGCGACTCGAAAGTCGCCCCGCCCCCTGTTGATTTAAATGGGCGAGTTGAGCGAACTCTGGACTACTTGCCCTTGCCGCCGCACTTGCCCGAGACAACGTTGAAGTTGCCGCAGTTCATGGGCTTGCGCCAATCGGCGATCAGGTCCTTGGAGTCCGGCAGGTAGGGCGACCACTCTTCCGCGACCACCAGGCCCGGGGTCTGCCACACCGTGTCGAACTGGCCGTTGCCCTGGATCTCGCCGATCAGGACGGGCTTGGTGATGTGGTGGTTCGGCATCATCGCCGAGTAGCCACCCGACAGGTTCGGCACGGTGATGCCGATCATGGCGTCGATCACCGCGTCGGGATCCGTCGTGCCGGCCTTCTTCACCGCCTCGATCCACATGTTGAAGCCGATCACATGGGCTTCCATCGGATCGTTGGTCACGCGCTTCGGGTTCTTGGTGAAGGTCTGCCAGGCCTTGATGAAGGCCTCGTTGCTCGGGTTCTTCACCGACTGGAAGTAGTTCCAGGCCGCGAGGTGGCCGAGCAGCGGCTTGGTGTCGATGCCGGCGAGCTCTTCCTCACCGACCGAGAACGCCACCACCGGGATGTCCTTGGCCTTGATGCCGGCGTTGCCCAGCTCCTTGTAGAACGGCACGTTGGCGTCGCCGTTGATGGTCGACACGACGGCCGTCTTCTTGCCGGCCGAGCCGAACTTCTTGATCTCCGCCACGATCGACTGCCAGTCGGAATGACCGAACGGCGTGTAGTTAATCATGATGTCTTCCTGCTTGACGCCCTTCTGCTTGAGGTACGCCTCGAGGATCTTGTTGGTCGTGCGCGGATAGACGTAGTCGGTGCCGGCCAGGACCCAGCGCTGCACCTTCTCGTTGTTCATCAGGTAGTCGACGGCCGGGATCGCCTGCTGGTTCGGCGCGGCGCCGGTGTAGAACACGTTGCGCGAGCTCTCCTCACCCTCGTACTGAACCGGGTAGAACAGGATGCCGTTCAGCTCCTCGAACACCGGCAGCACCGACTTGCGGCTGACCGAGGTCCAGCAGCCGAATACCGCGGCGACCTTCTCCTTCTGCAGGAGCTCGCGCGCCTTCTCGGCGAACAGCGGCCAGTTCGACGCCGGATCGACGACCACGGCCTCGAGCTTGCGGCCGAGCACGCCGCCCTTCTTGTTCTGCTCCTCGATCAGCATCAGCATGACGTCCTTCAGGGTCGTCTCGCTGATTGCCATCGTGCCCGACAGAGAATGCAACACGCCGACCTTGATCGGCGCCCCCTGCGCCAGGGCGCTGCCCGCGGCGCCGGCCAACAGGCCAGCGGCGACCACGCCTGTCTTGAGAATCGATCCCAACTTCATCCCGCTCTCCTTTTTGTCGACGGAATACCCCCGCCAACTGCCGCAAGAGCGAAAGCCGTGCCAAACCCCTGCTAGGGTCCGGCATAACTTTTAATGGGCGATCAGAACGACCGCGCCGGCCGCGAGCACGACGCCGCCCAAAGCACGCAGGGCGAGATCGCCCACAGCCCTGTGCACAACCCAGCCGATCGCCAGGCCGACGCCCTGAAGAAGTGCCGTTGCCGCAAGGAAGCCCAAGATGTAGCTGCCCGCTGCCGTGGGAGGTGCTTCGAGGGCGTGGGCATAGCCGTGGAACACTGCAAACAGACCGACGACGGCCATCGCCCAGGCCACCGGCAAGCGCACTGCACCTATGATGAGACCGCCGATCACGAACACCGAGGCCAGGATCGCCGCCTCAACAAGAGGCAGTTTTATGCCCGCAAAACCGGCAGCTGCTCCGATCGCCATCATCACCAGGAAGGCGGCCGGCACGGCCACGGCGATCACCGGCTTGCGGCCGGCCATGAAGGCGGCCCACAGGCCGACGCCGACCATGGCCAGCATGTGGTCCAGGCCGGTGAAGGGGTGCAGGAAGCCCGAGGCCTCGTGGCCAGGATGGGCGAGCGCCGGGCCGGCGGCCACGAGCAGCAGAGCGGTCAGACCGATTTTCAAACGCATCACAAAGGTTCCCCTCTTCACTTCCCCGGCCGGGCGGGCAGCCCGCCCTGCCGTACGATAAACGCCGCAATATCGTCGACCCCCTTGTTCTCCTTGAGATTGGAGAACAGGAACGGCCGGACCCCGCGCATCTTGCGAGCATCGCGGTCCATGACATCGAGGTTGGCGCCGACGAGCGGCGCCAGGTCGATCTTGTTGATCACCAGCAGGTCGGACCGGGTGATGCCGGGTCCGCCCTTGCGCGGAATCTTCTCGCCGGCCGCCACGTCGATCACATAGATCGTGAGATCGGCCAGCTCGGGCGAGAAGGTGGCGGCGAGATTGTCGCCGCCCGATTCGACGAACACGATTTCCAGCTTGGGCCACTTGCGGACGATGTCGGACACGGCCGCCAGGTTGATCGAGGCGTCCTCGCGGATCGCCGTGTGCGGGCAGCCGCCGGTCTCGACACCGACGATGCGCTCGGGCGCCAGCGCGCCGGCGCGGGTCAGGAACTCGGCGTCTTCCTTGGTGTAGATGTCGTTGGTGACGACGGCGATGTCGTAGTCCTCGCGCATCTTCTTGCACAGGCGCTCGACCAGCGCGGTCTTGCCCGACCCGACGGGACCGCCCACTCCCACCCTCAGGGGGCCACGCAGACTCATTGACGCTCCATCTCCCCGGCCAGCAACGCGAGGTAGCTGATGCCGATCAGCAGGCAATATGGCGAATAGTACCGTCTGTTGCGCGTGGCAAACGGCTCGTCGCGAAAATGCAGGCGCCAGGTCGGCGTATAGCCCGCCACACCGCGCGCCATGAACACGCCGGCGATGATGAAGGTGACGGACTGGACCCAGGTCTCCTCGTCGCGGCCCAGCAAGATGAACGGCCAGATCGATACGGCCGCGAAGGCGCAGGCGACTATGTAGCATTGCCAGGCCGGCGGCATGCGGCGGCGGCCATCGCCGACGACGCTCTTCGCCAGCGCCTCTTCGCTGGCCTCGGGCCAGTTGTAGCCCATGCCCCACATCGCATGGACGACGGCTGGAGCGGCGACGCCGATGAACAGCAGGAGGGCGAACAACACGGTCATGAGCGGAACAGCCGCGTGTACTGGGTCTCGTGGCTGAGCGAGCACCAGTCGAGCAGCGGCGTGGCGGTGCCGACTTCGTCGAGCGAGGTCACCGACAGCGCGGCCTCGGACGCCTGGCGCACGGCGGGTTCCAGCGCCGCCAGGGCGATCTGGCCGTCGCTCTGGCCGAGCGGCACGGTGCGCACCGCGGCCGAGATCAGGTTGGCGGTGAAGGCGTGCAGGTAGCCTTCCAGGGCGCGGTCGAGGGCGATGCCGTGCACCGCCGCCGCGAGCGCGACGGCGACCGGCAATGCGAGTTCGCCACTCAGCCTCTCGTGCACGGCATCAAGTGACGGATGCGGCCAGGCGGTACGCGTGATCGAGAGGAACGAGCCGCCCTGCTGGCGCGATTCCAGCGCCATCTCCGAGGTGCCGCGCCAGGCCGCCGCGCGCTCGGCAATGGCGTCGAACGACGTCCAGTCCTCGGCCTCGACGGTGCGCCAGGCGGCCACGAACAGCGCGCCATCGACGACGCCCGTACCCTGCAGCAGGACGCTTGCCAGCCAGGTCACAAGCGTCGCGCGATCCCTGATGAAGCCCGCCTCGACCGCGGTCTCGACGCCGTGGCTGTAGCTGAAGGCGCCGATGGGATAGGCGGGCGACAGCCAGGCGAGCAGGCGATAGAGCGGGTCAGTCGCCATGACGGTTTTCGTGCAAGGGGCCGTGGCGATGGCCGAGGTCATGATTGTGCTGGCCGTAGGCGCCGCCTTCGGGATCGAACGGCGCCTTGACCTTGCGCACCTCGGCGCCCAGGCCTTTCAGCATATCGATGATGACATGGTCGTCGCGGATCAGGATGCGGTCGGCGGTGATCTGGGCCGGCAGATGGCGATTGCCGAGATGCCAGGCGATGCGCGCGAACGACGCCGCATCGCGACCACGCACCTCGACCAGGTCCTCCTCGGCCGCCTTGACCTCGACGAAGCCGCCCTCTTCCAGCCGGAGGCCATCGCCGGTGTGCAGGACGATGGGCTCGACGAGATCGAGCAGGAAGTCGAGGCCATTGTCTCCCAGCATGCGCAGGCGGCGACGATAGCGGTCGTCGAACAGCAGCGTGACGGTGTCGGTGCGCTCGGCCGCCGGCCAATGGCCGGCGCGTGCAACTTCAATCGCTCTCTTCATCACGAACTCGATGTCATCCCGAGCAAAGCGAGGGACCTTTCCTGCGGCCTCAAAGGTCCCTCGCTGCGCTCGGGATGACAGGTGTGGTGGTTCATCGAACGTGCGTCAGAACAGGAAATACCGCTGCGCCATGGGCAGCACCTCGGCAGGTTCGCAGGTCAGAAGCTCGCCGTCGGCCCTCACCTCGTAGGTTTCGGGATCGACCTCGATCTTGGGACATAGGGAATTGTGCACCATGTCCTTCTTGCCGATCTTGCGCGTGCCCTTCACCGCCAGCATCGGCCGCGTCAGGCCCCACTTCTTGGCGACGCCCTTGGTGATGGCTGCCTGGGACACGAACAGCGCCGGGCTGGCCACCAGGCTCTTGCCGAAGGCGCCGAACATCGGCCGGTAGTGCACGGGCTGCGGCGTCGGGATCGAGGCATTGGGATCGCCCATGGGGGCCGCCACGATCGTGCCGCCGATCAGCACGCAGTCGGGCTTGGCGCCGAAGAAGGCCGGCGACCAGATCACAAGGTCAGCGCGCTTGCCGACCTCGATCGAGCCGACATGGCGCGAGATGCCGTGGGTGATGGCGGGATTGATCGTGTACTTGGCGACGTAGCGCTTGACCCGCACGTTGTCGTTGTCGCCGGTCTCCTCCTTCAGGCGACCGCGCTGCTTCTTCATCTTGTCGGCGGTCTGCCAGGTGCGGATCACGACCTCGCCGACGCGGCCCATGGCCTGGCTGTCGGACGACATCATCGAGAAGGCACCCATGTCGTGCAGGATGTCCTCGGCGGCGATCGTCTCCTTGCGGATGCGGCTCTCGGCGAAGGCCACGTCCTCGGGGATCGCCTGGTCGAGATGGTGGCAGACCATCAGCATGTCGAGATGCTCGTCCACCGTGTTCACGGTGTAGGGCATCGTCGGATTGGTCGACGACGGCAGCACGTTCTTCTCGCCGCACAGCCGGATGATGTCGGGTGCATGGCCGCCGCCCGCGCCTTCGGTGTGGAAGGTGGCGATGGCGCGGCCCTTGAAGGCAGCGCGCGTGGTCTCGACGAAGCCGGACTCGTTCAGCGTGTCGGTGTGGATCGCCACCTGCACGTCCATGCGGTCGGCGACCGTCAGGCAATTGTCGATGGCGGCAGGTGTGGTGCCCCAGTCCTCGTGCAGCTTCAGCCCGCAGGCGCCGGCCTCGACCTGCTCCTTGATGCCGGCGGGCTTGCTGGTGTTGCCCTTGCCGAAGAAGCCGAGGTTCATCGGGAAGCCCTCGGCCGCCTGCAGCATGCGGCCGAGGTGCCAGGGGCCGGGCGTGATGGTGGTGGCGAAGGTGCCGTGCGCCGGGCCGGTGCCGCCGCCCATCATGGTGGTGACGCCGCTGTAGAGCGCATCGTCGATCTGCTGCGGGCAGATGAAATGGATGTGGCAGTCGATGCCGCCCGCGGTGACGATCTTGCCTTCGCCCGCGATCGCCTCGGTGCCGGGGCCGATGATGATGTCGACTTTGGCCTGGATGTCGGGGTTGCCGGCCTTGCCGATGCCGACGATGCGCCCGTCCTTCAAGCCGATATCGGCTTTCACGATGCCCCAGTGATCGACAATCAGCGCATTGGTGATCACGGTGTCGACGGCGCCCTGAGCCCGCGTGCGCTGGCTCTGGCCCATGCCGTCGCGGATCACCTTGCCGCCGCCGAACTTCACTTCTTCGCCGTAGGTCGTGTGGTCCTTCTCGACCTCGATGAAGAGGTCGGTGTCGGCCAGCCGCACCTTGTCACCCGTCGTCGGCCCGAACATGTGAACATAGGCCGAACGGCTGATTCGCGTCGGCCCCTCGTTCGACGGGCCGACCTTGGCGATGGGCCCGAGCTTGCCCGAGACCTTGGCCTGGAAGCCGTGGCTCTCGCGCCCGCCCATGTAGGCCGTGAGCCGCACAGTGCGCGACTGGCCGGGCTCGAAGCGCACGGCCGTGCCGGCGGCGATGTCGAGCCGCATGCCCTTGGCGCGCTTGCGGTCGAACTTCAGTGCCTCGTTGGTCTCGAAGAAATGGTAGTGGCTGCCGACCTGGATCGGCCGGTCGCCGGTGTTGGCGACCTCGAGGGTGATGGGGTTACGGCCCTTATTGAGCTCGATCTCGCCGTCGCCGGCCTTGATTTCACCTGGGATCATTGTCGGGCCTCAGCGGATCGGCGCGTGGACAGTGACGAGCTTGGTGCCGTCGGGGAAGGTCGCCTCGACCTGGATCTCCTCGATGATGTCGGCCACGCCTTCCATCACCTGCTCGCGGCGCAGCACGTGAGCGCCGGCCTGCATGAGGTCGGCCACCGAGCGGCCGTCGCGCGCGCCCTCGACGACGAAGTCGGTGATCAGGGCGATGGCCTCGGGATGATTGAGCTTCACGCCGCGCTCGAGGCGGCGGCGGGCCACGACGGCCGCCATGGCGACCAGAAGCTTGTCCTTTTCACGCGGCGTCAGATTCATCGAGCATTTCCCCCGTATTGGGCCCGACTATAAGAGGCTGCATCAAACATGCCAGACTCGCGGCAGGCGGCAGCCGCGAAAATCGGTGAGAAAGCGGATGACGGCAGCACGGACCATCGTCGCTTCGCCCAGTATTCGCGCGACCATCACGCCGTTCACCAGCGTCACCCCGGCACGCACCTCAGCTGCAGTTTCGAGCAACGCCCGAGCCTTCTCGAACCGCGGCTGCGGCTCGTCCCACACGCCGATCACCGTGGCGAGCGCATTGGCCGTGCCGAAGCCTGCGCCCGTCGGCGTCTCGCCCTCGACGCGCAGCGTGTCGGTCCAGACCAGCCGTCCAGATTTGCGCGGACCTGGCCGCCGCACGGACCACGAATCGAGCAGCAGGCCGCGGGTGAACCGCTCGCCCGCGGCTGCGCGGCCAAGCACCACCATCTCGCAGGCGAGCAGCGACCCGCCCGGCTCGACCTCGGCCACGGTGCGGCGTTTCAGCCGCGCGCCCTCGAACACGATGGTCTCCTGCGGCAGCCAGTCGAGGACGGCGTCCCCGCTTACGCGCACGGCGACGTCGATGGCGCAATGGCCGCCGCCCTTGGCGGCGCGATAGATCTTTTCCGCCGCCTGGGTGGTGGCCACGGCCGAGGCCCCGGGGCCGATCTCGATGGCCATTTTGAGGGAATCGCCGTCGGTCACCCCGCCCGAGGTGGTCAGCATGACCGCCAAAGGGGGTTCCCCCGGCTCGGGTTCCGGGAACAAAACCCGGCAGGGATCGCGTTGATAGAGATCAGCAAGCCGCGTTCGGCCGTCCCGCAGGTCGAAGGCGACACGGCTTTCGCCGCTGGCGCGCTGCAGGCGGGGGGAACTGGTGGTCATCGGCCTCGACTTGATAGAGTAGGTATCGAAATGAGCAAGGCCTTCACCAAGGAAAGCGACGGCGACGACGACGACGATCTCCCCGACGAGATCGTGGGCCTGCCCGCCGGCGCCAAGAACTACATGACCCCGCAGGGCTTCGAGCGCATGCGCGAGGAGTTGATGACGCTCATGCGCAAGGAACGGCCCGAGGTCGTGCAGGTCGTGTCGTGGGCCGCCGCCAACGGCGACCGCTCGGAGAACGGCGACTACCTCTACGGCAAGAAGCGTCTGCGCGAGATCGACCGGCGCATCCGGTTCCTCAGCAAGCGCCTGGAGCGCTCGGAGGTCGTCGACCCGGCCAAGCGGCCCCCGACCAAGCAGGTCTTCTTCGGCGCCACTGTGACCTGGGCCAACGAGAAGGACGAAGAGCGCACCGTCAAGATCGTCGGCGTCGACGAGGTCGACCTCACCAAGGGCCATGTGAGCTGGATCTCGCCCATCGCCCGCGCCCTGATGCGTGCGTTCGAAGGCGACGTGGTGAAGATGCGAACGCCGGCCGGCGAGGAAGAGATCGAGATCGTGAAGGTCGACTACGTCTGACCGCATGGCCTCTAGTCAAGCCGACTGGGTCTTAGAGCCACGACGGCTGCCTGATTACATCATACCTGGGCAATAGCAGTGCTCGTTTTCAGCAAGTTCGCGCCCTCTCGGAGCCACGTGAGCTGTCACCAGCATGCCTTCGGAGGCGGGCGAAGTCAATAACTTTAGTGCTCATTTCATGACTTCAGTGCAAATGCGCGTACGATAGTTTTTGCGTGCCGTATAGGGAGGCCCGTACAGGGCAGGATTCGTTTGCCGCGAGGCGCTTGCAGCGTGACGCCAAACGCAAGAATCAGGCGCCCCCGTCAAAGGCCCGCCCCGCCCCGCAAATCCGCGCTATGCCAGCACTGACAGCAGCATCAGGCGCGTTCCGGAAGGTCTCCGCTCCCGGCGGCCAATCCGATCAAGTCGCGTAGTCCGGGCTTTGACGGTCGAGGCGGCGCTTGAGGGCAGCCCACGGGCGCCGGCCCTTGCCCTCGAAGCTTTCGAACTGGCTGGCCGTGTGTTCGGCCACGGAGTCTGGAGGCATCACGACTTTCTGGCCGCCCTGCGTGGCGGCGACCTGCAGGCGGCAGGCTTGCTCGAGGTAGTACATCTCGTAGAAGGCGTCGCCGACCGTGCGGCCCGTCGTCAGCAGGCCGTGATGGCGAAGGATCATTGCGCTGTTGTCGCCGAGATCGCGCACCAGCCGCTCGCGCTCGTCGAGATCGAGCGCAATGCCTTCGTAGTCGTGGTAGCTCGTGCGGCCGAAGAACTGCATCGACATCTGGTTCAACGGCAGCAGGCCCTGCTCCTGCGCCGCCACGGCCATGCCGGCCGTGGTGTGGCTGTGCATGACGCACTGCGCGTCCTCGCGCGCCATGTGCACCGCCGAATGGATGGTGAAACCCGCATTGTTGATCTTGGCCTCATCGATCTCCTCGATGGCATGGCCTTCGGGATCGACGGCGATCAGGCTCGACGCGGTGATCTCGTCAAACAGATAACCGAATGGATTGAGCAGGAAGCGATGATCCTTGCCCGGCAGCCGCACAGACAGGTGGGTGAAGATCAGGTCGTCCATGCCGAAATGGGCAAACAGGCGGTAGGCCGCCGCGAGATCGCAGCGCAGTTCCCATTCCTGAGGATCGATGTTGGGTCGGTCCGTCATTATTCCTCACCACGGGTCGGTCTGGGTTCATGATAAGCCAAAGCCACCCTCACCGCACTAGCTCGGAAACTCGTCGTGCTGCGGCAGGTCGTCAGTGATGGTGAACCAGGGCGCCTTGGAGCCGACGAAGATGTGCCGGCTGGGCCGGATCGACGGCGCGTCGACCAAGGTGCCCATGGCGACATGGACGAAGGCGCCGTCCCGGACGACGGAAAACAGCAGCGAGCCGCACTGGCGGCAGTGCGTGTTGTTGGTCTTGTCGTCGCCGTAGATCATGAGCTTGTCCCTGCCCTGGGTGACGGCGAGCTTCTCACGCTCGATGCCGGCGAACGGCTTGAAGGCCGAGCCGGTGGTGCGTCGGCAGTTCGAGCAATGGCAGTTCATGGCGTAGCGGAAGGCGTCGGTGACCTCATAGTGGACGGCGCCACAGTAGCATTTACCGGCAAGCATCTTTGGCATCGAAGACTGCCCCTAACCCTTCACGTCGAAGCGCCGGCGCGCCAGCATCGCCTCGTCGACCGCGAGGCCAAGCCCTGGCCCCTCCGGCACGACCAGACATCCGCCATCGGGCTTGGGCGCATTGACGAACGTGTCGGCGGCGCGCGCCCAGCCGTCGGCGAGCTCGGCGGGCTTGGTCGCCTGCATGACGGTCGAGAGCACGTGCAGGTTGGCGGCATTGCCGATCGCAGGCTGGGTCTGATGCGGCACGAACTCGACACCATGGGCGTGGCAGAGGGCGGCGCACTGCATCAGGCCGGTCACGCCCCCCATCTTCACGATGTCCGGCTGGACCATCCGCACACCGCATTCGATCAAGGTCGCCACCGACTGCAGCGTATAGGACTGCTCGCCGGCCGACACCGTGATATCCAGCCGCTGCGCGACCTCGCCCATCGCCTTGGGATGGTAGTACTCGACGGGCTCCTCGAACCAGATGAAGCCCAGCTCCTCGAGCACCCGGCCCACCCTGATCGCGGCGCCGACCGAGTAGCGGTTGTTGGCGTCGAACGCCAAGGGGAAGCCGTCGCCTACCAGCTTGCGCACGGCGCGGGCCTTGGCGATGTCACCCGCGATGTCGCGATCGATCTCGCCACGCGCGCCATCCCAGCGGATCTTGATCGCCGACGGCTGCTCCGCCTTGAACCGCGCCTCGACCGTTCTCAGCATGCCGTCGACGTCGCGGTTGGCGTTGCCTCCGATCGACGCATAGAACGGGATGCGCGTGCGCCATGCTCCACCAAGCAGCTTGTAGATCGGCTGCCCGAACGCCTTTCCCTTCAGGTCCCACAGGGCAATGTCGACCGCCGCCAGGGCGCCCGTCACGATGCCGTCGGGACCGAGCTTGATCAGCTTGTGCAGCAGGCGATCCAGGGTGACGGCATGGTCGAGCACATCGGCGCCGATCAACGCCGGCGCCATGTCGCGGGCGATGACCTGCAGCGAGGCCACTCCGTTCTGCATGGGCGAGGCCTCGCCAAGGCCGACCAGTCCGTCGGCGTGGATGGCGACGACGGCGGTCGCCGCGCTGGTGGCGGCCTCGAGGGGCTGCGAGACATCGCCCCAGCGCACCAGAAACGTTTCGACCTTGGTGATCTTCATGAGGACCTTCCGCGTTGATTTGGGCCGAGAGGATTGGGTTGGGCGAAATGGCAGGCAGCAGAATGGCCTGAGGCGACCGCTCCGAGCGGCGGCCGCTCGCGCGCGCAGACCTCCTGGGCGATCGGACAACGCGTGCGGAAGCTGCAGCCCGAGGGGATCGCCGACGGGCTGGGAACGTCACCCGACAGAACGATGCGTTTCTGCGAACGGCCCGGCCGCGCCTCGGGAGCCGCCGACAACAGCGCCTGGGTATAGGGATGATGCGGCGCCCGGAAAACCTCAGCCTTCGGACCGATCTCGACGATGCGCCCGAGATACATCACCGCCACGCGGTCGGCGATGTGACGCACGACGGCGAGGTCGTGGCTGATGAACAGATAGGAGAGCCGCCGCTGCTTCTGCAGGTCCTGCATGAGATTGATGATCTGCGCCTGGACCGAGACGTCGAGCGCCGACACGGGCTCGTCGGCCACGATCAGGCTGGGCCCGAGCGCGATCGCCCGGGCGATGCCGACGCGCTGCCTCTGCCCGCCGGAGAACTGATGGGGAAAGCGGCCCATGACCGAAGGCGACAGGCCGACGCTGTCCAGCAGCTCGGCGACCACCTCGCGGCGGTGCGCCGGCGAACGGATCAGGCCGTTGGCGTCGAGCGGTTCGGCAACGGTCTGCAGGATGGTCCGCCGTGGACTGAGCGAGCTGCGCGGATCCTGGAACACCATCTGCATGCGCCGGCGCGCCTGGCGCAGCTCGCTGGCCGAAGCGTCGGTGATGTCCTTGCCCTCGAAGACGACGCGGCCCGCCGAAGGCTCGATCAGGCGCATGATCAGGCGGCCGGTCGTCGACTTGCCGCAGCCCGACTCGCCTACCAGCGCCAGGGTTTCGGACGGGGCAATCTCCATCGACAGGTCGTCGACGGCCCGCACCACCGATTTCCCGCCGCCGAACGCGCTCCAGCGGCTGCGCGCCGCGAAGTGCTTGGCCAGTCCCTCGGTGCTGAGCAGAGCCGTCATGGGCGCGCCGCCGGCAGGGCAAAGCAGGCGGCCTGCTGGGTTTCGCTCACCTGAAGAAGCGGCGGCGTCCGTTCCAGGCAGACCGGCATCCGCTTCGGGCAGCGGGGATAGAACGCACAGCCCGGTCCGCGTTCCGTCGGCGCCGGCGGTGCGCCGGGGATCTGGTAGAGCCGCTCCTGTCCGATGGACCGGCTGGGTATCGAGTTGAGCAGCCCTTCGGTGTAGGGGTGCGCCGGCCGGTCGAACAGGTCGTCGATCGCCGCCGTTTCGACGACGCGGCCGCAATACATGACGATCACGCGGTCGGCGATATCAGCGATCACCCCGAGATCGTGACTGATCAGCAGGATCGAGGTCCGGTAGCGCGCCCGCAGCTGCTTCATCAGCTCGAGCACCTGGGCCTGGATGGTGACGTCGAGCGCCGTGGTCGGCTCGTCGGCGATCAGCAGGCGGGGATTGCAGGCCAGCGCCATGGCGATCATCACGCGCTGGCGCATGCCGCCGGAGAACTCGTGAGGATAGGAGTCGTAGCGCTGCTCGGCGTCGGGGATGCCGACCAGCTGCAGCATCTCCAGCACCCGTGCCCGGCGCGCCGCCGCGCCGATGCTCTCATGCAGGAAGATCGCCTCGGAGATCTGCTCGCCCACCGTCATCACCGGATTGAGGGCGCTCATCGGCTCCTGGAAGATCATGGCGATGTCCTTGCCGCGGATATCCGGCATGCGCGATGCCGGCAGCGTCAGGAGATCCACGCCTTCGAACTCGACCGACCCTTCGACGATCCGGCCGGGCGGCTCAGGCACGAGCCGCAGGAGCGACAGCGACATGACGCTCTTGCCCGATCCCGATTCGCCGACGATGCCGATGCAGTCGCCGGCCATCATGTCGAAGCCGACGCGATCGAGCACCCGAACGCCCTTGCCGGCCGGGCCAAACTCGACCGACAGGTTGCGCACCTTGAGCAGCGAGCCGCTCATTCGTCCCGCACTTCCGGATCGAGGATGTCGCGCACGGCGTCGCCCAGCATGTTGAAGGCGAGCACCGTCACCGTGATGGCGAGGCCCGCGGCGACGATCGGCCAGGGCGAGCCGAAGAGATTGCCGAGCCCGTCGCGGATGATGTTGCCCCAGCTCGCCTTGGGCGGCTGGGTGCCCAGGCCGAGGAAGCTCAGCGTCGCCTCGAGCCGCACCGCCGTCGCCACCCACAGCGTCAGCACCACGACGATCGAGCCCGCGATGTTGGGCAGGATGTGATGCAGCATGATCGCGGGCGTTCGCATGCCGCTGGCAATCGCGGCCTCGATGAAGGCCTCGGACCGGATGGCCATCGTCGAGGCCCGCGCGATTCGGGCAAAGCGCGGCGCGAAAGCGACGGTCAGCACCACCACCATGTTCCAGAAGCCCGCGCCCAGGGCCGCCGCGATCAGGATGCCCAGCAGCAGGGCCGGGAAAGCGAGGAAGATGTCGAGGAACCGGCCGATGATGCGGTCGGTCCAGCCGCCGAAATATCCCGCCGTGACGCCGAACAGCGTGCCGATGACGGCGGCAATCACCGGGGCTGTCACACCGAGCAGCAGCGACGTGCGCGCGCCGTAGATGATGCGGGACAGCACGTCGCGACCGAACTGGTCGGTCCCGAGCCAGTGTTCCGCCGACGGCGGCAGGTTGATGCTCAAAAGGCTCTGCGCGATCGGATCGTAGGGCGCGATCTCGGGCGCGAACACCGCGACCAGGACGATGGCGACCAGCACGACGAAGAAGGACAGCGAAACCCGGTCGCGCGCGATGCTGATGGCGATCTGTGCCAGCACGCCTCGCTCGGGGGCGACCGCCAAGGTTTCCGCGGTTGGGGTCATCGCACTGCCCCCACCCGCGGGTCGATGAAGACGTACAGCACGTCCATCACGAGGTTCACGACCACGACGAACATGGCGAAGACGACGATACCGGCCTGGATCACCGGGTAGTCGCGCGTCTCGATGCCGGTGATCAGCATGCTGCCGATGCCGGGCCGTCCGAAGATGAACTCGATGGCGACCGATCCCGACAGCGTCGACAGGATGCTGAGCCCGAGCCCGGTGACCACCGGCAGGAGGGCATTCCTGAGGGCATGGCGGTAGATGACGCGCGGTTCGCGGCCGCCCTTGGCGCGCGCGGTGCGGACGAAGTCCTTGTTCAGGACCTCCAGCAGCGAGGAGCGCGTGAGACGGCTCACGAAAGCCGCCTTGATGAAGGCGAGCGCGATCGCCGGCAGGAACACGTGGTACATCCGGTCGGCGAAGCCCTGCCCGCCGCCGTTGATGGGAAACCAGCCGAGGTTCAGCGAGAACGTGATCAGGAGCAGCGCGCCGAGATAGAAATCGGGGATGGCGAAGCCCGCCAGCGAGAACAGCCGCGTCACGTAGTCGGTTGTCTTGCCCCGGTGCGTCGCCGCCACAACGCCCAGCGGAATGGCAGCGATCGTGCCCAGCAGCGTCGAGACGATCGTGAGCTCGATCGTGTAGGGCAGGTTCAGCCCGACCATCGCCGCCACCGACTGGGAATTCACGAACGACTTGCCGAAGTCGAAGGTGAGCGCGTTCCACAGGAAGCGCAGGTACTGCTGCCACAGCGGGACATCGAGCCCGAGGCGGGCGCGCATCGCCTCGATCTGCGCCGGTGTCGCATGGTCGCCCAGCAGGGTGACCGCGGGGTCGCCCGGCAACAGACGCATCGCCACGAACACCAGTGTCAGCACCAGGAACATCGTCGGGATCGCGTCGAGCACGCGGGAGGCCACCAGGCGCCACATTACAGGTTGTCACCCCGAGCGCAGCGAGGGGCCTTTAGAGGCACAGGAAGGGTCCCTCGCTTCGCTCGGGATGACAGCGAGGCTGCGTCACGCAACTCGACTCCCATTCCTAGGCCTTCACGACCCGGGCACGCTTCAGCGGCCAGTACGCGTAGCCCGAGCGGACCTTGTAGCCGAGGTCGATTCGCGGATTGCGGACGATGACGTAGGACAGCGAGCCCAGCGAGATCACCGGCAGGTCGCGCAGGATCTGGATCTCCATCTGCTGCACCGACTTCACGATGGCGTCGAAGCTCGGCTCGTTGTCCAACGCCTCCAGCATGCCGTCGATGCCGGGCATGACCGCGCCATAGTGGCTGAAGTTGATGCCGCCCGTGCCGTCCGCCTTGACCTCGGACTCCTTGGCAAGCTGGTCGATGAAGATCTGCGCCAGCGTCGGCGGATAGCTCGACGAGAACATCACCAGCGTATTGAGGTTCTTGCGGTTGTTCAGGTGATAGGTCGTGTGGTCGATCATGGACATGTCCATGTTCATGCCGACCTTGCGCAGTTGCTCCTGCACGATGAGCATGTTCGAGCTGTAGTCCTCGCGCGTGCTCATGTAGTTGGCGAAGGACAGCCCCGACGCGAATCCAGCCTCGGCCAGAAGCTTCTTGGCGCGATCGGGGTCGTACTTGTAGCGCAGCTCAGCCGGCAGTTCGGCCTCGGTCACGGCGCCCGCATAAGTGGGCGCCATCAGGCCCACCATCGGCTTGCCCATCGGGGCGAGGCTCTTGGCGATCGCTTCCTTGTCGATGGCATAGCGCACGGCCTGGCGAACGCGGAGGTCGTCGAACGGCTTGCGCGTCATGTTCATGTGCAGCGTGTTGATGCTGCCGGGCGCCGTCATGTCGAACTGCAGGTCCTTCTTGCGCGCCTGGATCGAGGGGATCCAGCCCGGCGCCCGCACGCCCTCGATCATGTCGACCTTGCCCGCGAGCAGTGCCAGCGTGCGCGCGGTCGTGTCGAGGATGTAGGAGAAGCGCAGCTCCGGTACGCCCGGCGGGCTTTCCCAGTGCTGGGCGAAGGCCTTCAGGAACACGCCGTTCGCGGGATCGATGCGATCGAACTCATAGGCGCCGGTGCCGATCGGGTTCATGGCATGCTTGTCGCCACGCTCGGTCGAGGCCTTGCGCGAGACGATGCAGCCGCCGCGGGTATAGAGGATGCTGCCGCAGAACAGCGGATCCGGCCGCTTGAGCTTGAAAACGACGGTGCTAGGGCCTTCCGCGGTGATGCTTTCCAGGGTGCCGGCGTACAAAGGCTGGCGATCAACCGGCCGCTTGGGATCGAGCAGGCGTTCGAAGGTGAACTTGACGTCGTCCGACGTCATCTCGCCGTAGCCGCCGTGGAACTGAACGCCCTTGCGCAGCTGGAACGTCCAGGTGCGCCCGTCGGCCGAACTGGTCCAGCTCTCCGCCAGCGAGGGCTTGAAGTCGCCCGGGGTCACCGCGAAGGTCCCGTCCTCGGGCCGCACCAGGGTGTCGAAGATCTGCATATTCACCCAGTTGTCGGCCCCCTGGACGACGACTGCCGGCTCGAGCGAATTGGCGCTGCGCGCGGCAAGGGCGAAGGTCATGACCCCGGCGTCCTGCGCCTGGGCGCGCGGCAGGAAAGGGCCAGCGGCAGCAGCCGCGATCGAAGCGCCCAGGAATTGTCGCCTGTTCGGTCTCATCGTTCCTCCCGTGCCCTTCTCGGTACCGCCGGGAGCACTGCCGCCAAAGGTGTCTGCTTTCCCGATGAGCCGCAACCGCTCTAGCTGTGAGCTTTCAACGAGGCGCGGCGACGCGACCGCCGGCAGCCATCGAGGCCGCTGGGCAGTCGCGTTCAGGCGTCACAATTTCGAAAGGTCCAGCTGCTGTCGGTCGCCGATCCACATCTTGGCAAGGTCCGCTTCCAGCCGGCTCGCCATATCCGTCTTGCCGCGCGCCTTGTAGAGCTCGGCAAGCCCGTACCATGACCAGCCGTTGTTCGGGGCGCGCTTCAGCGCGCGCTGGAATTGTTCCTCCGCGTCCTCGAGTCGGCCGGCCTGCATCAGCGCGACGGCAAGCGACTGCCGCACCGGGTAGTACCAGTAGGGCGGCTCCATGTAGGGCAAGCCGTCCTGCAGGGCCGCCGCCCGCTCGAACTTCGCGACTGCCTCGGCCTTGTCGGACTGACGCTGCGCGATGCGGGCTTCGATCACAGTGCGCGCCAGCGCCAGCACGTCCTGTGCCGGGACACCGGAGGCTTTGAGCAACGTGAAATCCGCGCCCTCGAGCGCTGCGATCGCATTGGCCTCCGCCTTTGCAGCGGCAACGTCATTCTGCGCCACGTACGCAATGCCGCGTGCGTAGTGCCACATGGCCTTGACGTACGGAATGGCGTCGCCGGGATCGGGAAGTGCGAGAACGGTCGCGGAAGGGCTGAACAGCGCATGAGCGAAGTAGGGCGCTGCCTTGACGGGTTGCACCAGCGCAATGCCGCGCGCGACCTCGTCGGGAATGAGGCCACGCAGCTTCTCGGCTGCCGCGATGACCGTGGGTCCGTCACCCGCCATCTGGGCCGACGCCAGCACGAAATGGACGTTGTGCGGATAGTACCCGAGACGGTACACGCCCATCGGCGCATTGGTCGCCGCCAGATATTTCTCGTCCACCTCGCTCGCCGTCTTGTTGTCGGCCAGCGCGTCCAGATAGCGTCCGACCCGATAGTAGATGTGGCTCGGCATATGCACGAGGTGGCCGGAGCCGGGGATGGCCCCTCGCAACCGGTCCGCATAGGGCTCGGCGCGCTCCGGCCGATCCGACGCCTCCACCGCGTGGATGTAGTAGTGGATCGCACCAGGATGATTCGGGTCGCGCGCCAGCACGCGTTCGAGCGTCGGTACGATGGCAACGCTCTGCCGATTTGGCTCCCGGCCGCCGGGCTGCCAGTAATCCCACGGGCTGAGGTCCATCACCGATTCGGCGTAGAGCACCGCGACCTCGTTGTCGTCCGGGAACTGCGTCGCGACCTTCTCCATGGCGGCGGCGTAAGCAGCGTCGAGCGGCGCCCGATCCCCTTTGGCCTCCTTGGCGTAGCGGGTCGAGAGTGCCACAATCAGCGCCTGCTCCCGCGGGCTGGCCTTGGCGGCGAGCGTGCGCGCCTTCTCGGCTGCCGCGAAGGCCGGCGCAACAGCGTCGTCCTGCATCGGCAGATTGATGTTGGGGCCAAGCACCAGCGCTTCGCCCCAGAAGCACATGGCGCAGGCAGGATCGAGCTTCTGCGCTTTGCGGAACGCGCGCTGCGCCTCGCCATGATTGAACGCGTAGGTGAGCCGCAGCCCTTGATCGAAGTAGGTCTGCGCTGCCTCATTTGCGGTCGTGACCTTGTACGTCACCCCGCCTAGGCCCTCCCACAGCGGAGGATCCGTGTCGGCGAATGTCCCCGCCGGGGCGGCCGCCTGCATTTCCGCTTTCGGCACTTCTGTTTGTGCCTGGGCCAAGCGCATCATACCGCCGGGTCCTCCGCCCAACGGCGATCCATGACAGATGGGGAAGTTGGCGCCGAACTGCCGCTGGGTAGCGGCGATACCTGTACTGTCCGTCGGAGCCTTGCCAACGGCGAACGGGGCAAACCAGCCCAGCGCAGCACTTGCCACGAGAAGCGACGGAAAGAGATAAATCACCCGCATGGTGCCCTCCTGTCTGCCGAACGGAGTTCAGGCGGAGCGCGGCACGGTCAGCGGTACGCGACCGCCTAGCGACGGAGGGTACTCCTGGCAATCCGCCACGGCAACGAGACGGCGGTCGAATAATGCATTGGGGACGATTCCTCGCCGACGATGTCCTCGTCGCGCGCGTTGTGTTCGACCGGGACAGGCTTACAGAAAGTCCGTCGCCAAGAGTGCCGAGACGAGTCCCAATGCCAGGACGAAGATCGCCTGGTTCAAAATTCGCAGCGCCGCGTTCGTTCTCCCCGCTTCTTGGGAAAACCATAGGCGCAGTACGAAAAGCCTACTGTGTTCAGGATGTGATCAACGTTGCGGCTTTGCGACCGGGGGCTCCGAAAGGCCCGTGCGTTGGGACGCCGCTCGATCATGCCGTCCAGGCCTCAGCCAGCGCCCGGAACACCGCATCGATGTTGCGGTTGCCCGCATCGGCACGGCGCCGCACCAAGGCGATCTGCCGCGTCGGCCCGCCGCGACCGAGGGCGAGCGCGCGCACGCCGTGCGCCTCCAGCAGGGCCTTGCGCGGCTGCGGCACGATCGAGACGCCGAGCCCGGCACCGACCATGGCGACGATTGCATCAATGGAACGCACCTCCATGACGAGGCGCGCCTCGGGAAAGACGCGCCGCACATACTGGGCAGCGATGCGGCCGCCGGTGAGCGCGGTGTCGTAGCGGATCAAGCCGGCGCGCAGCAGTTCCCGCGGCGACGAAGGCGGCACGCCGGGCGGCAGCAGCATCACGAAGGGCTGGCGCGCGAGGTCGTGCCAGACCAGACGCGTCGAGCCACCGGACGCGGGCCGTACCAGCACGGCGGCGTCGATGCGGCCCGCCTTCACCGCAGCGATCAACTCGTCGGAGTCAGCAAGGGAAACTTCTACCCGCAGGTCGGGATGGCGATCGCGCGTCAGGCGCAGAGCCTGCGGCAGGTCGCCGGTCTGCACTGTGGCGATGGCGCCCAGCCGTACCCGGCCCGACACCCGCGCAGCCGGCCGCGTCCTCAAGCCGTCCAGCCGGCCGGCGACGTCGCGCGCCACCGTCGCAGCTTCGAGCGCAAAGGGCGTCGGCTTGGCGGTGCGCGCCGAGCGGTCGAACAGGAGCTGGCCGAACCAGGCCTCGAGCTGCTTCACCTGCAGGCTGACGGCGCTCGGCGTGCAGCCGACCTCGTGCGCGGCAGCGGCGAAACTGCCGCGATCGACGATCGCCACCAGGGTTTTCAGCACGGCGACATTCATGAGAGATTCTCACTTTTTATCTGAGAACATATCGATTTTCTTATCCTAGCGGACGGCTAGCCTCGCGGTCGACCATGCACGACTTCAGAAGCGACACCGTTACCCTGCCCACGCCGGAGATGCGCGCCGCGATCGCCGCGGCGCGGCTGGGCGATGCAGCACGCGGCGACGATCCGACCGTGGCCGAACTGGAGCGGCTCGCCTGCGCCATGACCGGCAAGGACGACGCGCTGTTCGTGCCGTCGGGCACCATGGCCAACCTGGCGGCATTGATCGCGCACGGTTGCCGCGGCGGCGAGGTGATCGTCGAGGAGACAGCGCACATCTACAATTCCGAGGGCGGTGGGCTCTCGGTCCTGGCCGGTGCCGTGCCGCGGCCGGTCAAGGGCAAGCGCGGCATCCTGGCGTCAACCGACGTCGAGCAAGCGATCCGCGACGGCGGCGACCTCGCGCAGGCGCCGACGCGGCTCATTTGCCTCGAGAACACCCACAACGCCGCGGGCGGCACGGTGACGACGCCCGCGACCATGGCTGCCATCCATGCCGTGGCGCGGCGGGCCGGCATTGCCGTCCATCTCGATGGCGCGCGGCTGTTCAATGCGGCGGCCTTCGTCGATGTGCCGATCGGCGAGCTCTGCCGTCATGTCGATTCGCTGTGGTTCGCGCTGTGCAAGGGCCTGGGCGGGCCGGTCGGCGCCATCCTCGCGGGCGACGCGGCGTTCATGCTGAAGGCACGGCGTGCTGCGCGCATGCTGGGCGGCGGCATGCGCCAAGCCGGCCTGATCGCGGCACCCGCCATCGTCGCCCTGCAGGACCCCTATCCCGGTCACCGCCGCGACAACGCGTTGGCGCGGCGGCTGGCCGAGGGCCTCACCGCCCTCTCGCCGGCGCTGATGGATGGCGACGTGCAGACCAACATCGTGAACTGCTTCATCGATGACGCGCCCGCGATTACGCGTGCACTCGGCGAACGACACGTGCTGGCGCTGGCCAAGGGGCGCCGGATCCGCTTCGTCACCCACGCTCAGGTCGACGAGACCTCGATCGACGCCGCGATCGCAGCGCTCGCCGATGTGCTGGCGATGCACAGCAGGAGGAGCGCGCATGCATAGGATCGCCTCGCTGCTGCTCGCGGCTCTCGCCCTGGCTGAGCTGCCGGTAGCAGCGCAGGCGCAAGCCTGGCCCGACAAGCCGATCCGCTTCATCGTGCCCAGCCCGCCGGGCGGCGGCACCGATTCGCTGACCCGGCTTCTGGCCAACAAGCTCGGCGAGACGCTGAAATGGCAGATGGTGGTCGACAACCGGCCGGGCGCCGGCGGCAATCTCGGCCTCGACATCGCAGCCAAGGCCACGCCCGACGGCTACACGATCGTGATGGGCGAATCGAGCAACCTTGCGATCAATCCGTACCTCTACAGGAAGCTGCCGTTCGACCCGGCCAAGGACGTGGCGCCAGTGGTGCTTCTCGGCACGGTACCGCTGGTGCTGGTGGTCTCGGCCAACGCACCGTTCGATTCGCTGAAAGCGCTGGTCGACGCTTCGAAGAAAAAGCAGCTCACCTTCGCCTCGTCCGGCAACGGCACCGTCGGCCACCTGGTCGGCGAGATGTGGAAGCGCGCCGTCGGCAGCGACATGATGCACGTGTCCTACAAGGGTGCAGGGCCGGTGGTGATCGACCTGGTGGGTGGACAGGTCGACCTGCATTTCGCCTCGCTGCCGGCGGCGCTGCCGTTGATCGGGAGCGGCAAGCTCAGGGCGCTGGCGACGACCTCGGCCGAGCGGCTGCCGTCATTGCCCAACGTGCCGACGCTCGTCGAAGCGGGCTTTCCTGGTTTCGACTACTACGTGTTCTACGGCGTGCTGGTGCCTGCCGGAACGCCTGATGCCATCGTCGGCAAGCTCAATACCGAAATCGACCGCGCCATCGAAGCACCCGACATGCGCAAGAATCTCGCCGAGCGCGGCGTCGATGTCCGCGCCGGAACGGTGCAGCAGTTCGACGCCTTCCTGGCCAAGGAACGCGCCAAGTGGTCGGTTGCCGTCAAAGAATCGAGCGCGACAGTCGACTGATTCTCCCAGACCGCGCGGTCAACTCCTGAATTGCCGATAGATCTGCTCCAGCGCCAGGCACAGCCCGGCAGTATCGCAGGCGGCGGATGCCGCAAGGCGGGCGCGCATGCCGGCGCGCAGGGCAGCGAGGGAGGCTGGGGTAGCTGGGTCGGGCACCAACGCGCTCGCCTTGGCCACCAGATCGTCTTCATGGCTGGCGACCCAATCGTCGAGGCCCGCCGCCCGAAGAAGGGAGGCGCTCGTGCGAGCGACCCAGCGGTCGCCGACGTAAGTCAGGACAGGAACACCCTGCCACAACGCCTCGGTCGTTGTGGTGCCGCCGTTGTAGGGGAACGTATCCAGCGCAATGTCGATGCGATCGTAGCTCCGCAGGAAATCGAAGTGTGCCGCGCCACCCTCGAGGTCAACGCGCTCGCTTGCGACACCGCGGGCGGCCAGGCGAGCGTGCAGGTGGTCGCGATTGGAGGGTTCAGCGAGCGTGGACGCGCGGACCAGCAGGCGCGAGGTCGGCGCGGACCGCAGTATTCGCGCCCAGATGTCGAGGGTAAGATCGTTCAGCTTGTACGCCGAAGCAAGCGCGCCAAAAGTCAGTCTGCCCTGGTGGCTGCTGCAGGGCGGCGGCGCAACATCCGGCGCGGCATGAAAGACCTCGAACGCAAGGTAAGTGCCGCGGACGCGTAATACGCGCTCCGTGTAGAAGCCTTCCTCTACGGCTGGGATCACCACGTCGTCGCCGATGATGCCATCGAAGCAATCGAGACCCGACGTCGCGTAGCTGTTGAACCAACCGAGCTGCACCGGTGCCGGCCGGTGCAGGAAAATTCGCAACCATTTCGGGGCGCTGTAGGCGTTGAGGTCGACAAGGACGTCGATACCGGCCGCGGCGAGCAGACGGGCGATCTTTTCATCGTCGCACGAGCCCACCTGCCAGATCACATCATGGTCGTGTTCCCTGTAGCCAGCCGACGCCGAAGGGTCGCCGCCCAGCGAGACCAGATGCACTTCGAAGCGATCGCGATCGTGGCGATTGATCACGCCGTAGACCGGCTTCATCCAGTTCGGCTTGTCGAAGAAGGCCGAAACGTAGCCGATCCGCAACTTCCCGCCCGACGGCGGCCGCGGCGGACGCTCCACCGGGCTGACGCCAGCGGCGAGGTGCCGCCCCCAGGCGTATCGCGCCGAGAACACATCAGCCTTTCCCGCCGAAGCGCTGCCCGGAATGATGATGGCGACGTTCTCTTCCGCCTTCTTGCGCATTGAATCGGCTGTGGCCGCGCGGCGATAGGCATAGATCGCCCGCTCAACGTCGCCCAGCCTGAACAGCGCCTCGGCCAGCAGGCCCCATGCCCCGACCTCCTCCGGCCGCAGGCGCACCGCGCGGCGCAATGCGTCGCTGGCCTCGCCGAAGGCGCCGGCTCGCAGCCGTGCGGCGCCGAGACCATGCCAGGCTGCGACATTGCCCTGGTCGGCGGCTATCAGCCGACGATAAGCGTCTGCCGCGGCGTCGATGTTACCGGCCAGATGCAGCGCATCTGCCGTTTCCAGGTCCATCATAAAAAAACCCCGGACTGGGCCCGGGCTCGCAACGACTACTGGCGACGACAGTCCAGCACGATCGACTGACCGGAAGCTTCGGCACTGGCCGAGGCGTGACGCTCGTTGCCGCCGTCGCGGCACATGTAGCGCGCGTGGTAGTCCTTGGGGCAGCCCGGCCGGGGATCGCCGATCTGGCGACTGTCGACGCGGTAGACGCAATAGTCGCGGCCCTGGCACTGACGGGCAAGATCGCCGCTGACGTTGGTGCTGACGTTGCCGGCGCAATTGTTGCCGTAGGCGGCGCCCAGCACGCGGATCGACACGCCACCCCCATAGGTCGGGTTCTGGTCCTGATAGCGCGGCTGATCCTGCTGTTGCTGCTGCGGTCCGATCTGGATGCCGCCGCCACTTCCCGGCAAGGGGATGGTTATCTGCGCCGCTGCCGGAGACATGCCGACGGCCAACAGCAGCAGCGCCGCCACGAGCGGACCGATGATCCTCTTGATCGACGCCTGAGCCATGAACGCCTCCCCCGCTTCGATCTCTTTCCGCATCATACGTCGAATGCCGGTGTGCGAGCCAGAGACGCCTCGAACGCCTTGACCGGTCGGAAACGGCATCCGAGGCTTGGGCCATGTCCGTCGCCACGCCGGCCCTTCCCGCCCGAACCGAGCGCTTCTGGGCGGCGCTGCTGGCGGCGACGCTGATGAACCTGCCCCTGGGATCGGTCTACGCCTTCAGCGTGCTGCTGCGCCCGATCGAGCAGGAGCTTGGCATCCCGCGCTCGGCTCTGTCGCTGGTCTTCGGTCTGGCGACTGTGGGATTCACGGTGGGCTCGGTCGGCGCCGCCTTCCTCTACCGCGTCGCCCCGGCGCCGATCCTGGTGCTGGCGAGCGCGCTGGTGGCCGCGAGCGGCATCGCCCTGGCGGCGACAGCGAGCGGGCTTGCGCAGCTTTTGCTGGGCTACGGCATCGTGTTCGGCACCGGCGGCGGCGTGGCCTTCATCCTGTTGCAGCAGGGCGTGAATATGCTGGTGCGGCGGCGCCAGGGGCTGGTGAACGGCTATATGGTCAGCCTCTACCCGATGGGCGCGATGATCGCGACACCGGCCTTTCATGCCTGCAACGAAGCCTTCGGCTGGCGCACCACCCTGGGCGGGCTGGCGACCGTGCTGGTGGTCGGCGGGATCGCGGCGGCGCTCCTCGCCCGGCACAGCGGGACGCGGCTCGTTGCCTCTGGGCATGGCGAGAGGGCGACAAGCGTGGCCACAGCGTCGACGACGGGCCCTGCGCTTCTCGGCCCGACCTTCCTGAAACTCTCGGCGACGTTCTTCCTGGCCGCCGCGGCGGGGCTGATGGTGCTGAGCCAAGCGCGCGAGATCGTGGCCACCTATGGTGGGGCGGCCACGCTGGCAGTGGCGGCCACGACCGGCCTCACCGGCGCGATCGCCCTGGCGCGCATCAGCGGCGGCTGGCTGGTCGACCGCTTCGCCGTGCCGTACGTGGCGTGCGCGGCGCACGCGCTGGCGCTCGTCGGCGGGCTCTTGATGACGCTCCTGCCCGCGCCTGTCACCGCGGTCGTGGGGTTGGGGATGATCGGCCTGGGTTACGGCTTCGTCTCCGGTGCCACCGCGGGCGGCATCGGCATCTACTGGCGGCCCAGCGACTACGGCCGTGTTGCCGGGCGCACCTACATCGCCTGGTGCCTGGCCGCCGTCAGCCTGCCGGTGCTGGCCGGCTACCTGTTCGACCTCACACGCGCCTACGACACGGCGGTGATGATCGCCGCCGGCGCCAATGTCTCTGGCATGGCGATGGCGCTCACCATGCCACGACACGGATGGCGGGAGCGAAGCTGATCCGCCGCATGCGGGCGGCGCGAGATTGACTCGTAGAACGCCGCAACCCATCCTTACAACGCCGCTCCAGTCTGTCCGACCGCATTGGCGCTTGGAGGGTTACATGACGTCGTACCGGGTTCTCCGATTGCGTCGCGTGCTTTCCCAACTGGCGTTCCTCGCGGTCGCCGCGCTCGGCACGGCAGCCGCCGCGGCCCCGCCTGCGGGTCGCGTCACCATCGCCTGGCACGTGACGATCTCGCCGAGCTGGTTCGATCCGTCGACCGCGCCGCCGCAGATCACGCCGTTCGGCATGCTCTATGCGATCCACGATGCGCTCGTGCGGCCCTATCCCGGCCACAAGATGGGCCCGAGCCTCGCCGAGTCGTGGAAGGAAAGCCCGGACGGCAAGACTTACGAGTTCAAGCTGCGGGCGGGACTGAAGTTCCACAACGGCGACCCGGTGACGACCGAGGACGTGAAGTTCAGCTTCGACCGCTACAAGGGCGCCGGCGCGAAGGCCCTGCACGACCACGTCACCGAGGTCGAGATCGTCGATCCCCTGGTGGTGCGCTTTCACCTCAAGGAACCCTGGCCCGACTTCATGACGTTCTATGGCACGACCGCCACCTCCGCCGGCCTCGTCGTGCCGAAGAAATACCTCACCCAGGTGGGCGACGAAGGCTTCAGGAAGCACCCGATCGGCGCCGGCCCTTACAGGTTCGTCGGCAACAAACCGGGCATCGAGGTCGAGCTGGAGGCCTTTCCCGGCTATTGGCGCCGCGTGCCCAGCGTGAAGACGCTGATCATGAAGAGCGTGCCTGAAGCGACCACGCGCGCCGTGATGGTGAAGACCGGCGAAGCCGACATCGCCTACGCCATCGACGGCCCCGAGGCCGAGGAGATCCAGCGCGATCGGCGCCTGCAGGTGGTGGCGTCCAAACATGCGTCGATCTTCTGGATCGAGTTCACCGAGCAATGGGACGCCAAGTCGCCGTGGCACGACCCGCGGCTGCGCCGCGCCGCGAACCTGGCGCTCGATCGCAAGCGCATCAACGAGGCGG
Organism: Reyranella soli; assembly: GCF_007992495.1. Lineage (GTDB taxonomy): Bacteria > Pseudomonadota > Alphaproteobacteria > Reyranellales > Reyranellaceae > Reyranella > Reyranella soli. The sequence continues at coordinate 35,374 of NZ_BKAJ01000072.1, forward strand.
CGTGCCTCGGCTTCTGCCCGCCGGCGGGCGTGATCGTGCCGCGGGTCATGGACTTCGCGCTGCAGGTCGAGGCGCCGCCTTATGACCTGCGCAAGGCCAAGCAGCTCCTCGCCGACGCCGGCTATCCCAACGGCTTCGACGCCGGCGAGTTTGCCGCGATCCCCGGTTTCCCGACGGTGGCCGACGCCGTGGTGAACGACCTGAACGCGGCGGGAATCCGGGTCAGGCTGCGGCCGATGGAGCGCGCGTCGTTCTACGCCGCCTGGCAGGAAAAGAAGCTACGCGGCCTGTTCATGACCGCGGCCGGAAACTCCGGCAATGCTGCCAGCCGCGTGGAATCGTTCATCCAGTCCAAGGGCGCCTACGCCTATGGCGGATATCCCGACATCGATGAACTTTTCCAGCAACAGGCGTCCGAGCGTGACAGCGAAAAGCGCGAAGCCCTGCTGCACAAGATCCAGCAGCTCACGATCGAGCGGGTGATGTTCGCGCCGGTCATGGACCTCCGCACCCTGAACGCCGTCGGCCCGCGCATCGCCAAGCATACGATCACCGACGTCTGGATGAGCCCGTTCGCCTCCTGCGAGGATCTGGAACTCAAGTAGCGGGAATTCAGAGCGCCGCAACACCAAGGACGGGAACGCCGGAAGCACCCGGCCGGCGCACACCCAGCAGCTTTCGCGCGTCGTCCATGCGGTTGGCGCGGAGGCAGGCGCTCAACAGGGTGAAGTCGATCAGGTCGTGTTGCGCCCGGCTGCCGCCGATGCGTTCGTTTTGTCCCGCGAGCGGCGCCAGCGCCTCGATAGCGCCGGAATAATCCCCGCCTTCGAAAGCCGCGAAGCCGCGCGCCAGCGCGGGAAGATAGGAGCCTGACGGGTAGCGGCCCGCTTGCGCCAACGCCTCGATCTGGCGGGCCCGCGCGTCGGCGGAGGACTCATCCTGCATGACGGCCTGGGCCAGGACGACATGCAGATCGGCGAGCCCGTTGCCCGGCCGCGGCAACGCCTGGCGTGCGAAGGCGTGCAGGGCGCGCCAAGCCTCGGCGTCGCGCGGATGGCCCGCGAGCTCGGCCCGCCACAGGAATGCCGCGCCGTCGGAAACTTTCTGCTGGGGGCCGCCGCTGTGCCGGTCGAGGGCGATGGCATCACGATAGAGCCGCGACGCTTCGGTCCAATTGCCGGCCTGGATCTCGAAAAGCGAGAGATGCCAGCTGAGATGACCGTGGAAAAAGCCCTCCCGCGGATAGGTGGCGAGCCACGAGGAGAGGAAGGCCCTCGCCGTCTCCAGGTCACCGCTCTCGTAGCAGATATGAGCGACGCCATGCGCGCCATGCGCGTTGTTCGGGTTGGCCGCCACGGACTGCTCGATCTTCTTGCGCGCCAACGCGAGCTGCCCATCCTCGGAGAGCGACATGGCGTGATAGGAGACGAACCAGAAATCGTCGCCATAGGCTGGCGCCAGGCTGTCCATCAGGGCGGCGATCCGCTGCTTCTGCCCGAGTTGGCCCGAGCCGCCAATCAAGCCATTGGGGTTCGCAGCACTGGCGACCACCAGGGCATCGCGCGGCCACGCCGCCAGATGGGCATACAAAGCCGAGAGCGCGGCCTCGATCTCGCCCGCGAAGACAAGGTCGAAGAAGGCGATGTGGCTTGCCTCACGCTCGGACACGCCTGCAGCGAGATCCTTGGCGGCCGCCAGCGCTGCCCGTGCGCCCTGGACGTCGCCCTGCCTCAGCAGGACTTGCGCCTTGCCGGCGTGGGCCAAGGCAAAGCCGGGATCGGCGGCGATGGCCCGGTCGTAGGCTTCCAGCGCACCGGGATAGAAAGTGAGCGCCAGGCCCGAGGCCTCCACGTAGGCATCCCGTGCGGCAGCCGATGCCGTCGTCAAGGCAAGGTCGTAGCGATCCTTCAGCATGACACACTCGTTCGTTTGCGCCGCGCACTCGACGGTACCATCAGACGATCGCAATCGCGAGGTTCCTGCCGGCAGCCCGGTGTCAATGGGCGAAACTTCGACCCTTCGCGTTGTCACTGTTTGGTTTCAATTCGGGCGTCGACAACCCTTGCGAGCTATCCCGCGCAGCAGCAAGCTCAATACCTGTTCTGGCGGCAAGGAGGGGATGCCCGATGGACAATATCAGCCGCGCCATTGACAGCGCGCCCGACGTTCCGGCCCAGGTGGCCCTTATGGTTCTCGTCAGCCTGTGGGGCTTCATGAGCTGCTCGGCCGTTCTCTCGTTCATGGCTATTGGCCCATAGGCCACTGCCTCGGGCGGAACCTATCCCAAGGGCCAGCTATCGCCGGCCCGACGAAGGGTGCATTGATCGCCTCACCAGGAGGTGATTCATGAAGATCGTCATCATCGGCGGCACCGGCCTGATCGGCTCCAAGACCGTTGCCATTCTGCGCCGCGCGGGCCATGAGGTCGTCGCGGCTTCGCCCAACAGCGGCGTCAACACCATCACCGGCGAGGGCCTCAAGGAAGCCCTGACCGGCGCGCACGTGGTGATAGACCTCGCAAACTCACCGTCCTTCGAGGACAAGGCGGTGCTGGCCTTCTTCGAGACTTCCGGCCGCAACCTGCTCGCGGCGGAGGCTACCGCCGGCGTCCAGCACCATGTCGCGCTTTCCATCGTCGGCACCGACCGGTCGCCCGACAACGGCTATTTCCGCGCCAAGGTCGCGCAGGAGAAACTGATCACGGCATCCGGCATTCCCTACACCATCATCCGCTCGACTCAGTTCCTGGAGTTCCTGCGCGGCATCGCCGCTGAAGGTACGAAGGGAGATAAGGTCAGGATTTCGTCCGGCCTGTTCCAACCCATCGCGTCGGACGATGTTGCCGCCATCGTCGCCGAGGTGGCGCTCGGGGCGCCGCGCAACGGCATCGTCGAGATCGCCGGTCCGGAACGGGCGCCGTTCAACGAAATCATCGCCCGTTATCTGAAGGCGATCGGCGATCCGCGCGAGGTCGTGCGCGACCCCGAGGCGCGTTACTTCGGCAGCCGCGTCGAGGAGCGCTCGCTCGTGCCGCTGGGCGAGGCGCGCCTCGGCCGAATCGGCTTCGACGAATGGCTCCGCCGCTCGCAGGCGGCAGCCTGATCCGCATCGGCCAATCGCAGGAGAATCCCATGAAGCGCATCTTCTGTTCACTGCTTCTCGCCACCTTGCCGTTCGGCAGCGCCCTCGCAGACGAGGCGGGGTTCAAGAACGCCAAAGTGACCCTCGTCGACCAGTACGAGCTGCCGAACGTGCCCGGCAAGAGCCTGCGCGCGGTGCTCGTCGAGTACGGGCCGGGTGGCGGGTCGCCGTCCCATCATCATCCGTCGTCGGCCTTCATCTATGCGCGCGTGCTCGAGGGCGCGATCCGCAGCAAGGTGAACGACGGGCCGGAGCGCACCTATCAAGCCGGCGAGAGCTGGACCGAAAGGCCGGGCGATCATCACCAGGTCAGCCAGAACGCCAGCACCACGGCGCCGGCGAAGCTGCTTGCGGTGTTCGTGGTCGACACGGCCGACAAGACGATCGTGATTCCGGACAAGTAGTCGCCTTCCGGCCGTCAGCGGGCTTCTGACGCCGTGGCCTATTCGTGTTCGTTCGCCGGTTTATCCCCCGTGGGCTTTGTCTCAGAGGGCGCCTGCATACAATAGCGACATGCAAGACCATGCCGAAACGATGATCTTCCACATCCGCGGGACGGATCCCAGGAACAGCGAGCAGGTGGTCTATGAGTGCGTCGGCTTTCCCATGGCGCACGCCAAGGCTGCCGAGCTGCGCATGAGCGGCTTCAAGGACGTGGTCACCTCGGTGGCCGCGCACGAGATGGAGCAGCGGACGACCTGACGGTCTAGCGAGGCCGGACCGCCCCCATCTTCGCGCGCACCTCGGCCGGCACGGCGTAGTCGTCGAGGACCTGCTGGGTGAAGCGAAAGCCGCTGCAGTCGCGCTGCACGACGAAGTTCCAGAGGGCGTAGGCCGCCGCATCGACGAGACTTGCTCGTTGCGCGTCGCTGCTGCCCCCTCGCCGATCGAAGGCCTCCAGCGCATCGAGGGCAGCCCGCAGCTCGCGGCCTAGGCGGCCGATCGTCGAGGCCTGCTCCTCGAGGATCTCGTATTGAAGGACGTCCCAACCAGTTTTCGGGCGCATCACGACACCCCCTGTTCGAAGATAGTGCACGGGCTGGTCGTCGGGCGCGATGCGCCAAGTTGGCGCCTTGGCGAGCGCGCCAGCCCCTCTGTTATGCGTTCCGGCCGGCTTGAACGGGCCAATCCGCGGGCCTAGCCTCGGCGCTCGGCAGTGGACGCTCGATTGTTGAGTTCAGTCCGCGTGCGTCTCCTGTGCGACACAAGTGAGGAGACACCAATGAGACGGCAGGAAACAGCTCTAGCGAAGGCATGCCTGGCAGGCGTCATCGCAGCCGTGTTCGGCTGCGCTTCGATGGCGGTGCAGGCTCAGGAACTCAAGAAGTACGATTCGAGCGGCAAGGACTTCTGGCTCAAGCCGCCGCCCGACTGGTTCCTCGGCGACGAGAACAAGGAGCAGAAAGGCCAGACTCCCAACCCGGGCCAGCCGACTCCGACACCCAAGGCCGAGCTCGACAAGATCCTCGCCGGCATCAAGCTGCCGCCCGGCTTCAAGATCGCGGTATGGGCCGACAGCGTTCCGCAGGCGCGGCAGATGGCATGGGGCGACAAGGGCACGCTGTTCGTCGGCACCTTCGACAAAGGCACGGTGCATTCGGTCAGCGGGCCGGACGGACAGAAGGTCGTAAAACCCTTCATCACCGGCTTGCGCATGCCGACCGGTGTCGCCTTCCAGGACGGCGCGCTTTACGTCGTCGATATCGACAAGCTCTATCGCTACGACAATCCCGAGGCCAACCTCGAGAGGGCGCCGGAAGGCAAGGTCGTCTACGACGACTTCCCGCCCTACGTGCCGCACGGCTGGAAGTACCTGGTGCCCGACGGCAAGGGCTGGTTCTACATCCCCGTCGGCGTGCCCTGTAACATCTGCCTGCCGCCGGCCAGCACCGGCCACTATCGCCGCGTCGATCCCAAGACCGGCGCGGCCGAGATCGTGGCGCTGGGCGTGCGCAACAGCGTCGGCGGCGCAGTCGATCCCAGGACCGGCCAGCTCTGGTTCACTGACAACGGGCGTGACTGGGTCAGCGACGACCTGCCGAACGACGAGCTCAACCGGGTGAGCAAGATCGGCGAGCATTTCGGCTATCCGTACTGCCACCAGGGCGACCTTGCCGATCCCAAGTACGGCGCCGATCGCAAGTGCTCGGAGTTCACGCCGCCGGTGTACAAGCAGGGCCCACACATCGCCGGTCTCGGCATGAAGTTCTACACCGGCGACATGTTCCCGCCGGAATACAAGAACGGCATCTTCATCGCCCAGCACGGCTCGTGGAACCGGGCGAAGAAGCTCGGCTATCGCGTGCTCTTCCTGTCGGTCGATCCCGACGGCAAGAACCCGAAGGAACAGGTCTTTGCCGGCACCTGGCTCGACGACCAGAAGATCCTGGGCCGTCCGGCCGACGTCCTGCAGGCGCCCGACGGCTCCCTGCTGGTCGCCGACGACCAAGCCGGCGCGATCTATCGCATCAGCTATCAGAAGTGACGCCAACGGCGTCATCCCGACCAAGGCCCGAAGGGCCGCGTGGAGGGATCTCCTCTTGAACAACTCGCGTTGAAGAGGAGGTCCCTCGACTGCGCCGCCCGAAGGGCGGCTCCGCTCGGGATGACGGGAGTTTGTTATGCGTTCAGTCGTAACCGCCTTGTTCGTGATGTTCGCAGCGCCGGCGTACGCGCAGTCGCAGCCGCCCATCAAGGCGCCGGCGATTGCCCAGACCTGCATCGCCTGTCACGGCATCCGGGGCATCTCGACCAGCAAGGACTCGCCCTCGCTGGCGGGCCAGCCCGACATCTTCACCCAGTACCAGCTCGTCTTCATGCGCGACGGCCAGCGCCAGCCCGGCGTCATGGCGGGCATCGTGAAGACGCTCACCGACGAGAACATCCGCGAGCTGGGCGCCTACTACGCGGCCTTGGCCCCGCCGCCGCCCTTCGCCAAGGCCGAGCCGGTCGACGCCGCCAAGGCGAACGCGATCATGGGGCCCCGGCGCTGCGCCAACTGCCACAAGGACGATTTTTCCGGTCAGGGCGAGACCGGGCGACTGGCCGGCCAGCGGCCCGATTACCTCATCAAGGCCCTGAAGGACTTCCGCTCCGGCGCGCGGCGCGGCCGCGGCATGGGCGCGATGATGGAGGTGTCAGTCACGCTGCAGGACGAGGACATCGCGCTTATCGCCCACTATCTGGCGGCCAAGCCTTGACACATTCTTCGAATCCTCGACATCATCCCAAAGCCACTTCCAAGGAGACCCGCCATGGCTTGGAAAACACCGCGTATCGTCGAGATCGCCGTCGGCATGGAAATCAACTCGTACGCTTCTGCCGACTTGTAGTCGCTGCTTCCGTCGCGGCCGATAGTCCGCGGCGGTCACCGTGAAAGCCGTTGTTCTGGGGGCCGCCGCCGGCGGCGGCTTCCCACAATGGAACTCTAACGCCGAGGCATGTCGTCGTGCACGCGCCGGGGATAGCAAGGCCGCGGCCCGGACGCAGGCCTCGCTCGCCGTGAGCGGCGACGGCGAACGCTGGTTCCTGATCAACGCCTCCCCCGACCTTCGCCAGCAGATCCAGGCGCAGCCGATCCTTCATCCGCGACGGGCGCTGCGCTCCTCGCCGATCGAAGGCGTCATCCTGACCGGCGCCGACGTCGACGCCATCGCCGGCCTGCTGCACCTGCGCGAACGCCAGCCCTTCTCCCTCTACGCCACCCAGCGCGTGCTGGACGTGCTCGACGCCAATCCGATCTTCGGCGTGCTGTCGCCGGAGTGCGTTCTCCGCGAGGAAGTGCCGCTCGGCCAGCCATTCACGCTCAGCCATCTCGACGGCAGCGCGAGCGGGCTGGAGGTCGAGCTGTTCGACGTTCCGGGCAAGGTCGCGTTGTACCTCGAAGGCGGGCGCAACACCGATCTCGCCGGCCAACCGGGCGACACGGTCGGCGTAGAAATCCGCGCCGATGGGCAGCGGCTGATCTACATCCCGGGCTGTGCGCGCATGACCGATGCGCTGCGACGGCGGCTCTCCGGCGCCGCGGTGGTGCTGTTCGACGGCACGCTGTGGCGCGACGACGAGATGGTGGCGCTCGGGCTCGGCCCCAAGACGGGCCAGCGCATGGGCCACATGAGCGTCAGCGGTCCGGACGGCACGGTCGCCGCCTTCCGCGACATCCCGGTCAAGCGCCGCATCCTCATCCACATCAACAACTCCAATCCGATCCTGCTCGATGATTCGGCCGAACGCATCGCCGTCGAGAAGGAAGGATGGGAAGTCGCCTATGACGGCATGGAGGTCAGTCCATGAATGCCGATTTGGGGAGCGATCGCCTGCTGGCACCTGACAAGCTCGAGGCCGAGCTGCGCGCCATCGGCGCGGTGCGCTACCACCATCTTCATCCGTTCCACAAGCTCCTGCACGCAGGCAAGCTCACGCGCGCGCAGGTCCAGGCCTGGGCGCTCAATCGCTACTATTACCAGGCGATGATCCCCATCAAGGATGCCCACGCGCTGGTGCGGCTGCCGACCTCGGAGCTGCGCCGCGAATGGCGCCGGCGCATCATCGACCATGACGGCGACGGTCCCGGCAAGGGCGGCATCGAGCGCTGGCTGAAGCTGGCCGAGGGCGTCGGGCTCGATCGCACCTACGTGCAGTCGACCGAGGGCATTCTTCCCGGCACGCGCTTCGCAGTCGAGGCCTACGTCAACTTCGTGCGCGACCGGCCGATCCTGGAAGGCATCGCGTCGTCGCTGACCGAGATGTTCTCGCCCGACATCATCGCCGATCGCGTGCGCGGCATGCTGGCAGGGTATTCCTTCATCACCGAGGAGACGCTGGCCTACTTCACGCCGCGCCTCACCCAGGCGCCGCAGGACGTCGACTTCGCGCTCGGCTACGTCAAGCAGCACGCCACGACGCGCGCCGACCAGGAGGCCGTGCTGGCGGCGCTGCGCTTCAAGTGCGACGTGCTGTGGGCGCAGCTCGACGCGCTGCATTTCGCCTATGTCGAGCCGGGCCTGATACCGCCCGGCGCCTTCGTGCCGGAGGGGAAATGATGGACCGCCTCGTCGTCTCCGCTGAGAGCGTGCTGAACTTCGCGCCGCACATCGTGTTCCGCTTCGACGAGGTGCGGAAGCGGTGGATCATCCTGGCGCCCGAGCGCTTGATGCTGCCCGACGAGCAGGCGGTCGAGATCCTGCAGCTGGTCGACGGCAAGACCGGCGTTTCAGGGATCGTCGATTCGCTCGCCGCCCGCTACAGTCAGGCGCCACGCGATCTTATCGCCAAGGACGTCACCGCCATGCTGCAGGACCTCGCCGACAAGGGATGTCTCGCCGGTGCCGGCCCGGGTTGATCCGCCGCTCGCCCTGCTCGCCGAGCTGACGCATCGTTGTCCGCTCGCCTGCCCCTATTGCTCCAACCCGGTGAACCTCGAACGCGCCGCGGGCGAGCTTTCCGAGCAGGACTGGCGCCGCGTGCTCGCCGAAGCGGCCGCGCTCGGCGTGCTGCAGGTGCATTTCTCCGGCGGCGAGCCGATGGCGCGGCGTGATCTTTTGGCCCTGATCGGCGAGGCGAACGGGCTCGGCCTCTACAGCAACCTCATCACCTCCGGCGCCTTGGGCGGCGCACGCGAGATCGAGGCCTTCGCCAAGGCAGGGCTGAAGCACGTGCAGCTGAGCTTCCAGGACTTTTCCGCCGACAACGGCGATCGCATCGCCGGGCTTTCAGGCGCGCATGACCGCAAGACGCGCTTTGCGGAGGCAGTGCGCGCCGCCGGCCTGCCGCTCACGCTCAACCTGGTCGTACATCGCCAGAATCTCGACGGCGTGCCGCAGATGATCGAGATGGCGCTGAAACTGGGCGCGCGGCGCGTCGAGATCGCCCATGTCCAGTACTATGCCTGGGCATTCGCCAACCGCGCCGCTCTGCTGCCGACCCGCCGCCAGCTCGACCAGGCCACCGAGGCTGTCGAGGCGGCGCGCCAGCGGCTGAAAGGCGTGCTCACGATCGATTATGTCGTGCCCGACTATCACGGCGTGCGGCCGAAATCCTGCATGAGCGGCTGGGGTCGCCAGTTCATCAACATCATGCCGTCGGGCATCGCCGTCCCATGCCATGCCGCCGAGACGCTGCCCGGCATCGCCTTCCCCTCGGTGCGCACGAACAGCCTTTCAGACATCTGGCACGAGTCCGATGCCTTCAACCGCTTCCGCGGCACCGACTGGATGGCCGAGCCTTGCCGCAGCTGCGATCGGCGCGAGATCGACTGGGGCGGCTGCCGCTGCCAGGCCTTCCTGCTGGCAGGCGACGCCGGCCGCACCGACCCGGTCTGCACGCTGTCGCCCGACCACAGCGTGGTCGCGGCCGCGGTGCAGGAGGCCGAAGGCCTCCCGCCGGCGTTCGTTTATCGGCGTTACAGTAACGCGCCTACTTCGACGCGTCCTTCGGGCGAACCGAATCGGCAACGCCCTGGATGAAGGCGGTGAGCTTGACCACGTCGTCCTCGCTGAGCTTGCCGGTGAAGTTCGGCATGCCACGCGCGGCGTAGGCGTCGCTGAACACGATGGTCTTGAGATTGCGGATCGGATCGGCGCCGACATAGGCGAGGTTGCGGACATTGCCGCCCCGGTCGACGCCGGGCACGCCGTGACAGATCGCGCAGTTGGAGACGTAGGCCAGCGTGCCCGGAGCGACGTCGGCCGGATCGTACTTCACGCCCGTCAGCAGGTTCTCCATCTGGTACTTGGTGAAGGCCGGCGGTGCCGCCTTGCCGCCCACCGCGAAGGTGTAGACGGTGCCCGGGTTGTTGGTCTCGGTGGCGCGCGCCGTCACGCCGTAGACGCCGCCCCAGCCCACCGCCACCGAAACGTACTGCTTGCCGTCGATCATGTAGGTCGATGCCGCGGCCACCACGCCGGTACCAGTCGGCTTCTCCCACAGCTTCTCGCCGGTCGTGGCGTTGTAGGCGACGAAGCGGCCGTCGGCCGTGCCCTGGAACACGAGATTGCCCGCCGTCGTGAGCGTGCCGCCGTTCCACGGCGAGACATGCTCTTGGCGCCAGGCCTCCTTCTGCTTCACCGGATCCCAGGCGATCAGCCGGCCGAACATCGGCGCGGTGGGCGGCGTCGCGTTGATGTCGTAGCCCACGTTCCAGCCGAGATTGCCCATGAACTCGCCGGGCTTCTTGGCGTCATGCTTCCAGTTCTTCTGGCCGGTCAGGTTTACCGGGATGTTCTGCGCCGGCAGGTAGACCAGCCCGGTGCCGGGATTGAACGACATCGGATGCCAGTTGTGCGCGCCATAGGGGCCGGGAACGGTGTCGAACGGCTTGTCCGGCGAGCGCGCCTCGGCCACCTCGATCGGCCGGCCGTTGGCGTCGTAGCCGGTGGCCCAGTTCACGTCGACGAAGTTCTTGGCCGAGATGAACTCGCCGTTGGTGCGGTCGATGACGAAGAAGAAGCCATTCTTGGGCGCGTGCAGGATGACCTTGCGCGGCTGCCCGTCGATCGCGATGTCGGCCAGGATCATCGGCTGGGTCGACGTGTAGTCCCAGTTGTCGCCGGGCGTTTCCTGGTAGTGCCACAGGTATTTGCCGGTATCGGCATTGAGCGCGACGATCGACGCCAGATAGAGATTGTCGCCGCCGGCCGGGCTGCGCAGGTTGCGGTTCCACGGTGAGCCGTTGCCGGTGCCGAGATACACCATGTTGAGGTCGGGGTCGTAGGTGATGCTGTCCCACACCGTGCCGCCGCCGCCATTCACCCAGTAGTTGCCGGCAGGGTCCCAGGTCTTGGCCGCCGCCGCCATCGACTCGTCTTCGAAGGGTTTGGCAGGATCGCCCGGCACGACGAACCAGCGCCACGCCTGGTTGCCGGTCTCGGCGTCGTAGGCGGTGACGTAGCCGCGCACGCCATACTCGGCGCCGCCATTGCCGATGATCACCCGGCCGTTGGCGACGCGCGGCGCGCCGGTGATCGTGTAGGAATGCTTGTGGTCGATGATGGTGTCCTTTTCCCACACCTTCTTGCCCGTCACGGCGTCGAGGGCGATCAGCCGCCCGTCATAGGCGCCGACGAAGACCTTGCCCTTGTGCAGGGCAACGCCGCGATTCACGACGTCGCAACAGCCGCGGTAGCCCTTGTCGCGCGCCACCTCGGGATCGTAGGTCCAGATCTTCTTGCCGGTGCGCGCATCGATGGCATGGACGACGCTCCACGGCGCACTGACATACATGATGCCGTCGACCACGATCGGGGTCGCCTCGACGCCGCGCGCCGAGTCGAGATCGTAGGACCAGGCCAGGCCGAGCTCCTTGACGTTGGAGGCGTTGATCTGGTCGAGCTTGCTGAAGCGCGTCTCGCCGAAATCGAGGCCGATGGCAGGCCAGTCCTTCGACGTGGCGGCATTGCTCTTGATCCAGTTGCCGTCGACCGCCGACGTGACGGCCTTGATGTGACCGGGCGAGCCCTTGGCATCCTGGGCCATGGCGCCGGAGCAAAAGGCCAGCGCCGCTGCGCCCGCCAACAGCAGAGTACGTGTCATGGAAACCTCCCGATTGGCCTGTGGTGGACCAAGCGCGTTTCCGAACGACGCAGGACGATGACGATAGCGAGAGGACGACGAACTCGTACGCGACAGTTGCCGATGACTATTGCGTCGCACGCGCTCAAGTGGATGGTGCGCCCGCGCCGGCAAACTCGTCAATGGGTCGCTAGATATGCACGATTACGACGCGGCCATGGTCATGCAGCAAGGGACCGACGCAGGATGCGGCCGCTGTCGTAGCGCCAGACCGCGAGGGCCATGGCGACGACGGTCATCACGACAGTGGCGACGAGGGCCGTGATGTCGAGCCGGCCATACAGGGCGAAGCGGACCAGCTCGACGGCGTGGCTGAACGGATTGAGCCGCGCCACCTCGGCCAGCACGGCATTGGCGTCGCTGAGGCGCGACAATGGATAGAGCGCGGTCGAGCCGAAGAACACGGGGAAGATCACGAAGTTCATGACGCCCGCGAAGTTTTCCAGCTGCTCGACCAGCGACGACAGCAGCAGTCCCAATGCACCCAGCATCAGGCCCGCCAGGATGACCGCCGGCAGCGCGTAGAGATAGCCGCTGAGCGGCGGCCGCACGCCCCACAGCCAGGCGCAGGCCAGGAAGGCATAGACCTGGGGCAGCGCCACGATGACGCCTGCCACCAGTCGGCAGGTCAGCAGGTACCAGAGCGGCTGCGGGCTCACCAGCAGCACCTTCATGCTGCCCATCTCGCGGTCGAACACCATCGACAGGGCGATCTGCATGCCGTTGAACAGCAGGACCAGCCCGACCAGCCCGGGCACGATGTAGTCCTCGTACGCAACGCCGGGCCCGTAGGGTGGTGTGCCTGACAAATCGACCATCGTGCGCAGGCCGGTGCCGAAGATCACCAGCCAGACCAGCGGTCGCACCAGGGAGGCGAAGAAGCGGCTGCGCTGGCGCAGGAAGCGCAGGAACTCGCGCTCGACGATGCCGACGAAGCAGCGCAGGGCCTTGGCCGTCATGATGCGAGGCCGGCGAAATAATCGGGCAGCGACGCGGCCGCGATGTCGCGACGATCGTCGCGAACCTGGCCTTCGTGCAGCACGATCGTGCGGTCGCCGGGCTCGACCTCGTCCGGCAGGTGAGTCGCCCACAGCGCCGTCGCCCCCTCCTCGGCACACTGCGCCCGCACGCGCTGCACGATGGCGCGACGGCTCGGGACGTCGAGGCCCACCGTCGCCTCATCGAGCAGCAACAGGCACGGCCGGTGCAGCAAGGCGCGCGCGATTTCGACGCGGCGGCGCTGGCCGCCGGACAGGGTGCGCACCAGATCGTGCATGCGCGCGGCGAGGCCGAAGCGCTCGAGCTCCTGCTCGATCCGCTTGCGTGCATCGCTGCGCGACAGGCCGTGCAGCGCGGCGTGGTAGCGCAGCGACTGGGCTACCGTGAGATCGAGATCGAGCGCCGACTGCTGGAAGACGAAGCCGCAGCCGGCGAGGGCGGCGCTCCGTCCAACCTCATGCCCGAGCACACGGATCGATCCCTGCTGCAGGCCGAGCAGGCCTGCGATCAGCGAGAACAGCGTCGTCTTTCCTGCGCCGTTGAGGCCGAGCAACAGGACGAAGTCGCCGGGTTCGATCGAGAACGAGACTCCCCGCAGCGCCGGCTTGCGGTACGCATGGCTGACGTCACGGATCTCGAGCGCGCTCACTGTCGCGCCGAAAAGTAGGCGAGATCCGGGATGTCGGCGTCGGGAATGGGCTGCATGACGTCGCCCATCGACGCGTCGTATCCGGGACGCTGGTTGGTCTTGTATTCGCGCAGCGTCTTGACCAGGAAATCCTCGCGTTGACCGGCGATCCGCGGCACGGCTTCGCGGCCGGCCAGATCGGGGGCGTGGCAGACGTTGCAGCGATATTGCTGAACCAGCGCCTGCCCGCGCGCCATGCGCGCCGGATCGGCCGCCTCGTTTGCCGGCGCCGGCGGCGGCAGCTTGGCCAGCGCGTCGGCGAAGGTGCGCAGGTCGTCGTCGCTGAAACCCTTCACGGCCTCGTTCATGATCTCGTGGCGCCGCAGCTTCTCCCGAAAGAGGAAAAGCTGGATAAGAAGGTAAGGCGAAGTCTGCGCGCCGAGCGACGGGACCTCGGGCACGGCCGATTGCCCGTGCTCGCCGTGGCACGCCAGGCAAGGCGCAATGCGCTCCTGCAGCGCCTCCGCCCACGCACACGACGTCCAGGCGTAGAGCAGGATCAGGACAACCGGCTTACTGTGCGCGGCTGACACGATAGACGGCGCCGTTGAAATCGTCGGACACGAGCAACGAGCCGTCAGGCATGGGCAGGACGTCCACCGGACGTCCGACGTAGTTGTTGTCCTGGATGAAGCCCGTCATGAAAGGCTCCATCGACCGGAAGGTCCCGTCGTCGTTCAGCTTGATGGCCAAAACGTCGCCGCCGACCTTCACCGTGCGGTTCCAGGAGCCGTGCCGCGCGAGGAAGAGCACGCCGCGATAGTCATCGCCAAGGCCGTTGTCCGTGTAGAACTTCATGCCGAGCGCGGCCGAATGCGGGCCGACCAGGGTGACGGGCGCCGTGAACTCGCTGCACGACCGCCCCCAACCGAATTCCGGATCGGTGAAATTGCCCTGATGGCAATAAGGGAAGCCGAAGTGATCCTTGCCGGGCTGGGTGACCCGATTGAGCTTGTCCTCCGGCACATCCTCCGACAGCCAGTCGCGCGAGTTCTCGGAGAAATAGAGCTGCTTCAGCGTCGGATGCCAGTCCATGCCGACGATCTGGCGAATGCCGTGGGCGTAGACCTCGAGGCCCTTCCCGTCGAGGCCGACGCGATAGATCTTGGTGTGGCGGTCCGACGGCATGCAGATGTTGCAGGGCGCGCCGACCTGAAAATAGAGCTTCTCGTCAGGTCCGACGGTCAGGTATTTCCAGCCATGCGGCTCGTCCTTCGGCAGACCGTCGAGGATGACGGTGGGCTTCGGTGGACTGTCGAGATTGTCCTCGATCTTGTCGATCCTGGAGATCTGCGAGAGCTCGGCGATGTAGAGCGTGCCGTCGTGCAGGGCGATGCCGTTCGGCCGATGCAGGCCGGAGGCGATCACCTTCACCTCGCGCTTGCCGTCCTTGGTGACGATGGCATGCACCTTGTCCTGCACGCGGCTCGAGACGAAAACGGTACCCTTGTCGCCGAGCCGGAGCGTGCGCGCGTTGGGAACGCCGGCCGCATAGACCTCGATCTTGAAGCCATCCTTGACCTTGAGCTTGTCGAGCGGAAGCTTGTCTGCCGGCGTGGGCAGCGGCGGCGGTGCGATCGGCGCCAGCTTGGAATCGACGATGGCCGCCGGCATGCCCTGCTTCCACGGTGGCGAGTCGGCCGCCTGCTGGGTTTGCGCCTTGGCGGCGGCGCTGACGACCAGAAACCCGATCAGGCCGATGCCGATCGCACGCATTGAAGAGAAAATGCCTGCACTTTGCATGACGGCGCCTCCCTTGCGATCTTGGTTGTCTTCTCTGATCGACCGCCTATTCCGCGGCTTTGGGCATGGCCTCCTCTACTTCGGCGAAGCGGCGCAGGGCTTCGGCCATCTTCGCGCGGCCGTCTACGCCGGTCGCCACCACGTCGACCATGGTGAACGACGAGTGGAAGTGTCCGCCCGCCTGGAGCTGCTCTACCGGTACGCCGGCAGCGGCCAAGGCTTCGGCATAGGCGATGCCCTCGTCGCGCAAGGGATCGAACTCGCAGGTCACCACGAACGCGGCGGGCAGGCCCTCGAGCTTGCCGCGCAGCGGCGACGCGCGCGGATCGGTCCGGTCGGCCGGCGAACAGTAGAGGTCCCAGAACCAGTACATCAACGAGCGCGTCAGGAAGTAGCCCGTCGCGTTCTCGACGTAGGATGGCCGGTCGAACGTGCAGTCGGTGACCGGGTTTACCAGGAGCTGGCCGGCAATCGATGGTCCGCCGCGGTCGCGCGCCAGCTGACAGGTCACTGCCGCGATGTTGCCGCCGGCGCTCCAGCCTGCGACCAGCAGCGGGCCGGGCCGGCCACCGAGTTCCGCGGCGTGCTCGCCAATCCAGCGCAGCGCCGCGTAGCCGTCCTCGGCTGCCGCCGGAAAGCGATGCTCCGGCGCGTGCCGGTAACCGACGCTGACGAAGATCATGCCGCTGCGCCGGCACATGTCACGGCAGAACGGATCGTCGGACTGCGCATCCCCCAGGACCCAGCCGCCGCCATGGAAATAGACCACGATCGGATGCGGTCCCGGCGTCGCCGGTCGATAGAGGCGGTACGGCAGTGGACCGTCGGCGCCGGCCAACGTGCCGTCTAAAACCTCGCCGACCGGCCGGCCGGCGGGACGGGTCGCGTTGAACTGGGCGACGAAGCCGCGCGCGCCCTCGGCGCCGAACGATTCCAGTGGCGGCAAGTTCAGGTCGGCCAGCATGTTCAACACCAGCCGCACGTCGGGCTGCAGTCGAACGATCTCGCCGTCGTCGCATTGCGCGGCGCCATTGGGGCCGCTCAGCGTGAAGCCCAGCATGCCGCGGCTCACGACCTCGTCGCAGATCGTGCGGTAGGGGCCGACGCCGCCCGGATAGGGCATCAGGCCCGGCGCCTTGCCCGGCACGTTCGCTCCTGTGTACCAGGTGTTGGCCAGCCGATGCAGCGTGAGCTGCGAGCAGTCGGCCATGTGCCGCGCCCAACCGGCCTGGGCCGCTTCGGTCGCCTCGATGGCGGTGAACCCCGCCTCGCGCATCGCCATCAGGCAGTCGACGACCCAGTCGGCGTGCTGCTCGATCGACACGACCATGTTCGAGAACACCGACGGGCTGCCGGGTCCGGTGATCATGAACAGGTTGGGGAAGCCGGCCACGGTGAGCCCGAGATAGGTTTTAGGCCCGCTGGCCCAGACGTCGGATATCGATTTCCCACCGCGCCCCGCTATCGGATGGACCGACGTGATCGCGCCGGTCATGGCGTCGAAGCCGGTGGCGAACACGATCACATCGAGATCGAAACTGCGCCGGTCGGTCTTGATGCCCGACGCCGTGATCGCCTGGATCGGCTCCTGCCGCAGGTTGACCAGGGTGACGTTGGGTCGGTTGAACGTCGCGTAGTAGTCGGTCTCCAGACACGGGCGCTTGGACCCGAAGGGATGGTCGCGCGGCGTGAGCGCTTCCGCCGTTTCGGGATCCTTCACGATCGAGCGGATCCGCTCGCGCAAAAGATCGGACGCCAGCGCATTGCCCTCTAGGTCGCCGCCCTGATCGGCCCACAGCTGGCTCAGCATGGCGACGAGATCGCCGGCGGCCAGCGCCTTCTCGAAACGCTGGCGACGTTCGGCCTCGCTCAGCTGCCAGCTGAACTCCGTGGCCCGCTCCAACGGCACGCCGGTCAGCGACATGCGGGCCTGCGCACGATAATCGGCGCGGTCTTTTTCCAGCGCCGCGACCCGATCGGCCGGCGACGGGCCGTTGTGCGCCGGGAAAGCGAAGTTCGGCGTACGCTGGAACACCGTCAGACGCGCCGCCTGCTCGGCGATCTTTGGGATCGACTGGACGCCCGACGACCCCGTGCCGATGACCGCGACGCGCTTGCCGGCAAGCTCGACGCCGTCATGCGGCCAGCGGCCGGTGAAGTAGATCTCGCCCTTGAAATCGCCGACGCCGTCGATCTCCGGCGGCTTGGGCGCAGAAAGGCAACCGCTCGCCATGATGTAGTAGCGGCAGGACACGGGCTTGCCGTTGTCGGTCGTGAGCAACCAGCGTTGCGCGGCCTCGTCCCAGGTCGCCGTCAGTACCTTGGTGCCGAAGCGGATGTCGCGCCTGAGGTCGTAGCGATCGGCGACGAAGCCCAGGTAGCGCAGGATCTCGGGCTGGGTTGCGTACTTCTCCGACCAATGCCAGGCGCTCTCCAGCTCCGGATCGAAAGTGTAGCTGTAGTCGGTGGTCTGGATGTCGCAGCGGGCGCCGGGATAGCGGTTCCAGTACCAGGTGCCGCCGACATCGTCGGCCGTGTCCAGCGCCACGGCCGTGAAGCCCGCCCGGCGCAGGCGAATGAGCAGATACAGGCCGGCAAAACCGGCACCGACCACGGCGACGTCGACCTGTTGCGCATCCTGCGCGCCGGCGGCGCCCATCTCACTTGGCGTCTGCGAAGCACTTGGGAGTGGCATGATGGCGCTCCTCCTGTTGCGTCTTGTTCGGATGGAACCGACTGGCTCCGGCAGCAATAATGCCCCCGTTTGCTCACGGCGTCGATTCATCGGAGAACAGCATGAAGCTTGCGGGAAAAATCGCCCTTGTAACCGGCGGGTCGCGCGGGATCGGCCGCGCCACGGCGCTGGCCTTCGCGGCCGAAGGCGCGGACATCGCCTTCTGCCATCTGAACGACGACGCCAAGGCCGACGAAACCGCCGGCGAAATCCGCGCTCTGGGTCGGCGCACCCTGCACCGCTCGGTCGATGTTGCGGATATCGCGGCCGGACGAGGCTTTGCCGAACAGGCGGCACGCGAGCTGGGACCGATCGACATCCTGTTCAACAATGCTGGCATCAACATCCGCAAGCCCTTCGAGGGCTACACCGAGGAGGAGTTCGACCGCATCTTCGCCGTCCATGTGAAGGGGATGTTCTTCATGGCCCAGGCGATCTACCCGGCGATGGTGGCTCGCGGACAGGGCTGCATCATCAACGTCGCCTCGCAGCGTGGCCTGAAGGGCGCAGTGAACTCCGCACCCTACTCCTCCGCCAAGGCCGCCATCATGGGCTTCACGCGCGCGCTGGCGTGGGAAGCGACACCGAAGGGCGTCCGCGTCAACGCCATCGCGCCCGGCCCGGTCGTCACCGACCTGACGGCGACCATGACACCCGCGGATCGCCAGGCCTTCATCGATGCCCTACCGGTCGGCCGCTTCGGCCGGCCGGAGGAAATCGCCGCGACCGCCCTGTTGCTGGCCGGTCCGGACGGCGGCTTCTATGTCGGCGCGACGCTGTCACCCAACGGCGGCGACGTCATGTACTGAGACGCCGCCCGACAGTGCATGCACTGCCGTCAGTGGTGCGGGAGGTTAGCGCCCTTTCCGCCCTTTCCGGTAGTCCCTGCGTAGCGGATTGCACTGGCGTGCCCCCCTATTAGTTGGGCACCACAGATGCATGATACAGCCCCGCTGTCATCCCAAGCGCAGCGCCTGCTCTGAGCGAAGCCGAAGGGAGGGACCTTTCCTGCTGCCTAAAGGCCCCTCGCTTCGGTAAGCGCGGGGTAACCCCCGCGCCGGGTGACAGATTCCTCTGCCGCGCGCAGTGTCGGCGGCAGCCTTTTGGTCTCGGATCAACGATGCATAGAGCGGGAGCGTCAGGGAGCAACGCAACGATTCAACAATATAACTACAGTGCCCATTTGTCAACCACTGTGGTCAAGGTCAGCCAGTTTCGTTTTCGCGAGTTTTTGCGCGCCATAGAGGGGTCTGAAGCGCAATAACGCCACGCCTTGTGTCGCCGGCCGCGAGTGCCAGCACTGCTTTCAACCCGCCGGATCTGCTGATCAACCGCGGCGCGCCGCCTCGATCTTGGCGACGTCGATCTTCCTCATGTCCATCATCGCGTCGAACGCGCGCTTGGCTTCATCGCCGCCGGCCGCCATCGCCTCGGTCAGCACGCGCGGCGTGATCTGCCAGGAGAGGCCCCACTTGTCCTTGCACCAGCCGCACGCGCTCTCCTGGCCGCCATTGCCGACGATGGCGTTCCAGTAGCGGTCGGTCTCCTCCTGATTGTCGGTGGCGATCTGGAACGAGAAGGCTTCGTTGTGCTTGAACATCGGTCCGCCGTTGAGGCCGATGCAGCGGATGCCGGCGACGGTGAACTCGACCGTCAGTACGTCGCCCTTCTTGCCGGACGGAAAGTCACTGGGCGCACGAAAAACGGCGCCCACCGAGCTGTCGGGAAAGGTCTTGGCATAGAAGCGGGCCGCATCCTCGGCGTCCTTGTCGTACCAGAGGCAGATCGTGTTCTTCGCCGTTGCCATTACATGTCCTTTCGCGTTTGAACCAAATATCAGCTAGTCTCGAGGTAGGTTGCCCAGTCGGATTTCTCCACCCTCGAAGTGAAGACGATCTAGCGGCTGTCACCCCGACCGAAGCGAGAGGCCTTTACGGCAGCAGTGAAGATCCCTCGCTGCGCTCGCGATGACGCCGAGGCTATTGCCCGGCCATTTCGGCGGCCACCTTTGCAGCCCATGCCTTTGTGGCCTGACATGTTTCCATGGCTCGCTTGTAGGCTTCGCGTCCGCTGGTGCGGGCCACATACGCGCGCTCTGTTTTGCCAAGGACGAAGCAGCGAGTCCTTTGGGCGAATTGCAGGGCGTAGGTCACCGAGATGTCAGCAGCCGTAAACCGATCGCCTGCCAGATAGGGCGAGCGCGCGAGTTGCCTTGTCACCAGCCTCAGGCGGCTTTCGAAGACTTCCAGCGCCTTGCCGGCCCCCCAGTTCTCCCGCTCGGCCTCGGGCGCGAAATGGCGGCTGACGACGACGAAGTACATCGGCGTGGCGAGGCCGGCTTCGCCGAGGTGAAGGAATTGCTGATAGGCGGGGAAAGCGGGATCGTGCGGCTGTGGGGCGAGCGGCGTCGGCCCATGCCGCGCCATCAGGTACTCCATGATCGCGATCGACTCGACCATGGTGGCGTCGCCATCCTTGATCGCAGGGATGAATCCGGCAGGGTTGATGGCCAGATATTCCGCGTCGTGCTCGACGCCGGCCAGCATATCCACCGGCCTCAGCCGGTATGGAAGCCCCATCTCCTCCAGCAGCCAGACGACCCGGAACCCTCTCCCTTCGCCAAAGACAGTGATCATCCTCGAAGTCCTTGGTTGACGAGTTCAACTCGATTCCGCCGCTGATAGTTAACCATTACGTTAAGTGTATGGGTGCTGGCCACTCGGAGTCAAGATGACCATCGGTCTATCTGACGGAACGGGGCGATCCCGTGGGCCCAAGCGAAGTCGAGGCGAGTTCGGTCGAGACGACGAGTCTAATCCGGCCGATTCGCCCAATCGTTCGTCACGTCGAAGCCATACACGCGGGCGGTGTTGCCGCCGACGATCTTGGCCTGCTCGTCGTCGGGCACGCCGGCCAGGATCTCCGACAGGATCTTGCGCGACTGGGGAAACGTCGATTCGCTGTGGGGATAGTCCGAGCCCCACATCATGTTGTCGACGCCGATGACGTCGCGCAGGCGGATGCCGATGGCGTCTTCCTGGAAGCTCAGCACGACATTGCGATGGAAGAAGTCGCTCGGGATCATGCCCTCCTTGAAGCGGTAGATCGCCTCGCCGTGGCGCTCGCGGTACGTATAGTCCATGGAGGAGAGCACATGGGGCACCCATGACAGCTCGAACTCGACGATGGCGAGCGTGAGCTTCGGGTGACGCTCGAAGACGCCGGAGAAGATCAGGTCGCACATCGAGAGCGCGGGATAGTGGGCCTTGGTCGAGCGGCTGCTGGCATCGCGCAGCGTCTTTTCGCCGAAGCCGCGGATCTTGCCCTGCCGCCGCGTCGCCGTGTGCAGGCTTATAGGCAGGCCAAGCGCCGCCGCGGCCGCCCAGAACGGCTCGTACTCGGGCTGGTCGTAGCGCCGGTCTTCCAGGGGATATTCGGTGATCATCGCACCGGTGAGGCCGAGCCGGGCTGCCCGCTCCAGCTCCCTGATCCCGTCCTGGACGTTGTCCAGATTGATCATGGCGATGCCCTTCAGCCGGGCCGGATCGGCGCGGCAGAACTCGGCCAGCCAGTCGTTGTAGGCGCGGAAGATGGCGGACATCAGAGCCGAATCCGCCAGCCTGAAATAGAAGAGTCCCTGCGAGGGATAGAGCACCTCGCCCGCCACCCCATCGAGCGCCATGTCCTTGAGATGCTGCTGCGGATCCCAGCCGCCGCTCAGCACGTCTTCCATGCGCCCATGGGCAGAGATCGTCTCCGGCGCCTCGAACCGCGCGCCGGCGTTGGAGATGAGGCCGATGCCAGAGAGGACCTGATCCGCCTCGACCACGATCTGGTCGGCGCCGTCGATGCGCTCGATGCGCGGCGCGCGATCCCGGAACGCCGCATCGATGCGGGTCTGCCAGAGATCGGCCGGCTCGAAGACGTGCGAGTCGGACGAGAGAACCAGGGACGCCACCGGCAGCTCCTCCCACTTGATCAGGACGGCAGCTTTGGCAAATGGCTCATCACCGTCAAGACGGCAGGCTGCAGAGCTGCCGGAGACTGCGTTATCCTGCCCAGCGGATATTGCCGGGGATGGCCACATGCGCGGCTCCGTTGGAATCACCCTATTGGTCGCAACACTTTTCGCCTTCGGCAGCGCCTCGGCCGACACTCGGTCGGCCTGCATAACAGCGTGCGATGCGACGGCGCAGGCCTGCATCCGTACGGCGCACGACACGTATGAGGCCTGCATCCCAACAGCCCGAAGAGAATGCGCGCCGAAGCCGCCGTCGGAACAGTCCGCCTGCCTGACCACGGCGGCCAGGGCGTGCCGCTCGACCCATTCGGACCAGACCGATCCCTGCCTCACGACCTTCAAGACGTGCCATGCCGCGTGTGGTCCCCGCCCCGCCAACCAGTTCGAGTTCTGGTGCCGACTGAATGCGGATACGCCGGGCGGAAGCGGCAAGACTTACAAGGATGCATTCTGTGCCGGCACGCCGGGGCGACCGCCATTGGATCAACACGCCCAGTGCATGGCGCTCTTCACGCCCAGCAATCAGGCGGTCGGGTTTTCGCTCGACTGCGATCCACTGTAGCCAGCCTGCCCCTGTGCAGCGGCGACAGCCTGCTCGACCGTCCGATGCGAAACCAGCGTGCCGAGGTCGGCCTCGGCGCCCCGCGCCTGCAAGTCCTCCCGCAGGTCGTCGCGCAGCTCCGCGAGGTGCAGCGCGATGCCCCGCCGCGCAAGCGATCGTGCCAGGGACCTGAGGCCGGCGGTCGCCGTGAGGTCCATCGTGGGGACCATGGAAAAATCCAGGACCACCGCATCGATCGGCCGGCCGGCCGCGGCCAGCAACTCGAGCAGGCGCCGGTTGATCTGGTCGACATTGAAGTAGAGCCAGCCGCCGGCGGTGCGCAGCACCAGCACGGATGACCGACCTGCGACCTCTGCCAAGCGCGCGTGGTTGATGTATCGCCCGCTCGCCGGATCGCGCGCCAGCACCGCGACCACGGGATGCGAGGCCCGCGCCACCAGGGCGATGATGCAGCCGACCGCCGCCAGCAGCAGGCCCTGCAGCAGCCCGAACAGCAGGACTCCGACCAGGGCGATGAGGGCGAGGTGGAACTCCATGCGCGATGCCCGCCGGAGCTCGCGCAGGTCCTCGACCTTCACCAGGTGCTTGGCCGCCATCAGCACGATCGCCCCCAGGATCGGCTCCGGCAGATGGCGGAACAGGCCGGCAAGGAACAACAGCGTCAAGGCAACGGCGCCGGAGGTGACGATCAGCGACATCGGCGAGGTGGCGCCCCCCATGTCGTTCACCGCCGACTGCGACATGCCGCCGGTGACGGGGAAGCCGCGCACCATCGACGTCGCCAGGTTGGACGCGCCGACGGCCAGCAGCTCGCGCTCGGGATCGATGTCGTAGCCGTTCTTCTGCGCGAAGGTACGGGCCACCGAGATCGCCTCGCTGTAGGCGAGCAGGAAACAGGCGAAGGCGGTCGGCAGCAGGGCGACAAGGTCGTCGGCCGACAGGTCAGGCAGAGCCGGCATGGGCAGGCCCTGCGGCAGCTCGCCGACCAGCTTCACGCCGTACCTGCCGGGATCGAAGACCGAGGCGAGCGCGATCGCCGCGCCGACCACGATCAGGGTCGTCGGCCGGCCAGGCAGGGCGCGCTCCAGGGCGAGGAAGAGCACGATCGCCGCCGCGCCGACGGCGAAGGAGGGCCACGAAGCGTCGGGCAGGCCGTGCGCGACCTCGACGAGCCGCTCGAAGAAGTTGCCATGGCCGCCCTCGAGGCCCAGCAGCTTGGGAAGCTGGGTCGACGCGATATAGAGAGCCGCTCCGGTCTTGAAGCCCGCGACGACGGCATCGGACAGGAAGTACGCCAGGTTGGCGAGCCCGACGAACCGTCCGACGATGCAGATTATGCCGACCACCAGCGCGATGCCCGACGCCAGGGCGACGGCGCGGCCGGGATCGCCGGCCGCAAGCGCGCCGATCCCCGCCGCCACCGCGATCGACATCGCCGAGGTCGGGCCGATGGCGGCCTGCCGGCTGCTGCCGATCAGCGCGTAGGCCAGCCCCGCCACCAGGTAGCAGTACAGGCCGGAGACCGGCGGCAGGCCGGCCAGCGAGGCATAGGCCAGCGATTCGGGAATGGCGAAGGCGGCAAGCGACAGGCCCGCGATCGCGTCGAGTCGGAAGCGACGCGGCGCATAGCCCGCGAGCCAATCCAGGACAGGCAAATCGCCAATGCCTCGCATGATCGCCTTCAGCCCGATGGCCGGCACGAAGCCAGCCAGACATAGAAAGCCTGTTACCGCGCAGCTTCCACGAGTTGATAGGCGCCTCGCTCGAACGCGTCGTAGACGCCCAACGCCTTGCTGTCGGCGAATGGCAGGTACTGCATCATGATGACGCCGGCGATGCCGCGCGTGGGATCGACCCAGAAAAACGTGTTGTTGATGCCGCCCCAACTCAGGCTGCCGGGCGAACGCCTGCCGGGAATCTGATCGGCCGTGATGAGGAAGCCCAGGCCCCACTTGTCGCGGCCGTCCGCGATGAAGGTGAAGTCGGCGCTGCGCGGCAGGGCACTCTTGAGCGCGGGCACCGAGATCGTACCGATGTGGTTCTGGCCCATCAGCGTCACCGTCTCGGCCTTGAGTATCCGCACCCCATCCAGCACGCCGCCGTTGAGCAGCATGCGCACGAAGCGCCCGTAGTCGCTCGCGGTCGAAGCGAGGCCGCCGCCGCCGATCGGCGACGCTATGGTGAGCCCAGGCTGGGGCTTTTGAAGCTCGATGGCGCCGTCCATGCACTCGCCGGCGCGCTGCTGTTGGGCGACGAGGCGCGGCCCCTTTGCCTCCGGCACGTTGTAGGACGTGTCGTCCATCTTGAGCGGGGCAAAGATATGCTGGCGGAAATAGTCCTCGAGCTTCTGGCCGGACACCACCTCGACCAGCCTGCCGACCACATCGGTGCTGGTGCTGTAGTACCAGCGCTCGCCCGGATCGAACAGCAGCGGTCCGCCGAACGGATAGGTTTCGCCGGCGCGCGGCTTGAAATCGCGCCAGGTCGCGCTTGTGAACGGGTAGGCCAATCCGGACGTGTGCGTCAGGAAGTGCCTGGCCGTCGCCGGTCGTGACGCCGGACGAAGCTGATAGGCTCCGGTCGCCGCGTCGAACGATTCAAAGACTTTCAGGCCTGCCAGCTCGGGCAAGTATTTTTCGGCCGGGTCATCGAGACCGAGGCGGCCTTGCTCGACCAGCTGCATCAAGGCCAGCGACGTGATCGGCTTGGTCATCGAGGCGATGCGAAACAGCGCGTCGGTGGTGAGCGAACGCCCGGTCGCGACGTCCGCCACACCGAAAGCGCTCTGATAGAGCACGCGCTCGCGATCGGTTATCAGCGCGACCACGCCCGGCACATCCTTGCGCTCAACCGCGCCGCTCAAGCTTGCGTCGAGGGCTGCACTCACTGGTGAGTTCTGGGCGATCGCGGTGTCGGCCAACGCGGCAAGCACGGTGCTCATGGTCAAGACAATCCCGATGGTCCTTCGCTTCATGAAAGCCTCCCTATTGATCGTAGCCCGGGCAACGCCGCGCAACTCACCAACTGAGGCCAGACTTAATTCTTTGAGGCCAGCCAGTTGACGGCGACAATGGAATGCCGCCGCAGGAGCCAGCCTCGTTGTGACCCTAGCACCCGCAACCCGTCCCGTCTCGAATTGTCGAAATCGCGAATGCGGCGGTCCGCGGCGTATGGCGCGGGGCCGAGCTCAGGCGGCATGGCGTTTCCTGCCGGATCGTCGGCAAGAACGACGGGCCTACCCGCGACACCCGGGCCGCTGCCATTCAGGCGCGCACGCTGAAAATCCTGGAATCCCTCGGCCTCGCGCAGGAGTTCGTCCAGGCCGGCAACATCTGCCATGCCAAGGCGACCTATACGTCTGACCACAAGCTCATCAAGTGCCTGACCTTTGACGAGTTGGACTCGGCTTTTCCCTTCGTCCTGCAACTGCCACAGAGCCGGACGGAGCGCATGCTGGCCGGATATCTGGCGCGTCTCGGCACGGAGGTGGAACGACGTGTCGAGCTCGTTGCATTCGAGCAGGACGCAGGCGGCGTCCGCGCGACACTCGACGGCGGAAACGCACCGGCGACTGCAGGCCCTGGCCGACGCAACCATGCGCGCGCATCCAGGCCGCATCGCCACGCACCTGATCGTCCCGCACGAGCTTCCCGAGGACCTGGCCGGCAAAGGCGAAATACTCCTGGATCCGAGAGGCGAGCTGCATCATCGCTATGGCGCCCGGAGTGCCTGTCTGTACGTGGTCCGTCCCGACGGCTACATCGGCTTCCGCAGTCAACCTCCCGACGCCGACGCGCTAAGGTCGTACTTCACCCGGATATTCCTCTAAAGAGCAAAGGACCGATCATGAAAATCCTCGTCGTCCACGGTGCCGGCATGAACATGCGCGGCAAGTCGCAGGTCGAGATCTTCGGGCCGATGAAACTGCCGGAGTACGATGCGAAGATCCGCGCCTATGCCGACGAGCTCGGGGTGGAGATCGAGATCTTCCATTCCAACATCGAAGGCGAGGTGATCAATCGCCTCTACGCGGCGCACGACGAGGCCATCGCGGGCGCGATCATCAACCCGGCCGGATATTCGCGCGGCTACCCGGCGCTGGTCGCCGCCATCGTCAATGTCGGGTTCCCGACGATCGAGGTCCACATCTCGAATCCGGCCCGGCGAGGCAACGTCTCCGAAGTGACGAACGGCTGTCTCGGTACCGTTACCGGCTTCGGCATCGCGGGCTATGCGCTCGCCCTGCGCGGCCTCAGGGACCGGGCCAAGGCCCAGGCTTAACTAACCAACCTCCTGCAACGACGAGCACGTTCCGCTGACGCGGGTCTGGCGCATGTAGCGGCGGTGGCGGTCGGCGTCGTAGCCGCTGCCGGCGTGGAGCAGGCAGCGGTTGTCCCAGAAGACGACGTCGCCCGGTTGCCAGACGTGGACGTATACGTGCTCAGGCTGGATCGCCTCTTCGGTCAGCTCGTCGATCAGGGCGCGGCCGGCGGCCTGGTTCATGCCCTCGATCTCCCGGACGTGGGAGCCGAGGAACAGGTTCCTCGTTCCTGTCGCCGGATTGGTCCGGACGAGCCGCTGGCGCACGGGCGGCAGCGAGGCTGCCAGCTCGGGCGATACGGCATCGGGAGCAACCTTCGAGCGCGAATAGACGTAGTCGTGGATCGCGATCAGGGGATCGAGCTCGGCCTTGCGCTCAGGGGAGAGGCGATCGTAGGCCGCGCGCAGGGAGACGAACATCGTCGTGCCGCCCTCGGCCGGCGTTTCGTAGGCGCACATGATCGAGAGAAACGCCGGCACCGGTTTGAACGAGGCATCGGAGTGCCACATGTTGTTTCCGGTGAGGAAGATGGTCTTCTTGTGCGAATTGCCAAGTACCGTGCCGTCCTTCTGGACGTTGCCGATGGTGCCGAAATATTCGACCTTGCCGAGGCTGGTGTGGCTCGGCTCGGGATTGCCGAACTGGCGCGTGAGGGCGAACTGGCGGTCGTCGTCCATCGACTGGTCGGGGAAGCAGACGAACGAATACCGATCGATCGCCGCCTTGATCTCCTGGGTCAGGTCAGGTGTGAGCGGCTTGGCGAGGTCGATGCCGCGGACGCTGGCGCCGAACTCGGGATGCAGCTCTTCGTATCGTAGCTGGGACATGGCTTCTCCACACTACCTGCGCTTCAGATCGGCCAGCAGCCGATCCACGAACTTCGGCGAATACCCGAGCAGCGCCAACTCGTCCGACAGCTCCTTCTCGAGCTGCCCCAGCGCCTCGATGAACGAGCCGCCTTTCGCCAGCGCCTCCTCGACGAGCTTGCCGGCCTTCTGCTTGCCCATCTTCTCGGCCAGCAGGAACGTCGCGCG
This sequence comes from Reyranella soli, assembly GCF_007992495.1. Classification (GTDB taxonomy): domain Bacteria; phylum Pseudomonadota; class Alphaproteobacteria; order Reyranellales; family Reyranellaceae; genus Reyranella; species Reyranella soli. The sequence goes on from NZ_BKAJ01000072.1 coordinate 63,185, forward strand.
CTCGGCGAGCACCGCGCCTTCGGTGGCGTCCATGTTGGCCTGCATGGCGTCGGGATCGATGGTAAGGCCGGGGGCGACCTCGTGCATCGCCTGCACGGCCGAGGCCAGCGTCTCGATCAGCGCCGCCATGGTCGGCCATTCGGCCTGCCAGCCACCCAGGGCACGCTCGTGCTCCTGCGGCAGGGCGGCGACGATGGTGGCGGCGAGCATCGGCGCGCGGCCGGCGGCCGACAGCACCAGCGCCGCGCCGACGGGATTGCGCTTGTGCGGCATGGTCGAGGAGCCGCCGCGGCCCGGGCCGCTGGGCTCCGCGGCCTCGCCGACCTCGATCTGCATCATCAGCGAGATGTCGCGCGCGGCCTTGGCCAATGCGCCGACGACCAGGGCGGCGTCCTGTGCGAAAGCGGCGACGCGCACGCGCTGGGTGAACCAGGGGGCGTCGGGCAGGTCGAGCTTCAGGCGTTTCGCCAGCGAGAGCATCACCGGCTCGGCCTTGTCGCCCAGCGCCGACAGGCTGCCCGAGGCGCCGCCGAACTGGACGACCTGCGTCTCCTTGAAGCTCGCCTCGAGGCGGCGCGCGGCGCGGGCGATGTCGGACGCCCAGCCGGCGATCTTCTGACCAAGAGCGATCGGCGTCGCGGGCTGCAGCAGGGTGCGGCCCAGCATGGGCGTGCGGCGGTGCTTGCGCGCGAGGTTGGCGAATGCTGAGACAATATCGTCGAGTTCCTTCAGCAGCGGCGGCAGCGCCTCGCCGAGCTGCAGCACCATCGCGGTGTCGATGACGTCCTGGCTGGTGGCGCCCCAATGCACGTAGCCCGCCGCGTCGGCATCGCGCTTGGCGACCTCGTCCGTCAGCGCCTTGACGACCGGCACGGTGAGCGTGGCGGTGCGGCGTGCCGAGTCGGCCAGTGCCGCGAAATCGTAGAGCGCAGGATCGCACGCCTTGACGATGACCGGCGCGGCGCGCTTGGGGATCAGCCCGGCCTCGGCCGCCGCCTGTGCCAACGCCGCCTCGAAGCGCAGCATGTGGCGCAGCGTGGCGTGGTCGGAGAAGGCTTCCGCGGCGAGCGCCGAGGAGCCGAGCGCGTTGACCAGACGCCCCGCCATGATCACACGTCGAAGAAAACGGTTTCGTTCGGCCCGCCGAGATGGATCGGCAGGAGCCAGGTGCCGTTGCCGTCGCGCTTGGCGATCAGCGTGTCGCGGCGCCCGGGCTCGACCAGCTTCAGCACGGGATCTTCGGCGAGCGCCGGGTCGCCGTCGAAGTAGAGGCGCGTCGCCAGCCGGTTGAGCACGCCGCGGGCGAAGATCGAGACGTTGATGTGCGGCGCCTGCAGGCCTCCCGCCGGCCACGGCACGCGGCCGGGCTTCACCGTGGTGAAGCGGCTGGTGCCGTCGGTGAAGGTGCCGGCGCGGCCATAGCCTTCGAAGCCGGCATCGAGCGGCAGGTTGCGGCGGTCCTCGGGATGGTTGTAGCGGCCGTGGCTGTTGGCCTGCCAGATCTCGAACACGCCGTCGGGCACGACAGCGCCGTCGACGTCGTGCAGCTTCAGCACGACCTCGATGCGCTCGCCGGCGACGCCGGTCGGCGCGAGATCGGCATGGTAGGCGTTGACGATGGTGCCCCAGTAGAACGGGCCGATGGTCTGCGACGGGGTGAGTGCGTGCGACATGGGCCTATTCCATGGGCGTGGCGTTGCGGCCGCGCAGCACGATATCGAAGCGATAGCCCAGCGCCCATTCGGGCTGAGTCAGGTCCATGTCGAAGGCGGCCTGCAGGCGCTCGCGCGCGCCGGCCGGCACCGATTTGTAGATCGGGTCGAAGGCGAGCAACGGATCGTTGGGGAAGTACATCTGGGTGATCAGGCGCGTGGCGAAAGCCGGCCCGAACAGCGAGAAGTGGATGTGCGCCGGCCGCCAGGCGTTGTGATGGTTCTTCCAGGGATAGGCGCCGGGCTTGATGGTGACGAACTTGTAACGGCCGTCGGCATCGGCGCGGGCGCGGCCGCCGCCGTAGAAGTTGGGATCGAGCGGCGCGTCGTGCTGGTCGCCGGGATGGTGATAGCGGCCGGCGGCGTTGCACTGCCAGATCTCGACCAGCGCCCCCGACACGGGCTTGCCGTCCTGGTCGAGCACGCGGCCCTGCACGATGATGCGCTCGCCGAGCGGCTCGGCCATGCGCTGCTTTGTGAGATCGTTCTCGCTGGCGTCGAGGCGCTCGTTGGCCAGCGACGGACCGGTGATCTCCGACAGGCTGTGCGGCAGGACGACCGCCGATTTCCTCGGCGAGCGGCCGACCGTCGACTTGTAGTCGGGCGAGAGATTGGTGGGGTGATCGCCGGCCGTGGCGCGGCGGTAGGTTTCCTCTTTCATGGGCGGGAGTGTAGCCGGCTAACAAATCTCCGTCATCCCGACCGGAGCCTCGCGCAGCGAGGCGAAGCGGAGGGACCTATTTAGTCACCGCGTCGACAAGAAGAGGTCCCTCGGCTACGCCGCCCTTCGGGCGGCTTCGCTCGGGATGACGGCTAAAATTGGCTAGACTGCGGTATGATAAGAACTGCCTTCTTCGCGCTCGCTGCTTTCGCAATGGCGGCCTTCGCTCCGTCGGCGCGCGCCCAGGGCGACGGCGGCAGGTTCGCCGTCATCTCCGATATCCATTTCAATCCGTTCGACCCGCCGGACCTCGCCGCGACGCTCGTCCGGACTGATCCGGACGCCTGGCCGGCGACCCTCGCCGCCCTCAAGGATCAGGCGACGTCGCGCATCGGCCATGACACCAACCATGCCCTGCTCGCCTCGACCCTCGCCGCTTTCGCCCGCGCCACGGCGGGCGTCGATTTCGCCATCGTGCCGGGCGATTTCCTGACGCACCACTTCAACGCCAAGACCGGGACGGCGCTCGGCGTCGACATGAGATCGCCGGACGTGCTCGATATGACCGCGAAGACGACGCTGTTCGTCGCCGACTCGCTCGCCACCGCGCTCGGCGGCAAGCCTGCCTTCATTGCCCTCGGCAACGAAGATTCGACCTGCGGCGACTACCGGATCGAGCCGGGCGGCGCCTACCTCGCCGCGACGCGCGAGTCGGTGAGGCGCCTTGTCGGGGCCGAACGGCTGGAGCCCGACTTCGCCGAGACCTGGGCCGCGGGCGGCTACTACGCGGCGCGGCATCCGACCGTTCACAATGGGCTGATCATCGTGCTGAACGACGTGATGTGGTCGCCCAAGTACCAGGACGCCTGCGGCGCGCACGGCCTTGCCGCCGCCGACGCGATGATGCGCTGGCTGCGCGACAGGCTGGTGCGGCAGCGCGCGGCCGGCGGCAAGGTCTGGATGGTGCATCACATTCCCTGGGGCGTCGACGCCTTCTCGACGATCGACGCCAAGGCCGCGTCCTGTCCGGCGAAGGTCGTGCCGTTCCTGAAGGAGCCGTTTGCTTCCGAGCTTCAAGCGCTGCTCGTGGAGTACAGCGACGTGGTCCAGGCGAGCTTCTCGGGCCACACCCACTTCGACGACTACCGGCTGCTGATCGACCGCAGCGGCGCGGTCATCGGCCTGGACAAGCTCTCGCCGGCGATCAGCCCCGTCTTCGGCCAGAATCCGGGCTTCCAGGTCTTCATCTACGACAAGCGGACCGGCGCGCCGACCGACTTCTCGACCTGGTACCTGTCGAATCCCGGCGACGCCGCGCCGGCGGCGGATTGGCGACTCGAATACACCTTCACCGAGGCCTATCGCCAGCCGCGCTATGGGTCAGACGTCGTCGGAACGCTGTGGCAAGCGATGGCGAAGGACGGTGCAGTGCGCGACACCTACCGGCGACTATACAAGGTCGGGCGTGGCGAGCTCGCCGCCGACGGTCTGGCCGCGTATCTCTGCGCCATCGGTCATCTCGACGTGACGTCGTTCACCAAGTGCTACTGCGGAGACCGGCGGTAGGGCACGCCAGCCGTTACTTGGATCGGTCGAGGATGCTTTGCTGATATGGACGCCAAGTCCCGCCGCTGAGGCGCTCTTGCACCCAGGCGGGGCTGCCAGGCGCCTGCCAGCGAGACAGCCCCTCGCCTTCAGTCTGGATCCGAGGACCTTCGGGCGTCTCCACGATGTAGTGGATCACGTAGCCCGGGGCGAGGCCATGGCCTGGCTCGGTTACGTTGACGACAATCGGCTTATCTTCGTGGTCGCGCCACAAATATGATTTCACCGGATTTGCCGGCGCTCCATAAGGCATCCTGGTTCCCGACAAAAACAAATCGTACAACGCGCTGGGGGCGGTTGCCTCGTTCACCGTTCCTTCGGGCGTGGCAGGGCGGTTCAGAAAGGGGGGACCCGGCGTAGGTTTGTCGATGATGCCTTGCATGAGGTTCTCACCGGAGGTGCCCGGCGGCGACAAGACTCCGTACTCATGGTAGTTCGGAACATCCGATGCGATCCGCGCCGGAAATTTCGCGGGCGCCGGCAAATTGCTGAACGATTTGCCGAGTGGCGTCGTACAGCCGAAAGTGCTTCCGTCCGAGGTGCAACTTACGGGAATCGCCTGCTGCATCGCATTGGGATCTCGCATCAGGTACGCAGCTGACGAGGCGTCAGGCGACAGGCGACGCACGGAGCCGTCCGCATTCGTTCGAAAGCCGGGCACCTCGTTTGCCTGGCCAACGCGGAAGCCGGGCACTTCATCCGCCTGACCGACGCGAAAGCCAGGTACTCCATCGGCCGAGCCGACACTGAATCCGGGCACTTGCGCCGCCTCGTCCAAGCCGAAATCAATTGGAGGCGCCTCGGGTCTAACCCTGAACATGATAGCTGCTCCCAGATCGTCGCAGATGGCCAACGGCAGCAAAGTCGCTGCCAACGGCTGCCGGACCATCTTACGAGCCGCGATATTCGATGTCAATAACTATAGTTGTTATTGCACACCTGAGTTATCTTGCAGGCATTGCTGGCACGCGTTTGCCACTCCCTGGGGACCGCCTCTACTTCTTCTTCTGCTGCTTCGTTTCGGCGATCAGGCTCGCAATATCGATCGCCGACAGGCGTCGAATGTCGGCCAGCGCGGCGGCTGACGCCTGCTTGTCGCCGGTCCCTTCTCCCTCGATCACGAAGCGTCCCTTCTCGGTCTCCGAGGGATAGATGAGGAAATAAAATGGAAAAGCCGGATTTCCGGAATCGGAGAGGACATGGAGGGCGATGCCATCGCAGCTGCGAACGAGCCAGCTCGTGCCGCCAAAGACCTTTGTAATGGGACCCGTGCCGCAATCCAGTGGCTTGTCCGCCTGGGCCATGGCCTGCGGTATCAACAAGAGCGCGAATACAACTGACAGTATAGGTATGCGCATCGACTACTCCTCATGGCCGCAGCAAGGAGTGGCGCATTCCATGGCGCGACGTCAATCGAAGACTGCCGCTCCGAATCGGCAAGCGTCATGCCGTCGGCCCATCGTCCGCCAGCGGTTGGTTCTCCACCACGCGACGCCAGCCGAGCCGCGACAGGTCGATGGTGCGGAAGCCGCCGTCCAGGATCATCTCCTTCACCGCGCGCCCCACGGCCGGCCCGTGCATCAAGCCATGCCCGGAGAATCCAGCGGCCAGGATGAAGTTCGGCACCTTGTCGAAGCGGTCGATGATCGGATTGCCGTCCAGCCGGTTCATGTCGTAGTGGCCGCCCCAGCCGCTCTTGAGCTTGATGGCCTCGAACGCAGCGCTTTGTTCGGCAAGCTGCGGCCACAAGGTGCTTTCGAACACCTCGTGCTCCAGCTCCCAGTTGAAACCGCCCTGGGGGTTGGTGGCGCCGACGATGTAGCCGTCCTGATGGATGCGCACGGCCAGGCCGTCCATATGGCGCATGGCGGGGATCGGTTCGATCTCCTGTTGCGCCAGGAAATAGAACTGCTGGCGGCGCACCGGCTCGATCGGCACCGACATGCCGACCATGGCGCAGATCTCCGGCGCCCAGCAGTTCGCGACATTGACCAGCGTGTCGACGGGCAGGCTGCTGCCCGAGGCGAGGCGCGCTTGCCTTACCAATCCGCCTGAAAGCTCCAGCCCGACGAGACGGTCCTTCAGGTACGTGATGCCGAGCCCTTCCGCCGCTTTTCGGAATCCCATCAGCGCCGCGTAGGGATCGACCTGCCCGTCGGCGGGCGACAGCGCGGCGCAATCGACATCGGTGAAGCGAAAGGACGGATAGCGCCGGCGCAACTCCGCGGCGTCGAGGATATGGACCTCGACACCGAGCTCGCGCTGCATGCGGACATTGGCTTCGAGGGCGGCGATGCCTGCCGCGCCGCGCACCTGATAGAGATAGCCGCGGCGGCGGAATTGCGGATCGAACTCGACCTTGCCGCCACGCACATGCTCGGCGAAGGCGGAGTAGACCTGGTCGCCGTAGAGCGACATCTCGACGTTCTCGCGCACGGCATGCTGCAGGCGGATGCCGCCGACCGCGCGCGGCGTGGCGGCGAACTCGTAGGTCGGATCGGGCTCCAGCACCGTGACCGCCGAGGCAGCCCCTGCCAGCGCCAGATGATAGGCGATGCAGGAGCCCATGATCCCGCCACCCGCAATGACGATCCGTTCCATACGCGACGCTCCATCGGCTGCACGCGCAGCCGGGAGCAGTCTAAAGCACAATCCGCCCAGCTGGAATCAGCTGGGCGGATTGTGCCTCTTGCAACAAGCATCACCGGCGCGCGCGAATCCGATCAGATCGAACCGCGCGCGGTTCGATCTGATCGGATTCCGCTCTAGCAGCTAGTTAGTTGCTGTTGACGAGTCGTACGATCGTGTAGCTGCGCCCGTCGCGCTCGACCTCGAAGCGGACCTTGTCGCCCGGGCCAAGGCCCTTCAGCGATGTCGGATCATCGACATGGAAGATCCGCGTGCCGCCTTCGAGGAACAGCGCCGGGATCGGCCGGTACTCGAGCGTGATGCGGCTGGCCGCACGATCGACAGCGACGACGCGGCCGCTCGCCAGCGGCTCGTCCGTCGGTGCGGCCTTTTCCTGAATCACCTGGTGCTTTTCTTCGACCGGCGGTTCGCCGGGAAGTGTCTCCAGTGCGGATGCATGTGCGGCGACAAAGATAGTCGCAGCAAGCGTGAGCCATACGGGCGTACAGATGCGGGCCATAATCTACTCTTCTCCCGCACGCCCATTTGGTGACAGCCGGATGAATTTCCAGTGGCGGAGGCTGTGACTAACGCTGTCGTGTTCACGATTGCGTGCGGCGAGAGTGACTGAGTAACTCCTGCCGGACCGCGGGCCTCCAGGCCCGCTCATGATTCATGAGCGAGCCAGAGGCTCGCGATCCGGAAGACCATGAGCGGGCCTGGAGGCCCGCGGTCCGGCAAGACTATGCGGCGCGCGATTCCAATCCGTTCGGAGTCGCTCGATAGCCGGTCAGCGTGCGATCGGCAAATCCCAAGCGCCAGTCGAGCATCTTGGCGGAGTACTCGGCGAGCTTCGCCGCGTAAGCCGGATCGGTCGCGCGATTGATGAACTGGCCGGGGTCCTTCTTCAGATCGAAGAGCAGCGGCGGCAGGGCGGCGAAGTGGACGTACTTGAAGTTCTCGTCCTGCACCACGGCGAGCGAGCACTTGTCCATCGGCACGCGCAGCGCCGATTCGGGCTTGCTGTAGTAGAGGTCGCGGAAGTCGAACTCGTAGTGCACCTCGGTGCGCCAGTCGGTCGACGTCTGGCCCTCGCAGAAGCCAAGCAGCGAGCGGCCGTCGCACTGGCGCGGGATCGGCAGGCCGAGCCATTCGAGGATGGTCGGCATGGTGTCGACGGTCTCGGTGAAGCGCTCGACGATCGACCCGCGCGTGCCGTTGGCCTCGGCGCGCGGGTCGCGGACGATCATCGGGATGCGGTAGGACTCGTCGGAGTAGCCGATCTTGCCCAGGAGGTGATGGTCGCCGAGCTGCTCGCCGTGATCGCAGGTGAAGACGATCAGCGTGTCGTCCCACTGTCCGGTCTGCTTCAGATAGTCGAAGACGCGGCCGACCTGGTCGTCGACCTCGCTCATCAGGCCACAGTACGTGGCGCGCATCTGCGCCACCTCGGCTTCACTCATCGCCGAGCCCAGGCCCTTGCCGTCCTGGAAGAAGCTCGATTGCTGGATGTTGTTCACGTAGTAGCCGAGCAGCGGGTGCTGGCTCGCCTCCTCCGCCGCCGATGCCGCGCGCACGACCTTGGGCATGTCCTGCGGCCGATACATGTCGTGATAGGGCGCCGGCGCGATGAACGGCGGATGTGGCCGATAGTAGCCGAGATGCAGGAACCACGGCTTGCCGGCGCGGCCGCGCAGGTAGGAGAGGCCGCGCTCGGTGAACCAGGCAGTGTCCGACAGTTCCTTGGGGATCGCCGCTGGCCGTGACGTGGCCCCGGCGCCTGCTCCACCCTGCGGCAGCCAGATGTCCTCGCGGTTCTCCGGCAGCTTAAAACCCTGGTTGGCGACCCAGCCGAAATAGGCGTCCTTGTAGGGCTCGAAGGCGCCGACGGGGCGGAAGCCGTCCATGATGTCGCCCAGCACCAGGAAGCGCGGATCGTTGGCGTCGGTGGTGCGCGGATCGGGCGTGGTCGTGGTGTAGCCGACGAGGGCCGGGTCATAGCCGCCGCGGCGCAGTTCGTGGCCGAGATTGGTGAAGCGCGCGTCGAGCGGAATGGTGTTCTGCACCGCACGGTGATTCATCAGGTACAGGCTGGTCAGCAGACTGGCCCGCGCCGGCCCGCAGGGTGCGGCCTGTGTGAAATGATTGCGGAAGGTGACGCCCTCCTCGCTCAGCCGATGGATGTTGGGCACCTTGAGATAGTCCGCCCCGAGCTTGGGCAGCATCAGGCCGCGCCACTGGTCGACGACGATCAAAAGTACGTTCTTGGGCGCAGGCATGACGATTTCACCGTGGTTGGAAGATTGGCTATGGTGCCGTGAAATTTGCGGAGGAGACAACACGTGGCGCGTTTCAAGATCGTGACGACCGGGCCGGGCAACACCGACCATTCCCTGGAAATGGAGACCTTGGGCCCGCTCGGCGCCGAGATCGTCGAGGTGACGGGCGGCGACGACGAGCTGATGAAAGCCGTGGCCGACGCCGACGCGATCTACGCCAAGGGCCGGCCACGCATCACCGCCAAGGTCATCGAGGCGGGCAAGAAGCTGAAGGTCGTGTCGCTGGGCTCGGTCGGCGTCGATTCGGTCGATGTCGACGCCGCGAGCGCGCTCGGCATCCCGGTGACCAACTGCCCCGACACCTTCATCGAGGAGGTGGCCGACCACGCCATGACCCTGATCCTGGCGAGCTGGCGCAGGCTGGTCGTGCAGGACCAGATGGTGCGCAAGGGCGAATGGACCAAGGCGCGGCCCATGCTCTACCAGTTCCCGCGCCTCATGGGCATGACCTTGGGCTTCATCTCGTTCGGCCATGTCGCGCGCGCGGTGTCCAAGCGGGCGGCGCCGTTCGGCTTCCAGATGCTGGCCTACGATCCCTACATCGAGGAGCTGGTGATGTCCGAGCACGGCGTGCAGCCGGTCGGTTACGACGAGCTGCTGCAGCGCTCCGACATCATCTCGATGCATGCGCCCGGTACCAAGGACGCGCATCACCTGATGAAGGAGCAGCACTTCCGCAAGATGAAGAAGACGTCGCTGTTCGTGAACACCGGCCGCGGCTCGACGGTCGACGAGGCGGCGCTGATCAAGGCGCTGCAGGAGGGCTGGATCGCCGGCGCCGGGCTCGACGTGATGGAGGTCGAGCCGATCGGCAACAACAACCCGATGCTCGGCATGGAGAACGTCATCATGACGGCGCACGTCGCCTCGGCGTCGAGCCGCTTCGACGTGGCGCGCAAGCGGCGCGTCGGCGCGGAGCTGTCGCTGGTCCTGTCCGGCAAGTGGCCGCGCGCCTGCGTCAATCCCGCGATCCTGGAGAAGTCCAAGCTGGTGCGCTGGCAGCCCTTCTCGATGGAGCGCGGGCCGGGGAACTGATTTGGTCGAAGGAATGGACGTGGGCCTGCAAGCCCACGTCCTTCACCGACTTCTGGGAATGAACCCGGGCACGCCGGTCTCCACGACGCTGTTGAACCGGATCTTCGTAGCAACCCGGTCGCGAATCTCCTGCATGGCATCTTCCGGCAGCGTCGAAAGCTCGAAGTTCTCCCGGAGGCGGCTGGGCTTGACCGACGTGGTCAAGAGCGCGGTGCCGCGCTGTATCGCCCAGGCCAGCACGACCTGGGCCGGCGTCTTCTGGAGGCGCTTGGCGAGCGCCACGATCACCGGATCATCCAGCAACCGGGGCTCCATCGCATGCCCCAGCGCCGCGAACGCAAGCAACACGATGGCATGCTGCCGGCAATAGTCGAGCAGGTCCCATTCGGGGAGGTATGGATGGGATTCGACTTCCACCGCCGCCGGCTTGATCCGCGCAGCTGAAACGATCTCTTGCAGTTTCTCCAAATTGACATTCGACAAGCCGATAGACTTGCACTGGCCCTCGTCCACCAGCCTCTCCAACGCCTGCCATGTCTCCACCAAGGTCACGCCGGAATCGTAGATGATCTGGCCGCGCGCGTCCTTCGGCTCCTGCTCGTCGCCCGGTTGGAAAGCAAATGGCGTATGGATCAGATAGCAATCGATATGGTCGACCTGGAGTCGCCGGCGACTCGCCTCGAAGGCGGCCTTGACGCGCTCAGGACGGTGATTGTTGTTCCATAGCTTCGTGGTGACGAACACGTCTTTCCGCTGAATCGCCCCCGCCCTGAACACCTCCTGCATTGCATCGCCGACCGCCTGTTCGTTGCGGTAGCGTTCCGCACAGTCTAAGTGACGAAACCCTACCTCCAGTGCAGCCTTGGTTGCCTGTTTGGTCACGAGGGGATCCGGAATCAGCGTACCAAACCCGAGGGCAGGAATTTCACCGGATCCGTGGCTGAGGGGCATCTTCGCAAAGCGAAGTGTGTCGGGCGCTGCCATGCTTGTACTCCTTGGTTCACGTCATTCGCATTTCACCGCATCCGCTCGACCCACTGAGCGCGCGAAGGCCCCGGCTCGAACGCATCGCCGAAGTACTGGGTCTCACGGGCCACCTTTCCGTCCTGGAACTCCATGATGCTCACGGCGTAGGACGGTTGCCCGTCGTAAGTGAGGACGAATTCAGTGACCCAAAGGTCGGCAGCGCCAAGGATGCGCCGCACCGTGAAGCGCTTCTTGCTCGGCTGCGCGAAGCGGGACGCCTGAATGTTGCGCCGGCCACGGACGCGCTCGCCCGACTGCGGATACTCGAGCACGGCGTCCTCCCGGTAGATCTGGTGCTCCACCTCGAAGTCGTTCGCGTCGGACGCAGCCCAGTGAAGATCCAAAGCCGCCCGAACCTCCCGGTCTTCCATCTCGATCTCCCTGGCGTGCGGTCAGAGCTCCAAAGCGAACATCTCGCGCATGCCGGTCGTGCCGCGCAGCTTGTGCGTCCCCAGGCTGAGCACGGGATGGCCGCACCGATGGGCGATGCTCTCGGACAGCAGCAACTCAACCCCGAGCGCCTTGCCGAGGACCTCCATGCGGCTCACCTCGTTGACGGCCGGGCCGACCACGGTGAAGTCGAGACGCCGGGCCGTGCCGATGTTGCCGTAGATGACGTCGCCGAAATGGAGAGCGATGCTGAGGTCGAGCGCGGGCCCGCCCTCGGCCGCGCGTCGGGCATTGAGCGCGGTGTTCCGGCCACCGGCATCCACCGCCGCTCTCACGGCGTCGCGGCACGCCTGCTCGGTGCCGATGCGGTCCGAGGGAAAGACGGCAAGCAGCCCGTCGCCCAGGAACTTCAGCACCTCGCCGCCCCGTTCCGTGACGGCGTCGCCGATGCATTCGAGATGCTGATTGAGCCAGCCGACGACTTCCGTGCCCGGGTTGGCGTCGACGAGCGCGGTGAAGCCGCGAAGATCGGCGAGGAGCAACGCCGCCGAAATGACCTGACTGTCGCCGCGCCGGATCTTCCCCTGCATCACGTGGGCCCCGGTCTGCGGACCGAGATAGGCCCCCAGCGTTTCGACCGCAACGCGCGACAGCCCGATTCGATAGGCGACAAGGCTCAAGGCCGGGAGGATGCGACCGACCGCCTCGACTTCGTCCTCGGTGAAGCCGCCCGGACGGTCGGTCGCCATGGAGAGCGCCGCGCCGCGAAGCGCAGTGCGCCCCTGGCTGAATGTGACGAAGCGAAGGGCATATTCGGTCGCGCCGAGAGCACGCAGATCCTGAAACAGCGCGAACCTCCGCACGACCTCCGGATCCTCGAGATTGAAACGTTCCCGGAGCAGGTTGCGCTCGAGCAGATAGCGAATCGGACTGCGCTGGAATTCAGGGCCGTAGCTGGCCTCGGGAGAGAGCGCGTCGCTCGCCAGACCCTTGTCGCGCGACCATTCGAACCTCAGCAGCGCGGCCGTCGGCTCGATCGTCGGCATGCCCAGGTTGGTGCGGAAGAGCGGAATTCCCTGCGCGACCAGCCGTTCACTGATCCCTTTGAAGATCGCCCCCAGGTCGTCGCTGGTACGGCCTTCCTCGAGGATCCAGTTGATCAGCTCGTCCATGCTCAGTCCGGCACCTTCGGAATGATGTGCTGCTGCCGGTCGCGGATCGCGCGGTCGCATTCGGCGAGGCTGACGAACGGCCCCAGCACGACCTTGCCGCCGTCGTCGACGGCATACCAGCCGGCCTCGCTGACGTTGTAGTCGCCGACGTCGTCGGTGTGGACGTCAACGGCGCTCAGGTCATTTGGCGTGGCCATCAAAACCACGTAGGCCGGTGGTACCTGCCTTTCAAGGCCGCCGTGCCCCGCTTTCCAGGTTGGCCCCGCCGGGCGGCGCGCGCTGGCGATCCCTAGCTCACCTCATCCGTCCATACCTTGAAGCTCACCAGCGTGTTGGAGCCGAAGGTGTGGGTGATGGGAACGTCGGAGGCGTCGCGGCCGCGGGCGATCAGGACGCGGCCGATGCGCGGCACGTTGTTGCGCGGGTCGAACGTATACCAGCGCCCGCCGAGATAGGCCTCGAACCAGCCGGCAAAATCCATCGGACCATAGGGCGGCGGTATGCCGATGTCGCCAAGATAGCCGGTGCAATAACGGGCCGGAATGTTCATGCAGCGGCAGAAAGCGATGGCGAGGTGGGCGTAGTCACGGCATACGCCGCGGCGCTCCTGGTAGGCCTCCCACGCCGTCTTGGTGGCACGAGCATGCTCGTACCCGAACTGAATGCGGTCATGAACGAAATCGCAGATCGCCTGGACGCGCGCCCAGCCCGTGGGTCCATTGCCAAACAGGCCCCAGGCGATCTCGGACAGGCGGTCGGTCTCGCAGTAGCGACTGCCGAGGAGAAAGACGATCGTCTCGTCGGGCAGTTCGTCGATCGCCTGTTGCGGCGCCGACGGGGCCACCACGTCGGGCATGCCGCTGTCGCGCACGGTGCCATCCCCCGAGAGACGCATCTGGCCCGCGGGGGCGACGAGGCGGCTGCACCAATTGCCGAAGCTGTCGCGGTAGGCCGAGATCGGGACGGCCGGGCTGGTGGTCAGGAAATCGGGCACGACGACATCCGATGCCCGGCTGAAATGGGTGCCGAGCACCACGATCATGGGGGTGCGCTGCGGGAAGTCGTAGATCAGTTCGTAGCCGACCCGGATCTTCATCCGTCGCCTCCCGATATCATGTGGCTTGGGTGAACACCTTCACATCCATGCCGAGCGAATCCGACGCGAATCCGACGTACGTGCCATGGAGCGGGAGCGTGTGCTTCGGATCGGGAGCGACGGCCACGGTGACGAGACGCTCCTTGCCGACGCTGCCGCTGGTGGGATCGAAATCGACCCAACCGGGGCCGGGCAGATAGACCTGCGCCCAGGCATGGGTCGATCCGTGCTCGTCCGACGACAGGATGAGGTAGCCCGACGCAAACCGCGCCGCGAGGCCCAGTGCACGGGCCGCGTCGATCATCAGCATGGCGAAGTCGCGGCAGCTGCCGTGACCGAGCCTCAGCGTCTCGACAGCTCGCTGCACGCCCTTGGCCTCGCGCCGCCGGTAGCGGAAGCTGGAATGGATGGCCTGCGAGAGCCGGGTGAGAAGGTCGAAGGTGCCGATCGACTCGTCCGTCGGCAGGAATTCGTGCGCCCAGCGGGCCACGTCGTCGGCCGGATCGGCGTGGGAGTCGACTGGATTGCGCTCGAGGTAGAGCATGAGATCGGCGCTTTCCTCGTCACTGTAGGCGAAGGGAAAGCGGCCGGCGCGTTCGTCGAGATGGCGGGCGGAGACTTCTGGCGGCGACTGTTTCAGGCAAACGACGCTTTCGACATACAATTCCTGCGCACAGTCCGAAAACTGCGCGATGCCGATCTGGTTGCCGAAGTCGTCGACGATGAAGTGAAGGCTGGCGGGTTGCGGGTAGATCTCGAGGCTCGTCTCGATCACGCGTTGATCATGGGAATCGCGCGGACGCAGCATCATCCGGTGTTCGCCAAAGGCCACTGGCCGCAGATATCGATAGGTCGTGAGGTGCCGGATCGTGAGGGTCGGCATTGGGCCTCCGGTCCGTGGCGCGAATCATGCCTGACCTCGAGATACGCACAATTCAGGCCAAAGGGTCAGCGACCTGGCGATATCGCTAGTTGGGAATCTGCGGAACGGTGTGATGCCTTCGGTCCCGGATGGCGCGATCGCATTCGTCGAGACTGGTAAAGGGCCCCAGCACGACCTTGCCAGCGTCTTCGACGGCGTACCAGCCGGGCTCGCTGACGCTGTAGTCGCCGACATCGTCAGTATGGACGTCGACGGCGATCAGGCCGTTGAACCGGGCCATTGCGTCAGTCTGACCGCCAGGCACCACTGCGTCTGCCGGATCAAATCCGGCGCCCAGTTCTGCCTGCGGGAGTCCCAATCGAGAGAGGAAAGTCGCCATGGGCTGTAAACGACGCCGGACCTCCGAAGGTTGCCTTATCAGCGCCGTGCCCAGCTCGCGACATTGACGGCGCCCGGCGGCACCTCGCCCTTCACCAGGGCTTCGACCTGACGCACGGTGTCGAACGCCTGGCTTTCGCTGGCGGGCGGGGTAAGTCCGCCGATATGCGGCGTGGCGATGACGTTGGGCAGGCGTGCGAGCTCGGGCGACGGCATCTGGTCGGGCGCGCGGCCGACATCCATGGCGGCGCCGGCGATGCGTCCCTCGGTGAGAACCGTCGCCAGCGCAGCCTCGTCAACAAGATTGCCGCGCGACATGTTGACGAAGAAGGCGTCGGGCTTCATGCGCGCGAAGGCCGCCGCGTCCAAAAGGTTCTCGGTCTCCTCGTTGGCGACGGCGAGGCAGATCACGTAGTCGGACTGGGCCAAAAGCTCCTCGAGCGGCAGCTTGATGAGGCGCCGGTCGTCGACCTGGGCATAGGGATCGGACACCAGCACCTTCATGCCGAGCGTCGCCAGCATCGGCGCCAGGGCGCGCGAGATGCGGCCGTAGCCGATGATGCCCGCCGTGCTGCCGCCGAGCTGGCGACCGACCCGGATCTCGGGCCGGGCGCCGGCCTGGTAGTCGGCGACGGCGCGCGAGACGCCGCGCGACAGGTCGACCATCAGGCCGAGCGTCAGCTCGACCACCGACTGCACGAAGCCTGCCTCGGCATGGGTCACCAGGACGCCCGCCTTGGAGGCGGCGGCGACGTCGATGTTGCGGATGTCGATGGCGCTGCGCATCACCACCTTGAGCCCGGGCAGGCCTTCGAAGACTTCGGCCGGCACCGGCGTGGCGCGGTCGGCGATGATGAAGTCGACGCCGCGAGCCATGCCGATCACGCCGGCCGCATCGAGCGGCGCTGGGCCTTCGTGCAGCGTCACCTCGACCAGTTCCTGCAGGCGCGCCAGCGCCCGCGCGCCGTAATACTGGCGTCGCGCCTGCGGCACATGCGTAAGCAGAAGCTTCATTCTGGATGACTCCCTGATCCCCGGTCTAATCTAGCGGATCGGGAGGAAAACACGATGACCGCCGCCGCTAAGAAGAAGCAACCCGCCGATCTGCGCAGCGCGCGCTGGTTCGCGCCCGACGATCTGCGCGCCTTCGGCCATCGCTCGCGCGCCATGCAGATGGGCTACGCGCCCGAGGACTGGGTCGGCAAGCCGGTGATCGCCATCCTCAACACCTGGTCGGAAGCCCAGCCCTGCCACATGCACTTCAAGAGCCGCGTCGACGACGTGAAGCGCGGCATCCTGCAGGCCGGCGGCTTTCCCATGGAACTGCCGGCACTGTCGCTGTCGGAAAGCTTCCTGAAGCCGACCACGATGCTCTACCGCAACCTTCTGGCCATGGACGCCGAGGAGCTTTTACGCGGGCATCCCGTGGATGGCGTCGTGCTGATGGGCGGCTGCGACAAGACCACCCCTGCACTGCTCCTGGGCGCCATCAGCATGGACATTCCGGCGATCTACCTGCCGGCCGGCCCGATGCTGCGTGGCAACTGGAAGGGCAAGGTGTTGGGCTCGGGCTCCGACGCCTGGAAATACTGGGACGAGCGGCGCGCCGGCAAGATCTCGGACGACGACTGGGTCGACGTCGAGGCGGGCATTGCGCGCAGCTACGGCACCTGCATGACCATGGGCACGGCCGCCACCATGATGGCGATGGCCGAGACGCTCGGCATGTCGCTGCCCGGCGCCTCGTCGATCCCGGCGGCCGACGCCAACCACATCCGCATGGCGTCGGAGAGCGGCCGGCGCATCGTCGACATGGTGTGGGAGGACCTCACGCCGGCGAAGATCCTGAGCCGCGACGCCTTCCTCAACGCCATCACCGTGGCCATGGCCGTCGGTTGCTCGACCAACGCCATCATCCATCTGATCGCAATGGGACGCCGCGCCGGCCAGGACATCGGGCTGGACGACTTCGAGCGGGCCAGCCGCAAGGTGCCGGTGATCGCCAACATCCGTCCGAGCGGCGACAAATACCTGATGGAGGATTTCTTCTACGCCGGCGGCCTGCCCGGCTTGTTGAACGAGATCCACGACCATCTGCATCTCGACGCCATGACCGTCACCGGCAGGACGCTGGGCGAGAACGTGAAGGGTGCGGAGATCTACAACACCGACGTCATCCGCCCTGTCAGCAATCCGATCTACAAGGAAGGTGCGCTGGCGGTGCTGAAGGGCAACCTGGCGCCCGACGGCTGCGTCATCAAGCCATCGGCCTGCGCACCGAAATTCCTCAAGCACACCGGGCCGGCGCTTGTGTTCGACGACTATCCGTCGATGAAGGCCGCGATCGACCGCGACGATCTCGACGTCACCGAGGACACCGTGCTGATCCTGCGCAACGCCGGCCCGCAGGGCGGCCCTGGCATGCCGGAATGGGGCATGCTGCCCATCCCCAAGAAGCTGGTGCAGCAGGGCGTGCGCGACATGGTGCGGCTCTCCGACAGCCGCATGAGCGGCACCAGCTACGGCGCCTGCATCCTGCATGTCTCGCCAGAGTCCTATATCGGCGGACCGTTGGCCCTGGTGCGCACCGGCGACATGATCTCGCTCGATGTCGACAAGCGCACCATCAACATGAACGTCTCCGACGATGAGCTCGCGAAGCGCCGCGCGGCGTGGAAGAAGCCCGAGCCGCGCTACGAGCGTGGCTACGGCTGGATGTTCACGCGCCACATCAAGCAGGCCAACGAGGGTTGCGACTTCGACTTCCTCGAGACCGGCTTCGGCGCGCCCGTGGCCGAGCCGTCGATCTACTGACGGTCATGCTGCCTGACCTGATCGAAATCGTTCCGCTGAAGTCTCCGCAGGATTCCACCGTGATTCTGCCAGGCTCGAAAAGCATCACCAACCGCGCGCTGATCCTGGCGGCGTTGGCGCGCGGCACCGTGGTGCTGCGCGGAGCGCTGTGGAGCGAGGACACACAGGCCATGGTCGAGTGCCTGGAGCGGCTGGGCTTCGCCGTGCAGGTGAGCAGCGACCCGGCCGAGCCCGCCAACCGCACGCTGACGGTCCAGGGGCACGGCGGCACGATCCCCAACGCCGGCACGCCCGCGCAACCGCTAGAACTCTTCGTCGAGAACGCCGGCACGGCGGCGCGTTTCCTGCCGCCGATGCTCTGCCTCGGACACGGCAGCTACCGCCTGAGCGGCATTCCACGCATGCACGAAAGGCCGCAGGCGGCACTGGTCGGCGCGTTGCGCCAGCTCGGCTATCGCATCGACACGCCCAACGACCGCCTGCCCGCCGTGGTCCACGGCACCGGCCCACATCCGGGCGCGGCCTGCAGCGTCAGCGTCGAGGAAAGCTCGCAGTTCGCCTCGGCCCTGCTGCTCTCGGGCGGTATCGGCGGCTGGCAGATCACCGTCACCGGCGGCAACGAGGACGAGCTGCCCTATGTCGACATGACCCGCCGGCTGGTCGAGGACTTTCCGTGGGAGGGCGGCACCTACGACATCGAGGCCGACGCTTCGGGGGCCAGCTACTTCTGGGGCGCCGACTGGCTGCTGTGGAATTTCTTCGATAGCTGTATCACCGTCGTGCCGACGCCCACCAGTGGCATGCAGGCCGACCAGAAGTTCCTCGACCTGATGACGCAGGACGCCTGGAAGCCCAGCTATTCGAGACGCACGGATCTCGCCGACAGCATCATGACGGCGATCGTGCTCGCACCGTTCGCGGCACAGCCAACGCAGTTCACCGACCTCGGCCGCCTGCGCGTGCAGGAATGCGAGCGCGTTGTGGCGCTGCGCACCGAGCTCACCAAGTGCGGCGCCAGGGTCGAAGAAAGCGGCGACACGCTCACCGTCTATCCCGGCACGCTGCACGGCGCCGAGATCGAGACCTACAACGATCATCGCGTCGCCATGTGCTTCGGCATGCTGGGAGTGCTCGTGCCGGGCATGCGGCTCGTGAAGCCCGGCTGCGTGCGCAAAACCTTCCCCAACTTCTTCGCCAAGCTCACCGAGCTCGGCGCCGTCATCCGGGATGCCGACGGCGCGCCGCTCAGCGGCGACGATCTGCTGGCCTGAAGGGAGAAATCATGAACTCGCTCGACAAGCTCAAGACGGTCAGCACGGCCACGGCGGCGACGGCGCTGTTCAAGCGCGGCTTTCGTACCCAGGCCATCCAGAACGTCCACCCGCTGTCGCCCAACCAGCCGACGCTCGTCGGTCCCGCCTTCACCTTGCGCTACATCCCGGCGCGCGAGGATCTCAACAAGCTGGACGTCTTCCGCGACCGCAGCCATCCGCAGCGCAAGGCGGTCGAGGACTGCCCGTCGGGCGCGGTGATGGTGATGGACAGCCGCAAGGACGCGCGCGCGGCTTCCGCGGGCGCGATCCTGGTGACGCGCCTGATGAAGCGCGGTGTCGCTGGCGTGGTGACCGACGGCGGCTTCCGCGATTCGGCCGAGATCGCGGCGCTGGGCATCCCGGCCTACCACCAGCGTCCCAGCGCGCCCACGAACCTGACCTTGCACCAGGCGATCGACATCAACGTGCCAATCGGCTGCGGCGACGCGCCGGTGTTTCCCGGCGACATCATCCTGGGCGACCAGGACGGCATCATCGTCATCCCCGCCCACCTCTTGGACGAGATCGCCGACGAGGCCTTCGAGATGACGGCCTACGAGGACTTCGTCACCGAGCAGGTGCGCGCCGGCCGCGGCATCTTCGGCCTCTATCCCGCGACCGACCCGCAATCGCTCACCGACTTCGCGGTCTGGCGGAAGAAGAACGGGCGTTAGGGCTTCTTCATCATCGTCGCCTCACCCAGCAGCGAAACGTGCGCCGCCACGATGCGCCAGCCTTCCGGCGTGCGCATCCAGGTGTGGCTCTGGCGGCCGGTCCTGTTGCCGCCGTGGCGTTGGAACTCGCAGTTGGCGGTGCCGAAGTCGCGGCCGTAGGTGACGATCCAGACCTTTAATAGGTCGCGGTTCAGCACGAAGCCGGGATCGCGGCCGGCGCGGAAGGCGGCGATCTGGTCATAACCGTAGAGCTGCTCGCCGACGCCGTAGCGCAGGGTGTGCGGGCTCTTCCAGAAGAGCTCGTCGAGCACGTCGACGTCGTTGCTGTTCAGCGCCTTCTCATAGCGGTGGAAGGCCGCCGTTACCTCGGCAACGACTTCGGGAATGTTGATGTCCATTGATGTCTGTCCTCTCAACGAGTCGTCCTGAGCGCAGCGAAAGACCTCATCGCCGCTTGCAACCGGCATGAGATCCTTCGCTACGCTCAGGATGACAGAAGGGTCAGGCAGCCGGCGCGCTCACCACGCCCTGCTTCTCGAGATGGCGCGCCACGCGCAGCGCGGCGGCCTCGTTATAGTGGTTGGCGATGACCTGCACGCCGATCGGCATGCCACCCGGCGTGCGCAGCGGCACCGCCACGACCGGCAAACCGATGAAGGAGATCGGCTGGGTGAACAGGCCGAGATTGGCGCGCACCGCCAGCTCTACGCCACCCAGCTTCATCATCACCTGGCCGAGCTTGGGCGCGGTGCAGGGCGTCGCCGGGGCGAGGATGATGTCGACTTCGCCGAACAGCTTCTGCACCGCCGCGCGATAATGCCGGCGGAAGCGCTGGGCCTTGACGTACCACGAGCCCGGCAGCAGTGCGCCCGCCATCAGGCGTTCGCGCGTGTCGGGATCGAAGTCCTGCGGCCGCGTGCGCAGGCGCGGCAGATGGAGCTGGCCGCCTTCGATCGCCGTGATGATGTACGCGGCAGCGCGCGCCACGCCGGCCTGCGGGATGACGACCGTCCTGGTCGCATTGAGCGCCTTGGCGACGGTGGCCACGGCCTCGAAGGCCTCCGGCTCGCCGCCCTTGGCAAAATAGTCGCCGGCGACAGCGATGCGCAGGCCGCCGATGCCCTCGTTCAGGAACGGCACCGTCGGATCGGCCGGCCGGTCGGTGCACACCGGATCGTCGGGATCCCAGCCCTGCATGGCGTCGAACGACAGCGCGAGATCCTCGACCGAGCGCGCGAGCGGGCCGAGATGGTCGAAGGCATCGACGAAGGGAAAGGAGCCGGCGCGGCTCAGCCGACCGTAGGTCGGCTTCAATCCGAACAGGCCGCACAGCGAGGACGGCACGCGGATCGAGCCGTTGGTGTCGGAGCCCAGCGACAACGGCACCTCGCCCGCCGCCACCGCCGCGCCCGAGCCGCCCGACGAGCCACCGGTCATGCGCGTCGGATCGTGCGGGTTGCGACTCGGCCCGTAATGGGCGTTCTCGCCGGTGAAGTCGTAGGCGTACTCGCCCATGTTGAGACCGCCCACGAGGATCGCGCCGGCGGCCTCGAGCTTGCGTATCAGCGAGGCGTCGCGCCCGGCCTTCGGGCCATCGACGTTGATCTTGGAGCCGGCGCGCGTCGGCAGGCTCTTTATGTCGAACAGGTTCTTCACCGCGAAGGGCACGCCGGCCAGCGGGCCACGATGCACACCGGCATCGATCTCGGCGGCGCGCTTGCGGGCACGCCCGGCCAGGACGTCGGTGAAGGCGTTGACGGTGGGCTCGCTGGCCTCGATGCGCGCCAGCGTCGCCTCGATGACGGCGGAAGCCTTGACCTTGCCCGCCATCACGGCGCGGGCGATGTCGGTCGCGGTCGCCTGCTTGGAAAGCGGATCGGTCATGGCCGGAACACCGGCGCCGACGTCAGCTCGTCGTCGAGCTCGACCTCGAGCAAGGGCTTGGCGATCAGCATCGAACGCTCGTAGTTCACGATGACGTTGGCGCGGTATTGCGGCGCGATCGGCAGGCCGATCGCCTTGGCCGCCTCGTCGACCAGCGTGCCGACATCGGGCTTTTCGTCAGCCACGGTCTTTCTCCCCTTCAGGCAAAGTGACAGGCAACGTGCCGCGCCGGGGCGACGGTGCGCAAGACCGGCATTTCGGCCGAACAGCGCGGCTCGCCCTTGGGGCAGCGGCCGTAGAAGCGGCACACGGTCGGGTCGGGATCGATCGGGCTGCGCGGCTCGCCGCCAAGACGCAGGCGGCCGACGCGCTTGTCGGGATCGGCCTGCGGGATGGCCGAGATCAGGGCGCGCGTATAGGGGTGCCTGGGGTCGGCGAACAACTCGGCGGCCGGGCCGGATTCGACGATCTTGCCGAGATACATCACCAGCACGCGGTCGCACAGCAGGCGCACGACGTTGAGGTCGTGGCTGACGAACAGGTAGCTCATGCCGAGCTCGTGCTTGAGCTGCTGCAGGAGCTTCAGGATCACGACCTGCACCGAGACGTCGAGCGCCGCCGTCGGCTCGTCGAGGATCAAGAGCTCGGGCTCGACGGCGATGGCGCGGGCGATGCCCACCCTCGCCTTCTGGCCGCCCGAGAGCTGATGCGGGAAGCGCGATAGAAGCTCGCGCGGCAGCCCGGTCATGTCGGCCAGCGCCTCGACGCGGCTCTTGAGCGACGCGCCCGACATCTTCCTCAGGCGGCGGATAGGATCGGCGATGGCATCGGCCGCCGTGTAGCGCGGATTGAGCGAATCGCCGGCGTCCTGGAACACCATCTGGATGCGCGCGCGGTTGGCGTTGCCGGCGAAGGCGCGCGCTCTCATGTCGGCGAGCTCGGTGCCGGCCAGGCGGATGCTGCCCGAGGTCGGATCGAGCAGCCGATTGATCAGGCGCACGAGCGTGGACTTGCCGCAGCCCGATTCACCCACCAGGCCGACGGTCTCGCCGCGGCCGATGGTGAAGGTCACCTCGTCGACGGCGTGCAGCAGGCGCTTGTTGCCGACGTCGAAGCGCTTGGCGAGCTCGGCGATGTCGAGCAGCGCGGTCACAGCGGGTTCCAGCACGATACGATGTGGCGCTCGCCCAGGCTCCGATTCGGCAAGGGTTTTACGCAGTCGTCGATGCGCCGCTCGCAACGGTCGCTGTAGCGACACGCCGGCAGGTCGGGCCGGCGCAGGTCGGGCAGGCCGCCCGGGATCGAGGCCAGCTCGGCGAGCGAGGCGGTCTCGCCCGGCGTCGCGGCCAAAAGCTTGACCGAATAGGGATGGCGCGGATGGGCGAAGAGCTCGCGCGCCGGGGCTGCTTCGACGACGTGGCCGGCATGCATGACGACGATGCGGTCGCAGTATTCGGCAGCCAGCGCGAGATCGTGGGTGATGAAGATCGTCGCCATGCCGGATTCGTGCGCGAGCTCGCCGATCAGATCCATGATCACGGCCTGGGTGGTGACGTCCAAACCGGTGGTCGGCTCGTCGGCGATCAGCAGCGCCGGTCGGCAGGCAAGCGCGATGGCGATCATGATACGCTGGCACATGCC
This sequence comes from Reyranella soli, assembly GCF_007992495.1. GTDB lineage: Bacteria > Pseudomonadota > Alphaproteobacteria > Reyranellales > Reyranellaceae > Reyranella > Reyranella soli. The sequence goes on from NZ_BKAJ01000072.1 coordinate 86,436, forward strand.
GCCCGACAGCTCGAAGGGATAGGCTTCGACGCGGCGCTCGGGATCGGGGATGCGCACGCGCTTCAGCATCTCGACGGCGGCGCGCGGGGCGTCGGGACGGGTGGCGCCGCCGTGGCGCACCAGCACGTCGGCGATCTGCTGGCCGACCTTGCGGATCGGGTTCAGCGCCGTGCGCGGGTTCTGGAAGATCATCGAGAACTCCCGGCCGCGCTGCTCGGCCAGGTCGCGCTCGGAGAGCGCCAGAAGGTCGGCACCGCCGAACAGGGCGCGGCCGGAGGTGACCTTGCCCGCCGGATCGAGGATGCCCATGACGGCGAAGGCGGTGACCGACTTGCCCGAACCGGACTCGCCCACCAGCGCCACAGTCTCGCCCTTGTCGACGCTGAAGCCGACATGGTCGAGCACCTTGACGATGCCCGAGCGCGTTCGGAACTCGACCGACAGCTCCTCGACGGCAAGGGCGGGCACCGCGGTCATGTGCGCTGCCTCGGGTCGATGATGTCGCGCAGGCCGTCGCCCAGGAGGTTGAAGCAGAACACCGCCAGCATCAGCGCCGCACCGGGGAACAGCGCGATCCACCACTCGCCCGACTGGATGAAGTTGGCGCCCTCGGCGACCATGATGCCCCACTCCGGCGCCGGCGGCCGCACGCCGAGGCCGATGAAGGAGAGGCCCGCGGCATTGAGGATGGCGTAGCCCATGGTGAGCGACATCTGCACCATCATGATGGGCATGATGTTGGGCAGGACATGGCCCAGGAGCACGCGCGCTTCGCCATTGCCCGACAGACGTGCCGCCTCGACGAAGCCCGCCTCGCGCCGCACGCTGGCCTCGGCACGCGCCACCCGGGCATAGAGCGGGAAGTTGATGATGGCAGTGGCGATCACGATGTTGATCACCTCGTTGCCCAGCGCCGCCACGATGCCCATGGCCAGCACGAACAGCGGAAAGGCCATGATGGTGTCGGCCAGCCGCCCGACGACGCGGTCGGTCCAGCCGCCGAAGTAGCCCGCGGCCACGCCGGACAGCGCACCCAGCATGAAGGCCAGGATCACCGAGGCGAAGGCGATCGACAGGTCGAGCCGCGTCGCCACCAGCACGCGGCTGAAAATGTCGCGGCCGAGCTGGTCGGTGCCGAACCAGTGCGCCGCCGAGGGCGATTTCAGCGCCATCGCGGCGTTGCTCTGCAGGGGATTGTAGGGCGCGATCAGCGGTCCGAAGATTGCGGCCACCAGAAACATGGCAAACAGACCGAAGGCCAGCCCCGTCACCGGGTTCTCCGAGAGCACGTAGCGGGCGTGGCGCAGCAGCGGCAGCACGGTCAGCTATCCAAACGGACTCGCGGGTCGACCAGGCCGTAGAGCAGGTCGATCGCGAGGTTCAGGGCGACGTAGAGCACCGCCATGGTGAGCACGAAGCCCTGCACCGGCGCGTAGTCCGAGGTAATAAGCGCGTTCACAGCATAGAGGCCGATACCCGGCCAGGCGAACACGGTCTCGACCAGCACGTTGGCGCCCAGCAGGAAGGAGAACACCATGCCGAGCACGGTGATCACCGGCAGCACGGCGTTGCGGAAGGCGTAGGTGAAGACGACGGTGCCCGGCGCCAGGCCGCTCGCCCGCGCCGTGCGGATGAAGTCGCTGCCCAACACCGACAGCATCGAGCCGCGGGTCATGCGGGCAAGCGGCGCCAGAGAAAAGATCGCCATCGAGATGGCGGGCAAGGCGAGCTGACGCAGCGCGCCCCAGAACACCTCCATGTTGCCGGTGAGTGCGGAGTCGATGAGGTAGAAACCCGTGATGTGTGTGGGCGGCGACAGGAAGACGTCGAGCCGGCCGCTGGGCGCCGGCGCCCATTGCAGCAGGTAATAGAAGACATAGGCGAACAGCAGCCCGGTGAAGAACACCGGCAACGACACGCCGGCTGTCGTCACGATGCGGCAGAGATGGTCGATCCAGGTGCCCTGCTTCACCGCCGCCAGCACGCCCAAGGGGATGGCGATACCGACCGCCAGGATCAGGGCGAACAGCGTGAGCTCGGCCGACGCCGGCAGGCGCGTGGCGATCTCTGCTACCACCGGCTGGCCGGTGCTGAGCGAGTTGCCGAGATTTCCGTGTGCCAGATCGACGATATAGCCGACGAACTGCGCGGGCAGCGATTTGTCGAGCCCGAGCTTGGTCCTGACCTCGGCGATCGCCTGCGGGCTCGCCGCCAGCCCCGCGAAGTAGGCCGCCGGGTCGCCCGGCAGCAGCCGCGTCAGCATGAAGGTGACGACGACGACCCCGACGATGCTCGGGATCGCCGTCGCCAGACGCGACAGGAGAAGCTTCAGCATCCCGGTGTCATCCCGAGCGAAGCGAGGGACCTTTCGCAGCGACGACCAAAGGTCCCTCGCTGCGCTCGGGATGACAACCTTCGCGCGGCCACGCGACCTAACCCTTGGCCAGCTGCCGGTAGTCGAGCTGGCGATGGAACCAGTAGCGGTAGCCGGTGACGTTCTTCTGCATCGCCACGTTCAAGAGCGGCTGGTAGATCGGCACGCGCGGCACTTCCTCGAAGGCCATGTCTATAAAGCCCTTCACCGCCGCCTCGTACTCCGGCCCCGTGGTGAAGCGCGCCTTGTCGATCAGCGCGTCCATCGCCGGGTTCTTGTAGCCCATCGTGTTGAAGACGGCGTTCTGGCCGTGATAGCACCAGAAGAAGAAGTATTCCGGATAGTTCAGCCAGCCGCCGAAGGCGTTGGTGATCATCGGCATGTTCTTCTTCAGGAGCTCGCCGCGCCAGTTGGCGCCCGGGATCTTGTTGATCGTGGTCTTGATGCCGATCTGCGCCAGGCTCTCCTGCACCAGCACGGTGAGCGGCTCGTTGGTGCTGGCAAGCCCCAGGTCGAACGACAGCGTGGTCTCGAAGCCCTGCGGGTAGCCCGCCTCGGCCATCAGCGCCTTGGCCTTGGCGATGTCGGTCTTGTAGCCGTCCTTCTGCGGCCAGTAGACGCCCTTGAACTTGTTGTCGGCGCCGCCGAACAGCGGGATCGCCTGGCCGAACATCACCGAGTCCATGATCTGCTGATAGGGCACGGCATAGGCCACGGCCTGGCGCACCTTGACGTTGTCGAACGGCTTCTGGTTGACGTTCATGCCGAGATACATCATCGCGTTCTCGATCGGCGTGCCGATCACGGTGAGCTTGGGCGACGATTTCAGCTCGGAGAAATCCTTCGACGGCAGATCGAACGACAGATCGGCGTCGCCGCGCTCCAGCAGGGCGCGCCGGTTGCCGGCCGAAGGGATGATGCGCATGACGACGCGCTTGATCTTGGGCAGCGGCCCGTTCTTCCAGTCGTCGTTGCGCGCATAGACGACCTCCTGCCCGGGCTGCCATCGCTCGACCTTGTAGGCGCCGCCCGAGGCATGGTTGTTCTTGCACCATTCCATGGCCCATGGATCGGTCGCGGTCGCGTTCTTCTTGCAGAGCTCGGAGTTCATGATCACCGGCACCGGCACGCCGATGTCGGGCATGGTGAGCTTGTCGGAGCGGATGAAATCGACACGGAAGGTGTTGTCATCGACCACGACGAACTGATCAGGCTTCTCCAGTGACCCCGCCGCCATCTGGAAGGTCGGGAAGCCGCCCACCGTGACGGCGCGGTCGAACGACCACTTCACGTCCTTGGCGGTGATCGGCGTGCCGTCATGGAACTTGGCGTCACGGCGCAGCTTGAAGGTCACCGAGTTGGGCTTGAGGTCCCATTCGGTGGCGAGCTCGGGCTCGAGCTTGGTGTAGTCGTAGTGGTCGTTGCCGTTGGCGTCCTTCTTGACGCCGTAGGTCATCAGCCGGTCGTGGGTGTTCCAGGAGACCTCGTAGGCCGGGCGGTTGGCGCCGACGCCGTGGATGTCCATCGAGTTGGGCGGGCTCTCGCCGACGATCAGCAGGGTCTCGTTACGGGCCTGTGCCTTGGCCTCCGACCAGATGGCCGGTGCGGCCGCTACCACGACCCCCGCTGCAGAAGTGGTCTTGATAAACGAACGACGCCTCATCGCCTGCCCCCTGTTCCCGTGCTCCCCTGGAACAGAGAAATTGCAAGCCATGTGCCAGCTCTCGAAAATCGACCGTTTGGACCAATTTCGGCTTATTTTTCAGCCAGATTCCCTATTCAGTCGGCCCCGCGGCCTCCACGTCGCACGAAGCGAGGCAGAGGTCGAATTGTATGCAATCTAGACGATTTGCATGCTTATTGGGCCTTGGCATCCATTTTGTATGCAACCGGCGACTGGCGGCATTAGAGAAAGTTCAATGAATTCCCTCCTCGATCTTGGTCTCCACGCTTTGCGCGCCCGCTACGCCAACGGCGCCCTGTCCTGTTGCGAGGTGATCGAGGAGGTCCTGAAACGCATCGCCGCAGCCGGCGACGACCGCGTATGGATAACGCGTGTGCCCGACCAGCGACTGCGGGCCGAAGCCGTGAAGCTCGACGCGCGGCGCGGCGAGATCGACAAGTTGCCGCTCTACGGCGTGCCCTTCGCGGTGAAGGACAATATCGACGTCGCGGATCTTCCGACCACCGCCGCCTGCCCGGGCTTCTCCTATCAGCCCGAGGCGTCGGCCGAGGTCGTACGCCGCCTGGTCGAGGCCGGCGCCATCGTGGTCGGCAAGACCAACCTCGACCAGTTTGCCACCGGCCTGGTCGGCGTGCGCTCGCCCTATGGAGTGCCTAGAAATCCATTCGATCCGTCGTTCGTGCCGGGCGGCTCCAGCTCGGGCTCGGGCGTTGCCGTCGCCGCGGGCCTGGTGAGCTTCGCGCTCGGCACCGACACCGCGGGCTCCGGCCGCGTGCCAGCGGGCTTCAACAACATCGTCGGCCTGAAGCCGACGCCCGGCCTGTTGAGCACCGACGGCGTCGTGCCGGCCTGCAAGTCGCTCGATTGCGTGTCGGTGTTCGCGCTGTCGTGCGCCGACGCCGACGCCGTGCTGCAGGTCGCGGCCGAGCCGCAGGCAACGACGGCGATCGGCAAGACCTTCCGCTTCGGCATGCTGCGGCACGCCGACGCCGAGTTCTTCGGCGATGATGCCTATGCCGCGCTCTACGCCCAGGCGGTCGGACGCCTGAAGGCCCTGGGCGGCACCCCCATCGAGATCGACTACGCGCCGTTCCGCGACGCCGCGCAGCTTCTCTACGGCGGCCCGTGGGTCGCCGAGCGCACGGCCGCGGTCGGCGCCTTCATGGCGGCGGCCGACGGCACGGCCGGCATCTGGCCGGTGACGCGCGACATCGTCATGTCCGGCAGCGAGTACAGCGCCGTCGATGCCTTCGAAGGCCAGTATGAGCTCGGCGAGCTCAAGGCCGCGGCGCTGGCGCAGATGGCGACGCTCGACTTCGTCGTCCTGCCGACGACGCCGACGATCTACCGCGTCGCCGATCTCGAGCGCGAGCCCGTGCTCTACAACTCGCACCTCGGCCACTACACCAACTTCGTGAATTTCTTCGGCTTGAGTGCGCTGGCGCTGCCGGCGGGCTTCCGGCCCGACGGCATGCCGTTCGGCATCACCCTGATCGGCACGGCGCATGGCGAGCGCGCCTTGCTGGCCTTCGGCGCGCGCTGGCAGCGCGAGGTGCCGTTGCCTCTGGGCAAGACCACGAGCCAGCTCCCGGCCGCAGCCCACGATCCCGTGCTGGCCGAGGACCGCGTTTCCATCGCCGTCGTCGGTGCGCACATGAGCGGACTGCCGCTCAACGGCCAGCTCACCGAGCTGGGCGGCCGGCTCGAGAGCAAGGCCAAGACCGCGCCGGTCTATCGCTTCTACGCCCTGCCCGGCGACCCGCCGCAGCGGCCTGGCATGGTGCGCGTCGCCAAGGATGGCGGCACCATCGAGCTCGAAGTCTGGAGCCTGCCGGCCGCCGCGGTCGGCAGCTTCTTGCTCAAGATCCCCGCACCGCTGGGCCTGGGTACGGTGACCCTGGCCGACGGCTCGGGCGTCCCGGGCTTCTTGTGCGAAGCCCATGCCACGGCGGATGCAGAGGACATCACCTCACTGGGCGGCTGGCGAGCCTATTTAAAGACCCTGCCGGTCTGATAGGGTCCCCTCCTTCTAGGAGGAAACGGTCCATGAGCGGAAAGATCGCAGTCGTCACCGGCGCGGGCAGCGGCATCGGCCGCGCTTCAGCGCTCGCCCTGTTGAACAACGGCTACAAGGTGGCCCTGGCCGGCCGGCGCAAGGATGCGCTGGACGAGACCGCCAAGATGGCCGGCAACAACACGCCCAACGCCATGGCCGTACCGACCGACGTCACCAAGCGCGACGACATCGTGGCGCTGTTCGCCAAGGTCAAGGCGACCTGGGGCCGGCTCGACCTGGTGTTCAACAATGCCGGCGGCGGCGCCCCGCCCGTGCCGCTCGAGGAGCTGCCCTACGAGACGTGGCTCGGCGTCGTGGCGGCGAACCTGACGGGTCCATTCCTGTGCACCCAGGAAGCCATGAAGATCATGAAGGACCAGAGCCCGCGCGGCGGGCGCATCATCAACAACGGCTCGATCTCGGCCCATGCGCCGCGGCCGTTCTCGGTCGCCTACACCTCGACCAAGCACGCCATCACCGGCCTCACCAAGTCGACCTCGCTCGATGGCCGGCAGTACGACATCGCCTGCGGCCAGATCGACATCGGCAACGCGGTGACTCCGATGACCGAGCGCATGACCAAGGGCGTGCTGCAGCCCAACGGCACGACCGTCGCCGAGCCGCGCATGGATGTGAGCGCGGTGGCCAACGCCATCCTTTACATGGACAGCCTGCCGCTCGACGCCAACGTGCAGTTCATGACGGTGATGGCGACCAAGATGCCGTTCGTTGGAAGAGGTTAGCGCGCTCGCGCGCCAACCTCTTCCAACGAACGGGCGGCAGCGCTTGTCATCAAGCGCGAGAGCCCGCGCCGTGCGGAAAAGACAAGATCATGAGCGTAGGGAGCCGACTCGGCCTTCGGCCGATTCGGCGTAGGAGGCTCGCGGTCCAGAAGACCATGGGTCCGCGCTGCCAAGTCCTAGTAGCTCTGCACAGAGGTTTTGACGGTGAGGTGCCGTATGTGCCGGCGCGCGCCGCCGCCTCTCGGTTCTGCCGCAGGAGAGCATGCACTGCAGGCGCCTGGTTCGTGAATTTCTGCATTTTCTGCTGGCCCTTGCGCTGGACTGCCCCTTTGAGACGGAAGGGGCGAGCATCGACTGCCCTCCAGGCG
>NZ_BKAJ01000073.1 GCF_007992495.1 Reyranella soli
CTCGCAATCTCATCGGCCCCGCGGCAACCCGTCATGATCACTGTGCAGAGCTACTAGCTCGCTGAGCAGGCTCCCAGCGGGAGTGGCTGATCCAGTGCATCTGAGTCGCGCGCGAGGCGAAGTGGCCTATCGAAGCGTGTTTTCAAGTGATCGCAGAGGTGCTCGGCTGGCCGTCTCATCCGTGTCCGCTCGGGGGCAGTCTCTGACGGACCGCTCAACGTGACCGGTCGTGCGTTGACGTAAAACAAGCTACGCGCATCGGTCACAGTGACCGCGGACCGTCTAGTAATCGTCTAAAGGCGCCGTTCGTCATCGGCTCCAGGCTGGGCGGCGATCGCTCGTCAAGTTCGGATAACCCATGGAAAGCGGGCACAACAGCGGAATTTGACGGCCCTAGCGACGAAATACGCGTGTCTTCCCATGTTCCAAACGCATGCCATGCGTCGCGATGAAGATTGAAGCAGCGCCGAGAAAGCCCCTCGATCAATAACAGTGTTTAAACCTTTGCATGCCCAACCGTTGCTCGAATCAGCACGCAGTGGCCAATTATTGCTTCTTGTAAGAATGCTGGTCGTTTTCTACGAATTTCGTCGTGACCGCCTCCGAATGCATGGCGCCACCTTGCGCAAGTGGCGGCGGGCCTGAAATGCCCCGCGTGGCAGGGTGGGCAGTTGTTGACGGAGGTCTGTTTCAGTGTTTCACTGAAAAAAGTGAAAAACTGAACGCCAGCGGAGACCAGACGACGTGTACACGATAGCGGTCGATATCGGCGGCACCTTCACGGACGTGATCGCGATCGACAATCGCAGCGGCGATACCGCCATGGGCAAGGCGCTGACCACGCCGGGCGACCTGCAGCAGGGCGTCCTCAACGGGCTCGCCGATGCCGCGGCGAACCTGTCGACCAGCGTGCCGGCGCTGCTCGGCCAGACCGAGCGCATGGTCCACGCCACGACCCAGTCCAGCAACGCGGTGTTCGCCTTTAGCGGGGCGCGGACGGCCGTGCTGACAACGCGCGGCTTCGGCGACACGCTGACCATCATGCGCGCCACCGGCCGAGTGGCGGGGCTCAGCGTCTTCGAGCGCCATCATTACCGGGCCACCGCCAAGCCGCGCCTGCTGGTCGACGAGCGCGACATCTTCGAGATTCCCGAGCGGGTCGACGCCGAGGGCGAGGTCGTGACGCCGCTGGACGAGGCCGAGGTGGCCCGCGTGGCGCGGCTCCTGGTGGAGCGGGCCTATGAGGCGGTTGCCGTCGCCTATCTCTTTTCCCACCAGAACCCGGGGCATGAACGGCGCACCGCGGAGATCATTCGGCGCGAGGCGCCGCAGCTCTACGTTTCGGTCTCCGCCGACGTGGCGCCGGTCATGGGCGAGTACGAGCGCAGCGCGACGGCGCTGTTCAACGCCTATGTCGGGCCGGTGATCGACAGCTATCTGTCGCGTCTCGAGCGGACGCTGGCGGACAAGGGGCTCAAGCAGAAGCTGCTCATTGTGCAGGCGAATGGCGGGTTGGCGACCGTGGCGCAGACCGTGCCGATCTACACGATCGAGTCCGGCCCCGCGGCCGGAGTCGTCGGCACGGCGCACATGGCGGAGCGGCTCGGCCATCGCAACGTCATCGCCACAGACGTGGGCGGCACGACCTTCAAGGTCGCCATCGTCGAGAGCGGGGCGTGGAGCTACAGCACGCAGACAGTCCTCAACCAGTACCAGCTCCGCCTGCCCATGATCGACCTCGCCTCGATCGGCGCCGGCGGCGGCTCGATCGCCTGGGTCGACGGCCAGCGCCTGCGCATCGGCCCCAAGAGCGCGTCGGCCGATCCGGGGCCTGCCTGCTACGGGCTGGGCGGCACCGAGCCGACCGTGACCGATGCTGACGTGGTGCTGGGCTACATCGCCCCCGACAATTTCCTCGGCGGCCGCATGAAGCTGCATCGCGACCGTGCGATGGACGCCATCCGCACCCGCATCGCCGATCCGCTGTTCGGCGGCGACCTGATCGCGGCGGCGGCGGGCATCCGCAAGGTAGTCGATAGCCAGATGGCCGACCTGATCCGCAAGTGCACGCTCGAGCGCGGCTACGATCCGCGCGACTTCGTGATGATGGCCTATGGCGGGGCGGGGCCGGTGCATGCCGCCTCCTACGCGGCCGAAGCCGGCGCCACCAAGCTGCTGGTGCCGTATTTCGCGACCGTGCATTCCGCCTATGGCGCGGCGCTGTCGGACATCCGCTTCAGCCTACAGTTCTCCGAGCCCATCGTGCTGCCCAACGATGCGGCGCGCATTGAGAAGATCTTCAAGGACATGGAGGCTAAGGGCACGGAGGCCTTGGAGCGCGCCGACGTGCCGCCGGCCAACCGGCGCTACAACCGCTGGGTCGAGGCGCGCTATCGCCGCCAAGTCCACCAGCTGCGCATTCCGGCGCCCGCCGTCATCGACGAGGCGACGCTGGCGCCGCTGGCCCGAGCCTTCGAGCGCGAGTACGAGCGTCTGTTCGGGCCGGGCTCGGGCATGGCCGATGCCGGGATCGAGCTCGTCAACTACGGCGTCGACGCGGTCGGCGTGGTCGACAAGGCGCCGTGGAAGGAGGCGCCTCGCGGCGGTGCCGTCGCCCCGTCATCGACGCGCGACGCCTATTGTCCGCTGCGGCAGGCCATGGTGCCGACACCGATCTATGACGGGCCGAGCCTGCCGCCCGGCACGGAGATCGCGGGCCCCGCGGTCATCGAGCATCCCGGCACGACGATCGTGATCCTGGCAGGCCAGAGCGCCAGCATCGACGCCTTCCGCCACACCCACATCACCATCGCCAGCAACGACAAGGGAGGCCGCGATGGCCGCCAGTAATTCGCGGATCGATCCGGTCACCTTCGAGGTCCTGAACCATCGCCTGCTCAGCATCACCGAGGAGATGGGCATCCAGTACATGCGGTGCTCCGGCTCCAACGTGCTGATCACCGGCAACGATGCGGCGACCGCCATCATGCAGCCGGATGGCGCGCTGGTGTCGGTCGGGCCGTACATCGTGACCCAGGGCAACGTGCTGCCCCTGATCGTCGACAGCACCAAGCGGCTCAGCGCCGACGTCGGCATCAACGACGGCGACATCTTCATCTGCAACGATCCCTATCTCGGGGCCATCCATCATCCGGACTTCGCCACCGTGGCCCCCATCTACTGGAAGGACGAGCTGATCGGCTGGATCGGCGCCTCGGGCCACCAGCTCGACACCGGCGGCATGGATCCCGGCGGCTTCTCCATCAAGGTGGTCGACGTGCACCAGGAGGGCCTGCGCATGCCGCCGGTCAAGCTGGTCGACCGCGGGACCATGCGCGAGGACGTGCTGCGCTGGATCATGAACCAGGTGCGCGATCCGCTGGTCGGCCTCGACGTGAAGGGGCAGGTCGCCGCCCTCAACACGGGCCGCCGCCGCATCATCGAGCTGATCGAGAGCTGGGGCGTCGAGACGGTGAAGGCGGTCATGGCCCAGTCGATCGACCATGCCCGCGAGAAGCTCAGGAAGCGGCTCAGCGAGCTGCCCGACGGCGTGTGGCGCGACGTGCAGTACATCGACCATGACGGCCACGAGACCAAGATCTACCAGATCGTCTGCACCATGACGAAGAAGGGCGAGGCATTGACCTTCGACTTCGAAGGCACCAGCCCCAACGCCCGCGGCCTCATCAACTCGACCTATTCGGGGCTGCAGGCGGCGGTGTTGTCGGCGGTCTACATCAACCTGTGCTGGGACATCCCGTGGAACCGCGGCGTGCGGGACTGCATCGAGCTCGTCACCAAGGCCGGCACGGTCAACAACTGTGCCTATCCGGCGCCGTGCGCCATGGCCACCATCTCGGCGGTCATCGTCACGATCGACGCGTCGTGGCGTTGCCTGTCGCAGATGCTGATGGCCGACGAGCGCTATCGCGAGCAGTCGATGGCGGTGTGGTCGGGCACGTCGATGGCGCCCATCTTCGCCGGCACCAGCCAGCACGGCTTCCCCTTCGCCGCCACCGAGATGAGCCACTTCGGCGGCGGCGGCGGCGCCCGCACCTACGACGATGGCGTCGATACGGCGGGCATCGTGTTCAACACGACGCCCAACATGCCCAACATCGAGGACCAGGAATCGGAATACCCGGTCCTCTATCTCTTCCGCCGGCACCTGCGGGATTCTGGTGGCCCCGGCCGTTATCGCGGCGGACGCTCGGCCGAGCTCGCCTACACGGTGCACAAGGCGCCGGACAATCGCCTCGACGGCCTGTTCGCCGGCACCGGCGCCGAAATGCCCAACGCCATTGGCATCGGCGGCGGCATGCCGGGTGCGGCGATCCGCATTGCGCGCGTTATCGGCACGGACATCGCGGCGCGCATGCGCGACGGCGCCCCGCTGCCCGACGCGCTGGAGGGGATCCAAGGCAGGCTGGAAATCCTGCCGCCCAAGCACACGCGCTCGTCGATGGATCTGGGCGACGTCTGGTACCACAGCTGGCAGGCCGGCGGCGGCTACGGCGATCCGCTGCGCCGGGACCCCGAGCGCGTGGCGATGGACGTGAGGCGCAAGGCCGTCTCGGCCGTCGCCGCGGCGGATATCTACGGCGTGGTCCTCGATGGCGAGGGGAGCTGCGACGAGAAGGCCACCGAGGTGCGTCGCGCCGAGTTGCGGCAGGCCAGGTTGAAGCAGGCCGTCGCGCCGGACGTCGGCGACGTCGTCATGAGTTTCGCCGGATCGGGGCGGCGGTCCATCGCCGAGACGCTCGCGATCGACTTCGACAAGGGCACCGTGAGGTGCGGCGACTGCGGCCATGTCCATTGCCGGCCGCAGGACAACCTTCTGAAGCACCTGCGGGAGGTGAAGGCGGCGCTGCGCACGGCAGGGCCGGTTCGCGGCGAGGACTACGATGTCGGTCGCTTCCACCTACGCCAGCTCTGCTGCAGCAACTGCGGCAGCCTGGTCGACGTGCAGGTGGCGCTCGACGGCGCGCCGAGGCCGTACTTCCGCATCGACGATTGGCCGGCCGCGGCTGCTGCAGAATAGGGATCGACAATGCTCGTACGTTTTTCCAAGGACAAGACATCGCCGCTTCGCACCGGCCTGCTGGTCGGCGACCGCGTGCACGACATCAGTGCGCGCTATCCGACGGTCGCACGCTTCGTTGCAGCCCACCCCGACGGCTGGGACGCCAAGGCCCTCGACCTTTCTGGCGCGGAGAGCCATGCGGCGGCGAGCGTCCATCTCGGCCCGCCAGTCGATGACGGCGCCTCGGTCTATCTGGTCGGTGCCAACTACAAGAAGCACGCAGAAGAAGCCGGCCTCGACGTGCCGGCGAGCCCGGTGATCTTCATGAAGCCGACGACCGCGCTGGTCGGGCCGCACGATCCGATCCAGCTGCCGCCGATCTCGTCGGAGATGGACTATGAAGGTGAGCTTGCCGTCATGATCGGCCGCGAAGCCTGCCGCGTCAGCAAGGAGGACGCACCGCGCTATGTGGCCGGCCTCACCGTGGTCAACGACGTGACGGCGCGCGACCTGCAATGGGTGATGCTGGGCAAGAACCGCATCGTCGACTGGCTGTCGAGCAAGGCGCTGGACAAGAGCACGCCGGTCGGGCCGGGCGTCGCCAGCCGCACGGCGGGCGCCGACCCGCACAAGCTCAGGCTCACCACCGATCTCAACGGCCAGCGCATGCAGGACGGCGAGACCTCGATGATGGTGTTCTCCATCTGGGAGCTCATCGCGTTCCTGTCGGCGCGCGTGACGTTGCGGCCGGGCGACATACTGTCCACCGGCACACCGGTCGGCGTCGGCGGCTTCCGCAAGATCTTCCTCAAGGCCGGCGACCGGCTGCGCATCGAAGTCGAGCATGTCGGCGTGCTCGACAATCCGGTGACGAAGGCCTGAACGATGGCCGACTTCGCCGGGAAAGTCGTCCTCGTGACAGGCGGCACGCGTGGCATCGGTTTGGAACTGGTGCGCGCTTTCGCGGCGGCGGGAGCGATCGTGGCGTTTGCCGGCAAGGCGTCAGAGACGGTCGAGGAGGGACGACGCCGGCTGAGCAGCTCGCCGGGCGTGGCGGACAGGCTGCACGGCTTTGTCGCCGAGCTCGCCGATGCCGCAGCGCCGCGCCGACTGGTGGACGAGGTCGTTGCCGCCTGCGGCGGCATCGACGTGCTGGTGTGCAACGCCGGGCTCGTTGGCAGCAACGATCTCTGGGCGCTGGAGCCGGAGGAGTGGGACCGCATCGTCGCCGTCAACCTGCGCGCGGCCTTCTTCTGTGCCCGTGAGGCTGCCGTCTCCATGCGGGCGCGCGGCGGCGGCAACATCGTCAACATCGCATCGGTTGCGGGCCAGATCGGTGGCGCCGCGACAGGACCGGCCTACGTGGCGTCAAAGGCAGGGATGATCGGGCTGACTAAGTCGCTCGCCCGGCACTTCGCGGCGTCGCACATCCGCGTCAATTGCGTGGCGCCGGCGGACATCGAGACCGACATGACGGCGGGCTGGCCGGAGGAGCTGCGTCAGCGCCTGAAGGCGATGACGCCGCTGGCACGATTTGGGCATGTAGGCGAGGTGTCGCGGGCGGTGATGTACCTGGCCGGCGAGGGGGCGTCGTTCGTCACCGGCCACACGCTCAACGTCAATGGTGGGATCTACATGGGCTAACAGTGAGGAAAGGGGAGTCGTCATGTCAGTCACGCGACGTCGTCTAGTCGTAGCAGGGGCCATGCTGCCGTTAGCCGGGAGGCAGGCATTCGCCGCCGAACCGGTCAAGGTCGGCGCGCTCTATCCGTTGTCCGGTCAGGTCGCGAAGTCCGGCGAGGACACGCTGAACGGCATCCGTCTCGCCGTCGATATCATCAACAAGAAGTATCCCGACTTGAAGATGCCGCTGGCAGCCGACGAGGGCCTGCCCGGCCTGGGCGGCGCGCCGATCGAGCTGATCGCGGCCGATCATCAGGGCTCGCCTGAAACCGGAGCGGCCGAAGCCGAGCGGCTGATCGTGCAGCGCAAGGTCGCGGCACTGGTCGGCGCCTTCCACAGCTCGGTGGCGGCGACGTCCAGCCAGGTCGCCGAGCGACTGCAGACGCCGTACGTGTCTGGCGAGTCAGAAGCGACGCCTCTTACCGAACGCGGCTATCGTTGGTTCTTCCGCACCACGCCGAGCTCGCGCACGCAGGCGCGCGACTTCTTCACCTTCCTGCGCGACATCAACAAGACGCACAATAATTCGGTCAAGTCGATCGCCGTCGTGCACGAGAGCACGCTGTGGGGCCAGGAGTTCACCAAGTCGGTCGACGGCTATTTCGGCGAGTTCGCGGAATTCAAGAAGTCGATCGTGGTCGGCTATCAGCAGGGCACGGCAGACGTCACCAGCGAGGTGCAGAAGCTGATCGCCGCCAAGCCCGATGCGGTGTTCCACGCCTCGTACGACGCCGAGGCCATCCTGTTTGCGCGTACCTACAAGCAGTACGGCTTCAACCCGCAGGGCATCCTGGCGATCGGCGCCTCGTTCGGTTCGAATGCCTTCCGCGACGCGCTGGGGGCCGACGCCAACTACTTCTTCGTGCGCGAGCACTGGTCGCGTGACCTTGCCGATCGCAATCCACTGGTCGGCCAGATCGCCAAGATGTATCGCGACCGCTACGGCAAGGACATGGACGGCACGCCGGCCCGCGCCTTCACGGCCATGATGGTCTTGGCCGATGCGATCAACCGCGCCAAGTCGACCGACCACGAGAAGATCCGCGAAGCGCTCGCCGCGACCGACATCAAGGGCGACGCGCTGATCATGCCGTGGGAGGGCGTGAAGTTCGACAAGACCGGGCAGAACGTCCTGACACGCGGCATCTTCGTGCAGACCCTCGACGGCACACCGAAGATGGTCTGGCCGGCGGACTTCGCCGTCGCCAAGCTGGTCTGGCCGCGGCCGGCCTGGCGCTGAGAACGGACGGATCGATGCCGGAGCGCGATCGGGAGAGGCCATGTCGGAGCAGTTGATCATCCAATTGCTCGTGAGCGGCCTGGGCATGGGCTTCATCTTCGCCCTGATCGCGATCGGCCTCACACTGATCTACGGCGTCATGGGCGTGGTGAACTTCGCCCATGGCGAGTTCATCATGCTGGGCATGTACGCGACCTACCTTGCGTACGTGACGTGGGGCGTCGACCCGGTGCTCAGCCTGCCGCTTGTCGTCGCCTTGATGTTCTGCTTCGGGCTGGTCGTCTACTACGTGCTGATCCGCCGCGTGCTGCAGGGCAGCATGCAGTCGCAGATCTTCGCCACCTTTGGCCTGATGGTGTTCCTGCAGGCTGCTGCGCAGTTCGTGATGGGTGCCGATTACTTCGCGGTGCGCAACAGCTGGCTGTCGGGCGTGGTGAAGCTGGACGGGGTCGTGCTTCCGGTTCCCCATATCGCTGCCGTCGTCGGCGCCTCGCTGGCGACGGTGCTGCTGTACCTCCTGGTCTTCCGCACGTCGGTCGGCCGCCAGCTGCGGGCGGCGTCGCAGGATGCGCAGGCGGCGGCGACCCTCGGCATCAACGGATCGCTGATGTACGCCTTCGCCTGGGGGATCGGCGCGGCCTGCGTGGGCGTCGCGGCATCCCTGCTGGCCAACTTCTATTACATATTCCCGCGCGTCGGCGCGGTGTTCGTGCTGTTGGCTTATGTCGCCGTGGCGCTGGGCGGCTTCGGCTCGATCCATGGCGCGCTGCTGGCTGGCGTGCTGATCGGCCTGATGCAGGTGGTGATCGGCTTCTTCGTCAGCTCGGAGCTGAAGTACGTGCCGGTCTACCTGCTGTATCTTGCCGTGGTGCTGGTGCGCCCGCGCGGCCTGTTCGGGCGAAGCTAGGCATGATCCAGACAACCAGCTCGCCGTCGCGCGCACCTCTCGTCGCCCTCGTCGTCGTGGGCGCGATCCTGCTCCTCCTGCCGCTGGTCATCGCCGACCGGCCCTTCGAGCTGCGCATGGCCACGCTGGTCCTGCTGTTCGCGACCATGGGGCAGGGCTGGAACGTGCTAGGCGGCTATGGCGGGCAGATCTCGATCGGCCATGGGCTGTATTTCGGCCTCGGCGCCTATACCTCGGCCGTCCTGTCGGTGAAGTTCGGCGTTAATCCGTGGCTCGGCCTGCCGCTCGCGATCCTGGTGCCGACCTTGTACGCGGTTGCCATCGGCATTCCCTGCTTCAGGCTGCGCGGCCACTACTTCGTCATCGCCACGCTGGTGGTGGCCGAATCGATGTTCCAGGTATTCACCGTGTGGGACTGGGTCGGCGCCGCGATCGGCCTCGAGCTGCCGGTGCGGCCCGACGGCTGGCTGAACTTCCAGTTCCATCGCGACAAGACTCCTTACTATTACCTGGCACTTGGACTGCTGGCCGTCGTGACCTTCGGCATTTGGCGCATGGGGCAGTCGCGGCTGGGCTTCCTGCTGCGCGCCGTGCGTGACGACGAGGAGGCGCTGCGCAGCCTCGGTTTCTCGCCTCAGGTCTACAAGTCCATCGCCATGGCGATCAGCGCCGCGATCCTGGGGGCTGCCGGCGTTTTCCATACGCAGTACGTCCTGTTCGTCGACCCGTTCAGCGTGCTGGGGCTGCATCTGTCGGTGCTGGTGGCGCTGTTCGCCATCCTCGGCGGGGCGGGCACGCTGTTCGGTCCGATCCTGGGCGCCGCCATCCTGGTGCCGCTGTCGGAGTATTCGCGCGTCGCCTTCTCGGGAAGCGGCCGCAACGTCGATCTGCTGATCTACGGATTCCTGATCATGGTCATCGCGGTCTATCGACCGGACGGCGTGATCGGTTGGCTGAGCCGGTCGGCCGGCTCCAGGCGCCGTGCGGGCGCTTCCATGAAAGGACAGGGTCAATGAAGTTCGAGATCACCTTCAAGCGCGGCGGAACGCTCAGGATGACGACGTTGGATGCCGCGCCCAAGACGGCGGCTGCGGTCAAGGCCGAGGCGCCCATCGAGACCATGGTCTACCAGGCGCGCTGGTCGGGCCGTGAGGTCGCCATGCCGGTCAACTTCAAGCACAAGCCGCCGCGCGAGAACCAGAGCATCCGCGCCAATATCGGCGACGTGATCTACTTCCAGGAATGGCCCGACGCCTACGACCGGTCGGGCTTCGAGAATATCGGCATCTTCTACGGCGCCGAGATCGTACGCGAATGGCGCGGCGATGCGCCGGTGAACGTGTTCGGCCGCATCGATCCCGCCCAGTACGACCTGCTGCGCGAGATCGGCGATCGCGTGTGGCGGCAGGGCGGCGAGCAGATCACGATTCGCTCGGTCGAGGACTGAGCATGGCCGCGACGTTGTCGGTCCGTCAGGTGTCGCGGTCGTTCGGCGGTCTGCAAGCTGTCAACTCGGTCTCACTGGACGTGGCGGCCGGCGAGATCCTTGGCATCATCGGGCCCAACGGCGCGGGAAAGTCGACGCTGTTCAACCTGATCGCAGGCCAGCTCAGGACCGATTCGGGAACGGTCGAATTCGAGGGGCGGCCGGTCACTGGGCTGGCCACCGAGGCGCTCGTCCGATGCGGGCTCGCCAAGACGTTCCAGACATCGCGGCCGTTCGGCACCATGACCTTCCTGGAGAATGTCATGGTGGCGGCTCTGTTGCGCGTGCCGGGGATCGCCACGGCCCGCCGCATCGCCCTTGAGCAGCTTGAGACCGTGGGCCTGGCCCATCGTGCCGATGTGCCGGCGGCCTGGGCGAGCACGGGCCAGCGCAAGCGGCTGGAGATCGCGCGGGCGCTCGCCACGCAGCCGCGCATGCTGCTGCTCGACGAGCCGTTCGGCGGCGTCGACCTGCCGTCGGTCGATGCGCTGATCGACCTCCTGCAGGCGGTGCGCAGCCGGGGCATCACCCTGATGGTGATCGAGCACAATCTCGAGGCCGTCCACCGGCTGGTCGACCGATTGATTGCGATGCACCTGGGCGAGGTGATCGTTAGCGGATCGCCCGAGCAGGTGACGCGCGACCTCCGGGTCGTGCAGGCCTACCTTGGCGCCAGCGAGGCGGCGCATGCTTGAGGTCGCCCATCTGGATGCCGGTTATGGCGACCATCAGGTGCTGTGGGACGTCTCCATCCGCGTGGCCGACGGCGAGGTGGTGGCGCTGCTCGGTCCCAACGGCTCGGGCAAGAGCAGCCTGATGAATTCGGTCTCGCGGCTGGTGACGCGGCTGGGCGGCACCATCGTCTTCGACGGCGTGGCGCTGCACGAGCTGCCCGCCTACAAGCTGCCGCGTCACGGCCTGTCACATGTGCTGGAACGGCACCGGATGTTCCCGCAGATGACGGTGCTGGAGAACCTCCAGCTCGGCGCCGGGCCGGGAGCGTCGCGCGACAAGGTCGCCCGCGGCCTCGACAAGGCCTATGCGCTGTTTCCCCGCCTTCGCGAGCGCACCCGCCAGGTGGCGGGCTCGTTGTCCGGCGGCGAGCAGCAGATGTGCGCGATCGCCCGCGGGCTGATGAGCGAGCCGCGCCTGCTGCTGGTGGACGAGCCCTTCATCGGCCTGTCGCCGCACATGCGCGCCGAGGTGGATGCCGCCATTCGGCGGATCAACGGCGAAGGTGTGGCGATCCTGCTGATCGAACAGAACGTGGCCGTTTCGCTGGCGATGAGCCATCGTGCCTATATCCTGCGCGAAGGTCGGGTGGTACTGGAAGGCCGGTCGGCTGAACTGGCGGCCGGGGACGCCGTCCCGCAGGCCTTCCTTGGCCGCATTCAGCCCGCCCGCCCCAACTAGGAGGCGACGGCGTGTCGGTCGGAACGAGAGAAGGCAACGTGCCGGAAGCGAGGAAGAAGAAAACCGCGGCGCGCAAGCCGGAGGCGGCCGTCAAGGTCCGACAGGGAAGCCTCGGCAGCATCATCCGCAAGGCTCGCCTCGAGCGGCGCATGGTGCTGCAGGACCTGGCGGACAAGGCCGAGCTGTCGATCAGCTTCCTGAGCCAGGTCGAGCGCGATCTCCTGTCGCCCTCGGTCAGCGCCTTGAAGCGCATCGCCGATGTGCTCGATATTCCCGCCGGCTCGTTGATGTTCGGCGCCGAGACGCGCAAGGGCGGCGTCGGCATCGGGCTGGTGCGGGGCCACAGCCGCAAGCGCGTCGTGTTTCCCGATTCGCGCATAGAATACGAGATGCTGACTCCCGACCTGCGCCGCCGCATGTCGGTGCTGTGGCTGAAGGCGCCGCCACACGCGGAGAGTGGGCCGGTCTTCTCCCACAACGGCGAGGATGCCGTCATCGTGCTGAAGGGCCGGCTGGAGGTCGAGATTGGCGGGGTGTGGCACGAGCTCTCCAAGGGCGACAGCCTGTACTTCGACAGCGAGCTGCCCCACCGCTGGCGCAACAGCTCCAGCTCGGTCGCCGAGGTCATCTGGGTGTCGACCCCGCCCTCATTCTAGCCTGCCGCCGGGGCGCGCATGGTCAACGCAGCGTCGGCAGGGTGGCGTGCAGGTGGTTCAGGAAGCCGGCCGTGGCCATCGGCAGGGTGCGCCCCTTGAGGACGCAGACATCGACCGTCGCCTGCTGCAGCTCGCGGTCGGTTAGGGGAACGGCCACGACCTGGCCGGCCTCGATCTCGCGCTTGACGGTCAGCCGCGGCAGGTAGGTGATGCCGCAGCCCGAGCGGGCGAAGCCGCGCAGCGCCTCGATCGAGTTGGTCTCGAGCGTCGGATTGAGCGTGAGCTGCGCCGTGCGGCAACGCGTGTCGAGCAGTGTGCGGATGCCGAAATGCTTGCGCGGCACGGCGACGGGATATTGCAGCGTGTCGCTCAGGCTGAGACGTCGCTGCCTGGCCGCCGGGTAGCCCGCGATCATGATGGCGAACAGCGGATCCTTGAGCCGCATGGTGCGATGGATGTCGGCCTCGGGGCTGGAGGTGAAGGCGACGCCGATATCGGCATCGCCGTCGCGCACCGCGGTGATCACCGACTCCGTGCCGGTGATCTCGAGGCTGATGCTGACGCCCTGGAAGCGCTTGCGGAAGGTGGCTATGGCATGGGTGAGCCCGTTGGCCACGACGCCTTCGACTGAGCAGATGCGCACATGGCCCCGCCGCAGGCCCTTGAGATCGTCGATCTCGGAATTGATGCGTTCCTCGTCGAGCAACGCCGCCCGCGCATAACGGGCGTACAGCTCGCCGGCGGAGGTCGGCACGACGCCGCGGGCGTGGCGCTCGAACAGGGGCAATCCGAACGTGACTTCGAGGTTTCGCATCTGTCGGCTCAGGGCCGAGGGAGCGATGTGAAGGCGATCCGCTGCTTCCCGGATCGAGCCGGCGCGGATGACCTCGTTGAAATAGCGCAGGGCCGTCAGTGACATGGGTCTCCGTCGTTTTCTGATTTTCAGAACGCTAGGAGACAAGCCATCGCATGGCAACAACAGGGGCAGACCGTTGCCGAAACGGCAACGCTTTGTCGTCGAAATTGATCTTGTCGAGAACCGCCCCAGGCATTCTGTTTGCTTGCACAAGGAAGACGGAAACCGGGGGACGAGAGAGTTCAAAGTTGACTGAGTGGCTCAAGAAATTCCTGCACGCGCTTGCAGCCGTGATGCTGCTGGCGATCGTCCTCATCGTGCTGCTGAACGTCGTCCTGCGCTATTTCTTCAATATCGGCCTTGGCTGGACGGAGGAGGCGGCACGCTTCCTGCTGATCGCCATAACGTTCGTCGCCGCCGCCGCCGCGGTGAAGGAGTGGGGGCACTTCCGCCTTCTCATCGCGACGAAGTGGATGTCGCCTCGCGGCCTCGTTGCCGTCCAGATCTTCGCCATCCTGGTCGTGCTCGCCGTGTCGGCCGTCCTGCTCCGCTACGGCATCGCCATCACCCAGGTGAGCTGGTCGCAGACCTCGCCGACCATGGAATGGAAGATGGGATATCTCTATTCGATCGTTCCGGTGTGCGGCGCCATCATGATCGTCTTTGGGCTTGAGCATCTCTGGAACGTCATCCGGGGCAAGTCGACGCCTCTGCAGAGCACTGCGCACGATCCGCACGCCACCCATCCGGCGCAGTCGGCTGAGAACCTGGAAGGGCCTGTCTGATGGCAATAGCGGTCATGGTCGTCGCCTTCGCTATCATGCTGATCCTGACGACGCCGGTGGCGTTCGCCATCGCCGGCGCCGCCACGCTGGGCCTGATGATCGGCGACACGGCGCCGCTGCTGGTCGTCCCGCAACGCATATTCGCCGGCGCCGATTCGTTCGTCCTGCTGGCCATTCCGCTTTTCATCCTGGCCGGCGCCCTGATGGAGACGGGCGGCATCTCAGCCCGCCTCGTCGACCTCGCGCGCGCCCTGGTCGGACATATTCGCGGCGGGCTGGGCATGGCCGTCGTCGTGGCGGAGGCCTTCTTCTCCGGGATCTCCGGCTCGACGGTCGCCGATGTGTCGGCCATCGGCTCGCTGATGATCCCCTCCCTGAAACGGATGGGCTTCAAGCCCGATCGCGCGGTGGCGATCGTGTCGGCGTCGTCCGCCATGGGCATTCTCATACCGCCCTGCCTCGTCATGGTCGTCATCGCGCAGATCGCCGGCCTCTCGGTGGGCGCGTTGTTCCTGGCGGGCTTCGTGCCGGCGGCCGTGCTGGCGCTCGCCTTGATGCTCCTGATCTACTTCCAGGCGCGCCGCGACGGCATCGGCGGCGACAAGCGGGCGACCTGGCGGGAAAAGGGACGGGCGTTCGTGGCTGCGCTCGTGCCGCTGATGATGCCCATCATCGTGTTCGGGGCGATCCTGAGCGGGATGGCCGACCCGACCGAAGCGGCGGTGCTCGCTGTCGCCTATGCGTTCGTGATCGGGGTGTTCGTCTACAAGGAGATCCGCTGGAGCCAGTTGCCGAAGATCTTCATCGACAGTGCGGTGACCAGCGGCGTCGTGATCTTCATGGTGGGGGCCGCCTCGAGCTTCTCCTGGATCCTCGCCTTCGAGCAGGTGCCGGCGCAGCTCGCCCACCTGATGCTGGATATCTCCTCGTCGCCGATGGTCTTCTTCATTCTCAGCATCGCGATCCTCACGGTGCTTGCCGCGGTGCTGGAAGGGCTGCCTGCGATCATCATCTGCCTGCCGATCTTCCTGCCGATCGCCGCCCAGTTCCACATCGATCCGCTGCACTACTCGATCGTCGTGGTCGCGGCCACCGGTCTCGGCCTGTTCCTGCCGCCGATCGGCATCGGCCTCTACATCGCGAGCTCGTTCGCCAATCTCACTGCTGAGCAGACGTTCAAGGCGATGATGCCCTACACGATCGTGCTCGCTCTCGGGATGGTCATCCTGATGATCTTTCCCTGGCTCACACTTGTAATCCCGCGTCTTGTCTTTGGCTGAGGCCGCCCTGGAGGATGGAGCAATGACTGAGCGAAAAATTCTGCATGCAAGTCGTCGTCGGTTTCTGAGTGGTTCCGCCTCGGGCGCGGCCGCCCTGGTGCTCGCGTCGCGCGGCGCTCTTGCGCAGCCCGCGATCGTGAAGCTGCCGAAGAAGATCACGATCAAGGCGGCGACGATAACGGCCGAGTCCTTCCCCTACGTGGACGGGCTGCGGTACTGGAAGAAGGCCGTCGAGAGCCGCACCGGCGGCGATGTCGACTTCCAGGTCTTCCACACGGCGCAGCTCGGCGACGAGCGCACGGTCAACGAGGGCATCCTCGCCGGCTCGATCCAGGTCGGCATCGGTGCAGGTGCGTGGGCAGGCTTCGTTCCCGCCTATAACGTCGTGGAGCTGCCGTTCCTCATCCGCGATCTCAAGCACATGTACAGCCTCGCCGATGGCGCTCTGGGGGCCAAGCTCGCCGAGCAGGCCGCTGCGAAGGGCTTCAAGGTCCTGGCCTATTACAGCGCCGGCGCCCAGCATTTCCAGACGCGCAGGACGACCGTGCGCAGCCTGCCGGACATCAAGGGCCTCAAGATACGCGTCATCCAGAACAAGGCCCTCATCGACGGCTTCCGCGCCCTCGGAGCGGTGCCGACGCCGCTTCCCTATCCGGAGATCTATACCGCGCTTCAGCAGGGCACGGTCGACGGCACCGCGAACGACCTGCTGACCGTGACCTCGGCGCGGCTCTATGAAGTGGTGAAGCTCTTCACCTGGTCCAGCTACGTGGTCGAGCCGCGCCCCGTGATCATGTCGAAGGCGTATTTCGACGCGTTGCCGGCCGATTTCCAGAAGCTTCTCTCCGAGACCGCCCAGGAGGCGGCCGTGCATGAACGCAAGGTCTTCGAAGAGCGCGCGGCAGGCGCCCTCGACGAGGCGAAGAAGAACGGCATGCAGTTCTTCGAGCTCACGGACCGGCCTAAGTGGGTCGAGGCGAGCCAGCCGGTATGGGAGGCCTTCGGCAAGGCGACGCCCGGCGCCGCCGAGCTCATCAAGATCATCCAGTCGACATGAGCTGGATGCCTGTGCCGAAAACACCACCCCTGACAGTCGATGGATAGGATGACAAACTTGGTTTCGTTTGACGCCGGCAACTATCAATTCATTCCAGGAGTCTTCCAGTATTCCGCGGGTGTAAGGGCCGGCGACGGCTTCGAGATCGTTCGCGTGCGTTTTCGTGAGCCACTTCCCCTGGCGCAGGCCTTTCCGGCCGTCGAGGCTCACCTCGCGGCCGCGAATCGTCTGCCGGCTGCCTTTTGCTCCTGCGAGCTTCGGTCGCCGGCGCCGTTCACGGAGGCGGGCTTCGCGGCCTTCAATCGGGAATATGTCGGCTGGCTCGAGCGCTGGGGCCTGATCCGGGACGGCGTGAATCCGGTGGCGCGCACCAACGTCTGCCCGCAGGTCGCGCCGCCCGGCAACGTCACTCTCTACGCCTTTTCCTACACGCGTCCGAAGACGGCGGGCGGCCCCGGCGGCTTCGTCGTAGCCGGCAGCGGCGAGGCTCCCGAAGGCAAGGGCAACTATCGAGACCATGCGATCCGGCTCGGCGATCGCTCGGTCGAAGGTCTGGCGGAGAAAGCCAAGTGGGTGCTGGGCGAAATGGAGCGTCGCATGACGGCCCTCGGCGTGAACTGGGCCGACAATACGGGCACGCACCTTTACACGGTGTACGATATCCATCCTTTCCTCGAGCGCGAGATCGTCGGCCGGGGTGCGTCATCCAACGGCCTGAGCTGGCACTTTGCCCGCCCGCCGGTCCAGGACCTCGACTACGAGATGGACGTTCGCGGGGTGTCCACCGAGCTCGTCATCTGAGTCGATCGATGTCCAAGAAGGTCATACTCACCGACCGGTTGATGCGGCCGATCGCGCATTTCTCGCATGCCTCGAGGGTGTGCAACCTGGTGCATATCGGGGCGGTAGCGGGCGTGTTTCCGGATCTCCGGCTCGCGGGCGACAGCGCCGGCCGCATCGACACCGTCGCGCAGATCGAGCGGATGTTCGAGAATCTCGCGGTGGAACTCGACCTGATGGGCGCACGGTTGTCGGATGTCGTGCGCATCAAGTCCTATATCAGCTTCCCGCGCGACATCGGGAAGTACAAGGAGGCCTACAGCCGGCATTTCTCCCGTATCAAGCCAGCCCATGCGGTGGTCGGTTCATGGGATTTTCCGCTGCCACAGGCTGCCGTGGAGCTCGATGCCGTTGCCGTGGTCGACAGTGGAGTACGGGGTTCCGACGCCGGAGGCTTCCATTATGCAACAGCGTGCCCCATCGATGCCGAGGGAAGAGTCGTCGCCTCGACCATCCGCGACCAGACGATTGGGGCGCTGCGCAATCTCGAGAAGATGCTCGCAGCCGTCGGGCTGACATCGAGGGATGTCTGCAGTGTCCACGTCACTCTCGCGGATCCCCGCGAGCTGCCGCTTGTGGAGAGCGAGTTCCGACAGTTCTTCGGGGACTCCCCGCCGGCCTGGACAGTCGTGGGAGCTCCTCTGGAAAGCCCGGATTTCCGACTCACGATCGAATCGACCGCGACATCGGGAGGAGGGCAGCGCATTGGCAGCAAGCTTGCGCCACTGACGGTGGGCAAGGCAGCGCCGGCCGTCCTGGCTGGCGATACGCTGTTCCTCGGCGGACAGCTCGGTCTGTCGGGAGACGCAGCCGTGCCTGGTGATGTCGAGCAACAGACCCGCAATGCATGGGCGCGGCTCAACAGCCTGATCGACGTTGCCGGCTTCACGCCGGAGTCGATCATTCGAACCAACAACGTTCTTGTGGATTGGCGCGACTATGCCGGCTTCAATGCGGGTTACGGCGCCAACATGCCGGAGCCCTATGTTCCTCGCGCCACGGTGCTCGGCCAGCTTTCCGATGCACGTGCCAAGGTTCAGGTCGAAGGCGTCGCCCATCGCAACGGAGCGGAAGCGACGATCCTGCAAGTGTCGCCGATCATGCGACGGTAGGCCTGCCAGGTCGAAGCCAGTTGCTCAGTACCGGTTCGACAACGTTCGAAGTGTTCTAATCCGAATTTCCGTCGTTCTCCAATGTGCGAGACCTGATGACGACAGAGGACCCCGGCCTGTAGTACCGCCTGCTCCAGACTTCTGAGCAGTAGGGCAAAACGTTTCGAGATCATACGAAGGGTTATTCGACTCCGGCCCCTAGTCAGGAGCCGGTATCTCGATAGCCGGATGGGAGTGGATGACTAGGGCCCCAGCCGACAAGCCCTGCGTCTCTAGGGCAGGCGCATTCCATGGTAGAGCAGATAGCTTGAGCATGCGGCGTGACCAGAGAAGGCGCCGCCCCAGTCGTCCATCATGATCTGTCGCGACCAGCGCTGTCCGACATACCACAGGTTGCCCACGGGATTGCCCTGACGCGGCGGCGGCTGGTCGAGGTACACGATGCTTTTCGCCGGCCGCCAGTGCGAGGGCGGATGCGCGGCCTGACCGTCGAGATCGATGATCCGAGTCGTCATCTGCTGGACGCCCGAACCCTCGGTTTGGAACTGACGGTGGGGAATCCAGCCGTCCGAGAAGCTCGAGGAATAGATCTCGTTGAACTCGAACCGGCCGCGCAACGCGGTCGCGTCGACCGAGTCGATGGCCACGGTCACCACGGTCGAGACCGTTTCCTGCCAGTTCTGGAGGAAATCGCCCAGCCCGCCCCGGTGTTGAGCATTGGTGTAGAACGGCACCACCAGCACCTGGTCCTTGCCGGCGGTGACGATCTGACGGCCCGGCGCCTGGGTGTAGTCATGCCAGAGCTTCCGCCAAGTGGTGAAGCTGTCGTAGCCAGGATCGTAATAGTGACCCTGGGAAGGGTGCGGGGTGAAGTAGATGTGCGGCACCGAGCCGAATTGCGCCGTGCCGCCGGGGGCATTGAACAGCACGCCGAACCATTTGATCGAGCAGTTCTCGACCCGGACAAGGCGGCGAACATAGCTCCATCTGTCCCTGATGATCTTCAGGGGACCCCTGCCGGGCATGGTGAAGCTGTCGATCGCCGTGAAACTGATATCGCTGCCGGTCTCGGAATAGGGCGCCACGTCGTGAGAGACGGTGGCCGTGATCATCGTGACGCCGCCTTGCGCTGCGGCTATGGCGTTCATGCGCTTCAGCGTGCTGCCTGACTTGTCGATCGCGCCGTCGACCGTCAGGCCGGGCTGCGCTCCCTGGAAGATCGTGATCTGGGCGGCGATCTCCGCGATCAGGACCTGCCTTACCGCGGCCCATGTGCCGATGCTGTCCCGTGTCCCGCCGGCGTCGGTGGGGATGGCGTCGAAGAGGTCGCGGATCTTCTCGAGGTCGCTCTGGCGATTGGGGCAGGGTCGCACGCCGTTGCGGATACCGACGGCCTCGCTGATCTCGACTTTCCTTGCCAATGTATCCCCCTGACAACACCTACGCCGAGCCCTTGGAGCCTAACGCAGGACCTTGTTTGCGCGCGTGGTAAATGCCACGTACCGGGCGATGGACCATCTACCATCGGGCTGGCGCCGGAAGACGTCCATGCCTTCTTCCGTCGTCGTGTCGGCTTGCGGTCGCGGTCGCGGTCGCGCGTCGAACGTGAAAGGTTTGACAAGCAAATCGATGCCGGCGTCGAGCCTCGCGCCATGAAAAGCGCCGGCGCACCATCGAGGTGTTGAAGATGCGGAGGAGCCACCACGCCGAGGGCGAGGCACCTTCGGCCGCACAATTTTTGTCGGCGACGCCGCACATCTGATGCCCCCGTGGATAGGGCAGGGCTTGAATGTCGGCATTCGTGATGCCGGGAACCTTGCCTGGAAGCTAGCTGGTGTCGTCCGCGGGCAGTTGACTGCCGCCGTGCTGCACACTTACGAATCAGAGCGGCGTGGACACGTCGAAGCGATGACTAAGCTCGCCGACATGTTCGGCGCCATTCTCATGCCGATCAGTCGCTTCAGGGCGGCCTTGCGGGATCAGTTCTTCCGTCTCGTGCGCCGACTGCCGAGTGTTCGGGACTACGTATTGCAGATGCGCTTCAAACCCATGCCGCGATATCTCGCGGGCTTCGTCTTGGACGAGTCCGGGTCGTCTTCCTCTCCTGTGGGTCGGATGTTCATTCAGCCAACGGTGGAGACGGCGGATGGCCGGTTCGTCCCGCTCGATACCGCATTGGGGGACTGGATGGTTGTCCTCGGTTGGCAAATCGACCCCCGAAGCCTGCTGAGCGACGGTGATCGAGACTTCTGGGACAGCCTCGACGCTCGATTTGTTACGGCGATGCGCTCGCGGAGCCATGGTCGCGATCGATCGATCAGGCATGCCGACCACGTCGAAGACGTCGAGAATCAATTGGCGTCCTGGTTTGCTGCGGCCAACGCATCCATCGTGGTGTTGCGCCCGGATCGCTACGTCGCAGCTGTTGCCACCGCGAGCCAGTTCTCTGACACTACCGCTGCCTTTCGTTCGCTAGTTCGTGGGCGGAGGGCAGCTGAGCCGCCGTCCACATCCTGAAAGGCTTGCGTTCCCGAGCTTGTCTGGCCAAGACAGCATTTGACCGGGATTGTACCCAGAAGCGGCGGCGCTCAAGGCGCTTGAGGAGCGGAGAAGCAACAAGCGGCCAAGTTCAAGGGCGAGGGGGCGAGGACCCCGTCCAGTTCACTCGCATCGTCAGCGACTTCGTCGTGCCAGTCGAGGCCGGCGCGATCCGCGCGCCATCAGCGGCTCGATCACCGGGATAAAGGATGAGGTCACCTGCCTCGTCCGGTGGACCGCACGCGGTGCCACCGAGAGGAATTCGACTTCGCCTGTCGAACGCTTGTTTCTCTGCGATGCGTTGTCGGTTCCTGGATTTGGAATGATACTTGCGATTGGGGAGGGACTGTGGATGTGGAGGGGTCATGATTCGCAAAATCGCATCCGGCGCTCGCGTCGGGCATAGTCGCCGAACCGTTCTTCGCATGGGCGCTGCGTTGACCCTTTCGGTCAGCGCAGGCTCGCTTGCCCGCGCGCAAGGCGCCTATCCCGACAAGCCGGTGCGCGTCACGGTCTCGTATGGACCCGGCGGCGCGATCGACGTGGTTGCCCGCATTCTTGCCGAGCACATGACCAACACGCTGGGCAAGCCGGTGCTGGTCGACAACAAGCCGGGCGCCGGCTCGACGATTGCTGCCGAAACGATCGCTCGATCCGTGCCGGACGGCTACAGCCTGCTCGTGACCGGCATGGCGCATTCCGTGATCCCGGAACTCTTCCCGCAGGTTACGTTCGATCCCGTCAAATCGTTCCAGCCGATCAGCCATCTCGGCGTCATGCCGTTCGTGCTCGCGATACATCCGGCGGTGCCGGCAACGGACTTCGCGAGCTTCATCGCCTACATGAAGGCCAATCCCAACGCCATCAACTGCGGTTCCGCAGGCCCCGGAAGCTCGGCTGACCTCGGCCAGATGCTGTTGGCAAAGAGGACGGCCATCGAGTTCGTGCGCGTGCCGTATCGATCCACGCCGGCCGCCATGAACGATCTCGTCGCCGGCCGTGTCGGCTTCATGATGGACTCACAGAATGTCCTGGTGCCGCATGTGAAGAGCGGCGCGCTGCGGGCGCTGGCGGTCTCCTCGCTCGAGCGCTCGCGCTTGCTGCCGGATGTCCCGACACTGGACGAACTCGGCCTCAAGGGCTTCGAGGCCGGCAGCTGGCAGGCCATGCTGGCGCCTGCCGGCACGCCACGTCGCATCGTCGACAAGATCATCGGCTCGATCGAGGCGGCGCTCAACGATCCCGCGATCAGCAACCGCTACATCGAGCTGGGCTATCAACTGCCCCGAAAGGTCGGGCCCGAGGCGCTGGCGGCGTTCCTAGCCGTCGAAGCGGCCAAATGGGGACCGCTGGCCAAGGCCACCGGTACCGGCTGATCCGAGAAAGGACGAGCCAAGTGACCAAGCTCAGCCAAGCCGAGGTCGACGCTTTCCATCGTGACGGATACTACGCGCCTGTCGACATCTTCAGCGTCGACGAAGCGCGACGTTGGCGGGCCGACCTCGAGGCATTCGAGGCGACGCTGCCTGCGGGACCGGTGTCGGCGGGCAACCGGCGCAAGCTCCATGTCCGTTGTCCTTGGGCGCGCGACCTTGTGGGAGATCCACGCCTACTCGACGTGATGGAGTCGATTCTCGGCCCCGACATTCTGGTCTTCACCAGCACCTTCTTCATCAAGGAGCCCAGGACTGATGCCATCACGGCATGGCATCAGGACGCAACCTACTTTGGCCTGCAGCCCTACGAGCATGTCACTGCGTGGGTCGCGTTGTCGGAGGCCTCGATCGAGGCGGGCTGCATGGAGTTCATTCCCGGCAGCCATCGCTGGGGTCAGCTTGCGCATGGGCGCGATGCCCTTCCCGGCACCATCAATGCCGGCGCGCGCTCGATCAGCCAGTCGTTCGACACCTCGACGGCTGTGTTTGCGCCGGTCAAGACGGGCCAGGTCTCGCTGCACCACACCCTGATCGCGCACAACTCGCCACCCAACGGCAGCAACGACCGCCGCATCGGCTTCGGCATCAGCTATATTCCGACCCACTGCCGCCACAGTGGCAGCAAGCGTATGTCCGCGATGCTGGTGCGCGGCGTGGACCGCTACGGCCATTTCGATCTCGAGGACGATCCCCGGACGTTGAGCGCGACCGCCCAAGCGGAAGCCCATGATCGGGCTTATGCGCGCTACCGCGAGTGTCATGCGGAGCAGGCGGCGCGGTATGGCGTCGTCAACTGACGTGAAACCGCTGCAAGACAAAGTTGCCATCGTGACTGGTGTCTCGTCGCCGGTCGGCATCGGGGCTGCCGTCGCGCGCCGCCTTGCCGGCTCCGGTGCGCGTCTGGTTCTGGCGGCAGATGCTCCGCCCGATCCGATCGCCCAGGAGTGCGCGGCGCTCCTGGGTGACCCCAAGGCTGTCGTTCCGTTGACGGCCGACCTTGGCGATGCATCGGCCGTCGCGGCGATGGTCGCCGAAGCGGAGAAGCGCTTCGGCCGCATCGATATGCTGGTCAACAACGCGGCGGTGCGCGTCAATCGCGCGTTCGGCGACTTTACCCTTGCGGAATTCGACACTGCCGTTGCGGTCAACCTGCGGGCGCCGTTCCTGGCGAGCCAGGGGGTGCTGCCGTCGATGCGCCGGCAGGGTGGCGGCCGCATCGTGCACATCGCGAGCCAGCTGGGCTCGGTTGCCTACCAGACGCGCACGATCTACGGCATGACCAAGGCGGCGCTGATCCATCTTACCAAGTCGATGGCGCTCGAACTGGCGCCGCACAACATCCAGGTCAACGCCGTATCGCCCGGTCCGATCGCCACCCAGCCCACGCTCGACCGCGTGCAGCACGATCCGGAGGAAGCCGCGCGTCGGCTGGAGTACGTGCCGATGGGCCGCTACGGCCGCCCGGAGGAAATCGGCGAAGTCGTCCATTGGCTGCTGACGACGGACGCCTCCTTCCTGACGGGTCACGACCTGATCGTCGACGGCGGCTACACGATCCACTGAGGATCACGCGCGAATGGTCATTGCAGATCGCCCGGAGTACCTGAAGAAGCTGGCTGCCTTCTGCAGCGAGACGACGCTTGCATCGCTCGGTCCAGCCGTCGTCGACCGAGTGAAATGGATCATCGCCGACAGCATCCCGGTGATCGCCGCCGGCATGCAGATGCCTGAGATGAAGGCGTTCGTGGCGAACCATCTCAAGGCGTCGCCGCCCGGCAATGCCTGGGTTTTCGGAGCCGGTATGAAGGCGCCGCCGATCGATGCCGCCCTGCTCAACGGCACGGCTGGCACATGGCTTGAGCTCGACGAAGGCAATCTCTTCGCCAAGGGACACCCGGGCATCCAGGTCGTGCCGGCAGCTATTGCCGCCGCGCAGGAGCTCGGCGCGAATGGCTCGGACCTGCTGGTCGCGGTGGCGACAGGATATGAAGTGTCGTCACGCATCCATCGCGCGGCCAATGTGAAGCTCGCGGTGCATCCGCATGGGACCTACGGCGTCATCGGCGCGGCGCTCGCCGTCGGCAAACTTAAGGGCTTCGACACGGCGCGAATGCTCGAGCTGATCAATGTGTCGGCCACGATGGGAATGACCACGAGCCGGCAGACCCTGCTGGATGGTGCGACCGTCCGGAACATCTACACGGGACATTCCGGCTACATGGGCACGATGGCTACGCGGCTGGTGGAGTGCGGTTTCACCGGCGAAGTCGACAGCGTCGCGGCGATCTACGGCAAGATTCTGTCGGATGCTTTCGACCCGGCCCGTGTCGTTCATGACCTGGGCTCCGAGTGGCTGGTCACGAAGAGCTACTTCAAGCTTCACCCGACCGGGCGTTATGTCCATTCGGCGATCGACGCGCTCGAGGATCTCCTCATAAAGGTGCCCGGTGGTCGTCTCGATCCGGCCGAAATCGCGAGCCTCGATGCGCGCGCCTACATGTTGGCCGCCATGCTGCAGGAGAAGAGCGTGCAGACCAGCTTTGGCGCACGCTTCTCCGTGCCATTCGCTCTGGCCAGCATCATCGTGCGGGGCCGCTCGGGGCTCGGCAGCTTCGACGATTCCGCCGTCGCCAATCCCGTGATCCAGGATCTCGCCAAACGTGTCGTGCTACAGGAGGACGAGTCTTTCACGGCGCGCTATCCGGCCGAGCAGCCCGTATCCATCCGGGCCGTTATGCGCGACGGCAGCAGCTACGAAGGCCACTGTGTCGTTACCAAGGGTGAGCCGAGCCGGCCGCACACGGTCGCGGAACTCAGCGGCAAGTTCTTCGACTTGGGCGAGGCTGTGTGGGGCAAGCCGACAACGCAATCGCTCTTCGACGGGCTGATGCAATTGGAGAAGATCGCGAACTTCCAGGAGTTCGCGAGCAAACTGACACTGTAGCTGCCCCGCTCATGTTGGCTTGCACTATGAGGGTGGCGCGTTGTCTGCAATCCGGCGCGCCAGGGCATGCCGCTGTTATTCTTCGCGTGGTTGGGTTTGCCCCCTTTTGCTCTCCTCTGAGGAGGTGCGAATTTTCGTCACTCGATGTAGCGCCTTGCTATGAGGGCTTCTGCGCGCAAAGCTTCAGCACGATCCATCTCTTCCAGACGTTCCAGCTCGGCGGCCGCACGTTCGCGCTCTTGGACCTCCGTCGATAATATGTGACGCACACGAGACCTGCTCAAAAGCGGCCGTTCGACTTCCGCTAAGCCACTGAGGAAATCGTGGTGGACCGACGCTGTATCGCCCGCTTCGACGGACGGTGCTTCAGCATTGTCGATCGCTGCAACGAGCACTCGGATGACCTTCGTTTCGATATTGCACCTGTCCTTCATTGCCTTGCGCAAATCGGCACGCAGCCGAGCTTTCATTTCGCGTCGCAGGGCGTCCTGCCTGACGGCGACGTCGTCACTTTCTGGGCACGGCAACAACCGAGCTGTCGGTTGCCGCGCATGATCTAAGGCACATACGAACGTATAGGCCGGACATCACATTCGACAGATTGTGACAGGCGTAACCCGAAGCATATCAAGCACGCCAAGCAGCTCCTGCCGAGGCTATATCCAGTGAAGAGGTCTCCCGTTGCGATGGTCGGCGATGACGAAGCCCCGTCCTCTTCATTGGTGGAGTCGTTCTATCGCCATCGTCTGCCAGTTCGGATCACGCATTGGATCAATGCACTTTGCATCCTATTTCTGCTCGGAAGTGGACTTAACATCTTCAATGCGCATCCTAGGCTCTACTGGGGGCAATACGGTGCCGACGCCGATGGATCGCTGTTTTCGATTGAAGCGGTTGATCGCGATGGCGGGGCCCACGGGGTCACACAGGTCGGCCCCTGGCATTTTGACACGACGGGCCTTCTTGGTTGGTCGAAGTATCAGGGCGATTACGTTGCGCGCGGCTGGCCGCACTGGCTCACCATTCCAAGTTTCCAGGATCTAGCTGACGCTCGCCACTGGCATTTCCTGTTCGCATGGCTGTTGGTGTTCAACGGCCTCGCCTATTTGGGTTGGAGCCTGTTCTCGCGTCATCTCCAGAAAGACATCGCGCCGACCAGGAATGATATCTACGCGATTCCACGCTCGCTGATTGACCATCTAAAGCTGAAGCATCCGGCCGGTGAGGCGGCGAAACGCTACAATCCTCTGCAGAGGGTCGCCTATCTCTGTGTGATCGTCCTGATCTCTCTGATGGTGGCGACGGGCCTCACGATGTCGCCGGGCTTCGACGCGGTTTGTCCGTGGTTGATCGACCTGTTTGGCGGTCGGCAATCCGCACGCACCATCCACTTCATTTCAGCGTCGCTGATTGTGCTCTTCGTCGTCATCCATCTAGCTGAGGTGGTCCTGGCGGGGCCCATCAATGAGGTGCGATCGATGCTCACGGGCCGTTATGTCCTGCCGAAGGAACCGCGTCGATGACTGCTGCAAGAAACATCACCCGACGCGCCGCGATTCTTGCCGGATTTGCCGGCGCCGGTGCGCTGATCTGGAACGCCGACAATCTGACGCTCAATCCGAGCTTCTCGCGCGTATTCCATGCGGTGGAGGACTGGACTCGCATGAGCCAGCGAATGCTTCTCCAGCCTGGTCAGCTCGCAAAGGAATATTCGGTCGCGGACATTTCGCCGGTCTTCAAACCAAACGGCACTTTCAACCCCGGCGGCGCGGAATACGATGCGCATATCGCGCAGGACTTCGTCAATTGGAGACTGAAGATTGGTGGCCTCGTCCGGCACCCGATGTCGCTTTCCATCGCAGAACTGCGCGGGCTGCCATCCAGGACCCAGATCACCAGGCACGATTGCGTCGAAGGCTGGTCGGCAATTGGCATGTGGACCGGCGTCCAGCTGGGGCTGCTCCTGAAAGCTGCCGGCCTTGCGTCCGGTGCGCGATATGCGGTCTTTCACTGCGCCGACAATCTGGACGGCGAGCCCATCAAGGGGGGCGAGCAGGGCCCCGGCCAATATTACGAAAGCATCGACCTCGTCGATGCTTTTCATCCTCAAACGCTCATTGCCTACAATCTCAACGGCAAGCCGCTCGGTGTACCAAACGGCGCACCATTACGCCTGAGGGTCGAACGGCAGCTTGGCTACAAGCAGGCGAAATATCTGCAGCGGATCGAGATTACCGACAGCTTCCGCAATGTCGCGGGCGGCTACGGGGGCTATTGGGAAGATCGTGGATACGAATGGTATGCGGGCATCTAGACCTGCGTTGCCGGCGCAACGCGCCGGCGCCGTGCCGAATTTCCCAGAGCGGGAAATACCCCGAGCCGGGTTCCATGGCTCACAAAGGAGAACTCTCATGACACGTCCAGTCAGATTCGCAGCTATTGCCGCGGTACTCGCTCTTGGTACCGGTGCGGCGTTTGCCCAGTCTTCCAGCACCGGTTCCATGTCCAGCGGCCAATCCGGGTCCATGTCGAGTGGTCATTCGTCGGATTCCAAGCCCAGCGGGCGTTCAGATTCGATGTCCACCGGTCAGTCCTCTGGCGCGATGTCGAACGGTCACTCGTCGGGCTCCATGTCGAACGGGCATCCATCGGACTCCAAGCCGACTCAATCTCATTGATTGCGGTGCAAGTTCGTGATGCGCGGGCGGGCGGCTTCCTTGGAGCCGAGCCGCCCGCCGATGCGGGGTCGGCCCGCTGAAAGGGTCACTGAAAACGTCCTTTCGACGGTGTGACGGTGACTATGCTGTTGCGTGAGTTCGGCTGCGCGATCAACGGCGGTCGCGCTGCTGTCGTAGGGGCGGTGATGTCCGGCGGCATTCTGCCGGCCGCTCATACCTACTCAACTTCGGGACTTGCGCCGATAAGTA
This sequence comes from Reyranella soli, assembly GCF_007992495.1. Classification (GTDB taxonomy): domain Bacteria; phylum Pseudomonadota; class Alphaproteobacteria; order Reyranellales; family Reyranellaceae; genus Reyranella; species Reyranella soli. Next base: position 28,184 of record NZ_BKAJ01000073.1, read on the forward strand.
ACGGATGGCCCGTCATTGTCCGCCCGGGTTGCTTGCAACACCGCTTTGACCCGCGCCAAGACGGGAGTCGTGAAGCCCTCGGTAAAGCGGTCGTAGATGGGCGCGAGCAGGCTATGCGCCTCCATGCGGCGCCCTTGCATTTGCCAGTCCTCCGCCAGAGCAAGCGCCGCGCGCAGCTCCCAGTACAACGCGCCCTGCCGCTGCGAGAGGTCGATCGCGCGTCGCAATATCTGCTCGGCCTTCGGGTTACCCGGCTGGCTATGAGCAATCACGCTGCCATGGATGCGCAGCAGCTCCGGCACGAACCGCATGTATTCCGTTTGCTCGGCGTAGCGCAGGGCTCTCTCGACTTCGGCGAGACCTTCATCGGCATTGCCGGCAGCGGTCAGCGCCTCGGCGAAGTATCCGCGGAAGATCGTCTGCAATGATCGGTACCCGGTTGCCTCCATTTGCGCGAGGCCGGAGCGGAGTGCCGCGGCGCCGGCGGCGGGATCGCCGCGCATGAAGAGCATGCGGCCAGTCGCGCAAGCCGCCAGAGCGCGGAAGGTACCGAGCGCATGGCGATCGGCCTGTTCCAGAATCGCAGCGATATGGCGCTCTGCCGTATCGAAAGCACCGACCTCGGGGAACAGCAGGCCCGCCGGACGAGTCATCGCCAGGCACAGAGCCACAGGCTGTCCGACCTGCTGCGCTTCTTCGATCGACCGTTCCGCGGCCTGGATTCCCGCATCGACCAGGCCGCGCGCGAACAGACAGGTCGACAGATGTCCAAAGGCGGAGGAAAGCGCATCCAGCCCAAGCGACGCCATCTCACGTTGACGTTGAGCGGCCGGATAATTGTGAATGGCCTGCTCCAGCAGGCTGCTGGCTTCGGCGTATTCTGCGAGGTAGGTTAACGACATGCCGACCATCAGGTTGGCGGTGTGCGTTGCCGCCAAGCCTGTGTCGCTACGGGCGAATTCGGCATAGCGCCGACTCAACTGCAAAGCCTTGCGCAGCTCCACTGAACGCAGGCTGATTTGCCAGAGGCCATGCACCGCGCGCTTTTGGTGTTCAATGCTGCCGATTGCTTCGGCGAGGGAAAGTGCCCGGGTCAGATTGGTATGCGTGGCCGAGGTCATGCCTTCGGTAAACATCAATGACTGGCCAAGACCGTTACGCAGAACCATCTCGTGCTCGAGATCATCGGCCTCACCCATACTCGCCAGCGCCTTACCGATCCAATTGCTGCATTCGTCCAGCAGCGACGTGGCCAGCCAGAAATTGACGGCGGCGGCGGCCAGGTGGCCCCCGAGACGGGGATCGCCGGAGGCGGAAAACGCCCATGCCAGGGCAGTACGCAGATTGTCGACTTCGCGCGTGAAAGAGGCGAGATCGGCGCTGGCGCTCTCCTCATTGGCATTGGGATCGAAGGTGGCGAAGAAGTCCCGGAAATAGTCGGCGTGCCGGCGCGCTGTCGGCGCGTAATCGCCGACGCTGGTGAGTTTGTCCATTGCGTAGGAGCGCACGGTCTCCAGCAAACGCCAGCGTCCGCCGGAGGTGGTCTGTTCAAGATTGACGACCGACTTTTCGACGAGGCTCGCGATACTGTCTGCGACGTCGGCCGGCGAATGCTCACGCATCACAGCGCATGCGGCGTCGAAGGAAAATCCGCCGGCGAAAATGGCCAGGCGATGGAGCAGCAGACGCTCGGCGTCCGGCAGCAGGGCATAGCTCCAGTCGAGAACCGCACGCAGCGTCTGATGGCGCGGCAACGCCGTACGACGCCCCGTCGTCAGCAGCGCGAAGCGGTCCCGCAGGCCGTCGGCCACCTGCGCCACCCCCAACGAAGCGGCGCGGGCAGCGGCGAATTCGATCGCCAGCGGCATGCCGTCCAAGTGGCGGCAGATCCTGGCGATCAAACGCAAATTCTGCCGGTCACGCAGGCCGACCATGTGCGTCGCTTCCGCCCGGTCGAGAAACAACTGCACGGCACTGTTGCTGAGGATTTCGGCGGCCTGACCGGAATCATGTGGCGGCACGTCGAGCGGCGGCACACGGTAGACATGCTCGCCAGTGGTTCGCAGCGTCTCGCGGCTGGTCGCCAGGATGACGGCGCGCGACGAGAGACGGAGGATGCTTTCCGCCAGGTGTGTGGCGGCATCGATGAGATGCTCGCAATTGTCGAGCACCAGGAGGAGTCGCGTGCCGCCGATGTCCCGGGCCACGCTTTCCGCCGACTTCGCGCCCCTGTCGGTTGGCAGGCCAATGGCTTCCGCCACGGCGAGCGAGACCAGATTCGGGTCGGCAAGCGAGGCCAGCTCCACGAGCCAAACGTTGCCGTCGAACATCGGCAGAAGGCTGCGCGCCAACTCGATCCCGAGCGCGGTCTTGCCGATGCCGCCGGTACCGGTGAGGGTGACGAGCCGATAGGCGGAGCATGCCTGTTGCAAGTACTCGATGGACGCATCGCGGCCGACCAGATCGATCTTGGACGCAGGCAAGTTCGTCGAGCCGCCGGCACTCGGGGAGGAGAACGGTGCCCTAGGCTGGTCGGTATGGTGTCTGGACCATGTCCCGAGCAAACGATAGCCACGCCCCGAAATCGTTTTGATAATCGTGCGATGAGACCCGAGCGCCTTGCGGATTGCGGATATGTGAAACTCGATTGCGCCGTCCTTGACCGACACGCCAGGCCATACACGCTCGATCAGTTGGTCCCTGGTCACGAGTTCATTGGCTCCTTCGACCAGTGCCGCCAGGAGGTCGAAGGCGCGGCCGCCAAGCGGGACCGACGCGCCGTGGATCCGCAATTCACATTGCGCCAGGTCTATTTCGCATTCGCCTGACCGGTAGGTGTGGGATGCCGATGGCGGCAGGTCCAGGGGCGATGGCGTCGAACCATCCGGTTCCGCGGCGTCCGAGGCGGGCCGCACGGTCCAGTGGCCGAGCAACCGGTAGCCGCGACCGGATACCGTCTTCAACAGGGCTCGATCCGCACCGAGTGCCTTGCGAATAGCCGATACGTGCACCTGAAGGGCGTTGTCGCCGACGAAGCTGTTGGGCCAGATGCGGCCCATCAAATCCGACTTCGGAACGATGATTCCCGTTGCTTGGACGAGAGCCTGCAGGATGTCGAATGCCCGGCCCCCTATGGGCATCACCTCTCCATCCACACGCAACTCACGGTGACGGAGATCAATCTCAAGTCTACGCGGCCGACGCTCCGGATCGTCAGATTCGGACAAAATAACTCCAAACTCAGGAATTCTAAGATTTTTTCAGATTTCTTGCAGAACGGTCAACTCCAACATCGCGGACCTCGAGCCGCGGCGAATGGCATTCGAGGGGCCGGTCTGCGCGCGACCTGTCTATTCAGAAAATCCCAGAAACGCGAAAGGACCTAAGGCTGTGCTGACCATATCATCTCCGCGCAAACCAATAGTCGCGAGTTGAGCCATGAGAGTTCGTTCTGGTTCACAGATACTCGATGCGGAGGAACCTCCACTTGCGACGGCTGCGTATGTACAAGTGCCTGCTGGTTGGGCGCCCATGGGGGCTTCATCCGATGCGGGTCAGCGACACTCGAGATTCAACGAACCGGACCGGACGTTCTTGTTCGGCCCGTTCCGACTGATCCCCGCGCGACAGCTTCTCTTGCGCGATGGCGCACCGATTCGCCTCGGATCACGTGCCCTGACCATCCTGGCGGCGCTGGTTGAACGCCGGGGAGAACTGGTCACCAAGGATGAACTGATGGCGATAGCCTGGCCCAGGTTGTTCGTCCATGAGAGCAATCTCAAGGTCAACATGGCCAATCTCCGGCGCTCTCTCGGCGATGCGCAAAAGGAACCGATCTACGTTGCCACGGTCTACGGCCGTGGCTACCAGTTCGTGGCATCGGTTGCGATCGAGGCGTTGCGGAACGCTCAACGAATTGACGAGCGGGCAGGCGCGAAGTCCTGCCCACCGCGTAGGGCACGAGAGACCGTCGGTCGAGACGAAGAGATTGCAAGAATGGTCGCCGAATTGCGAAAGCAGCAGTTCACCTGCTTCTATCAATACGCCTCGGCCTCGGCGCCCGAACTGAATTTACCAAGCTTAACGGAACGTAACGACCGTTGAGGAGAGAAACCGCATAGGACCTAGTCCGTCGAAACAAGCTCGATGGAGGTCATGATGAATCGACTGTTTCTTTCTTTGGCACTTGCCACGGTCTGCGTGTCGCAGGTTCCTCAGGCCTTCGCTGCGCCGACGGAGAAGGCAGCGACAAGGCCCCAGACGTGGGCCGCCACGTTCTATCGCTCGGCGACGGTCGAGGGTGTCAGGATGTTCTACCGCGAAGCCGGACCGGCCGACGGACCTGTCGTGCTGCTCCTGCATGGATTCCCGACATCGTCGCACATGTTCCGGAACCTGATGCCGTTGCTGGCCGACAAGTACCGCGTCATTGCGCCGGACTATCCGGGTTTCGGCCAAAGCGATGCGCCCGACCACAAGCAGTTCGTCTACAGCTTCGGCCACTACGCCGACATGGTCGATGCGCTCCTCGGCCAGATCGGCGTCAGGCGCTGTGCCATGTACGTCATGGACTACGGCGCACCGGTCGGATATCGGCTGGCCCTCAAGCATCCCGAGCGGGTCAGCGCCCTCATCGTCCAGAACGGCAATGCCTATCAAGAGGGGCTGAAGGAGTCCTGGGACCCGATCAAAGCGTATTGGTCCAGCGGATCGGCAAAGGACCGGGAGGCGCTGTCAGGACTGGTCAAGCTCGAGACGACCAAGTTCCTGTACACCGATGGCGTTCGCGACCTGTCGCGCATCAATCCGGACAATTGGACGCTTGATCAGGCGGTCCTCGATCGGCCGGGCAACAAGGACATCCAGCTCGATCTGCTCTACGACCATCGCACCAACGTGCCTCTCTATCCGCAATTCCAGCAGTTCTTCCGCGACCGCAAGCCTCCGACGCTGATCGTGTGGGGCAAGAACGACAAGGTCTTCCCCGAAGCAGGAGCGCACGCCTATCGGCGCGACCTCCCGGACGCCGAGTTTCATATCCTCGATACCGGCCACTTCGCCCTGGAGGACAAGCTTGACGAGATGGCGCCGCTGATCCGCGATTTCCTTGATCGAAAGGTGGCACCGTCACCCTGACGGTGCGCCGGTCAACCTTTCACGAAAGCCAGCAGGTCCGGATTGACGGTATCGGGATGGGTGGTGCACATGCCGTGCGGCAGCCCAGGATAGACCTTCAGCCTCGCGTCGCGCACGAGCTTGGCGGCGACCACAGAGGTGGCCGAGATCGGTACGATCTGGTCGTCGTCGCCATGGAGAATGAGCGTTGGCTGGCCAATCGACTTCAGGTCCTGAGTGAAGTCAGTCTCCGACATGGCCTTGATGCAATCGTATTGCGCCTTGATGCTGCCCATCATGGCCTGGCGCCACCAGTTTTGAATGATGCCTTCGGAGGCCTTGGCGCCGGTTCGGTTGAAGCCGAAGAAAGGACCGGCCGGGATATCCCAGTAGAACTGGGCCCGGTTGGCGACCAGCGAAGCACGAAATCCGTCGAACACTTCTTTCGGCAATGCGCCGGCATTGCTCTCAGTGCGGATCATCCTCGGCGTCACGGCGCTGATCAACACCATCCTCGCAACGCGATCGGGTTTGGCGCGAGCAACGTAGCGCGCGACCTCGCCACCTCCGGCCGAATGGCCGATATGCACCGCGTTCCGGAGATCGAGCGCGTCGGCCAGCGCGACCATGTCGGCAGCATAGGTATCCATGTCGTTACCGACGTCCGTCTGAGCCGATCGGCCGTGGCCACGACGATCATGGGCGATCACTCGATAGCCGTGGGAGAGGAAGAACATCATCTGGTTGTCCCAGTCGTCTGCCGATAGAGGCCAGCCGTGATGGAACACGATCGGCTGCGCGGCCTTGGGACCCCAATCCTTGTAGAAGATCTCCGTTCCGTCGCCCGTCCTGAAGGACGCCATGGTCCTAACTCCGTCAGCTGTAGGTACTTCATCGCGGGCGTGTGCCGGCATGGCCGACACCGCGTGCAATCCCGCCACGCTCAATGCCGCAAGCACCGCGCGTCGAGAGGTGCTTGCAGCCAGGGTTCTGGCCGGCCTGGACCGCGTCATGGCGTGTCCTGGCCTCACTGCGCAGCGGTGGGCAGCGTCGATTCCTTGACGTCAGGAAGACCATTGAACGCCTTCAAGGCCCTTTCCGCTCCGCTGCGTGCACTGGCAGGATTGGCTCCAGTGACGAGGCGCCCCACGGTGATGGAATAGTCGTCGAAAGGATGCATGGGCGAGCTGTAGTCCGCTCCGGCGTTGTTGACCGCTTCGACGACGGGAGGGACTTTGTCCGACTTCAGCTTGTCCCAGACCTTCAGCACGATCTCACCCTCGATGGTGAATCCGGTAACGGTCTTGCCGGCGATGATCGACTTGCCGGTCTTGGAGTCGATTACTCCGGGGAGAAGCACCGGTCCGTGACATACGGCTGTGACGATCCCGCCGCGATTCCAGACGTCGGCCGCAATGCTCTGAAGCCCTCGCGCCGTCGGGTAGTCGTAGAGAGCGGCGTGGCCCGCGGAGGCGAAGAACAGCCCGTACTCGCCCTTCTTCAGATCGGCGGCCTTCTTCAATTGCGCGTTCAGCTTCACGTTGAAGGGGTGCTTGGGGTTCTCGAAGACGGCCTTGTCGTCGCCGGCCAGGAATTGGCTGGTGAGAGAGAGGTCGTCCAAGCCGTAAGTGCCGGTTTCCGTGGCGAGATCCACATCGAAGCCGGCCTGCGTCAGCACTTCGAAGGGGTGCAGCGCTTCGGTGAAGAAGAGGCCGGTCCGTGTGCCATCAGGATAGATGACGCCGTTGTAACTGGTGATTGCGATCAGCGCCTTGCGTTGCAGGTCCTTGGCCATGATCCACTCCTCTTATGACCGTCGGGTATGTCTGCGGACGGTAGTCGAGTGCCGTTTCGATGAGGAGTTAAGAGAGGTGAATTCTGCGATCCGTCTCAGGGGCCTGGATCGGCACGCTATTTTACCTCGCTTAACCTGCTCCCCCGGTGTGCGGCTGATAGCTTTGCGCTCATCGACTGGTGGTCCTGCCGATTGACCGTGGGAAGGAGGCGAGCATGAAAGCGGCCCGCATACACGAATACGGAAAGCCGGTTGTCCTCGAGGACGTTCCGATCCCGGACATCGGACCGGACGAAATCCTGATCCAGGTGAAGGCATGCGGCATGTGCCGGTCGGACGCGCAGCTGATCGACGGCTACTTCCGTCCATTCGTGGACATCCCGACGCCGATCACGATCGGTCATGAAATCTCCGGCGTGGTTTCCACGATCGGCAGGAATGTCCCTAAGATCGCCGGCTTCCACGAAGGCGATCCTGTGGGCGTGGCGCCGGGTTGGGGCGACGGCGTCTGTCGCCATTGCCTCGTGGGCAACACCCACATCTGCCCGAACGTGCGGTGGCCGGGATTTGGCCCCTATGGCGGATTTGCCGAGTACCTGCCGGTGCCCGCGCGCTACCTTATCAAGGCAGACAGGGGTCTGAGGTTCGAGCAGATCGCTCCGCTTACGGATGCCGGTCTGACCCCGTATCGGGGCATCAAGAAGCTGCGCGATGCCGGCGCGCTCGGCCCGGGCCGGATCGTCGGCGTATTCGGCGTGGGCGGACTGGGCTCGTACGCCGTCCAGTACGCGAAGCTGCTGGGCGGCGGCGCCAAGGTTGTCGCCTTCGCACGCAATGCAGACAAGCTCGCCATCGCCAAGGAGAACGGCGCCGACCACGTCATCTCCATCAAGAACAAGACCTCCGAAGCGATCGCGGCGGAACTTAAGAAGGCTGCCGGCCAAAGGGATCTCGACGCCATCATCGATTGCGCCGGGGCCACGGAAATGATGGAGCTTGCCTTCAGCCTCCTTGGGATCAGCGGGCACTACGCCAATGTCGGGTTGGTCGGTGACCGCATCAGCGTGCCGCTGCTTCCGCGTGTGAACCGCGAGCAAACATTCCATGGCTCGTATTGGGGCAACAATACCGACCTCAGTGAGGTCATGGCGCTCGCTGCCGAAGGCAAGATCCGCCACACCTTGAAGGCGTTCACGTTCGACCAGATCAACGAATACCTCGACCTGCTCAGAATGGGAGAAATTGTCGGGAGGGCCGTGATGAAGTTCTGATCGCCCGACGGTGCGATCTGGCCGAAGAGCCTCACTATTCGAAAGGAGCCCATCCATGGCGAAAAAGCACACTGCTCAGTGCGCATGCGGCGCCATAAAATTCGAGTTCAATACCGATCCAACCTTTGTCGCAGTCTGTCACTGCCTTGATTGCAAGAAGGCGTCAGGTGGTGAAGCGGCCACGTTCTTCGGCGTGCCCGAGGATGATTTCTCGTTGGTCGGTGGCCAGCCGAAGGCGTTTCACTACACCGCCCAGTCAGGCAGGGGCCTGGACCGAAACTTCTGCCCCGATTGCGGGGCCAGGGTGTTCAGCAGCAACCTGGAGGGCTTCCCAGGATTGATCTTCGTCACGCTCGGCAGTCTGGACAAGCCCGACAGCGTGAAGCCGATGCTTGAGATGTTCACCAAGCGCCGTCTCAATTGGGCGAGGCCGCTAACCTCCCGCAATTCGAGAACATGCCCAGTTGAGGAGGTCGTCATGGCAGATCGTAACAACGCGGCTCTCGGCGCCCGGCTCCAAGGTGTGCAGCATTTCGGCGTCACGGTTCAGAGCATGGATCGCGCCTTTGAGTTCTATACCGAGGTGCTCGGCGGCAACGAGGTGATGCGTGACGGTGATTTTCAGGGCGAGCAGATCCACAACACGCTGATGGCCGATCAGGAGATCGTCGCTCGGGAGCGGAAGGTCAATCCGCGAACGATCGGCGTACCTGACCTGAAGGGTGGCGAGCAACGGCTCGACGTCCGCTTCGTGCAGTTCGACAATGTCGTGATCGAGCTCCTGCAATATCGAGACGCCCAGCAACCGATGGGCAGCGGGGACAGTTGGGCTGAGCCGCGAGACCATATGAGCCCTGCCTATCCGCGCTCGATGCACATCTGCTTCTACATTCGCGATGATGTCGACTTCAACAAGTTCATCCACGACCTCGAGGCGGAATCGGCGCGTCGAGGCATGACCCAGGTGAAAGCCAATCGCGTCATCACGGTGACATCGGAACAGGAGCGTCAGGCAGCTCCGCTCGATGCCAATACCATCAAGATCACCGAGGGAAAGTCGAACGGCTGGTCCTTGATCTATTGCAAGGGACCGGAGGGCGAGCAGCTCGAGTTCGTTCAAGCTCTCGGGGCTGTGAAGAAGACCTTCCAGGAAGCGATGGAAACCCGGCGGCGCACGATCGCCGCGACCAAGGGCTGACGAGACCGGGATCCGAGAACCAGCCATGACCAAACCCACGAGAGTGCATGCAGGAGCGGGCTATTCGCAGGTGCCGCACGGAGCCTATTCGGTCGTCGCAGAGGTGCGCGCGAAACCAGGCAAGGAGGCGGAGCTGCGCGCCGCCACGGTGCCGCTGGTGGCGCTCGTGCGGAGTGACCCGAAGAATCTTGTCTATTTCCTCCAGGAAGACCGCGAGGCGCGAGGGCATTTCATTTTCTACGAGATCTTCGCCAGTCAGGCCGACTTCGAGGCCCATAATGCGATGTCCTACGTGAAAGCATGGTTCGCAAAGCTGCCCGAGCTTGCCGAGGGCGGTGTCAAGGTAATGCGGATGGAGATCCTCAACGGCCCCTCGCAGCTGAGCCAGCAGGACAGCACGCGCGAGAAACTGCATGGCGTTCACTGAGGTCGATTTGTTTGGCGTCTACGTGGCGCCGATGTCGCTGATGATGCTAGCAGCGTGGCTCGTCACGGCTGCCCTGCGCTCCGTCTTGGGGCACTTTGAGCTGTTGCGGTTCATCTGGCACCCGGCATTGTTCCTGTTCAGCGTCTACATCATCGTGCTTGCCGTCATAACCCTGGTGAGGGCTCGGTGAAATGACGATGGGCACCCGGGCGGCCAAGGCAAGTCGGCTTGTTCTGAGGATCGCTCCCGTCGTGGTGACGCTTGGCGCCGTGGCGGCAGCTGTGCCGTCCGCCCGCAAGACGTGGGACATCTATATGGCGACGCCTTGGACAAGGGACGGGGCTGTGCGCGCCTATGTGGTCACGTTGGCGCCGGAAGTCGCCGGCCGAATCGTCGAGTTGCCCATCGCGGACAATAACCTCGTGCACAAAGACCAGCCGCTGATGGTCATCGACCCTACGGACTACGCGATCGCCGTCAAGCTGGCCGAGGCTGCTTCAGAGCAGGAGCGCGCGAACGCCGATAATCTGGAAATCGAAGCGCAACGGCGACAACGGCTCAGCAGGCTCGCGACTTCAGTGGAAGAGCAGCAGACCTACGCCAGCAAGGCCATCAGCGCTCAGGCAGCCTATCGCCAAGCCCTGGCAAACCTCGAACAGGCTCATGTGAACCTGAAGCGCACGCGCATCCATTCACCGGTGAACGGCTACGTCACCAATCTTCTTGCGCGAACCGGCGACTATGCCAGCGTCGGACGCAGCGTGCTGTCGATCGTCGATATCGATTCGTTCTGGGTGGACGCCTATTTCGAGGAAACCAACTTGCGTGCCATCGAGGAGGGCGCGCCAGCGCGCGTCAAACTGATGGGTTACAACGAGGAAATTCAGGGACACGTGGGCAGCGTGGCGCGAGGCATCAACGTGGCCAATGCCCGCCCGGACCAGGCGGGCCTCGCCTCGGTCAATCCCATTTTTACCTGGGTGCGCCTCGCCCAACGCGTGCCCGTACGCGTGGAGATTGACCACGTTCCCGCCGGGATAAGGTTGGTCCAAGGAATGACAGCGACCGTCGAAGTGCTGCCGAGATCAGCCACGTTGGCGGCGTCCAAGCCTTAGCCAATCACCGGCTGCCAGCTCGGGCCCTGCTTGGGTCACCGAAGGATTCACCTCGATTAACTCGGAAAGCGGGCCGAATCGATCCACTCTCTGGGCGTGGCCTAGCCGAGGAGCAGACTATGCCCGAGCAACCTTCCTCCCCTTGGACCGCGACCGACAACGTCGACCACGAGTCGAAAGATGTGCCGAAGTTCGTGCCTTACAATCCGCCGGCTGGCGGGTGGGGTGCCTTGCATGCCACCGCTAAGGCACTACGCGAGCAGAGCATTGTGACCAAAGGGTCATCGGCGCTGCTCGCCATGAACCATCCAAAGGGATTCGATTGCCCGGGTTGCGCCTGGCCGGATGCTCGTCACGCAAGTTCCTTCGAATTTTGTGAGAACGGAGCGAAGGCCGTCTCCTTCGAGCTGACCAAGCGCAGGGTCACGCGGGATTTCTTTGCCAGTCATACTGTCAGTGAACTGAACCAGGAGAGTGACTATTGGCTCGAGGAGCAGGGGCGGCTTACCGAGCCGATGCGCTACGATGCTCGAACGGATCACTATGTGCCGGTCAGCTGGGATGATGCATTCGCTCTGATCGCTCGCCACCTCACGGCCCTCGGCGATCCCAACGAGGCCGAGTTCTACACCTCAGGTCGAACGTCCAACGAAGCGGCGTTCATGTACCAGCTGTTCGTGCGTCGCTTCGGCACCAACAATCTTCCGGATTGTTCGAACATGTGTCACGAGCCGACCAGCGTCGGCTTGCCGGAAAGTATCGGCATCGGCAAGGGCACTGTCCTTCTCGACGATTTCGCCCTTGCCGAAGCAATCTTCATCATCGGACAAAATCCTGGCACCAACAGTCCGCGCATGCTGACCGAGCTGCACAGGGCCTCCCGGGCGCACGTGCCGATCGTCGTGTTCAATCCACTGCGCGAGCGGGCCCTCGAGCGGTTCGCGGCTCCCCAGGACCCGCTTGAAATGGCGACGCTCGGCGAGACGAAGATTGCCAGCGAATATTGCCAGGTGCGCATCGGCGGCGACATCGCCGCCCTCAAGGGCATCATGAAGCTGGTCCTCGAGGCCCATGACGAAGCGATGGGTCGTGGCGCGGAGCCGGTCCTCGATCTCGGTTTCATCGCCGAGCACACTCACGGCTTCGACGCATTCGCTGCCGATCTGCGAGCGACAAGCTGGGACGACATACTGCGCGTGAGCGGGCTGCCGTTCGATCAGTTGGAACGTGTGGCCAAGGTCTACATGAAGGCACGCTCGGTGATCGTCGTCTACGGCATGGGCATCACCCAGCACAGGCTCGGCACCGAAAACGTACACCAGACCGTCAACCTGCTGCTATTGCGCGGCAATCTCGGCAAATCCGGGGCCGGCATCTGCCCGGTGCGTGGTCACTCCAATGTCCAGGGCGACCGGACCATGGGCATCGACGAGAAACCCCGGCCGGAGTTTCTCGATCAGCTCAAGAACGCTTTCGGCTTCGATCCGCCGCGCGCTCATGGACACAACGTCGTCAAGGCCGTCGACGCGATGATCAACGGCAAAGCCAAGGTATTCATAGGCCTTGGCGGCAATTTCATCAGGGCGGTGCCTGACTCGACTGTTGCCGAGGCGGCCATGCGCGATCTGAGCCTCACGGTTGCGATCAGCACCAAGCTCAATCGCGGGCACCTCGTCCACGGCAAGGAGGCCCTGATCCTTCCCTGCCTGGCGCGCAGCGACATCGACATGCAAGGGGGCATCGAGCAGGCGGTCACTGTCGAAGACAGCATGTCGATGGTTCATGCTTCCTACGGTCTGGTCGAGCCGCCCAGCGCCACCCTCCGATCGGAAGTGGCCATCGTCTGCGGCATGGCGAAGGCCACGCTTCCGGGCAGCGGCATCGATTGGGACAGCTTCGTCGCCGACTACGGCCGCATTCGCCACAAGATCGAGGAAGTTCTTCCGGAGCAGTTCGCCGATTTCAATCAGCGCATCGAGAAGCCGGGTGGATTCCATCTGTATGTCCCGCCACGCGAGCGGATCTGGAACACCGGCACACGGCGCGCCAACTTCATCCTCTTTCCCAGCCTCGACGAAGATCCGCCGGTGTCCGATCCTTCGATGCTGCGGCTTGCGACGCTACGCAGCCACGATCAGTACAACTCGACGATCTACAGCCTCGACGACCGGTATCGTGGCGTGTTCGGCGGCCGCATGGTGGTGTTCATGAACGAGGCCGACATGCGTGAGCGAGGGATCGCTGAAGGGGACCAGGTCGCGATCGAGGCGTTGGCGGACGACGGCAGGCGCCGCATCGTCGCCGGCTTCTGGGTCAAATCCCACAGCATCGCGAGAGGGTCGATCGGCGCCTATTACCCCGAGACCAATCCGCTTCTGCCTCTTGCCTATCACGACCTCAAGAGCGGAACGCCGGCAGCGAAGTCGATACCGGTGATCGTTCGCCGCCACGCCGCCTAGCCCACGCTCCGGGTTCGGGAAGAGTCGCCATGGACTACGAACGCTCGATCCGCAGAAAGCTGCCCAGATAGGAAGTGCAAGATGGAACTCAGCGCTCTCCTGCTCTCTCGATTGCAGTTCGCCTTTACCGTCTCGTTCCACATCATCTTCCCATCGTTCACCATCGGGCTGGCGGTGTGGCTGACCGCTCTGGAGGCGGTGTACCAGGGCACTGGCCGGCCGGTGTTTCGCCGTGTCTTCGAGTTCTGGCTCAAGATCTTCGGTGTCGCCTTCGGCCTGGGCGTGGTGTCCGGCATCGTACTGGCATTCCAGTTCGGAACCAATTGGAGCGTGCTGTCGCGTATGTCGGGGCCCATCCAGGGGCCGTTGTTGACCTACGAGACCTTCACCGCTTTCGCGCTCGAGGCGAGCTTCTTCGGAGTACTGGTCTTCGGTCGGCGTCGCGTGCCGCCCTGGTTGTATCTCTTCTCGACCGCAATGGTGGCGCTGGGAACCACGTTTTCCGCCTTCTGGATCATGGTCAACAACAGCTGGATGCAGGTGCCGGTCGGATACTCGCTGGAGAATGGCGCGTTTGTTCCCAAAGACTGGGCAGCGATCATATTCAGTCCAGTCGTCTGGGTACGCTTTCCGCACATGCTGCTGGCCTCCTTCATCACCGGCGCCTTCTGCGTGGCCGCGACCGGCGCATGGTATTTCCTTCGAAAGGAGTTCGAAGCGGAGGCGCGCGTCATGCTTCGCATGGGACTCTTTCTCGCGGCCCTCTTCGTCCCCGCGCAGCTCCTGTTTGGACATCTGACGGGCGACTACGTCCACAAGTACCAGCCGGCCAAATTTGCCGCCATCGAGGGTCGATGGGAGACCGAGCAACCGGCCGGCGAGGTCGTGATCGCATGGCCCAACTCGAAGAAGGAGGCCAATGACTTCGAGATCAAGATTCCGTTTCTTGGCAGCCTGATTGCCAGCATGAGTTTCGATTCGAAGGAGGTTGGCCTGAAGGATTTCCCGGTCCATGAGCGTCCGCCGGTTGTGATCCCCTTCTTCTCATTTCGGATAATGGTCGGCTGCGGCCTGGCCATGCTGGCGCTGGCCTGGCTCGGACCATACCTGATCTGGAAAGGTCGCCTCGAGCAGAGTCGTTGGCTCTTGTGGCTGATTTTCCTCAGCTTCCCACTGCCGTTCATCGCCACGCTGACCGGCTGGTTCACGGCTGAAGTCGGACGACAGCCTTGGACTGTGTACGGCGTCCTGCGGACTGCGGATGCCGCCACGCCTTTCCTGACGACGCGCGCCGTGGCGATCTCGTTGGTCCTGTACTTCGTGCTCTACAGTTTCATCTTCCTGTTTGGCGTCTTCTACATCTATCGCCTGCTGCAAGCCGGGCCTGCGGGAGCCCTTGTCACTGCTTCCCACGATGCGACGCCCAGCCGGCCTATGTCGGTCGCGAAAACACCTCTCGTGAACGGACAGGCGCAGGAAGCCAGGGGAGACTGACGATGATTAGCTTCTGGGTGGCTGTGCTGTCGGTCAGCATTCTGCTCTATGTTCTGCTCGACGGCTTCGACCTCGGCATTGGCATCATCTTCGGGTTCATGCCGACCGAGGCCCGCCGGGCTTCCCTCTTGCAGGCCATAGAGCCGCTGTGGGACGGCAACGAGACGTGGCTTGTCGTTACCGGTGTCGTGCTTTGGGGCGCTTTCCCAATCGTCTATGCGACCCTGTTGTCGGCGTTCTACCTTCCGCTTCTTGCCATGCTCGGCGGCCTGATCCTGCGCGGCGTCGCCTTCGAATTCCGGGACAAGGCCGAGCGACTGCGCTGGATTTGGGACGCAGGCTTCGCTCTCGGATCCTTGGTCGCCGCTTTCGTGCAAGGTGTTGCCGTCGGTGCGCTTGTCGAAGGCCTGCCGATGTCCGATGGACAGTATGTCGGCGGCGATTTCGGCTGGGCCAGTCCATTTGCCTTGCTCTGCGGCGTGGGCCTCTGTGTCGGCTACGCGCTGCTTGGTGCTGCCTGGCTTGCCTACAAGTGCGAGGGCGAGCTCAAGGATACCGCCTATCGTCTCATTCGCTTTCTGGCGCCCGGCCTCCTTTTCTTCCTGGTTGTCGTCTTCGCCTTCGCGCTGAACAAAAACTTCGCGGTCATGGAGCGTTGGCTGACGCGGCCAATCCTGTTTCTGTTTCCGATGGTCGGTGTCTCCGCTGGGGCGCTATTGGGAGCAAGTGTCAAGCAACGCTGGGACGCAGGTCCGTTCATTACGGTCGCTATCATTTTCGTGTCGGCGTTCGGGACGCTCGCGTTGTCGTTCTGGCCCTACATGATCCCTTTCTCCATCACCATCGATCAAGCGGCGGCGCCGCGCGAGAGCCTTTCCTTCATGTTCTGGGGGGCAGGGCTTTTCGTCTTTCCTCTGATGCTGGTCTATGTGGTGTTCAACTACAGGGTCTTTCGCGGCAAGAATCGTCCTTCCGCTGACCACTATTGAACATGGACAACGACGCGTCGGGCTTCTCTCGACCTGACGTCGCGCTGCCCGACGCAAGCCGATGGCTGCAAGCCGTTCGGGTGCTGGCGCCCAAGGTCCTCTACGGTCTGCGCCTCTGGATCGCGGTCTGCCTCGCGCTCTACGTTGCTTTCTGGCTCGAGCTCGACAATGCCTACTGGGCCGGTACGTCGGCTGCAATCGTCTGCCAGCCCAGCGTCGGTGCGTCGCTACGCCGGGGCGCCGCCCGCATGATCGGCACGGTCGTTGGCGCCATTGCGATCGTCGCAATCACGGCATGCTTCGCACAGGATCGTGTGGCCTTTCTCCTCAGTATCGCGATCTGGGGCAGCGCCTGCGCCTTCGCCGCCAGCGTTCTCAGGAACTCCGCCTCATACGGGGCTGCTCTTGCCGGTTTCACCGCCGTGATCGTTGCTGGCGACGAGTTGGGAATGACAGGTGGCCCCAGCGGCGACGCCTTCATGTTGGCAGTCACCCGTGCCAGCGAGATCGGCATCGGCATCGTAAGTGCGACCGTCGTCCTCGCCAGCATGGATTTGGGGAATGCACGCCGACGGCTCGTGTCCGAGCTCGCTGCGCTGGCGGCCGAAATCAGCCATCGGTTCGGCGCTTTGCTGGTCCAGACCGACCTGACTCAGGCTGACACTCGACCTGCGCGACACGCCTTGGCGACCAGGATCGTGGCACTGAGTTCCCTCGTCGACGAAGCGCTCGGCGAGGTCTCTGATCTTCCTTACCGTGTCGGAACGCTGCGAGCGGCAACGGAAGGGTTGTTTGTGGCCTTGTCCGGCTGGCGAACGGCCGCCAACTGCCTGGAAGAGCTGCAGGAGGAAGAAAAACGTCAGTCGGCGACCATTTTACAGATGTATCCGGCACATCTTCGATGGCCGCTGGCCAAATCGCTCTGGAGTGGACATCCCGACACCCTGATCGATGTGTGCCGTGGCGCAGGTCGATCGCTGGTGGCGCTTCCGGTCGATACGCCGTCCTTGCGACTGTTGGCCGATGGCATCGCGCAGGCGTTGCGCGGCCTCTCGCAGACCGCGGGCGCATTGACGGCACTCGCGGACCCGGCTCATGCCGTTTCATATCGGCGTCGTCTCCATTGGTATCGACCCGACCTTTTGCCTCCCTTCATCGCCGCAGTTCGCGTACTTGCGACGCTGGTTGCCATTGAGCTGATCTGGATTGCCACCGCGTGGCCGAACGGCGCAGAAGCCATAAGCTTCGCGGCAATCGGGCTCATCCTGTTTTCGCCACGAGAAGCCCAAGCTTATTCGGAGGCCCGTGCGTTCACTCTGGGCCTGGCCCTCGCCGTCGTCTTGGCAGCTACAGTCCGGTTTGCCGTGCTGCCGGGCATGGAAACATTCGTTGGACTCTCGATCGTCATCGGATGCGTCCTGGTCCCCGTGGGCGTTCTGTCCCTTCAGGCGTGGCAGACGTCTGTATTCAAGTCGCTGGCGATATTTTTCTGCATTCTTCTGGCGCCGGCGAACATCATGACTTTCGACACCGTCCAGTACTACAACGAGGGGCTTGCCGTCGTGGCAGGCATGGGATCCGCCGCCATCGGGTTCTTGCTGGTTCCGCCTTTGTCGCCTGCCGCGCGTGTTTCGCGCATCCTCGATGCCACATTGCGAGATTTCCGGCGGCTGGCCGCCGGACGCCGGCGCGACGGCCTCCAAGAGTGGGAGCGTCGCGCATATCGCCGCCTTGCCGATATGCCTTCTACGGTCGGGGCCGGACAGCTCGCTCGCTTCGTTGCAATGCTTTCGATGGGCTCTACGATCATCCGACTCCGGCGATTGGCGCGCCGGTTCAAGATGGAAGCCGAGATCGATACGGCGTTCGCTGCCATTGCAGCGGGTAAGAGCGGAACGGCCATATCGTACCTCTCCGAATTGGAACGCGAGTTGCGCAAGAATTCAAATGGCGAGGTGGAAGTAACGACAAGCTTGCGGGCTTGTGCAGGGATGCGTGCGGCGTTGCGCACGCTTACCCGGTACGGAGGCTATCTCGACGAGCGAGGGAATTGGTCGTCCTGGCCGCCCTGATTCGCAGGGGAAGTCGCGTATCATGATCAACAGCGACCAGCGATTGATTCGTAAGCGCAACTTTGTGGCCCATGTGCACCACCTTGAACAAGCGAGGCGACTCATGGCTTCGACCCTTCACACCGATTCATCGAGCGCAAGCATTGCCAGCAGCGAGAGAGAAGCATTTACTGCTCCTTCGAAAGGTACGTTGCTTCCTGGACTTGCTGGCCTGTCGACAAGAGTCGCTGGCGCAGCAGGAGCGTTGAATATCGTTAGCCGCACAGGAAATGGGACGTAGCGGAGAGGTGAACCTCGTGCGATCTCGGCAGCATTTTTTGCCTCTGGCGGTTGGACTATTTGCTTTGTTGGTTGGCGCTGGCGAGCCGCTCGCGGCCGGTCTGACGCTGAAATGCGGGCGCGCGGACGTCATGAACCCAAAATGGAAGGTTCCGCTGACATTTGTCTACGCCGGCGGCGACAGCGGACCGGTAAACATCAGCGGCCCCTTCGGCGACTTTTCGATCAACGTCAAACGTACGTCGATGCCAGCCGGCTCAATGACGACGGGCGAGGCTCTGGCGGGTACAGTTAAGGCTCGCGTCAAGCTGCCGCCGCTCGCCGATCTGGAGGCATGTATATTGAAAAGGCTCACGACGTCGGCGTCAAAGCCGGACGATGGGGATGCTTTCCTCAACGGTCGCGATGCCTGCCTGCAGGCGCTCCAGCCGCCGCTCGAGGGCGTCGATGCGACAGCGTCACTGATGATCGGCTTTTTCAAGGATCAGTCGACGCAATGCGTGCTGGAAAAGTGACGCGAGGCGCCGCTCTCCAGTAGAGCATGGCGTGCAAAGACCCACCCCGAAACTTGACGGCGTGAGCCCTCGGATCATCATCGGATGATGGAAAGGTTCTCTGTGTCTGTGTTGGCAACATCAGTCGCAGTCCGATGATGCAGGCGGTGCTTCAGCAGCATCTTGGCGCCAGCTTCCTGGTCGAAAGTGCTGGCGTGCGTAAGGAGTTGGCAGGCCGTCCCGCCAATGACCGCTCTGTCGCGTGTATGAAGGAACGCGGGGTCGATTTGAGTGGCCATGTCAGCCGCTGGATCGGAGACCTGGATCTCTACCAGTACCGATGGATCGTTTGCGTCGGCCACGACGAGGCCGACAAGGTCCGTTCCGCCCTTGGGGCAGACTCGGCGAGCGTGATGGTCGCGAACGAACAGCAAGGCGGCATTCCGGACCCCTACGAACTTGGGATGGCCGGTTATCGGGACTGCCTGGCTCTGCTGGACCAGGTCATGCCGCACATTGCGCAGCGCATCAGCGGAGCCAGCTTTGCAAGTACGAATGGCCACTAGCGAGCATAAAGTTTAGCTGCCGGACCGCGTAGGGCGTCCAATCGCACGAACCTGATCGGCCGACCGGCGTCGAGTTCCACTTCGAACAGGTCGGGGGTACGCAAGTCTAGCCATTGCTCGAAACCAAACGCCGTATCCATCGATCGTAGTACCGAAGCGATCAAGTTGCGGTGGCTGGAGACGGCCGGCAGCCAATGGCCTGCGGCGGCAATGTCGGTCAAGGCGGCGATGGCACGTTGCATCGTCTCATTGAGGCTCTCTCCGCCTGGCGCACGGTAGTCGGGCTCAGCGAACGACCGGCGGACGTGGTCCAACCGGTTCTCGAGATCCCTGTCCGAGAGCACCCGCTCGCGAAGCCGGTCATCGAGACCGACTGACAAGCCAGCCGAGATCGCGAAGGGCCGAACGGTCGCGTGCGCCCGCGCGTAGGGGCTGGAGTAGACGGCGTCTGGCGCCAGGTCACGGAGTCGGGTGATCAGCGCCTCCGCTGCCTTGGCGCCGGCTTCGCTCAACGGCGCGTCCGGATGCGTCCCAGTCGACTGGCAGTGGCGGATAAGGAGCAGCTTCGGCATCACGACCAGAATATCACCATGAGTGAGCGCCGGCAGGCGTCGCGCCCGCTCTACCTTCAGAAGCGGACATTGTTCGGCGCCCAAGCAGCGCGTTGAAGGCGTCTGCGTCTTTCCAGCGCCGTCCCTACCGTTTCACCATGAGGCCGTCGACGAACACGCCGATCAGGCGCGTCACTGTCGCCTGCCAATCGGGCCGCTCGTAGGAATAGGAGAGGCCGAGCAGCGCGCGCAGGAGATCCTCGGGCGTGATGTCGCTCCGCATCTGCCCTGCGGCGATGGCGCGTTTCAGGATGCCGTCGAGGGCCGTCGTCAGGCGGTCGAAGGAATAGGCGTAGAGTTCCGAGGGCGGAGCCTGCGCGGCGAGCGACAGCGCCGCCAGCATGCCCTTCTTGGTGGCGACCAGCTGGACGAACGCGCCCAGCCACTGTCGCAGCGCATCGATTGGCTCGGCTTCGTGCGCCAGTCGCTCGGCCAGACCCGCGAGCTCGTCGACCTCGCGGCGGTAGACCGCTTCGAACAGGGCTTCGCGCGTCGGGAAGTGGCGGTAGAGCGTGCCGATGCCGACGCCGGCGCGCCTGGCGACGGCCTCGAGGCTCGCCTCGGGCCCGCCGGCGCTGAACACGCGCGTGGCGGCCTTCAGCAGGCGCTCGCGATTGCGCAGCGAGTCGGCGCGCGGCTTGCGCTCGACCTCGGCTCTGGTTCTGGCGGAACGGACGGCCATGGAATCCCTGTCAAAGCCCCTCTTGAAAAACGGAGGGCGCCTCCGTATCTGTATCCGGAGGTCGCCTCCGTTTAATCATGTATGCCTTGCCGGCGGCGATTTCCTCGACAAAAGCATCGAATCGGGGTCCTCCAAATGCCTTTCTCCATCAGCTTAACGGTGAATGGCGTGTCCCGGAACGTCGAACTCGACGATCCGCGGGTCACGCTGCTCGATCTGCTGCGCGAGCGCCTCGACCTGCCCGGCACGAAGAAGGGCTGCGATCGCGGACAATGCGGTGCCTGCACGGTCCTGGTCGACGGCCGGCGGGTCAATTCCTGCCTCGCGCTGGCGCTCAGCCACGACGGCGCTGAGATCACGACGATCGAAGGCGTGGCGCAGGGCGACGAGCTCCATCCCGTGCAGGCCGCCTTCATCGCCCATGACGCCTTCCAATGCGGCTTCTGCACGCCGGGCCAGATCATGAGCGCCATCGGCCTGATCAACGAAGGCCAGGCCGGCGACGATCCCGAGCGCATTCGCGAAGCGATGAGCGGCAACCTCTGTCGCTGCGCGGCCTATGTCGGGATCGTCGACGCCGTGATCGAGGCTCAGAAGAGACTGGCGGACGCCGGCCGGAGGGAGGCGGCATGAAGACGTTCGATTATGTCCGGCCGGCCACGATCGCCGAGGCCGTCGCCGCGTCCGCCGCGCCTGGTGCCGCCTACCTGGCGTCGGGAACCAACCTGCTCGACCTGATGAAAGTCGGCGCGGCGCGGCCCGACCGGCTGATCGACATCACGCATATTGCCGGCCTCGACCACATCGACTGGCTGGCCGATGGCGGAGTGCGCATCGGCGCCCTCGTGCGCAACGCCGATCTCGCCCATGACCCGGCGTTCGTGCGCGCGTATCCGGCGGTAGCCGAAGCGCTGCTGTCGGGCGCGTCGGCGCAGCTCCGTAATGCCGCGACCGGTGGCGGCAACCTGCTGCAGCGGACGCGCTGCGCCTACTTCGGCGATCCCGCCAGCGCCTGCAACAAGCGCGAGCCGGGCTCGGGGTGCGACGCGCTGGGCGGCGAGAATCGCCTGCACGCGGTGCTGGGCTGGAGCCCATCGTGCATCGCCGTGCACCCGTCCGACTTCTGCGTGCCCCTGGTCGCGCTCGACGCGGTGGCCGAGATCGAGGGCAGGGCCGGACGACGCGAGATCCCTCTGGAATCGCTATACTGCCTGCCCGGCGACGCGCCGCAGCGTGAGACCGTCCTGGAGCCGGGCGACTTGATCGTGGCGCTGCGCCTTGCCGACCCGACCGCCTTTGCCCGCCATGCGCGGTACCTGAAGCTGCGCGAGCGCACGTCCTATGCCTTCGCCGTCGTCTCCGCCGCCGCGGCGCTCGCGATGGAAGAAGGCAGGATCAGGCAGGCGCGGCTGGCGCTGGGCGGCGTCGCGGCCAAGCCGTGGCGAGCGCGCGCAGCCGAGGACATCCTAGCCGGCGCCCGTCCCGGCGAGACGATCTTCCGCCGCGCCGCGGAGGCGGCGCTGGCCGACGCCCGGCCGTCCGGCGACAACGCCTACAAGATCGAGCTGGCGCGACGCATCATCGTGCGCGCGCTCACGCTGGCGGCGGCAGGAACGCCGCAGCGTCTGCCCGCTCTTCCCGCCTCGCCCTTCTCTTCCGCTCCCGGAGCGCGCCATGCCGCTTGAGTCTCCCCTCGTGCTTTCCTCGCCGCACATCCGTCACGGCTCGAATGCCGGCCAGCCCATCACCCGTCGCGACGGTGTCCTCAAAGTGACGGGCAAGGCCCGCTATGCCGCCGACAACCATCCGCCGGGCCTGCTCTATGCCGTGCTGGCGACGAGCCGCATCGCGCGCGGCCGGGTCAAGTCGCTGAACGTCGAGGCGGCCCGGAGCCACAAAGGCGTGGTCGAGGTGATGACGCCTGCCAACCGGCCGAAGCTGGCGCAGGACCCGGATGAACGATCGAACCCGTTCATGTTCCGGATGGATGCCCTGCAGAACGATCGCGTTCGCTACGCCAACCAGCCGATCGCGCTGGTGATTGCCGAAAGCCTGGAGGCAGCGACGGAAGGCGCGGTGCTACTCGAGCCACAGTACGAGACCGACACGGCGCGCATCGGCCTGGATGCCGGCGACAGCTTCGTGCCGCCTGCCGTCGGCATGGGGGCGCCCGCGGAGGTGCGCAAGGGCGACGTCGACGCCGGCCTCGAGGCTGCCGCCACAACCATCGACGCCACCTATGAGACGCCGACGCAGTTCCACAACGCCATGGAGCCGCATGCCATCGTCGCCGCGTGGGACGGCGAGCGGCTGTCGATCGACATGCCGAGCCAGGGGTTGGAGTTCGCGCGCGGCCGCGCCGCCGGGCTGCTGGGCATTCCGCCCGAACAGATCCATATCCGCAGCCCGTTTCTCGGCGGCGGCTTCGGCGGCAAAGGCTTCGTCTCCGGGCCGCAGCTGCTCGCCGTTCTCGCCGCGAAGATGACCGGGCGACCGGTCAAGCTGGTGCTGCGCCGCGACCAGCTCTACGGGCCGTTCGGCCATCGTCCGCCGACGCGCCAGCGGGTCCGCCTGGGCGCCGCGCGCGACGGCGCACTGACGGCGATCGACCATCACGTCCGGACCGCGTCGAGCACCTACGACGACTTCTTCGAGCCGGCCGCCAACGTCTCTCATGCGCTCTATGCCAGTCCGGCGATCGCGACGACATACGAGGCGGTGCGCAACGATGTCGGCACGCCAACCTTCATGCGGGCGCCGGGCGAAGCGCCGGGATCGATCGCGCTGGAAAGCGCCATCGACGAGGCGGCTGCCGCCTGCGGCATGGACCCGCTCGCGTTCCGCCTCAGGAACTACGCCGAGGTCGAGCCGATCTCCGGCCGGCCGTTCTCGTCGAAGGCGTTGCGCGACTGCTATGCGCAGGCCGCCGAACGATTCGGCTGGGCCGGCCGACCGGTGGCGCCGCGGCAGATGCGCGACGAGGCGGGCTTCCTGGTCGGCTGGGGCGTCGGCACGGCGCTCTTCCCGGCGCTGATGTTCCAGGCGCAGGCGCGCGCGATCGTCAAAAGTGATGGAACGGGAGTCGTCGAAACCGGCGCACACGACATGGGGCAAGGCGCGTGGACGGCGCTGGCGCAGATCGCCGCCGACGGGCTGGCGCTCGACATCGACCAGGTCGTGTTCAACGCCGGCAACTCCGACCTGCCCGATGCCGGCATCGCCGGCGGATCGGCACACACGGCCACGGCGGGCAGCGCGATCCACAATGCCGGCGCCGACGTGATCGCCAAGCTGGCGGATCTCGCGATGGGCGACCGGCAGTCTCCGCTCTACGGCGCCGGCAACCAGGGCGTGGTGGCGCGCAACGGCCGCCTGCACCGTCGCGACGACGAAGCCCGCAGCGAGCGCTACGCCGACATCCTGGTGCGCGCCGGCCTGTCCCAGGTCGAGGGCAGCGGCAGCGTCGCCGCCGACCCGGCCGCGCCATCCAACTGGGCGATGTATGCCCATGGCGCCGTGTTTGCCGAGGTCAAGGTCGATCCCGATCTCGGCCAGGTCCGCGCGACGCGGCTGGTCGGCGCCTTCGCGGCCGGACGCGTGATCAATCCGCGGCTGGTGCGCAGCCAATACTACGGCGGCATGATCTGGGGCGCGTCGTTTGCGTTGAACGAGCAGGCGATCGTCGATGGCCGGTCGGGCCGCGTCATGAATGCCGACCTCGCGGAATACCACGTGCCGGTCAACGCCGACGTGGTGTCGCTCGAGGCGCTGCTGGTCCACGAGGACGATCCGCATGTGAACGCCCTGGGCATCAAGGGCGTCGGCGAGATCGCCATCACCGGCACGGCCGGGGCCATCGCCAACGCCGTGTGGCACGCCACCGGCATCCGCGTCCGGCGATTCCCGATCAGGATCGAGGATCTTCTGACAAGCTGAGTGCGGTGCCCAAGCGATCGCGAATTCGCGCAGCAAAAACAGCTGAACTTGTTCAAGGCGCTTTTGCCGCCAAAATGAAAGCACCAGACGAAGCAGCGGAGATACTCGTCCAGGCAGTCCTGTTGCATTCCTGCCAAACCTGAGCCACTTGACTCTTGAAGGCAGCAAGGACGCAAGCAATGACCACCGTGACGATCGCTCCCCGGGATCTCAAGCAACGACTGCGCGACATCATCAAGGGTAACGGCCGCGAGCTCGCCTTCCTCGATGTGCGCGAGGACGGTCAACGCGGCATGGCCCATCCCTTGTTGTCGGTCGGCCTGCACTACTCCACCCTCGAGGCGATGGTCGGCCGACTGGTGCCGCGCCGATCGACGCCCATCGTGCTGATGGACGGGGGAGACGGGGTCTCGGAACGGGCAGCCAAACGTCTTGCTGCGCTCGGTTATTCCGAGATCGCCGTGATGAGTGGCGGGGTCGAGGCCTGGAAGTCCGCCGGATACGAGCTGTTCATGGGACACAACGTGGTCAGCAAGTCCTTCGGCGAGATGGTCGAGCACGCCTGCCACACGCCTTCCATCTCCGCCGAAGAGCTGAAGGCGATGCAGGATCGCGGCGACAGGCTGGTCGTGCTGGACGGCCGCACACCCGAGGAACACCACCGGCAATGCCTGCCGGGCGGCATCAGTGTTCCCAACGCCGAGCTCGTCTATCGGGTCCACGATCTTGCCCCCGACGCCGAAACCACCGTAGTGGTGAATTGCGCGGGCCGTACGCGAAGCATCATCGGCGCGCAGGCCCTTCGCAATGCGCGCATACCGAACAAGGTCGTCGCCTTCCGCAACGGCACGATGGGCTGGACGCTGGCGGGCTTCACGCCCCAGCTCGGCAGCACGCTGAGCTACGGACCGGTCTCGGTCAGCGGGCAGGCGCAGGCCCAACAATGGGCCGCGGGCATGAAGAACCGCTACGGCGTGCAGTCGGTCGACCGCAAGACCCTGGACGCGTGGCGCAATGAGGCGAACCGGACGACGTTCCTGTTCGACGTGCGCGACGAGCGCGAGTATTCCGACGGCCATGTGCCGGGTGCGCTGTCGATTGCCGGCGGCCAGCTTGTGCAAACCACTGACGAGTGGATGGGGGTGCGCGGCGCCAGGGTGGTGCTGACCGACGATACCGGCGTGCGCGCCAGCGTCACCGCCCACTGGCTCGCTCAGATGGGCTGGGATGTCTATGTGCTCGAAGGCGGAATCGGGTCGGGGCCAGTCGAGCGCGGTCCCTTGAAGCAGCCGGTGCTCGGGCTCGAGTCCATAGCGACATCGCAGGTCACCCCGAAGGAGCTGAAGGCGCTGATCGATGCCGGTGACGCCGTGGTGCTCGATGCCGGACCGGGCCTCGCCTACCGCAAGACCCACATTCCCGGCGCGATCTGGGGATGCCGGCCTCAGCTAGCCAAGGCCGTGGCCAAGCTCGGCAAGGCCAAGTGCATCGTTCTCACCTCACCCGATGCGGTGCGGGCCAAGCTGGCGTCGGTCGACCTGCCTGACCTGACCGACGCCAGGATCGCCGTGCTCGAGGGCGGCACGGACGCGTGGGTGGTTGCCGGTTTTCCGACCAAGGAGAGCCCTGACACGCCCTCGAACGAGGAGATCATCGATCACCTGGTCTGGGTGGCCGGGCGTCGAACCGGCAACCAGGCCGAGATGAAGCAGTACCTTGCGTGGGAGCAGCAGCTCGTCGCCCAGCTCGAACGCGACGGCGATCTGCCCTTCCGCATCGTCGCCTAGTCGGCAGGTCATGCCGTTTCGCGTCGTCACGCTCAACCTGGAGCAGGATCACAAGCGGTGGGAGGAGCGCCGACCGCTGATCGAGGCGGAGATCGCCCGCCTGAAGCCGGACATCGTCGGCCTCAACGAGGTGAGCATTCCCCTGCAAACGGCCCGCACCCTGAGGCGAACGGCAAGTGCTGCGTGTGACCGGGCGTTCAATCTCGTGCAACAGACACGCGTCAACGGGCTGAGCGAGGTCGAGGGCGAGGCGCTGCTCAGCTCCTTTCCCGTGCTGGAGACCGGCAACCTCGACTTCCGCACGCAGGACATCGTGGCCCTGGTTGCGCGCCTGGACATCGGCGGCACGCCCGTCGATGTCTACGTGACGCACCTCTATCGGTCGATCGGCGATGATTCGCTCCGGCTCTTTCAGGCCCAGAAGCTGCTGGCCTGGATCGAAAGCCGCGACGACGCCGGGCAGGCCATCGTGTGCGGCGATTTCAATGCGACCCTGGAGAAGCCCTCGGCGGCGTTGATGGCGACGCGCTTTCGCCCGACCCAGACGGCGCCCACGGCCTTCACGCCGCTTGCCGGCGCCGGCGGTGAGATCTCGCATCCCTACTGGCCAAGGATGGATCGCTGCATCGACTACATCTGGGTGTCGGAGAAAGTAAGGGTCGTGGCCAGCGGCACATGCTTCGACCGTGCCAGCGCCGACGATGCGACCCTGTGGCCGTCCGATCACGCCGGCGTTTGGGCCGACCTCGAGGTTGGCTGACCCCGTACTACGCTTTCAGCTTGAACACACGTTGGGCGTTCGTCTCATAGATCTGCTTGCGCTCATCCTCGGTCACGGCGGCGCTGTCCATGAAGCGCACGGCCTCGGCGTCATCTTCGTAAGGAAAGTCTGCGGCGAACAGGATGCGCTCGACTCCGAGCACGTCGAGGCAGAGCCGCAGCGCCGGCATCGAGGTGACGCCGGCGGTGGTGATGACGAAATTATCGAGAAAATACTGGCTGGGCAGGTTGGGAAGCTTGTCGACGCCACCAGTCTTGACTTCGAGCAAGTAGCGATTGTCGATGCGCTGTAGCCAGAACGGCAAACCCTCACCCATGTGACCGAGCACGATTCTGAGCTTGGGAAAGCGATCGAACGTGCCCGACATGATCAGGCGCATTGCATGCAGCCCGGTCTCGGCAGCGAACCCCCAGCCGGCGAAATAGAGGCCGTAGTCGAGGTAGGGCGTCACCATTGACGGCGCAGGCTCACGCGGATGAAGGTAGATCGGCACGTCCAGAGCTTCGGCCGTCTCGAATATGGGCCTGTACTTGGCCGCGTCGAGATACTGCCCTTTGGTATGGGAGTTGATGATCACGCCACAGAGGCCGAGCTCCTGGGTGGCCCGCTCGATCTCCCGTGCAGCCGTCGCCGGATGTTGCGGCGCGATCGCAGCCAGGCCCGCGAACCGCGTTGGATGGGCTTTCACTGCAGCCGCGAGCGCGTCATTCGATTCCGCCGCAAGCCGTGCCGCCAGCGGCCGGTCGAACACCTGCACGCCCGGCGACGTGAGCGAGAGGATCTGCATGTCGACGCCGATCGAATCCATGTGAGCGATGCGGCCGGCGCCGATGTCGAGCAGGCGATCATCCAGCGGCTTGTTCGCAGGCGTCTGTGCCAGGATGGTCTCGCCCATCTTGGCGAAGCCGGGTTCGACGTCGTGACTCGCCAGTACAACCTGCCATTGGGACACGATCTCGGGTGTCACGAAGGCTTCTTCCACCGCGATACGCCGGATGGCCATGATCATGCTCCCTGGGTGATCCAGTCCGGACCGCCGCAGATAGTGCAGGCCGAAGCTGACGTCGATAGAGCTGCACTGTGGCAGTAGAGCCACATGGCAGACAACCTCGATGAACGATGCAGTCGAGCATTGCCGCGGAATCGCTTCCGGCTCTATCGTCAGTTAGGCGTAGTGTCTGGAGAGTCTCGTGCACAAGGTGAAGCTCGACGACGATATCGTGAAGGTCGCTCTCGGGAGGCGGGGTCGTCTTCGACTTTTCGAGCCTTTGCAGATGTGGTTTCGACCGCGGACGTCACCTCGCTGCTGAAAGCTTGAAACGCGACGGCCGCCGGAGGAGACCAGCATGGCGAATACAGAAGACGACGCTCCACCGAACGCCTCGCGCCGCACCGCGATGGCGTCGGGAGCGGCACTGCTCGGCACGACGATGCTTGCCGGCCTGTCGGCCAATGCCCAGCCGGCTGCGCCGCCGCCGGCCGGGGCGATGCCGCAGGACTACAACATCCTGTTCGTGCTGGTCGACCAGGAGCACTTCTTTCCCAAGTGGCCGTTCCCGGTGCCTGCGCGCGAGGCCATCAAGAAGAAGTCCGTCACTTTCCTCAACCACCAGGCCGCGTCGTGCGTCTGCTCCTCGGCGCGGTCCGTCGTCTACACGGGTCAGCACATCCAGCACACCGGCATTGCCGACAACCTGAACTACGTCTGGCAGCGTGATCTCCAGACCAGCATCAAGACCGTCGGCCACCGTCTGGGCGAACTCGGCTACCACGCCTCCTACCAGGGCAAGTGGCACCTGTCGGCCAATCTCGATCTGTCGGCCAAGCCCATTGACGCGCCGCTACGCGCTTACCAGGACACGATTGCGTCCTATGGCTTCAAGGACTTCTTCGGCGTCGGCGACCTGATCGACGGCACGCTGGGCGGCTACAGCTACGACGACACGACGCTTGCCTCGGCGATCACCTGGTTGCGGACCGAGGCGGAGACGCTGCGCACGCGGGGCCAGCCTTGGTATCTCGCGGTGAACTTCGTCAATCCGCATGACGTGATGTACTTCAACTCCGACCTGCCGACGGAGAACATCCAGAGCCAGAGCCACGCGATGCCGATCGCACGCGCGCCCGACGACGAGCTCTACCGCGCGACCTGGGACGACTATCCATTGCCGGCCAGCCGGCACCAGTCGTTCGACAGCCCCGGCCGTCCCGTCGCCCAGAAGATCTACCAGCAGATTCTCGACCTGCAGGTGGGGCGGTGGCCGGACGAGGATCGTCGGTGGCGGGCGTTGCGCGACTACTACTTCAACGCCATACGCGACTGCGATCGCAAGGTGGAGCTTCTGCTCAACGCGCTGCGCAACAACGGCATGGACAAGAACACCATCGTGATCTTTTCGGCCGATCATGGCGAATTGGGCGGCAACCACCAGATGCGGGGCAAGGGCACGAACGCCTACTGGCAGCAGAACCACCTGCCCCTGATGATCCATCATCCCGCGTTCCAGGGCGGCGTCGAGTCCGAGGCCATCACCTCGCAGCTCGATCTCACGCCGACCATCATCGGCTTGACCGGGAAGGACGCTGCGGCCC
Source organism: Reyranella soli (assembly GCF_007992495.1). GTDB lineage: Bacteria > Pseudomonadota > Alphaproteobacteria > Reyranellales > Reyranellaceae > Reyranella > Reyranella soli. The sequence continues at coordinate 57,847 of NZ_BKAJ01000073.1, forward strand.
GGGCCCGGGCTTCGGAAGGGCTGAAAGGCAAGGATTTCTCGTCATGGCTGCGCAGCCCGGCCCAGGCCGGCGTGCAGTCGATCAGGCCTGCGGCCCTGTACAACTTCGACATGTTGTCCTTCCAGGACCCGAAGTGGGCCGCGCTGACCGTCGATACCCGGGCATATCGCACGAAGACGTCGCAGGAGCAGTTGGCCCAGCTGGCCGGGCACCCGCCGAACTTCCTCAATCGCGTGGCGATCCGCAGCATCTGGGATGGCCGCTATCGCTTCTCGCGATACTTCTCGCCGGTTCGATTCAACACTCCGGCTTCGTTGGAAGAGCTTTTTGAGACGAACGATGTCGAGGTCTACGACCGTCGCAACGATCCCGAGGAGATGAACAATCTCGCCGCCGACCCGAAGCGACACGGAGATCTCATCGTGGCACTGAACCAGGAGACCAATCGGCGCATCGCCGAGGAGGTCGGCGAGGACAACGGCCACTTCCTGCCGATTCGCGACGGCAAATGGCACTTCCCTCCCGCGGCCGACAGATAGGGGAAGAGCAAAAGGCCGTTCCCTTCCGGGAACGGCTCCGTGATCAAGGTCTTTGCTTGTTCCGCTTTGCGCGGCTATCGTTCGAACATGGATTCCATGCCGCTTAGTTTGCTCGCCTGCTGCTGAGTGCGCGTTATTCAGTGGAGAAGCGTCTGTGCCAAGTCATGCTCTTCGTCATGTCGTCAACATCACTGGTGATGCTGCCAAGGTGCATGGCGCGCTCACGACGCTCGAGGGACTGAAGGGCTGGACGATGGCCGAAGTCTCCGGCAAGGGCGGCGTCGGCTCGCAGTGGACGCTGAAATATCCGAGCGGTCCGACCTTCGTCTGGGAGGTCACCGCTCAGGACGATCACAAGGTGGCATGGAAGTGCGCCTCGGGGCCGGGCGACTCGGCCGGCACGACCGTCACCTTCGATCTCGGCAAGACGCCGCACGGCCGCGTGCAGATCGCCTTCTCCCATGCCGGCTGGCCGCACCAGCAGGGCAACTTCGACAAGTGCAACGCGCTCTGGGGCATGATGCTGCATCATCTCCGGTCCTATGTGGAGAAAGGCAAGGTCGCGCCCGCTTATTCCTGACGCGTTTCTCCAGAGCGGGATGCAGATCATGCAGCAGTCACTTCCGGAATTCGTCGCCGCCATGGACAAGGCGGGCTTCCTCGTGCGCATCAAGGACGAGGTCCGCGTCGACCAGATCCCCAAGCTCATGGAGGCCAATCCGACCAAGGCCATCCTGGTCGAGAAGGTGAAGGACACCGAGTTCTCGGTGCTGGCCAATGCCTATTCCAACCAGGAGATGTTCGCCTGGGCCATGGGCTGCGACAAGACGCGGACCGGGCTCGAGATGGTCGCGCGCTCCAAGGGCCGCGTGAAGTGGGAGACCGTGACGACGGCGCCCTGCAAGGAAGTGATCCTGAAGGGCGACGACGTCGACCTGACGCGCCTGCCGCTGTTCCTGCATCACGACCGCGACGGCCACGCTTACACCAACGACAATCTCTTCATCAGCAAGCATCCCGACACCGGCGTCTACGACTGGGGCATCTACCGCTCGATGTTCCGCACGAAGAACGAGAAGTCGGTCGATATGACCTGCACCTCGCACCGCCAGCGCATCCACGCCATGGCGGCGGCGGCGAAGGGGCAGAATCTCGATGTCGCGATCGTGCTGGGCGGCCCGACCATCGACAAGATCGCGGCGCTGGTCGGCGTCACCGCCGACACCGACGATTTCGAGGTGCTCGGCGCCTTTTACGGCGCGCCGGCCAAGATGATCAAATGCGAGACCATCGACGTGATGGTGCCGGCGAACGCCGAGATCGTGCTCGAATGCGAGCTGATGGCGCTCGAGGGGCTCGTCTACGACGAGGGGCCGTACGGCGAGTTCACCGGTATGTACGGCGGCGGCATCAAGCACAACTATCGCCTCAAGGTGAAGGCGATGACCTACCGCAAGGGCGGCATCTTCCAGCATTGCACCATCGGCGGCCTGCACCCCTGGTACACCGACAACATGCTGCAGCTGCCGGCGATCGAGGCCGACCTGTTCAACGGACTGAAGCAGGGCGGCATCGACGTGCGCGAGGTGCGCTGCCCGCTGGGCGGCCTGTCCAACATTGCCTATGCCAAGATTCACCCGCTGGGCGCGGGCGATTCCAAGCAGGCGCTCGGCATCATGCTGACCTGCTCGAAGCAGGGACTGCCCAAGATCGCCATGGTGTTCGACACCGATGTCGACATCTGGGACGACCAGGCGGTGCTGTCCGCCCAGGCCTACCGCTACATGCCGGACAGGGACACGGTGCGGCTCGACGGGCTCAACACCATGACCGTCGATCCGAAGAGCACGACCTTGGGCATCTCCTCCAAGATCGGCCTGGATTGCACCGTGCCGCTGGGGCCGGAATGGAACCCCAACGAGTTCGTGCGCAGCACCGTCACCGACCTCGGCGATCCGCCGGCGGGACTCAAGATCATGACGGAAGAAGCGCTGACCAAGGACATGGAAGCGTTCATCGCCAGCGAGCCGCGCGCTTGGCACGATATCCTGAAGCAGTATCACGGCCAGCCCTACCCGGTGCTCTACCGCGCGTTCGGCAACCTGCGCCACAAGCTCGGCCGCACCAACGACCCGCCGTGGTACCGTTACACGCTCTCCGCGACGCCGTTCTCCTGGGAGGCCAAGCCGCAGCCCATGAACCACTCGGATCCGCGGCACATCAAGACCACGAGCTGAGGCGGCCGGTGGCAGCGAGCCCGCCCGTCCGGCGCATGGTCGTCGGCATCACCGGCGCCTCGGGAACGGTCTACGGCATCCGTGTGCTGGAAATGCTGCGGGCCATGAAGATCGAAAGCCATCTCGTGATCTCCAAGGCGGGCGACCAGACGCGCGCGCTCGAGACCGACGTATCGGCGGCGGCCCTGCGCGCCCTCGCCGACAAGGTCTATGCGCCGGGCGACATCGCCGCTGCCATTTCGAGCGGTTCGTTCCAGACGATGGGCATGATCGTGGCGCCCTGCTCGGTGCGCACCTTGAGCGAGATCGCGACCGGCGTGACGTCGAGCCTCGTGGCGCGCGCGGCCGATGTCTGCCTGAAGGAACGCCGCCGGGTCGTCCTGATGTTCCGCGAGACGCCGCTGCATGCCGGCCACATCAAGAGCATGCTGGCCGTCACGGAGATGGGCGCCATCGTCGCCGTGCCGGTGCCGGCGTTCTATGCCCGCCCGCGCACGGTCGACGACATCGTCACCCATTCGGTGTCGCGCGCGTTGGACCTGTTCGGCCTCGACACGAAAGCCTTTCCGCGCTGGACCGGTCCCTCCGGCCTGGCCGGAGGCAGGAAAGGCAAGTGATGCTGAGACGTACGATGATCGCTGCCCTGCTCGTGCTGCCGGGCCAGGCCGTGCACGCCCAGCAGCCGGCGGGTGACGTCCACGTCCTCGAGTCGACGCCGGCTGCCAATGCGCATATCGGCCGCAAGAGCAGCGCCTTCTTCGTGCGCTTCGATCGGCCGGTCGACCATAGCAAGTCGACCCTGACGATCACCCATGGTGACAAGGTGATCGAGCGCCTGCATCCCCGGCTGGAATCGGCTCCGGAGGTGCTGTTCGCGGCCGCACCGACCCTGCCGCCTGGCGACTACAAGCTACACTGGGCGGTCATCACCCTGCAGGGCACGAAGGCCATCGAGGGCGACATCCCCTTCAAGGTCTCCGACCAGCCGCCGCAATAGGCGCGGCGTGCGACCCGCTCGTTCAAGCGATCTTGAGGACCCTGCGCCCCACGACAATCGTGAGGAAGGCGGCCGCCGTCCCCAGCGCCGCCTCGGCCAGCCGATCGACCAGCAGCGGCTGCCACGGCGCGCCGCGGCTGAGGTTGCTCATGCCGATGGCGAGCGGCGAGAAGAAGAGCAGGGCGACGCCATAGTTGCGCGACACCGCGATCTCCGCCGCCCCCTGGCAGACGATGATGATCGCGATCAACGCGAGATGGCCGGGGTTGAAGGAGAAGAGGAAGGTGGCGACACCGACGCCGCCCAGCGTGCCGAGCATGAGATGAAGCAAGCGGCGCCAGACGTCGGCCGCGGCCAGCGCCGGCATCAGCGCGGCGACGGTGACCGCGGCCCAGAAGGGATTGCCGACGCCCAGGGCGAGAGCGAGCACCCACGCGGTCAGCACGCCGAGCGTGGCGGCCACGACCAGGACCAGATGCTGCCCGCGGTCGAGAGCGGCGTAGCCCGCGGCGAAGCGGCGACGCCATCCGCCGGATGGCGCTTCGTCCCCGGGTTCGGTTCTGTCCGCGCCGATCAGCCAGGCGAGCAGCACGGAGAGGGCCGCACCGCCGGCGCCGACGGCGATGCCGAGCGGCAGGCGGTCCCAGCTCGTCGGGATGTTGGCGATGATCAGCAGCACCAGCACGAAGAACATTTCTCCGCGCGGCACCCAGCGCATGGCGGCGCCCAGCGTGGCCGCGGCGATCACGGTGACGGCGAGCAGGACGCCCAGCACCGCAGGCGGCGCCTGCGCGGCCGAATAGGCCATGGCCACCGCGATCGCGAGGACCAGGCCCGCGCCGGCGACGATCTGCGACTCGACGCGCTTCTTCACCGGTTCGCTGTGGCCGTAGAGCATCGCCAGGCCACCGAAGGCGGCATAGACGGCGAGGTCGAGACGGCCGATGGCATCAAGCGCCAGCAATGGCACGCCGACAGCCACGGCGACGCGGAGGGCGGCCTCGATATCGTGGCGAGGGATGTCGGCAAGCAGGCGACGCATCAACTGTTGTACTCGCGAAACGCAAGGACGGACTGACCATGCCCTATCAAGATCTGCGCGCCTTCCTGACGGCGTTGAGAAACGCGGGTGAGCTCGTCGACATCGCACGGCCGATCGCTCTCAAGTACGACATCGCCAAGGCTCTTGCCAAGGCGAGTTCCGTCCAGGGGCCGGCGCTCATGTTCACTGAGACGGGCACGGATTTCCCGCTGGTCGCGGGCGTCTACGGCAACCGCAGGCTGGCGTTGCTCGCCTTTGAGGCGACCGAGCAGACGATCCATGACAAGGTGCTCAAGGGGATCAACAACCAGATCGGGCCCGTGGATTTCAAGGGAACCCCGCCTTGCCAGGAGGTCGTGCTGACGGGCGACGCGGTCGACGTCACCAAGCTGCCGGTGCCGACCTACAGCCCCAAGGACGGCGGCGCTTACATCACCGCCGGCATCGTCGTGTCGGAGAATCCCGAGACCGGCATTCCCGATATCGGCAACTACCGCTTCCAGATCCTGGGGCCCAAGGAAATGGGCGTGTTCTCGGCGTCGAACCATCGCTTCGGCAAGAACATCGCGCACGCGACCGAGATGGGGAAGGAACTGCATGCCGCAGTCGTGATCGGCGTCGATCCGATGACGATGTTCTCCTGTCAGGTCCAGTCGAGCGATGCGACCAACGACTGGTTCGTTGCCGGCGGCCTGCGCGGCGCGCCGGTCGAGCTTGCCAAGGCCGTCAGCAACGACCTCAAGGTGCCGGCGCACGCCGAGATCGTCATCGAGTTCACGGTCGACACCAAGACCCAGAAGATGGAGGGGCCGCTCGGCGAGTACACCGGCTACTACACGGCGGCCTCGCCCAAGCCGGTCGCCCGGATCACCGCGATCACGCATCGCAAGGGCGCGATCTTCCAGGGCCTGCTGACCGGCAAGCCGATCACCGAGAACCACGTGTTGAAACAGATCCCGTTCGAGGCCTCGGTCCTGCGCCAGCTCCAGGCGCAGTTCCCGACCATCTCGGACCTCTCGATCAACAGCTCGGGCGGTGTGCAGACCTATGTCGTGATCGCCATGAAGCCGCGCTACGAAGGCGAGGCCAGGCACGCGATCCTCGCCGCCATGGCGTCAAACCTGCATCCCAAGTGGGTCGTCGTCGTCGAGCCCGACATCGACATCCGCAACTCGGCCGAGGTCGAGTGGGCGCAGTCGTTCCGCGTCAAGCCACGCGAGGACGTCTTCGTCGTCGACCGCACCGCCACCGCGCCGCTCGACCCCTATACCGACGGCGGCTACTCCTCATCGGTCGGCGTCGACGCCACGCGTCCCTTCGGTGTCGAGTTCCCCGAGGTCTCGGAAGTGCCGGGGTGGCGCGACTTCGACCTGCCTGAGATCAACAAGGGTTAGGCGCTCATGTCGAATACCCCGTCCAACACGTCGCGCCGGCTGGCGATGGCGTCGGGACCGGCGCTGCTCGGCACGACCGTTCTTGGCGGCCTGTCGGCCAATGCCCAGATCAAACCTGCGGTCGGTGGCAGGTTCATCAAGATCGACCCGAGCGGAGTGACCGTGTTCGGGCCGATGCCGAAGCTGATCTGACAGAGGGATCGCCCGCCGGCTGTTGGAAGAACGTGATCACATAATCATCCGTATCCTCCTCCACCTGGCCCTGCATCACGATGCGGGCATCAGGGAAGGCGGCGCGCAGCCGGCAGGTCCAGGTCTGGCGCAGCACCTCGCCGATCCGCGTCAGATTGGCGATGTTGAGGTCTTGTGACGCTGCGAAGAGATCGCCGACATGCCGGTGGTTCATCGTGGCCTCGATCTTAGCGATGTCGCCGCCGAGCTTGTCGCTCCATGACTCGAAGTTCTCGGCGCTGAAGCCGTCGGCCAAAAAGATTCCTCCCCGGTGCACCTCCACGCGTGGCCAAAACAACTCGCAGATGGCCACGGCGAGGTCCGCCGGCAGCGCCTGGTGGACGAAGTCGAGCAGGGTGAAGGCTGGGTTGCGCTGCTTCCAGGCCGCGAACTCGCGCAGGTTGTCGAGGTCCGGCTCGTCGGTCATGTCAGAATGTCCCGGGTGTCGGCGGGTCGCACCATGCGGTTCGGGTTGGCGAAGACCTGCCCCGTATGCGGGTTGGTATTGTGCGTGAATTCGTTGACGTGGGGCGGCGGTACGCCACCGTGCGGCGCGCTGGCGGGGTTGATGTCCACGCGCTTCACGGGCAGGCCGGCCGCATCGTAGGTGTGGTAGTAGGTGACCACGCCGGTGTGGGGATCGGTGCGGTAGAGGACGCGCTCGGGCGGCGTGACCGTGTGCGGAAACCTCCCATGCACCTCCCGCCCGTGCACGAAGTGGCCCGTGTTCGGGTCGCGGAAGCGGCCGCGCCGTCCCCATTTCGGATTGCGCAGATCAAGGCAGATGAGCCCCAGCGGATCGATCCAGCCCCAGACATTGGGGCCCGCCCAATACTGGTTGGGGCCCGCCTGGAAACCGAGCGGATCCCGGCTGATGAACGATCCGACGCCATGGTCAAAATAGCGATGGCGGACATAGGAAAGGCCGATCTCCTCGTCGAAATACTGTCCCTGCAGCCGCCAGGGGCAGTCGGTCCGACGCAACTTGACGTCCGCTGCGCCAAACCCGTCGAAAGCCGCACTCCACCTCAGCTCGCCTGACGCGGAGACCACCTCGCGAACCAGGCCGATCTGGTCGGCATCGAAGTACTCGACATCGGCCCCAATCGCGCAAAGCGGGACGAAACTGCCAGGACGGAAGACGAACGCCTTCCGCTCAGCATCTTCGTGCTGGGCGGCAAGCGTATCACCGTCCCAGAAGAAGCGCACGCTGCCGGCTGCTGAGCGCTTCTCGACACGCCGTCCGAGCGCATCGTACCTGAAGGTGACGACCCCTTCGTGCGTCTGGACCTGCCGAAGGCGGCTCAGCTCATCCCAGTCGAAGTGCATGTCCCCGTCGGGGCCGGACCGCGACGCCATGTTCCCCGCGCTGTCGAAGCGGTAGGCGGAATGCTCGTAGCGTCCCGTCCATCCGTTTCCCGTCATCTCGCTCGGCTGCAGCAGCGTGCCATCGGGGCCGTAGTTGTAGTACCGGGTCGCATCTCCCTTCGTTCGCAGGGCCTGCAGGCGATCCTCCGCATCGTACAGCAGGTCCTGCTCCCTGTTCGCGCCCGCGACGGCGGCATTGTGCTGCCGGATCAGATTGCCCGCGCGGTCATAGCCGAACGTGCGCCCGACGAGAACGCTGTCACCGTACATCGTTCGCTGCCGGACAAGGTTGAGATCCAGGTCATAGGCGTATTCCCGCGAGAGGCCGTCACCCAGCGCCTCCCGGGCCACACGCCCATGGGCGTGGCGCTGGAATGCGATGCGGATGCCTCCGGCATTGACCTGGATGACCTGGTCGTTGACGTCGTAGCGATAGGCAACCTCCTGCCCGTCGCCGCTGCGTCTCAGGGTGCGACGGCCAAGCGCGTCGTACTCGTATTCGATCGCGAAGTCGTCCTGCGTCTCGCGCAGCAGATTGCCGGCGCCGTCATATTCTCGTGCGATCCGGGCATCGGCATTTTCGGCAAGCGTGAGATGGCCGGCGCCGTCATAGGCGAACACCTCCGTTTGGCCAGGAAGAATGCGCTGCACCAGCCGTCCGGCCGGATCGTAGCCAAAGGACACCTCGGGCCCGTCGCCGGCGACCTGGCTGGTCAGCTGCCCCGCTGCGTCGTAGCGATACGCCCGCCCCAGGCCGAAGCCGTCCGTCTCGCGCTGAACCCGCCCGAGCGCATCGCGCTCGAACCGCCATTTCCTGCCGTCAGGCATCTCCACCGCGAGGAGGCGTTCTTCGGTGTCATGGTGATACCGCAGATGGCGCCCGTCGGGCAGGAAGGCCTCGCTGATCTCCGTCAAGGTGGAGTAACGGAACTGTGTGGCACGCCCTTCCGGATCCCTCTGCTCGATCAGGCGATCATCGGCATCATAGGCGAAGGAGGTCGTGCTGCCCGAGGCCCGGCGCTCCTCCAGAAGCCTGCCTTTCGGGTCAAAGGCGAAGTCAAACCGCTGACCTCGGCCGACGGCCGCGACGACGTTGCCCAGCATGTCCAGGCGCATCTCCACCCTTGTCCCATCCGGATCGACGATCGCTTCAACGAGACCGAAGCGGTCGCGAATGTAGCCGGTCCGGACGCCCATCGCGTTGATGGTCTCGCCGACATCGCCTGCGCCGGTCCGCCGGTAGAATTTACTGGCACCCAGCGGGTTCCGTGTCTCGACGAGCAGCCCATTCGCATCATAGGCATAACGCCAGATCTGCCCGTTGCCATCGGTCTGCGAGACCAGGAGCCCGTGATCGTCATAGGTGGACTGCGTGGCGACGCCGTCCGCTCGGATCGTCCTGGTCTCGTTGCCGTTCCCGTCATAGGTCCAGCATGTCGCGCGACCCAGCGGATCCACCATCTGGATGGTACGGCCCACCTCGTCGTAGGCGTAGCTCGTCACACCTCCGAGCGGATCGGTCTCCGCGACCAGGTTCCCGCGCTCATCGAGCTCGATGCCCCAGTGATGGCCCAGGCTGTCGGTGTAGTTCGTCCAGCGGCCATCGGGGTCGTAGCGGAAGTGGTAGTCGTAGAGTCTACCATCGCCCCAGGTGTGCACGCAGCGGCCGGCCGCGTCGTAGTCGTACATGAACGAAAGCCCGGTGCGACTGGTGTGCCGCGCCAGCTGGCAACCGAGGTGCCACTCGAAGCGGTAGGGATGGTCCAATGCGTCATAAACTGCGACCAGCCGCCGCTCAGCGTCGTATTCGAAGCGCGCCATCACACGTGGCTCGGCGAAGTCTGGGTGATGCAGCACAATTTGCTGCACCAGTCCGCCGCGCGAGAGAACCTCGAAGCTCCGTCCCGCGCTCTCGATCACGCGTTCCAACCCTTGCGGCCCACGCAGGAAATGTACCGAGTTGCCGCAGGCGTCCATCATCGCATCCACCGGCGTCTCGATCTGACCGCGGCTGGGATGCGGAAAAAACCAGGTCAGGCCGCCCTTCTTCCGCACCGTCCAATGCGTTTGCGATCGGTCAAGGACCCAGCCATCCACCGGCTCGGTGACTGGCCCGTTCAGCGGTGACTCGTCGAACAACGCGCCCGTGCCCTCACCGTCTAGGAACAGCACGCTCCCGTCGGGATTGAGCTCCAGTCGCGCATCCGCCGGAGTGTCCCAGCCATGCCCGCATACGCCGATGCGAGTGTGGGAGGAGCGGTAGTAGCGCCGCCACCGCATCGGGATGCGGCCGGGCAGCTCGAAGTCGAGCTGATCCACCACGACCTCGCCGGTGCGCACGTCCACCGGCTCCGCCTTCAGTACGTTGCACTTAAGGAAGCTGGACGGCATCCAGGCGAAGGCCTTTCGCCAGACCTTCTTGGCGGCAGCGCGCGCACGATTGGCCGCTCGCCGCGCCGCCGCAGCCACACGCCGCCCGGCCCGTGTCATCCCGAACACCTGGGCGAACGGCCCGATCAGGTTGGTCACCAGGGACATGAGCGAGATCGTAGGCGGGCCGCCAATCAGTACCGGCGGGCCCTTGGAGATCGGCAGCACCACGGACAACGGCGCTACTGGCACATTGATCTTCGTGCCCTTCTTGGGATTTAGCCGCGGTGGCGGCGGTATGCCGATCGACTGGCAGCTCAGGCATGGCAGCCCCATGAAGTTCGCAGCGTCACCGTCGAACGCCACTGTCAGCGACCCCATGAAGGCTTCGTGCTCATTCCCCGGCAGCACCGGCACGAAGACGCCGCCGATCGGAATATGAGGTGGAACGGCCTTGCCAGTGGTGCCGGCGATGGCGCGGTGAACCCCGTTCACGAGGATGGTGGAACCGATGATCGGCGCGTAGTCGAACGGGTCAAAATGGATGCCCACATAGGGGTGGGGGATGGGCAGCGGGGGCACGGGCCCCGGCGGCTGGATCATATGGACATCGACGCCGATGACCGGGTCGAAATGTGTCGCCGCCAGCATCATGGCAGGGTATCCGCCGTTTGCAGACACTCCTCCCAGCCTTCGCCCAGCAGCCGACTGAGGCGGCCTTGCACAACCGCGGCGTATTCGTCCTTCCGCTCGTGGCTATCGAGCAATTGCAACATCGTTTGCCCCACCCAGGGCAGCGTCGAGGCCTGCCGCATCGGCTCATCCAGCGTCTCGCCGGCGCCGAGTGCCTCGTTGCCGCACCGCCAAGCTGCCGCGGCGGCGCCTGATTGCGCGTGGCAGTACGACGCCATGCGCCAAGCCTCGATCACCATCACGCCGTCCTGTGCGGCATTCGCCAGCGGCGCGGTGGCCTCGTAAACGCGGGCGGCATCAGGCCAACGTGACGCTGCCAGCATGGCGCCAGCCAATCCCATTCCGGCTGCCACTCGCAGCTTCGGAGCAGCCGGATGCGCCGCTTCTGCCGCAACCTCAGCCGCTTTGAACGCGCTCCGATACGCCTTGATCGCGAGGTCGAACTCACTGGTCGCGAGGCGCGTTGCAGCCATCGCCATCTGCACGACCGCTTCCTGATCGTGCCAAGCCTCGGCGCGGGCTACCGCCAACGCCTGGTCGGCGGCCTTCTGAGCGCCTGCTCCGTTCTTGACTTGCGCAGCCGCGGCGAGAGCAACAAGGTGGATGCGAAAGGCCCTTGCCGGCCCCTCGGAACCTTCGGATCGTGCGAGTTCGTCCATGGCGGCGGGCATGTCGAGCCGTGGCTCGATGGTAAGCACCAAGTCAGGAAACTTACGCTCGAGCTCCCCAAGTAAGGGCGTATCGATCGGGTCCGCTACCATGACTCGGAGTGAGGCAGGAATACCTGCGCCAATCATCTGCTCGAGCCAGCGCCGCCAGGCGGCCGCATCGGAAATCGCCGCCGGTGCGAGGAACAGCACAAGGCAGTCCATCCGGTCCGGATAGTGAGATTTGAGCGAGTCCACAGCACGAAGAAAGTACCGCCCGCTTCCTTCATTCGGTGCGATCGGGGGAAGCGTCCAATCATCGCGCAGTTCCTTGCTCCGCAAACCCTCCTCGCTCGCCTTGCCGATCTTTACCAATTCGCGAACGAGTGACGGCGCATAGTCGCCCGCGCCTTCAAAGCTTGCTGTCAGTCTGAGGAAGCCGTCCGCAGTCTGTCCTACCTCTTTGTTTTCCAGCGCGACGAAGACGTCGAGCATACGCCGTTCGTCTGTATCCACGACCCAGCGAACCAGACGGATGGCCGGATTGTCCGACGCCTCATTCCAGAGGCTGGCCAAGAGATCGATACGGCGTTCAATCGCATTCTTGATCACGAGAGCCCCGCTCAGTTAAGCGAGATCTTCGGCCCGCTCACGGCAACGCCGGACGCGTCCAACTTGACCGTCGATGGGCCGGAAGTGATGGTGATCGCCGTCGGCGTGATCTCGATCACCGAGCCTGCGACAGCGAACTTGAGACTGGCATCGGACGTGTAGGTGCCCGCCCCCGTTGCGTGAATGTCCGTCGTCTCGGTCGAGCTGTGCTTCGTGGGGCCGGTGACCGTCGTCTTGTACTCACCCGTGATGTCAACGGTCGACCCGCCGGTCACCGTCAGCTTCTTGCCGTCGCTGATCGTGGCGGTGGCCCCTTCGGTGATCGTCTCCTTGTATCCCTGATGGACCGTGACCTCCTGTCCCTTGTCGACGGTCTCCTTCAGGTGGGCTTTGACATGCATCTCACGATCGTTGTCGACGGTGACATGCATGTCCTTGACGGCATGGACGCGGATATCCTCCGAGCCGCCCTTGCCCTCCATCAGGATTTCGTTGCCGGCATGATCCTTCAGCCCGCTCTGGGTCTTGTTATCCGGCATCTTCATCGTCTTTTCGTTTTCACCGTTGTAGACGCGGCCGGTAATGAGAGGGCGATCGGGATCGCCTTCCAGGAACGAGACGACGACTTCATGCCCGACATGCGGCAGGTGCACGGAGCCCCAGCCGCGACCCGCCCACGCCTGCGAGACCCGGATCCAGCAGGAGCTCCTTTCATCGTGCTTGCCGTAGCGATCCCAGTGAAATTGAACGCGCACGCGGCCATGTTTGTCGGTGTGGATCTTCTCGCCCGTCGGTCCCACGACCATCGCCGTCTGCGGCCCATGGACGAACGGCTTTTCGGTCACGCGCATCGGCCGGAATGGCACGTCGTGGGGGATGGCTTCGAAGTTGTTGCTGTAGTGCGTAGCCTCGGCCGTGACATTGGCCAGGTGGGTGTTGTCAGTCGCCTGGTGCCGCACTCGCCGGATCACGTAGACGGACGACTTGCTCTCACAGGGATGCTCGGCGAGGGTGAACTTGCCGCCTGTCGCCAGCCGGGCATAGTTGCTGGTGCCCCATGCCGACTGATGAGCAGCCTCTTCCGCCTGCATGAGGCCTTTCGTCAGCTCTGTGCCACGGCTTTTCTGGAGATAGCGACCGGGATAATCGTAGCGTTCGAAGGCATCGGCGCGGCGAAGCTTGAGGACGGTCTTCTCGGTCGCTGTCAGATCGGTGGACGGCGTCTCGAAGTTGAAGTCGCGATGGGCCCAGCGGCCCGGTCGGAAGTCATAGCCGTGTTCCCACTGGGTAACCTGGCGCCGCCGGCCGTCGGGCGCGTAGTACAACTGCTGATCCGGCAAGGGCTTGAAGCTCGCGTTCTTGTCGGCGATGACCATGACGTGCCGGTCTTCGTCGTGCCGGAAGAAATAGAATATGCCGACCTCCTCCATCAGGCGGCTGACGAAGTTCAAGGCGGTTTCCCGGTACTGCACACAGAACTCGAGCTTGGGATAGTCCCCGCGCGACACCGACATCTGGTAGTCGGTGAATCCGAAGGTCTTGAAGACTTGCTCGATGATGTCCGGGACGTTCAGGTTCTGAAAGATTCGACAGTCCGTGCTATGGCCCAAGAACCAGAGCCAGGGGACCAGCCGCACGCGATACTGGCGTAGATCCTGGGCGATCACCGCCGAGGCCCACCATTGCGCAATCATGCCGTGGACGATGCGCCCCTCGCCTTCCTCCGGGAGGATGACAAGCTTCGCCTTGTCGCCGATCATCGTCTCGGCGGTGATCGACTGATTGGCCGACAGTATCTCGACATCGTAGGAAAACAGTTCGGAAATGCCTTCTTCGCCAGCCAGCGCCGTCGCGAGCAAATGGTCTTTTCCAAGAGACGTCTCGATTGCGAGAAGACGCCGGCCTTGCATCCACGTGTTGTCGGGCATCGCCAACCTCAGCGTCTATATGGCGGTTTCCGGTATCGCGATTGTTCCGTGAACGCGGTGTTGGGACTGCAGGCGCAGAGTGACCATATGCACGGCCCGCGCTTTGCTCGACGTGAAGGGTGGCGGCGCTTTGTGGCCAGCCAGCGGCGTGCACCTTGAGAAAGGATGAAGCCGGTATTGAGATTTGCTCCAGGGGCCTCTATGGGACGACCGTGGGGCCGCCACTCATTGAACGGGACTGCAATCATGAAGGCCTATGTGATCGCTGCCGAAACGGTCAACGACCAGGCGATGTTCGATGCCTACCGCAAGGAAGTTCCGGCAACGCTGGCGCCTTTTGGCGGAAGCTTCGTTGTTCGCGGCGGACGCCTGACTTCTATCGAAGGTGAGTGGCCGCATCCTCGCCTGGTGATCATCGAGTTTCCGTCCCGCGGCGCTGCAGAGGCGTGGTATGCGTCCGACGCGTATAAGAAGATAATCTCACTGAGGCACAAAAGTTCCGTCGGGAACCTCGTCATCGTCGATGCGGCGATTGACTGATGGAGTGCGCAAGGCGTTGGACTGACAATGAGCAAGCTTCATCCTGCCCGGACCCTGCCGTTTCGCGATCTTCTCGACGCGTTGCGGGCGGCGCGCGCCGAACGGCTCGTCTATGAGCAGATGGGGCCGGGCGGGCTGCGGCTCTATTGCTACACCAACTCGTGTGTCTATGACGCGCAGTGGAACGACGCGACGCTGATCGCCCGCGGGCTCGTCCTCGATGTCGAGAACGAGACCGTCGTGGCGACGCCGTCTACACGTCGCTGTCGCAGCTCACGACCGAGGCCAATGACCTGTCGGCGGACGCCGAGGGCTTCGTCGTCCGCTTCGACGACGGCTTGCGGCTGAAGATCAAGGGCGCCGAATATCGCCGCATCCATGCGCTGGTCTCGCGCATCACGCCGCTGGCCATGTGGGAGATCATGCAGGCGGGCGACGATCTCGCGAAGGTCCGCCGCGATATTCCTGAGGAATTTTGGACCGATTTCGACGCCATCTGCGCGATCCTCAGGCGCAAGGTCGAGGACGTCGTGGAAGCGGCCGAGCGCGCGGCGGCGTCCGTCGCCCATCTCAGCGACAAGGAAGTCGGCCTGCGACTGAACGAGTTTCCAGCCGACATCCGCGGGATGATCTTCACCCTTCGCAGGCAGAAGGACGGCCTGCTGGCCGGCCGGTCGCGCCAGGTGGTATTTCGCTTGGTCCGGCCGACGGGCAACGAACTGCCAGGCTATGTGCCGTCCTACGCCATCGCTCGCTTGCAGGACGAGTCCACTTAGCCCAGCCGCATACGCAGGCGCTCCAATTTGTCCGGGTTGCGCACGGCGTAGATGCAGTTTTGAAAGTTGGAGGCGGTCGATGCAGGTGCCATTCTTCCCAACGATGGCCTGTTTTCTCAGGCCGCGCCGTGGCTGTGAGCTTTATTGCCAGGACGGCCTGATCGACAGCACGGCCGCCAAGTCGAGGGGTGGCCATGGCACGACGTAAGGGCTCGAACGGAACGCCTCGTCCGAAGACCTCGGAAACGCTCCGTCACGCGCGCAGTTTTGCGAGGGCAATCGCCAGGGGACAGCCGCTGAGGATCTCGCCTGACCTCGAGCGCTACTTCCACGAGTCGCCGCGCGAGATTTTTGCGGCTTTCGACGGTGTGGCGGACAACATGCCTCCGGCTGGGAAGGACGAGACCCTGGCGTTCGGGTACCTCTTCGTCCTCCGAGGGTTGCTCCAGGAGCTGCGCTATCGAATGGATCGCGGTTACGCCGACGCCACCGCCTTGGTCGCCGACTTCCAGGCCACGGTTGCGCGACGGGCGCGCGACAGCCAACTCGATGGTCGTGTGCTGTCCTTCACCGCGGGCGCGTTGCAGCAGGCGGGCATCGACGCCGTGCCCGAGCTTGTTGCGGCTTCGACCGCGACCTCGGACAGTGAGGTCGGCATGCCGCGCCTGGCCGACCTCGAGGCTGCGATCGCCGACATGGTGGAGGCTTGCGGCAACGATCCCTTCGAGCTCGTTTCAGCGTCGGCGACAGCCGGTCATGCCATGCCCCCGGAAGCGAGTGGTGCCATGGTCGCGACCCTCGCGACCAGCAAGCTGGCGGTCGCCCGCAGTGCGGCCGTGCTGTTCCTGCTCGATCCCAGGCCCGAAGTGCGATACGCCGTCGCGGCGGCGCTCCTTCCGGTTTCCGCCACGCTGTCGCCGACGGACGTTCGCCGGCTCATCGCCATGCGCAACTGGCGGCCGGAACGGGAGCGCGCCGCGTTCGACGCCATCGTCCGTGGCGCGCGTGCGGCCGGAGTCGATTGCGCCCAGTGGGAGACGGGCGATGCGGAAGCGATCCTTGCCAGCTCGATCGACGGCTCTACCAGCCAGGGGCTGTTGATGGTGTCGCCCGTCGGCCGGCAGGCGCGCCTTTCGTCGATCTTGACCAAGAACGGCGTTGCGGATGCCTTCAGCGGAGAACCGGGGCCGCGCCGCCGAACGGAGGAAGTGGTGGCGAGGGCCTTCCTGGAGACGGCGATGCTTCCGGTTTCTCGCGGCTATATCGACGGTGTCGTTGCGCATCATCTCGCCTTGCTCGTCGCACAGGACAAGACGCCGCCCGTCGGCCTGCTCCAGGTCGCGGAGTCGATCGGCGGTGCCGGCTGGCAACCGTCTCCCTCGGACCCCGACAAGGTGCTTGCCGAGCTGTGGGCCGATATTCCCGAGGCGATGCGGGACGCCACATCGGTGAGGGCGATACTTCGAAACAGCGGCCGGCTGCCGATCCTGGAGAGGATCGCCGATTCGTGGTTCGAGGATGACGCCGAGGCGGCACAGATCGTCGGCGAACGGAGTAGCGGTCCGCGATCGAAGCGGGTCGAGCACGTGCTCGACGCCCTTATTGCGCGGCGCCGCTCCAAGTGGGCCGATCTCGTGTTGCGCACGGCCGTGTGGCTGCGCGATGCCGATGCCTCGGGCGAACTGTCCTGGCGGGAGTTCGCTATCGTTGCCAAGGCGCTTGCCGAAGGGGTCGATCTGGGCGAGATCGGCTTGATGCGCGAGGTGGCATTGCAGACCGTCGACGTTCTGGGAACGCGCCGTCGTCCAACCTTTGTGACGAAGTACTAGCCGAGCCGCGTCTGGATCCTTATTTCCGACGTGAGCGTGCGATGGACGGGGCACTTGTCGGCGATCTGCAGCAGCCGCTCGCGCTGCTCGGGGCTGAGCGGACCTTCCAGCACGATCTGCCGGTCGATCTGGTCGATCTTGCCCTCCTTGGTCTCGCAGTCGGCGCAGTCCTGGGCGTGGATCTTGTCGTGCTTCAGCCAGACCCGGACCTTCTGCAACGGCCAGTTCTTCTGGCGGGCGTACATGCGCAAGGTCATCGCCGTGCAGGCGCCCAGCCCCGCCAGCACGTAGTCGTAGGGACTGGGGCCGGTATTGGTGCCGCCGGCGGAGACCGGCTCGTCGGCCGACAGGACGTGGGTGCCCACGCGCACGGTCTCGGCGAACGGGCCGATGTTGCGATCCTCGACGATCACCACGCCCGGCGGGGGAACCTCTGCCTCGGCCATATCCTGCTCCTTACGCGCTTTCCAAAGCGAATCGCCTGAGCCACGATTGCGCGCAAGCAGTGTAGAAGTGCCAAGCCCCTCCGCCACATTCTTTCTCGACCATTTCGGCCTGAGGCGCCCGTATCGCTTCGAGCGGGCGATCGTGGGCGGACTCGCGGTCCTGCTGGTGCTGCTGGCCCTCCTGGCCGCCCTGTGGATGCGCGCGATCGATGAGCTGCCGGTCCGCGGGCCGCGCGGTGAGTACTTCCTTTATCTGCTGATGCTGTTCGTGCTGGTGCTGTCGCTGGTCCGATGGCCGCGGCTGGCCGCACTGCTTGTGGTGCTGATGGCCTTCGAGCTCACCTGGGGCGCCGGCCTGTTCGCGCTCCATCGTGTCGGGTTTGGCACGGCCACCCTGATGCCGCCGGGCAAGTTCGAGCCGCAGCGCTTCCAATGGCATGCGCTGCTGCAGGCCGTGCCGATCCCGTCGCTCAAGCTCACCAGCTCGACGGGGCTTGCGATCCAGCACACGCGCGAAGGCACGCGTGGCCAGGACCCGCAAGGCAGCCTCGACAGCCGAACCGTCGTCGCGACCTTCGGTGGATCGACGACCTATGACATCGGCGCGGGCGAAGGCGAGACCTGGCCCGATCGCCTGGGCCAGGCGCTGGGCGACCGCTACTTCATCGTCAATCACGGCGTGCCGGGCTACACCACGGCCGAGCATCTGATCCAGACAGCGTTCTACCAGACCAAGTTCGGCAAGCCGCCGCACTGCGCGATCTACTATGTCGGCTGGAACGATCTGCGCAACGCGCACATCGCCAACCTCGATCCCGGCTACGCTGATTTCCATCTGCCGAGCCAGATCGATTCCCAGAAGGTGCGCCGCGTCGGCGGTGCGCACGTCACCTTCTCGCCGTTGCTGACCTTGCTCATGCGTTTCGTTGGGGCCAATCTCGACACCGCGCGCTACTTCGCCGATCCCTACGGCAAGCCGCCGGTGAGCGGCGACGATCCCAATCTTGCCGCGATCTACAAACGCAACATCGCCGCGATCTCGGCGATCAACCGCCAACGCGGCGTGACCACGATCTGGGTCGGCCAGCTCCTGAACCGCGAACGGCTGATGGGCGACGGCCAGTATGGCTGGCTGCCCCTCGTGCGCGATCGCGATCTCTGGCCGATGCAGCAGAGATTCAACGAGGTTCTGAAGCAGGCGGCGGACGGGCTGGGCGACACCTATGTCGGTATCGATCCCGCATCGTTTGTCGGCGTCGATTTCGTCGATCAAGGACACTTCTCGGCACGCGGGGCGAAACGTTTCGCCGATGATCTGGCGCCAGTCGTGCGTCGGCTCTGCCCGTAGGCTAAGGTCGGCCGATGATTTCCCACGTCCACATCGGCGTCGACGATTTCGAGCGCGCTTTTGCGTTCTATTCGGCCGTGCTGCCGGTACTGGGGCTCGAGCTGAAGTTCAAGGAACCGGAGAACGGTTGGGCCGGCTGGATGACGCCCGGCGTGGCGCGTCCCTTGTTCCTGGTTGGCCTGCCGTTCGATCGCGACCCCGCTTCGCCCGGCAACGGCCAGATGATCGCGCTGATGGCGCCCGATCGCGCCGCGGTTGATCGCTGCCATGCCACGGCCCTGGCCCAGGGTGGCCAATCCGAAGGCGCGCCCGGCCTTCGCCCGCACTATCACGCCAACTACTACGGCGCCTATTTCCGCGATCCTGCGGGCAACAAGCTCTGCGTCTGCTGTCACCAACCGGAACCAACATGACCCGTGCCATCCTGATCACCGGTGCCTCGTCCGGCATCGGCGCTGCCACCGCTCGCGCCCTTGCTGCCCCCGATGCCGCCATCGCGCTGCACGCGCGCAAGAACCGCGCCGGCGCCGACAAGGTCGCGCAGGTCGTGCGCGACGCCGGCGGCAAGGCGCTGGTGGTCGAAGGCGACCTCGCCAAGCCCGGCACGGCGCGTCGCCTGATCGAGGAGACCGCGGCTGCCTTCGGTAGGCTCGACGTCGTGGTGAGCAACGCGGGCTTCGCCGATCGTCGGCCGGTCGACCAGCTCGACCGCGCGGCGTGGGACGACAGCCTGTCGGCCATGACCTCCGCATTCTTCGAGCTCGCCCACGCCGCCAAGCCATGGCTGGTGAAGGCCGGCGCTGCGGGCCGCCTGGTCGGCGTCTCGTCTTTCGTAGCGCACGCCTACGCCCGCGGCCTGCCGATGTTCCCCGCCTCGGCCGCCGCCAAGGCCGGAATCGAGGCTTTCGCGCGCGCCATGGCCGTGGACCTCGCGCCATGGGGCGCCACGGCGAACTGTGTGGCGCCTGGCCTGATCGAGAAGGACGCCGACGCGCACGCCGCGCTGTCGCGCGATCGCATGGTGGAGATGAGCAAGCTGGTGCCGATCGGCCGCTATGGCAAGACGGCGGAGGTCGCAGCGGTGATCGCGTTCCTGTGCTCACCCGGTGCCGGCTATGTCACCGGCCAGACCATCCACGTGAATGGCGGCCTGACGCTGTAGCGGACGTCGTTCAGGGGCGCACGTAGCTCCAACCCTGTTCCTGCAGCTCCATGACCCGCACCACGCCGGACGACACGATTGTGGCCTGCGAGATGAGGGGTATTTCCTTCTTTTCGATCCGGCTCATGTTCGCTCTCGTATTGCCGCAGGCGGCGAACGAGATCGACGGTGACGTCTCGGAAATCAACTTGATCCGTTCCTTCACCGGCGAGGTGTCGTCACGCAGCATGTTGAGCCCGGGCCCGAAGGTGACGATCTCGATCTGAACCGGCTCGCCGATGCTCTTGTAGTGTTGCTCGGCATTGGCTGCGTTGTTGAGCGCCAGGTTCATCACGGCAGGCTCGTTCGTATTCACCTGGAGGATCAGCCGATGCGTCTTCTTCTCGGCGCCGGGTGCGGCTGGCAATGAAGCTGACTGCTTGCTCTGCGCCAGTGCCGGCAGCGGTGAGACCAGCAGGGACGCAACTGCCACGCATAGCGTCGCTGCCACGAATGCATTCATCAATTTCGCCATCATATCCTCCTGAACTCTGTTGACGTCATGTCGCAACCATCATCATTTTCGCGGCGTGTCGGGTTTGACCTGCCATCTGCAGGGAATCGCCATTCGCTCCCGCACGGTTCTCATCCCGTCGAGGGAATAGCGTCCCTCCAGCGTCGCGCCCTGCCGGCCGGCAATGCGGAACGAGATCTCCCCTTGGGTCGGTAGCGAGAGCAGCAGGCGAACGGCGTCACCGGCGATGGCCATGCCTGTCCCGGATGCAGCGGCGGCGGCAGCAAGCGTCGTTGGCGAGCCACCATCGACGGCGTAGGAAACGGTGTAGACGTCGCCGGGCGGCAAGATGCCGGAACCGCTGAGCACCACGGACGTATTCCCGCCACGGCAGGCAATCGAAAGCTTCAGGCCGGAGCCGTCCGGTGCACCTCCGGCCGTGGCGGAGGCGATCACGACCGCCGAATAGTCGATCGGGGAGGTCGTCTCGCTGACGATCCAGCTGTCCTGTGTCGCCGCGGCCGCGGAGCCGGACGATGTCCGCGGTCGTGCGGACTCCGGCACGATTTCGCGAGAGAGCCTGTCCAGGCACTTGACCCTCTCGGCATCCGCGAGGGTCGAGCACGCTCGCAGCCTGTCCATGGGATCGCCGGCCGCTTGTGCCATCGCGGAGGCGCCCGCCAACGCGAGCGAGACGAGCAAGCAGGCGGCCGCAGGCTTCATTGCTTTCGCGCGTCCTGGCGACCCTGGCGATCCAGCCAGTCCTGCGCCGCAGAAAAGCGACTCAGGCCCGGCACCGTCGCGCCAAGATTGATGGTCTTCCAGTTGGGGTCGAAGCCGGGGACCTGCAGCCTGTTGATTCGGCCGAACAGGTAATCGGTGAAGCGGGCAACCCGCTGGTATCGGTTCGAATTGACGGGCCAGTTGTAGGTGGCGAGGACGGTGGGCACCGCCAACGTCGCAACGCGTTCGCCCGGTTTCACCAATGCCGGGTAGTCGGACGTTTCCAGGAACGCCGGCAGATAGTAGTCCTCGAACCTCGAGTCGTAGCTCACCGGCAGGAACTTGAAGCCGGCTTCCCATTGGCCGCGAACGAAGGCGTCGATTGGCTTGGTCGTGATGAAAACGACCGCCGCAATGTCGCCTTTGCGCATCTGCTGCAGGGCCAATGGGTGCGGAATGAAGGTCTTTTCGACGTTGATGCCCAGTCGGCTGAAGATCAGCGGTCCGGAGTAGGCCGCCGCCGTGCCCAGCGTATTGAAGTTCACCTTCTTTCCCGTGAGGTCCTGAAGGCTCTGGATCTCCGGTCGGACGAAGACGTGAAGCTCGGACGGGAAGAGACTGAGCAGATACTTCACATGGAGCTGGATATCCGGGAACGCGACCTTGTACTCATCCAAGGAATCGGAATTGACGATCGCCAGATCGATACCGCGCAAATAAAGCAGGGAGTTCAGATTCTCGGTGGGACCGCGGGTGACGATCGGCAAGACGTGAAGATTTTCTCCATCGTCGACGACCCGGGCTATCTCCGAAGCGAGCCGCAGCGGGGCACCTTCGATGAGGCCGGCAGCCAGGCCCACGGTCCAGGCATTGATCTTGTCCTGCCGCTCGGCGTAGGTCAGCGGGCGTCGGGCCGGCTGATCCTGCGCATCGGCCGTGGCCGGGGAGAGCGTAAGAACGATCGGCGCCCACAGGGCAAGCGCGCTCAACAATCTTTTCACGGGCCTCGCCGTCATTGATCGCTCCCTGGCGTTCATTGCTGCAATGCTTCCAACCGGGCCTTGGCTTCACCCACGCCACCGGCCAGCGCCTTGCCGTAGAGGTCGCGCGCCTTGGCGACGTCGCTCTGGGTGCCGTAGGTCTGGCGCGCCGACAGGAGGCGTGGGTCGTATGTCTCTGCCAGCCAGAACAGGGCCTCCGTGCTGCCCATCTCCGCCGCCCGATCGAGCATGTTCCGCGCGGCGCCGATATTGCCCTGCTCCAGCAGCAGGTTGGCGCGCGCGATCAGGCGAACGGCTTGCGGGTTGCCCGGCTCGGGAGCTGCTGTCGGCTGCGGCGCCGCATTCGTGGGCTGCCTTGCATCGCTGGTCGGTGCCTTCGTTGGCGCTTGCGGTGCCGACGGTGGCGCGATCGAGGGTTGATCGGCGACAGACAACGCTGTTGCCGATTGGCTCCGGCTGCGCTCGGCTTCGAGGGATTCGCGGGCAAGCGTTGCTTCTGCTTTCGCCTTCTGCAGCTCCCCGCGCATGGCCGCCAACTGGTTGTCTCGGGCAGCCTCCTCGGCGGCCTTTGCCTTCGCCTGCGCCTCCAGGTTCCACCTCGCTTCGGCGAGTTCGGCGGTGAGCTTTCCTGTCTTGTCCCGTTCCTGCTGCAGCGCGCGTTGCTGCTCGTCGGCGCTGCGTTCGGCGGCCTCTTTCACGCCTGCGGCTTGATCCCACGCTGAGCTCGCCACGGCGATCTGTGCCTGCACTTCCCGGCGGGCCGCCGCCAATTCAGCGCCAAGCTTCTCGGCCTTGGCTTGCGCCTCGCGCAGGGCCTGAATTTGCTCTTCGGCGCTTCGCTTGCTCGTCGCGGCCGCCCGACGTGCCTCGTCGCTCGCCGTCCGCGCCGTCATCGTCTGAGCCTCGACCTCTCGCCGCGTCGCAGCCAGTTCACTGGCGAGCTTTTCAGCTTTGTCCTGCGCTTGCTGGAGTGCCTGGCGAAGCTCGTCCGTGACGCGCGCGCTCGCCTCCTTCATGCGCGCGGCTTCATCATTTGCCGAGCGCAGTATCGCCGCCTGTGACTCTCCTTCGTGCCGCGCGGTAGCGAGCTCTACGCCAAGCTTCTCGACCTTGCCCTGCTCCTGTCTCAAGGCCTCTGCCGCACGTGCACTTGCCTGCTTTGCCTGTGCGGTCTCGTCTTCCTGATGCTTCAGTGCTTGGCCCAGTTCGCCAATGAGGCGCTCCCGTTCTCCCTCTGCTCGCGTCGCTTTGGCAGCGCCGTCGCGCTCAAACTGCAGGGCCTGACGCAGGTCGGCGAGGGCACGTGCACTCGCTTCCTTCTCCCGGTCTGCCGCTTCGCCTGCCTGGCGGATCAACGCCGCCTGCGACTCCGCTTCGCGCCGCGCCGCGGCCGCATCGCTGGCAAGCTTGCCGGCCCGTTCCTGCTCCTGTCGAAGCGCCTGTTTCAACCCGCTGTCGCGCTCCGATCCTGTCCGTTGGAGAAACCACTGGCCGAAATCGCTGCGATAGAAGAATGGGGCGAACACCACGCCAATGACCAGGCAGGCAGCTATCGTTGCGATGCGGCGGCGCCTTTGGACGATCCAGCCACCGGCGATGGCAAATGCCGACAGGATCTTGGCGCAGCCGCGCCAGGCAAAGCCGACAAGCCCGGCCCAGAAGCTCACGGATCTTCCTGGCTTTGCGGTCCGCTGCGGCTGCGCAGTCATGCCGCCGGAGGCGGAATGGGAGGCCTCGCCGCGAGCAGGCGAGGCTGAAGACTTGGGCGAGTCAGTGAGTGAACCTAGTTCGTCGGTTGGCACCACAGGGCTTTGTGCAGAATCGAACGGCTGCCAATGCGTTGCGTTGAGCCGACTGGGTTTCCCTTCCTCGTCGAGCCACTGCGCGGCTTCGACCGACCAACGGGCGACCGCATAGGTGCCGCTTGCGTCATCCTCAAGGATGACGAAGTCGCCGTTCCTCGGGACGGTGTCGATTGCCTGGCGCATGAACACCTAGCGCTGGACCGCGCAATGACAGAGAGCTTCCCCAAGACACAGAACGAATCATCGTTGCCTCACACAATCACTGGGCGCTATTGGAGAACTGCAACCCCTGCTGCGACTTGCCTGACCCAACTCTGGCGACGACCGGCTTTGGGTCTGACGGGCCCGCCCTTTATCCACTGCTTGTGCCTCGGCTGACGCGGCTGTCGGATTTCTGTAACCAAACCGTCGCCTTTGTGCAGCCTGCCGCCGCTACCCAGCGACAAGGGAAGCTTCGCGAGGGACCAGTGCTGCGACTGGAAGGCGTCACCAAGAGTTTTGGCGGCAAGCGCGCCGTCGACCAGGTCTCGCTGGTCGTGCCGACAGGCCAGCTGGTCGGCGTGATCGGCCGATCGGGGGCCGGCAAGTCGACGTTGCTGCGCATGATCAACCGCCTGGGCGATCCGACCCAGGGCCGTATCCTGTTCGGCGACACCGACATCACCCAGCTCAAGGGCCGGGCACTGCGGCAGTGGCGGGCGCGTTGCGCCATGATCTTCCAGCAGTTCAACCTCGCCGGCCGGCTCGACGTGCTGAACAACGTCATGATGGGCCGCGCCTTCCATGTTCCCACCTCGCGCGCGCTCCTGAAGCTGTGGAGCGACGACGAGAAGGCGCAGGCCCTGTCGGCGCTGGAAAGCCTCGACATGGCCCGCCTGGCCGGCCAGCGCGCCGACACGCTGTCGGGCGGCCAGCAGCAGCGCGTCGCCATCGCCCGCGCGCTCGTGCAGGAGCCCGACATCATCCTGGCCGACGAGCCCATCGCCTCGCTCGACCCGCGCAACACCAAGGTGGTGATGGACGCCTTGCTGCACATCAACAAGCACTTCGGCATCACCGTCGTTTGCAACCTGCACAGCCTCGACCTCGCCCGCAGCTATTGCGATCGGCTGGTCGGCATGGCGGCCGGTCGCGTCGTGTTCGACGACGTGCCGGCGGCCCTCACCGACGCCGTGGCCCGTGACCTCTACGGCCTCGAAGCCGGCGAGGTCGTGGGCGAAGCCCCGCCCGTCCTCATGCCGGTGGGCGCCCGTCCGGGCTTCGCCCTCGCCGGCTCGTGATCCTGTCTATGCCCCTTCAACAAGGAGAAACCCGCATGCTCACCCGTCGCCTCGCCCTGGGTGCCGCACTTGCCGTATCCGCCTTTGCCGGCGCCGCCGAAGCACAGAGCTGGAAGTCCACCTATCCCGAGCTGGTGATGGCCGTGGTGCCGGCCGAGAACGCGTCCGGCGTCACCGAGCGCTATGCGCCGTTCATCGAATACCTGTCCAAGGAGCTCGGCACCAAGGTGATGCTGCGTGTGGCTAATGACTATGCCGCGGTCATCGAGGGCCAGCGCAACGGCAGCATCCAGCTGGCAGGCTACGGCCCCGCCTCCTATGCCCGCGCCATCGTCACCGGCGTTGCCGTCGAGCCGTTCGCCACGACGGTGAACAACGACGGCACCATCGGCTACTACTCGGTGTTCTATGTGAAGGCCGACAGCCCCTACAAGACGATCGACGATCTCAAGGGCAAGAACCTCGGCCTGGTCGATCCCAACTCGACCTCGGGCAACAACGTGCCGCGCTTTGCCCTCAACAAGATGAAGGTCAACCCTGAGACCTTCTTCTCCAAGGTCACCTACACCGGCAGCCATGAGAATGCGGTGATCGCCCTGCAGCAGGGCACCGTCGACGTCGCCGCCAACTGGTGGAACTCCGACACCGATTCCAACCTCACGCGCATGGCCAACAAGAACCTGGCGAAGAAGGACGACTTCCGCGTCATCTACAAGTCGGACCTGATCCCGAACTCGCCTTTTGCCTATCTGTCCAACCTGCCGCCCGACCTGAAGGCCGCCATCGTCAAGGCGTTCAACGACGCGCCGACCAAGGACAAGGCCGCCTTCGACAAGCTCAGCGACGGCAAGGACAAGGAATTCATCAAGGTCGACGCCAAGTACTACGAGCCCGTCGTCGAGCTGATCAAGTTCATCGACCAGCTCCGTAAGCAGAAGAGCTAACCGGGCTGCAGCCCCCGGCGCTCCTCTTGCCTCCCCTTCGCGGTATCCGCGAAGGGGAGGTGCCCTCGTCATACGAGGGCGGAGGGGTCGGAAGCACCATGACTGACGCTCATGACCCCTCCGCCCGCTACGCGGGCACCTCCCCAGCTTCGCTGGGGAGGAAGGTATGAAGTGAGCTCACCGATCGCCCTGCTGCCGGACGCTCAGCTCCGGCCTTTGCTCGATGCCTACGAGGCGTCGGTGCGCAGCCGCCGCTGGCACACGTTGCTCATCCTCGCCTGTGTCGCCGTGGCGATGGTGTTGTCGTCGATCTCGGCCGAGGTCTCGATCCCCAAGCTTCTGGACAACATCCACCGCTTCCCGAGCTACATCATCCGCCTGTTCCAGCTCGAGAACGGCCGGCCGGTCTGGACCGATGTCGCCGAATGGTTCTGGGGCCTGCCGCGCTGGCTGCGCCTGCTCGGCGAGACGCTGCTGATGGCCTATGTCGGCACGGTGCTGGGCGTGATCGGCGCCTTCGTGCTGAGCTTCCTCGCGGCAGCCAACGTGGCGCCGAGCCGCTGGCTGCGCTGGACCGTGCGCCGCTTCTGCGAGATCTGCCGCACTGTCCCCGAGCTGGTGTTCGCCCTGGTCTTCGTGATCGCCTTTGGCCTGGGGCCGGTGGCCGGCGTGCTGGCCGTCGCCATCCACACCGTGGGCGCCCTCGGCAAGCTGTTCGCCGAGGTGGTCGAGAACATCGACATGAAGCCGGTCGAGGGCATCATTGCCGGCGGCTCGTCGTGGCCGGTTGCCATGCGCTTCGGCGCCCTGCCGCAGACCATGTCGAACTTCGTGAGCTACGCGCTGCTGCGTTTCGAGATCAACGTGCGCAGCACCGCCGTGATGGGCTTCGTCGGCGCGGGCGGTATCGGCCAGGACCTGATCGAGGCGATCCGCAAGTTCTACTATTCCGACGTGTCGGCCATCCTGGTGCTGATCATCATCACCGTGTCGGTGATCGATACGCTCACCTCGCACGTCCGCCATCGCCTGATCGGCCTGCAGGAGAAGCATTGATGCCAGGGCACTTTCCGGTCGATCTCGACGCCGTCCGCGGCCGCCATTCCGAGCATTTCCAGCGCTTCGGTCGTCGTCGCCAGACGGCGCTCGCCATCGCGGCTGCGGCCTTCGCCCTGCTGATCTTCGCCATAGGGGAGCTTGGCTTCTTCGACGGCAAGCTGCTGGCCGGCTTGGGCCGGCTGGCCGAGATCACCGGGCTGATGCTGCCGCCCGATCCGAAGGATTGGGCGCATGTCCGCCTCTTCTCGTCGGCGCTGCTCGAGACCATCGCCATCTCGCTGCTCGGCACCCTGGCCGCGGCTGCACTGGCGCTACCGCTCGCTTTCCTGGCGGCGCGCAACGTCACCGCCCAGCGCGTCGTGCGCTTCTTTTCGCGGCGCTCGCTCGATACCATCCGCAGTGTCGACATCCTGGTATGGGCGCTGATCTGGGTGAACGTCGTCGGATTGGGGCCGTTCGCCGGCGCACTCGCCATCATGACCGCCGACATCGGCACCTTCGGCAAGCTCTTCTCCGAGGCGATCGAGGCGGCCGATCGCAAACCGGTCGAGGGCATTGTCTCCGCGGGCGGCGGCAAGTTCTTGGGGGTGCGCTTCGGCATCATCCCGGAAGTCTTTCCGGTGTTGGTGAGCCAGGTTCTCTACTTCTTCGAATCGAATACGCGGTCGGCCAGCATCATCGGCATCGTCGGCGCCGGCGGCATCGGCCTCTATCTCGCCGAGGCTATTCGTACACTGGAGCTGCAGCAGACGTCGTTTATCATTCTTATGATCCTGGTATCCGTGGCTCTGATCGACTATGTCTCCGGCCAATTGCGTTTCGCCGTCATTGGTCGTCGTGGAGTGGTTTCTTGAGCGTAGAGTCAGAGTCCGTGTCCATCCCCGTCCCGCGCTATGCCCTGTACTACGCTCCTCGGCCCGAGGAAGGGCTGGCCGTTGCCGCCAGCCAGTGGCTCGGCCGCAACGCCGAGACCGGGCAAAGCCGTCCGCTCAAGGCGGTGTCGGCCTTCACCGCCGATCGCCTGGGCGAGCTCACTGCAGATCCGCGGCTCTACGGCTTCCACGGCACGCTGAAAGCGCCGATTGCGCTGGCCGAAGGTTTCAGCGAGCGCGACCTGCTGGAAGCCGTCGGCAACTTCGCCGCCGGCCGGCGATCGGTCGTCGTGCCGTCGATGACGCTTGCCTGCATCTCGGGCTTCATGGCGCTGGTCCCTAGCCAGCCGTCGGTCGAGCTGCAGGATCTTGCCGACAGCTGCGTCATCGAGTTCGACGAGTTCCGCCAACCTGCCGACGAAGCCGAGCTGGCGCGCCGACGCGCGGCTGGCCTGTCGCCGCGTCAGGACGAGCTGCTGCTGCGCTGGGGCTATCCCTATGTGCTCGAGGAATGGCGCTTCCATCTCACCCTGACAGGGCGCATTTCCGATGAGGGCGAACGGTCGGCAATCACCGATCTGCTGCGCCGCCAGTTCGTGGGGTTCATCGACCGGCCGTTGTCGGTGCGCGATCTCTGCGTGTTTCGCCAGCCTGCGGCCGGACGGCCGTTCACCGCGCTGGCGCGCTTCACGCTCGGCGGCGGACGCCGGGTGAGTAGCGAAGTGTGGCGAGCAGCCTGACGAATGCCTCGGCGGCGGCATCGAGCGTGCCGTCGTTGACGATGGTCACCAGCCGCGGATCGGTCACCGCGTAGGCGTCGCTGCGGGCGAGCCGGGTCGCCGTCGCGTCGGCAGTCTCGCGGCCACGGGCGCCGAGCCTTGCCCGGAGCTTGTCGAGGGCCGCCGTGATCAGCACGGGATGCAGGTCGGGATCGTTGCCCGCCATCTTTTCGTAGTGCTCGCGCGAGCCGCTCACTACCACGGTGAGGCCGGCGGCGCGCCAGGTCTCGATCTCGCGGCCGATGCCGTAGTCGTTGCCGTGGGCCTGCCAGTGGAAGGCGAACAGGCCATGGGCACGGCGCAGGGCGAACTCGGCGCGGCTCAGCGCCACGTGGTTCTCACCGCCGCTGTCGGCCGGCCGGGTGATGTAGCGATGGGCGAAGGCGATCGGCGCGTCGACCGACAACAGAGCGCGGGCGCGATCGAGCACGGAGTCCTTGCCCGCGCCGGACGGGCCCATGACGTAGACAAGAGGGGCAGTCATTGGGAGCGCGGGCC